>NZ_PNBY01000128.1 GCF_005886875.1 Pseudoalteromonas aurantia | reverse complement strand
TCTTGTCTGAACTAATACAGCTAAGTAAAATACTTTTTTACGAACGGTGAGGTCATGGCTGACAATAACCCTACATAGTCAATTTTAAATTCAATTTCCTGTCCTATTTCCAAAGGCATGTTATTGCTTTCAATTACAATATGATCACTGCTAGCCGATATGATTGTTAATCCCTCTGGAGAGATTAACCCATGAGGGTCAACATCCTGCCTACCTAAGGCAAGTATTGCTTGTGCAACATCACCTCTATCAATAATATCATCTTGTTCTCCAAAAGCATTCTTATGACGCTTGCCCCAAGGAATGGATGGTTTTTGATTCGATTCAATCACTTCAGCAATGAGTTTTACCGTGTCAGTATGTGCGCCGCTAATACGGCGTTTATTGAGTGCTTCTACTCCAAAATAAATAGACTCACCCAAACGTAATTGATTTATACGTTCGACATTGTCTGAACTAAACGCCCACAATAAATTTGCTGAATTTCCGCCTGAAATAATGTCTAGCTTAAGTTTAAAGTGCGTTTCCATATCAGACGCCAATTTGGCCAAATATGTCATATTGTGGTGATCGGGTGCGATACCATATCTACATGCCAAGTTAGCACCAATACCTTGTAAACGGATGTTTGATAATGAGCGAGTTTCTTTGATTATCTCAATAAGATGGTCTGGCATAACTCCTTCTCTTAGATCGCCAAGCTCTACCATGATTATGACTTGATGGAATACTCCGAGGTTTTTTGCGGACGCAGAAAGCGCTTGTATGGTAGAAATCTCTGTATTCAGGCTTATATTACAGTTCAGCAAAACCCGTTCTAATTGACTCAACATCGGAGGTCTTATCAACATTATGGGCACTGTAATGCCGGCTCGTCGCATTTTTTCAATATTTTCAATTCTTGAATCGGCTAGGATAGTTGCACCGGCATCTATTAAGAGCCGCGCAATAACTGGGTGACCCATGAATACTTTAGTAACAGCCACAACATCGATTGCTAGAGGTTTGAGCATTTTTATTAAAAGTGCTGCATTTTCTGCTATTTTATTACCGTCGATTTGCAGCCGAGGGTTACTCACTGTAGTGTAGGTCTTTTTATTCGCAAATGAGGAAACTCTATTAATATCATTTGAATTAAAAACATACTTGAACGGCTTAATGCATCAGTTACGAGGACCGAGAAATCTTTAGAGTAACGGTATATGTATTCTTCAAGATCCATTTCATTCATTGCTTCATGGTTAATACATATGCCGATAACCTTTGTTTCCGCAAAGCTTTCAATCAACTCTATTTCAGATGAAAGCTTAGGCATTGGCATATCCTTAAAATCGACCCGCTCTTTCCTATGCGGAGCGTGTTGCAATATGACAGCATGAGGTGCACTTCCTCTTAAGATCATTGCACTGGTCGAAAATGCAGGATGACTCAAAGCGCCTTGACCTTCAATTATGATGATATCGGGCTGTTCAATTTTATAAGCACGATGGATGACAGCTTCAAGTTCTCCAGGGCAAAATTGAGCAGTTATAGAATCCATCACTAAACCATAGGGGCTACCTTGAATAATACCGGTTTGACCTGTTGCAATGAAGACGACTTTTAAGCCATATCTTGTCAGCGCATTACTTAATGTTACTGCTGTGGTGCGCTTTCCTATTGCACAGTCAGTTCCCATTATAGCAACTCTTGGGCAGGAAACTTCCTTAAGAATATTTCTAAAAACTTGTAATTTGCTTTTATTTACGGGTCTTCTGATGTCATAAAGTGAAACACCATATTTTTTGCTTACAGCTATGAATTCAGGGTCGTCGTTTAAGTATTGATGCAATCCATTGACTATATTCATACCACATGTAATGGCTTCTAACATAACTTGACGGTCTATTGTAGATAGCAAACCATTTGAATGTGCTAAACCGTAAATGAAAAAGTTGACAGGTTCATTTGCCATTTCAAATGCTTCATTTAAGCTTGAGTAAATCGGGATGCCATTTCTTTTATTATCTAAAACATACCCAGAGTCTAAACCCGCCATTTCGCTGTCAATGACGGAGAGTATTCTAAAGTTAGATGATTGTCTTATAAGCCCATTCGCTGTTTTACCATCACTTTTCGTGAAATTAGCTTCACAATAAATAATCGCAGTTGGAACAACATCTAGCTCCATGAAAGAGTTAAGTTGATTTTGCTCGTTATTGTATACGTGAGACTGCTGAGAAAAAGGCACATCTGCCTTGAGTGACTTTTTATTCATAATAACACCTCTAATGTAGAAATTACTTAGAGGGCAATCTGTGCATGCCGAAGCGCCAAATCGGAAGAGGTACAAGTAGTCCCCACTAAGTTAGTTGGGGGATGTTTACATTAGTCTATTTTTTGAACAGAAGATAGCTAAAAGTCAAATTTAATTATATTTAAAATTTAATCTTATGAATTAAAAGTAATAGTTCGAGTTGTTTGTTTGAGCGGGTTAGTGCCCAGCGAACTGCTTACTTTCAAAATCAGACATAGAAGGCTAAGGGATCCCCAAAAATAGTCATTAATTTTCAATCACATCACTTACATCCATATTTTTCCAGTTAAGTTGTACTACCACCTGTATGAAATAGACTAGCCCCTCTAAGTAGTCTCGCCGTCGTAGTTTAAATGACTGTTTTTGGAAGTATCGTAGTCCAACAAATAAATGCCCACGAAACCACTCGCCTGTTTTTGGTTGAGTTAGCTTGGAAAGCGCCCGTTTTTCCTGCTTTATCTATCACGGCACCAAGTATCATCGAAAACCAATGGGCCAACGTCGCTAACAGTAACAGTATATTTAATCGGTTGAGTTTATTCGTTCTGTTTAGATCTGAGCCTAAGCCAAATCGAACGCTTTTTTTGGTCTCGAAACCCTGCCTCTATCTGCATTCTCATACCATATAGTTTGAGCACTTTTTCGAGAAAATTATGTCTTTTTACAAGGGAAGAAACGAGCAACCAAGGTTCCTTATAAACGCGTTTCTTATCCCTTTTTAATAGCTTATGCCCCTTGCCAACCAGCACCGCATGGGTGTGATATTTTGCACTTTTGGTCAGTTCGACCTCGCCAAGATAGTGGCTCTTACGTCGATTACTTTTGAATAATGACTGGCATGAGATAAAGTCGTTACTCTGCTGGGCTTTTAGGTGAACAGTACCACGCACTCGGCAAGAGCAGCTTGAGCATTTTTAAGAAGTATTTTTGGACTTTTGGACAATGATACTGATAGCTAAAAGCACTTTTCTGATAGAGAGTTAGAGAGCGGCCTTCACTAACAATACTTGCTCGCAGAATACAGTGCTTGTTCTGAGTATCGGCATGGCTCCAGTCAACCAGAATAATGGGATGCTTTTCAGTAACAACAAAGCTATAAAGGCTTATTCTGGGGGTACTTTAGCCTGTACACGACGTTGTTTCCTAAATAGTTGACCTTCTTTAGTTTGGTGCGATCAGATCATTAAATGCCTTAACCCATGATGCGAAATGAAGAAGAAAATTAGGAATTGGTCACAGTACAATCGTGCTTTAGTTCAACGCGGTAACATCAATATTTGGCTAAGTGATAGTGCCATCTCAAAGTGGCAGAATACCGAAAAACATGGTGGCCGTGGTCGTTCAAATCACTATTCTGATTTAGCAATTGAAACCTGTTTAACCTTAAGGGCCGTATTCCATTTGCCACTTAGGGCCTTAGAGGGGTTTGTAAATTCCTTGCTCACTATGATGGATACCTCGCTGCAATCACCGTGTTATAGCTGTTTATGCAAACGTAGTAAAACACTTGATGTGCAGTATAGAAAGAGCGCAGGCAAAGGCTTTATAGATATTGTAGTCGATAGCACGGGCCTTAAAGTGTATGGAAATGGAGAATGGCATACGAGAAAACATCATGCGACTAAGCGCCGAACTTGGCGAAAATTGCACTTGGCCGTAGATGCG
>NZ_PNBY01000127.1 GCF_005886875.1 Pseudoalteromonas aurantia | reverse complement strand
GATGTTGCAGCAGCGCCCGAGTTAATAGAAGAGACCGATGAGTTAGGTGATGACGACCTAAGCGTAGATGAATTTGATGCGTTAGTTGATGAAGATGAGCCTGAGCTTACTGACACTGACTTAGATGTTGCAGCTGCGCCCGAATTAATAGAAGAGACCGATGAGCTAGGTGATGACGACCTAAGCGTAGATGAATTTGATGCGTTGATTGATGAAGGCGAGTCTGAGCTTATTAGCACTAATACTGAAACTGACTTAGACGTTGCAGCACAGCCTGAATTAATCGAAGAAACCGATGAGCTGGATATTGAAAATATCGATGGCTTGTTAAATGAACCTGACGATGAATTTGACATAGAAAAGATGGATGAATTACTGAGTGGCAATAAAGGTGCTGCGACCACAAGTAATTTATCTGATGATATTGCAGGTGATCTGCTTGATGAAATTGATGATGAGTTGTTATCAGAGACAAATCAACATGCGCGCAATGACAAGACGCCTTTGGCAGAAAATGATTTTGATCTTGATGACTTGGACTCTCCAGAGAGTGGCTTCCAAGCGGACACGATGCACGTGCCGTCTGAAGATGACGGTATATTACCTACATCAGAGTTTGAGGGTGATGATAAAAAGAATGGCCAGAGTATTGATGAACTTTTAAATGCACTCGATGATTCAGGTGACTCTGAGTGGGATGATGAGTTAGCTGAGGGAGACGAAATTGATTTAGGCGATGACCCATTGTTAGAAGGGGCTGACTTATCTGAGATAGAAGAGTTTGACGAGCCAGACTTAGTAACACCAAGTGCAGAGTTAGATAGTTATCCAAAGTTAGAGTTAGATAGTGAGTTTAATGAGACGCCTTTATCGGCAAGTGAGACGGAACAAGCGCTGTCTGATGCACTACAAAATAAAATGGTATCTGAAAATGCATTGGAAGGTGAATTAGATGACTCTCACAGTGACGATGACTTGGATTTGTCATTCGAAGATGACGAAGCAACCCCCAACAAAAGTGTCATAGACGCTGTAACGTCTGTTGAAAATAAACAGACTGAGCAAAATATAGAGGATCTTCCTGAGTTTAATGAACAAGACGCTCTTGATTCTATGGATGACGAGTTGGAAGAACTTAGTGCATCAGAATTTGAGTCTTTGTTGCAAGCAGAAGATGATCTCTTACCTCAACAGGAAGCTAATTTAAATACGGAACAAGCGTTAGCAGGAAGTGCTGAATCTTCGGAACTTGAAGCTCAAAGTGCCGACCTGGCAGCCTCGTTAGAGACGGAGGAGCCACTAGAAACGTTTCCTGAATTTGACGAACAAGCCGCATGGGATGCTGTGGCCGATGAGCCTGAGCAACCTCTTGAAGTTGAGGTTGAAGTAGAAGATGAACTGGATGTTGACCCAGCGCTGGAAAGTACCGCAGAGGGTGACTTTGAGGAAGAGGCGGTTGTTGAGACCTCAGAGCGTGATACGCAAAGTGCTAATGAAGAGATAAACCTTGAGGCTGAAGAGCCGATTGAAACGCTTCCTGAATTTGACGAACAAGCCGCATTGGATGCTGTGGCCGATGAGCCTGAGCAACCTCTTGAAGTTGAGGTTGAAGTAGAAGATGAACTGGATGTTGACCCAGCGCTGGAAAGTACCGCAGAGGGTGACTTTGAGGAAGAGGCGGTTGTTGAGACCTCAGAGCGTGATACGCAAAGTGCTGATGAAGAGATAAACCTTGAGGCTGAAGAGCCACTTGAAACGTTTCCTGAATTTGACGAACAAGCCGCATTGGATGCTGTGGCCGATGAGCCAGAGCAACCTCTTGAAGTTGAGGTTGAAGTAGAAGATGAACTGGATGTTGACCCAGCGCTGGAAAGTACCACAGAGGGTGACTTTGAGGAAGAGGCAGTTGTTGAGACCTCAGAGCGTGATACGCAAAGTGCTGATGAAGAGATAAACCTTGAGGCTGAAGAGCCACTTGAAGCGTTTCCTGAATTTGACGAACAAGCCGCATTGGATGCTGTAGCCGATGAGCCAGCGCAACCTCTTGAAGTTGAAGTAGAAGATGAACTGGATGTTGACCCAGTGCTGGAAAATATCGCAGAGGGTGACTTTGAGGAAGAGGCAGTTGTTGAGACCTCAGAGCGTGATACGCAAAGTGCTGATGAAGAGATAAACCTTGAGGCTGAAGAGCCGATTGAAACGCTTCTTGAACTTGACGAACAAGCCGCATTGGATGCGGTAGCCGATGAATCAGATCAACTACCTGAAATGGAAAGCGACTTTGAAGATGAAGAGCTTATTCAGCCTAAGGAATTAACAGGGACTGACGCGGCAGTTGAAGCCCCGCTGCCTGCTAACTTAGCCGATGCGCCAGAGTTGGAATTTGAGTCTGCGGATCACGAGGGTGATACTTTACAAAACTCACCAGATGAGTTTTTATCACAACTGGATGAGTTGAGTGAAGTACAAGAAGCTGCTGAACAAGTGGTTATTGATGAAGCGGCCATTGAAAATGAGTTTATGGCAAACTTATCGGATACAGATTTCGATTCATTGCTTAATGATATGGTTGAACCTGAGCCGGTTAATATCGTTGAGTTAGATGATGTGGACGTGGATTTTGCCTCATTATTGAATGATGAGCCAGACACCGAGATAGAAGAACTACTTGAGCTCAGCGACGACGACGAAGATCAATTTGTTGATATAGACGACCTATTGTCGCAAAGTGATGATTTAGAACCACAAGATGAACCATATGACGATGCGGATATGGATGTGGGCTTAGGTGATTTTGATGAATTTTTAGCAGGTGATAATGCCACTGATGTTGACTTAGAAGCCGATGGCTTTGCCGCTAAATTAGACCTAGCACGTGCTTATATTGAAATTGAAGATTACGACGGTGCGATGGGGGTGATAAAAGAGGTATTAGATAAAGGCCCTGAATCAGTCCAAAGTGAAGCACAAGCTTTACAGAGCAAACTAATTTCTTAATTTCACTCTAGAATACATTGATACACTCAATAAAAATGACGTAACACCTTACGTCATTTTTGTTTTTTAATGCACAAATTCTATCAACATTGTGTTTGCGCATAACGATTATCCTGATAAGAAATATCTTATGTATGATGCAGCGAGCTTTTATTCGTGCGTGCAATCGCATAAAATGCACGGCTATTAAATATAGAGGTAAGAGTCAGTATGCGCGTAGCAATGGGAATAGAGTATAACGGGGCAAATTACAGTGGGTGGCAGCGTCAGCCCCATGTAAATAGTGTGCAGCAAGAAATTGAAACAGCATTATCTCGTATCTGTAACCATAAAATTGATATTGTATGCGCAGGGCGCACTGATGCTGGTGTGCATGCCACTGGTCAAGTTGTGCATTTTGATACGCATGCAGAACGCGATATGAGTGCCTTTACATTAGGCCTTAATTCTATGTTACCCGATGACATTGCAGTGCGTTATGCGCAACAAGTAGACGATGAGTTTCACGCTCGTTTTAGTGCGACAGCAAGAAGGTATCGATACGTGATTTATAATCATGCCTATCGTCCCGGTATATTACGAAGTGGGGTAACGCATTTTCATCATCCACTTGATGAAACATTAATGCAGGCTGCATGCCCTGTCATGTTAGGCGAGCAAGACTTTACCTCGTTTCGAGCTGTGCACTGCCAATCAAATACGCCATTTCGCAACATTCATCATTTAAGTGTCGAACGAGTAAATGATTATTTAGTTATTGATATTAAAGCGAATGCATTTTTGCACCATATGGTGCGAAATATTACAGGATGCTTAACAGATATTGGTATGGGTAAACAGTCACCAGAGTGGATGGCAGAACTGTTAACACTTAAAGATCGTACCCAAGCTGGTGCGACGGCAAAACCAAATGGCTTATATTTGGTCGATGTAGACTATCCACAAAAGTGGAACATACCTTCGACTTCACTGGGGCCCTTATTTTTACCGAATAAAGATATTGAATAATTAGCTAATTGACTCGTCATTAACAATAGTACCTTTATTGAATGATCTGCAAAAACACATATATAAAAATGAGTGTAAAGCCATAACAGTGCTAATTTGAAAAATAGTGCGAACAATGTTAATGATAATAAACATAAGTAAATTATTATTGATTTGTTTGTTTTAGCTCGTATTATGGTGCGACTACTAAGACCAGTTTTTTATACCGTTGTAGACAAAATCATGTTTTAATTGAAACAGTTTGTCTGTACTTACAGACGTCGCGACACAGAATTAGCACAAGAGAGTTGCAAATGAGTTGGTTAGAAAAAATCTTACCTAAAACAACAAAAGCGTCAGGGAAAAAAGAAATTCCTGAAGGTTTATGGGCAAAATGTTCATCCTGTGATGCTATTTTATACAAAGCAGAACTTGAAAAGTCATTAAATGTTTGTCCTAAATGCGATCATCACATGCGCTTGAGCGCTCGTAAACGTTTAGAATACTTTCTAGATGATGCCGACCTTCAAGAAATTGGTACTCAGCATGAGCCGCAAGATGTCTTGAAATTCAAAGACTCGAAAAAATATTCAGATCGTATTTCATCAGCGCAAAAGGCCAGTGGTGAGAAAGATGCGTTGGTTGCGATGACTGGGCGTTTGAAAGGAATGCCTGTTGCTGCAGTATCATTCGAGTTTGCCTTCATGGGCGGTTCAATGGCGTCAGTTGTTGGCGCACGTTTTGTTGATGCGGTGAATCAAAGCTTAGAACATAATATGCCATTGGTATGTTTCTCTTCTTCGGGGGGCGCTCGAATGCAAGAGGCACTTATGTCTCTGATGCAAATGGCAAAAACAAGTGCTGCATTGGCAAAAATGAGTGAGAAAGGTTTACCATTCATTTCAGTATTAACTGATCCGACTATGGGTGGTGTATCCGCATCACTTGCGATGTTAGGTGATATTAATGTTGCTGAGCCTAAAGCCTTGATTGGTTTTGCAGGTCCACGTGTTATTGAGCAAACAGTACGTGAAACTTTACCTGATGGATTCCAGCGCAGCGAGTTCTTACTCGAGCATGGTGCGATTGATATGATTGTTGACCGCCGAGAGATGCGCGACACATTAGCACGTATACTTGCTAAGTTTATGGGCTTGCCTTCGACCGAACAAGAGCATAGAGTAGCGTAAATTTTTTAAGTTTAAGTTACGACTATGACAATTCAGACACCAAGCCAATCGTCAACTCTTGATGATTGGCTTTGTTATTTAGAAAGTGTACACCCGGCTAACATCGAAATGGGATTAGAGCGGGTTCAACAAGTTGCACAAGCCTCAGATTTACTCAATACCCCCAGTAAAATCATTCTTATTGCAGGCACTAATGGTAAAGGAACCACGGCGCGTTGTATGGAGTCTATTTTACTAGCGCAAGGTTATAATGTCGGTACCTACGCTTCTCCCCACCTAGTTAGATATAACGAACGTGTGAGAGTGAATGGCAAAGAGTTACCAGATCAAGTGCATGTAGATGCCTTTCATCAACTTGAACAGGATCGTGGAGACACGGCGCTCACGTATTTTGAGTATGGTACTTTAGGCAGCTTAGTTATTTTTAAGCGCTTTGCTGTTGACTATATTTTACTTGAAGTAGGCTTAGGTGGTCGTTATGACGCGACGAATATAGTCACCCCATACGCGAGTGTGATCACCACCATTGATTTAGACCATAAAGAGTATTTAGGTGATACACGCGAATTAGTCGGTTATGATAAGGCTGGTATCTTTCGTAAAGACACCCCAGCCATTGTGGGGGACTTGAATATACCGCATACAGTTACAGACTATGGTGTGGAAGTAGAAGCTGACTTGATTTTGTCAAAACGAGACTTCTTATTTATCCCAACAGAATCTGGTTTTAGGTGGATTTACCATGATCTTGATTATGAATTTACCAAGCCGTCCATTCCTGCTCAGAATGTAACAACAGCCTTGACTACCTTGGCAACATTGAATTTATTGCCATCAGAAGCTGTGATAAAACACTGTTTGTCAGAATTAAAAGTTGAAGGGCGTTTTCAGCAATTGAGTGAGCAACCAAAAGTTTTTACTGATGTTGCACATAACCCTGAGTCAGCGCGCTATTTAGCCCAGAAGTTGACTGACTTTAAAGCACAAGGCTTTAAAGTTCACGCATTAATCGCTATGCTAGCGGATAAAGATAAAGTGAGCGTTATCAATGAAGTGGTTGGTTTGGTCGATGTATGGACTTGTGCTTCATTAGAAGGGCCTCGCGCAGAGTTAGGTAAAAATTTACAGTCATTGGTACCAAACACAAGACCTGTGTTAGTTTTTGATAGCGTAAAAGAGGCATTAGTTCATACGTTGCCAGCGTTAGATGATCAAACGGTATTAATTATTTTTGGCTCATTTTTTACGGTGGCGCAAGCCATTGCATATTTTGAATAAATAGAGAGTAATAACGTGAACTCAGGATTTATTAACCGTCTAGTAGGAACAAGTATCGTCGTGGTTGCGGCAATAATTTTTATTCCCAATATTCTTGATGGTGAAAAGGTTCACTATAAAGATGGCTTTAAAGCGATACCAGAACGCCCTGAGTTTACGACAGTCGATCTAAAAACCAAAATAGACCTAGAGGCTGAGAATGCGCCAGAAGTTCAGGGGGATGTTGTGGAGATGGTAAGCCCTGATGACGCGTTTTTATTAGATACTAACGATGATACTACTGCATTAGTCGATAACGCTGATTCTCGTAGGAGTGAAAGTGATATCGCGGATGAGTTGGCCCCAACACTCGTTAAGCAAACCACAGAACAACAATCAGACACCAAAGCGCAGCAAGAGACGCCGCCCAATTCAGTTAAACCAGCAATAGTGACCACGGCGGTTTCTAAAGCGAAAGAACCAAAGCGTGCACCGACCTCTAACTTAACTAAAATGGCCTATGTTATTCAATTAGGAAGCTTTTCACATAAACCTAATGTAGACGCATTGGTACAAAAGCTTAAAAAGAGCGGCTTCAAAGCATTTACGCGTCCGGTTAAAACGCCAAATGGCACATTAACAAAAGTGTTTGTTGGTCCCGACTTAGATAAGAGTAAACTTGAGTCTAAGCTTGCAAAACTGAAAGAATTGACCAAATTAAATGGCCGACTTACTCAGTTCAATATTGCAAAATGATCTGGTAATTGCCTGTTGGCTCTTATAGAATGCGGCCCAAATTAACGACTTATTGGTTATTATGATCTGGGTTGATTACGCTATTCTCTGTATTGTCGGTTTATCGACATTATTTGGCTTACTCCGTGGTTTTGTTAAAGAAGCTATGTCGTTAGTTGTGTGGGTCGGCGCATTTTTTATTTCCAGTTTTTTTTACCAATATCTAGCAACCTTCCTCACTTCCATTTCAGAACCCCTTTTAAGAAATGCAGCCGCAATTGCCATATTATTTATTGCGACCTTGATGTTGGGTGGGTTTGTTAACTATATCTTAGGAGAGCTCGTGCAACGCACAGGGCTATCTGGCACCGATCGACTCTTTGGGGTCGTATTCGGTGGTTTACGAGGTGCTTTGGTCGTCAGCGCCTTATTGTTCTTTCTGGATGCATTCACTAGTGCGCCTGGCACGCAGTGGTGGTCAGCATCTACTTTGATCCCTGAATTTGGCTTTGTTATAGAGTGGTTTTTTACCTATCTTGAACATAACTCCAGCTTTTTAAATTCAGTAAACCGTTAATCGGCGAGGAAAATTTCATGTGTGGTATCGTTGGGATAGTCGGAACATCTCCTGTAAATCAGGCGATTTATGATGGCTTAACTGTTTTGCAACACCGTGGCCAAGATGCTGCTGGCATAATTACCATTGACAATAATACGTTTAGTTTACGTAAAGCGAATGGCTTAGTAAAAGACGTGTTTCATACGCGCCATATGAAGCGTTTGCAGGGTAATATCGGGATTGGGCATGTGCGTTACCCAACTGCGGGCTCATCAAGCTCGGCGGAAGCGCAACCATTTTATGTTAACTCTCCGTTTGGTATTGGTCTTGCGCATAATGGCAACTTGACCAATGCTGAAGCACTTAAAGAGCGTTTATTTACCACGGCACGTCGTCACGTAAATACGACATCAGACTCTGAGATTTTATTGAATATTTTGGCGCATGAGTTAGGTAAACCTAACAAAATGAAGCTTGATGCTGAAGATATGTTCAATGCTATCTCTCAAGTCAATGAGCAAGCAACAGGCGGTTATGCAAGTATCGCAATGATCATTGGTCACGGTATATTAGCGTTTAGAGACCCTAATGGTATTCGACCACTGGTGTTTGGTAAGCGTGAAACCAGTAATGGCGTTGAATATATGTTTGCGTCAGAAAGTGTCGCACTGAAAATTGATGGCTTTGAGTTTGTGCGCGATGTAGCGCCAGGCGAAGCGATTTATGTCACCGAAAGTGGTGAATTTCATTCAAAAATCTGTGCGGCTAAAACACAGCATGCACCTTGTATTTTTGAGTTTGTTTATTTTGCTCGCCCAGATTCAGTGATGGACAATATGTCTGTTTATGCAACTCGTATGAACATGGGCACTAAATTAGGTGAAAAAATCGCAAAAGAGTGGGCTGATAAAGACATCGACGTGGTTATTCCTATTCCTGAAACATCTTGTGATGTTGCATTAGAGATTGCGTCTGAACTTAAGTTACCATACCGACAAGGTTTTGTAAAAAACCGTTATATTGGTCGTACCTTCATCATGCCTGGGCAAGAGCTGCGTAAAAAATCTGTACGTCGCAAGTTAAATGCCATCGACAGTGAGTTCAAAGGTAAAAATGTATTGTTGGTTGATGATTCTATCGTCCGTGGTACCACATCAGCACAAATAGTTGAAATGGCGCGTGAAGCCGGTGCAAAAAATGTGTACTTTGCATCAGCGGCACCAGAGGTACGGTTCCCTAACGTATATGGTATTGACATGCCTTCTGCTGCAGAGCTTATAGCCCATGGCCGTGAGCTAGAGGACATCAATGAGAGTATTGGTGCCGATGGCCTTATTTATCAATCATTGAGCGATTTGATTGCTGCTGTTGGTCAAGAAAACCCTGATATTAAAGTGTTCGAGACATCGGTATTTGATGGCGAATATATCACAGGTGATGTTGACCAAAACTATTTGAATCGCATCGATGCTTTACGAAATGACTCTGCCAAGTCAACGCGTGAGCAAGCAATGTCATCTGGTTTAGAGCTACACAATCAAGAGACCAATGAAGACGAGTAACCATCTCGTCATTGACATAATGTAGTCACAAAAAAGGAGCGATATTTCGCTCCTTTTTAAATTTAGGATAAAAGCAAGGGGCATCGAATACGCTACCCCCTAATTAAATGTAGGACTAATTATGCCATTGGTCCACAATATTGCTGTTGCTGCTAATATGATCACCAACAGTATCAAGCCACATGTCACTACAGAACTGGCGTAAATAAACCCGCGCTCTTCAGGAATATGCATAAGTATAGGCACACCGGTATACAGTAAATAAACAGAGTAGGCTAACGCAAGCATACCGGCCGATACCACAAACCATAATTCTGGGTAAAATGCTGAAAATGCCGACATAAACATGGGCGTCGCAGTATATGCAGACAGCTCTAATGTTTGGGTAAAGGTGGGTTTAGCACCAAAAGTAACCGCCATCCAATGTGCCAAGTAAGACAGTGCAAAAATGCCGAGGATTAATGCCGTGTACATTGCAATCCCGATGAGTAATGCGCTGTCATGTGTTAAGTAAACTGCATCACCAACGCCAATTTTCCACCCTAAATGCACGGAGGAGTAGTATCCCATTATACTGGGAATAAGTGCTATAATCACAATATGTGACAAGCTATATTTCACGTTTTCATGACAGTTGTCTATTGTTTGCCATTCCTCTAACGGGTGAGCGTATAAGCCCCATAAATGGTTAAAAATCATTTTATGCCCCTTCTTGTTGTCTGTATTATTTTTATACTGCCCAATTAATTTATGAGGGGTTGCTCAATTTTTGTCAAGAAAAGGTTAAACTTTCGTCTAATTGAAAAGTATTAAATAACCTCAGGTTTGGATAAGGGTTTTGGAATAGAAAATGTTTTGAAAACAAAAATACGTACAATCCAATGATGATATTTTGCTCAATATCAAGGCGCTTTTATGCAGTAATAGCGGGCTATTACAAATGAAA
>NZ_PNBY01000126.1 GCF_005886875.1 Pseudoalteromonas aurantia | reverse complement strand
TTTTAACTTCGTCATTTTTTTCACCCAAATTTGTATGCTCAATAGCATAACATTTCTTTCTTAATGGGTGGCCAAATTAACTATGCCACTACAAGGTCTGATCCTAATGTTTTCTTGGCGCTGTGAATAGTAGCAATACAAGTATAATTGGTGGCCCTGGCGTAAAACATAATAAATACCTTCATTGAATAGCGCCGGTGTAGGTGAAATCATTACTGATGACTATGGTCAGCTTGATGGCAATATTACCGTATCTCTGTCATCGCAATTAAAAGTCACATTTGACTTTATCAACCTGTCAGATGAAATATCGTATAGCTATGAAAGAAACCATTATGCGCCAACAGGCATTTATAGTAACGGGCGACGCTTTTACTTAGGGCTTAGATACCAATTGTAGAATGATCTTAATAACAAGATCTGACTAAGCGCGCTTTTTTGCTTGCTTGTTGACATACATTGCGTTGTCACTTAGCTGCACCATTTTTTCAAGGGGAACTTCATCACTTGGGTCGTAGATACCATACCCAACACTGACACTCACTTCATGCTGATAAGGCAACTTTTTCAACGCAGCATCATATTTATCGATTAAACGCCGACACCATTGCGATATAAACTCCTCGCTTGAAGATAACAACATCACAACGAACTCATCCCCTCCCACTCTGGCTTTTATGTCTGCATCCCGAGTTACTGATTTTAAAACTTTAGCTAACTCAACAATACAGAGGTCGCCACTGTGATGACCATATTCATCATTCATCTGTTTTAAATTATCAATATCTAAATACACAATGGCCACATGTTGCATAAATCGATGCGCATCTTTTACTCTCTGTTGACCTAGCACATTCAACCCACGTAAATTATGTAATCCTGTTAGCTGATCTTCCAGTGCAAGCGATTTAACAACTTCGTAATCAACTATCCTCTGCAGATCTCCTTCAATTAATGACTTGAACTGTGATAATAGCTGCACCAAAAGATCTGGGTAATCCGTCTTTTTTATATCAATAACGCATATAGAGCCAAATAATTCCCCATCAGGCCAAAACAATGGAAAGCCTAAATATGAGCGTACTGGCCCTTCACTAACAGGTTGAACTTGACACCACACTTCATGATTAACCGCATCTTTCACATATAGTGATTGCTTAGTTTCCATCATATGCCGACAAAAACTGCGCATCTCCCAAGGCCAATTACTATTTTGCATTAAAAAATTGTCATCGTTTGAGCTTGTCGCCACAACATTAAATTCGCTTTCTCTAAATTGCACTATCGTGCCACTCGCAGCGTTATAAAGCTCAGCTAATGTATTTACTAATTGTTGCCACTTTTGGCAATCAAAAAATGGATGGGGGGATTTCACAAAGCAACTTTTAATGTCGACCATATGATGACCTCAATCGTTCATGTAAATATAAACAGTTTTGACCATAACTCAGTAAATGTGTTGTGTGTAAATAAAAGGCCAAATTAAATAGATTTGACCTTATTATACTCCAAACTTTTTAACTAAACCTTACTTTAAGCAGTTCGGCGCCATTGCCATATTAAACTTAGCCGCAAACTGCTGTTGAGCAGCCATTAGCGCTTTCCCTCGCTTATCGTTGACGATATCTGACGAGCTTGCTAATAGCCATGTTACACACTTATCTTGTAGTGTGAGGGGCTTACGAGCCATACCAATTTTAGGGTAGAAATACCCTCGTCTACTTAAAGCGATTAGGCCTAAAGACTGCTGTTGTCGGTGTAATGATAAGACCTCATCTACATTACGTTCACTAAACCATATCAAGGGCCTATTTTCATTAACGAGCTCAGGTACCGTGTTTTTATCCGCAGGTCCGCTCGCGGCGCACCCTGCTAATAAACACATATAAAAAGATAATATATATTTAAACATATCTTATCACCTCACAAACCTTAAGCGTCGTAAGGTCACTAACATATATAACAAACAAACGAACCAGAGTGTGCCACTGCTGCCGCTATCATCACTGGTAGAAGGCTCAGTGGGGGTTGTTGGTGTCGTGGGGTTAGTGGGAGTGACACTCATTTGTGTAACTTCAATAGTAACCTCTGCTGAGGCTGCCCCTCCATTGCCATCAACTACTTCATACGTAAATTGCTCTTGCCCAGTAAATTCTGCACTTGCAACATACTCCACCATGTTGTTACTTATAGTTACAGTACCGGTGCCAGAATACTCAACTGAGTTAATTATTAACTCGGTACTATCAATATCCGTATCATTACTCAAAACGTTTAATTGTAGCGTTTCACCTTGCACTACAGATCCATTATCAGCAGCAGCAATCGGTGCGTCATTTACGGCAATCACGGTTATTTGTGCGCTAAAATTGTCTAACGCCCCCGCATTATCGGCAACGATAATGGGCACTGTAAGAGAGCCATTGTAGTTAGCTGTAGGCATTATAGTTAAGCCATCCAGTGTATAATTATCTCCCGCCTGCGCTGTTAAAGTAAGTAGTGAACTGTCTACATCGGTGATTAAAAACTGGCTTAAAGCCAACATCATAGGCATGTCTTCATTAACAGTAATACTCTGCTGTCCTAAGATTGAAGGCGCATCGTTAACAGGAGCAACCGTTATCTTCGCCAAAAAAGCAACGCTTGTATTAGTGCCATCGCTTACTTTAACAGGGACGATTAGCTCACCAAAGAAATTGGCACTCGGTGTCACAGTTTCACCATTGACAGTGTAATTGCTACCTGCAGATAAACTCACCGTTAAGGTCGCATTGGCCTGCTCATTAACTACAGTGAACATTGTCGGCGTTATCAACAAACTTGAGTCTTCATTTATACTCAGTGATTGCTGGCCCGTTATTGATATAATATTTCCTAATTGGAACTCCTGAGATAGAGCATAAAACACCCCAGAACTACATTTTACCATGATCCGTGCTTTACCATCTGCGCTACCAGCAAGGTTAACCGTTTGGGCACCATCATTGGGCGTCTTAGATAAAAGCACTTGGTCAAATGAGTTACTACTTGTAGATTGCATTATATCAACATTGTCACACGATACGGGGGCCTGATCTGTACTTGCAACATTCCATGTTACATTCACTGAGCTACTATTATTCAGCTGTGTCGCAGACGTGGGGGCCGTAACAGAAAAAGGCCCAGCCAATGTAGTGGAAGTCACCGTCATTGCATCATAATTGACACCACCTTCGCCATCTCTGACCACCAAGCGAAAATTCATTACTCGATTCGTTTTGGGATAGGCTTCACCTTTTGCCGTTGTGTTCGCTAACACATCTTCTAATCTAGGAAAATAACGCACAGCCCCTGCACTCGGTAAGTAAGGTCTAAATAATGGCCCTTCACCGTTGTCAATCAGCTGATCGGCTCCAGCCGTAGTGGCACCTAAATCCATTTGCTCCCAAGCATAGCTCAATGTATTGGCGCTATTTTGATCCGCCGCAGAGCCCGTTAGTACAAAGGGCGTATTTATTGGGATTGTATGATCGGCATTCGCATTTGCAAGAGGCGCATTATTACCTATATTAGTTGGTGTACCACAGGTTGAGCCAGACCCGGTTGTAATATGTTCATTCATCTCATCGATACTATGAGAGTGGAACATCGCAATGGAATTTTGCGCTAAATTCTCATCACCACAGATACCCGCATAACTCATGATTGTAACGCCACTGCCCGGTTCATATGCCGCAGAACTTTCTCGCGTATTACAGGCACCACTCGAACCATTATAAGTGTGATTCGCACCAAATTGGTGCCCAATTTCATGTGCTACATAATCAACATCATACGCATCACCTTGTGGTGTCGATATTCCCGTCATTCCCCAGGCTTTAGAGCTTTGAGAACAGACAACACCTAACCCGGCTAGGCCAGCACCGGAGGTTGCCATTAAATGCCCAACATCGTAATTATCAGTGCCGATTAATGTATCTATTTGAGTCTGAACAATACCTAAAGTGTCGTCTGCATTACCATTGTCGTAAGGGTCATTCGCTTCAAAAATGAGCATGTCGTTATTTGCGATCAATTCTAATTTAACGGCCAAGTCCGTTTTAAAGACCTCATTAACGCGGTTGATAGTCGTCACAATGCCATTCATTGCACCTACTTTGCCGCCAAAGAAACTAGTATATTCATCACTGGTGGTTACAGCTAGTCGATAAGTCACAAAATCAACGTTTCCGCCATTCGCTATCAAAGGGCCTCGAGACTCTTTATTCTTTGCCGATAACTGTGCTAAATCTGGTTTAAGTACTTCATCTTGCCACGCTTGTTGCTTTATCGTTTTCTTATAGAGCTTTACTACACCACTGTCTATTGTGTCTAAGTAAACGCGTTCACCATTAACAACGTACATTCCATGCACACCATTTGGGCCTATATCAAATCGACCAGTGTTATTTTCGTTGTCTACTTCCCTTACCTCAAAACTCCGAATCGAAGGGAATTTACGTTGTAAACCTATTGCCATAATCGAATCATGCAATATCGTGAACTGCTTAAACTGACCGCTCAATGAAGGCAAAGATATCTGTTTTATTTGTTCATTTAAAGCAACGGACATTAAATCTTTTTGTACTTTTTCAGCATCTAAAGTAAATAGAAGCTCATTCTCTAAAACATTCACAACACCTTTATTAACAACAGTATTCATAGGTTGCCAAGACCAGTCGTTACTCTCAATGGCATAAACACTTGATATACTGGCACACACTGTTATTAAACTATACGCAATTAACTTCATCATTGACTCCCAAATGACATTTGACCCTAACAGTATAGAAGTACAAAGATGAATTGCTGAGCGTTTAACAAAAAGCCAATTAATTCAGACCAAGCCCTGTTACCAAAATAAGAACTCTGTTGCAGTCAAATACGATAAAATGACATCTTAAAACAAGCCTGACATGATTGTCGTTATATTTCAATTAATTCATAAGCTTATACGTATTAAATGTATAGTAATGAAAATAAATAAACTGAGTGAAACAATAAAGAAGAAGTATTACAACGAATAGAAATTTAACGTTTATATGGATGTTCTACTCCCCCCATATCATCATTACTTGGATAAATTATAAAAGCGACTCGTTACGCCGTTAGTCCAGCCAAACCCCTGTTGTACTTGATATTCTCCACCACCTGCGGTTTGATTTGGTGAGACTACATTGTACTTTTCTAATAAACAGCCACGGCTTTTAAAGTCCATTTCTATCATTGTGATCCAGCGAAGTCTTATCTTATCAGCAAGCGCGTTATGACCATAATCAAGCAGGCCTTTGACGGCAAACCACTGTTGTGGAGCCCAGCCATTAGGACTATCCCATTGTTCTTCGGTTTCACTTAAACAACTAACAAGCCCCCCTTCTTTATCTTGCTTAGGGGTAGTGAAAATGTTTTTGCTCTTTCACCTGCATCCCCAAATATTCACACGTCTTTATCAACATAGCCAACATAGGCTCAGGCGCTGTGTCGCTGATTGAATTAGTATGAATTGAAAAGGCTTTACCCCGCAATCTCCTTAGCACAGGATGTAATGATTTATCATCCATATATTCCGAGATCCTATCAAAGAATGCTTTCATTCTAGGCGTGACCGCATACCAATACACGGGGGAAGCAAACACAATGTGATCATACTCAAGTATCTGTAAAAATAGGCGTCGAAAGTCATCATCAGTATGTCGATGATCATAAGTATAATCATGAATAACAAAGTCATCTAAATACAAAGAGTCTGCGCCATATTGGGTGATATACTTTTTACAAGCGTCTGCCGTATTACCCTGCTTATTCGAGCTTGAATATACAATTATTGTTTTCATGTTTGTCCTTATTTGCATTAAAGAAACACCCATGCTAAAACCTAAACCTAAATTGAGGTAAAGTACTTTTTAGGAATATTACATGGCACATAAAACACTACAAGATGCCAACTTAGCCGTAGGGTATGTAGCTAAAAGAAGTGATGTGAACGTTTCTACCTTGCATTTTTACGAAACAAAAGGGCTGATCAGAAGCTGGCGAAACAACGGAAACCAAAGACGCTATAAACCAGATGTATTAAGGCGTATTGCCGTCATTAAAGCCGCTCAAAAAATGGGCGTAACCCTTGAGGAAATCAAACTAACACTCGATACTTTACCGGAAAACCGAACCCCTAATAAAAATGACTGGGCGAGGCTATCAACCCAATGGCAAGCGCAATTAGATGAAAAAATTGCGTATATGCAAAGGCTACGGGAAAGGGTTGAAGGGTGTATCGGCTGTGGGTGTTTATCTATGTCTAGCTGCCCATTATATAACCCCAATGATATTCTGGGCGAAACACACTCTGGAGCCGTCTTATTAGAAAAAGATTAACTCTGCCTCGCTTTCGCCATTAGCACTTTATATCAGGGCTTCATAACAGCAGCAGACAAAAAACAATGTTTATATCACCGTTCGTATTGTCTACATGATATGTGTCGCGATCCTTGGTAGTATTGCTGTATCGATTTTTGGAAAAAAGAACCCCATGAAAAAAACTTCGCTTAGTTTGGCTTTATTCGCCGCGTTAGGTTTAACCGCCTGTAATTCAGATAACCAAAGCACACACACCTCAGTTCCAGTGAGTGCTTCGGTCAATCAAAGCTTCGAGACATTTTCTAACGCGTTTATTTCGCAATATTGGGCGCATTATCCTGAAGCCTCTAGTCACGCAGGTTATGGCAAATATGATGACATAATCACCATTCCCAATGCGCAAACTCGCACGAAGAATAACGCATTTGTTACAGCTCAACTGGCAACACTTCATAAGTTTGACGTAAACACCTTAACGGCTAATCAAAAAACTGATTATTACCTCATCGAGAACCGGTTAAAATTAAGCTTGTGGCATAACAATACTTTTAAAAGCTGGCAATGGAATCCATCGAACTACAATGTATCAGGTGGCTTTGCATTATTACTAAATAATCGCTTTAAAAGCACCGATGAAAAACTGGCGCTAGTATTAAACCGCTTGAAGTTTGTGCCTGAGTATTATCAAGCAGCACAAAACAACATTGAAAACCCAACCCTTGAGTTTACACAATTAGCGATTCAGCAAAACAAAGGGGCATTTAGTGTACTAAAAGACGACTTACTAGAGACAGTGAGTAACTCTAATTTATCACCAGAAGAGAAAGCATTATTCAAATCTCGCTTTGCAGATGCAAAAACAGCCATTCACGGCTTCGTTGACTTTTTAACACAGCTTGAAAAAGAGTTAAGTGATAATAATTCAGCACGCTCTTTTAGAATTGGTGAAGCATTATATGAGCAAAAATTTGCATTTGATATTCAGTCTGGATATACCGCAAAACAAATGTATCACAAAGCCCTTGCAGATAAAGAGCGCGTTACGGATGAAATGGTTAAGCTGACCAATCAGCTATGGCCGAAGTACTTTCCAAATACAGAAAAGCCAAGCAATAGCCGAGATGCTATATCTCAGTTAATAAAGCATCTATCAGTTAAACATGTGGCTAAAGAAAAGTTTGTTGACGAAATATCTAAACAAATACCTGCACTGGAAGCATTTGTTAAAGAAAAAAACTTGATCACTCTCGATGCTGATAAACCGCTAGTAGTCAGAAAAACACCTGAATATATGCGTGGTTATGCAATGGCATCAATTAACTCACCTGGCCCGTATGAAAGCAAGGGCAATACTTTTTATAATGTAGAGCCTATGAGTGACATGGATGACGCAACCGCAAGCTCTTTCCTGCGTGAATATAATCACTGGATTTTACAAATATTAAATATTCACGAAGCTATCCCAGGCCATTACACACAACTTGTATACGCAAACAAATCTCCTTCTTTAATAAAAAGCGTGTTTAGCAATGGCGCAATGATCGAAGGTTGGGCTGTATACACTGAGCGTATGATGCTGGAAGAGGGCTATGGAGATTTTGAACCCGAAATGTGGCTTATGTATTATAAATGGAACTTACGTGTTATCTGTAACACCATTTTAGACTACGCGATCCATGTTGAAGGTTTAAGTGAAGAAGGTGGATTAGACCTACTAATGAACGGCGCATTTCAAGAAAAAGCGGAAGCCCAAGGTAAGTGGCGCAGGGCCACTCTGAGCCAAGTACAGTTAACCAGTTATTACAGTGGCTACCGTGAAATTTACGACTTGCGTGAAGCACAAAAAGAAAAGCAAGGTAGCGATTTTGATTTAAAAGGCTTCCATGAAGAGTTTTTAAGTTTTGGTAGTGCACCCGTAAAATATATCAATCAACTAATGAACTAACATTTACATAAATCAAGCCACAAGTCTTTGCCAGTCAATATCTTGTGGCTTTTTATAAAATATGTCACTTTAATCCATCAGTACAACCATACTTAAAAGGGTAACAATGAGATATTTAACAACCCCACTCATATTACTAATTATGGCGCTTTGTGTAAGCCCAGCAAGCGCTGATGATAAAGCCGCAGTGACAATTCAAACCGTTGTAAAAACAACTAAAAGTTGGAATGGCGAGACGCTTCCTCACTATCCAAAAGGCCAGCCTGAAATAACGATTTTAAAAATAACCATACCAGCTGGCGTGAAAATACCTTGGCACAAACATCCTAGTATTAATGCGGGTATTCTCACTAAAGGGTCGCTTAAAGTAGTTACAAAAAAAGGGAAAACACTCAACATGGTCGCAGGCGACCCCATCACCGATGGTGATTAACACATGGCATTATGGGATCAATCCCGGCAGCGAAGCGGCTGAAATCATCGTTTTTTACGCAGGAATAGAAAATAAGCCAATCACCGTCAAAAAGCCATAACCCAGCCAAAATGCATAATATAGGCTAGTACTATTGCGCTCATATCAGCCTTATCGCTGCTTTAAGTCATTTTTGGTATAGATTCAGATCCCAGTCAGGTTAGCACACTATAATCCCCGCTCTTTTATTTTTCGATTATGCTTAATAAACTTACTGTTGAGCGACAGGTATTATGAATTCACTTTTCTTATTTTTAAAAAACCGTAATTGGATGCTTTGGGCCTTAATGGCGGGGGTCGCCACTGGATTGATCTTTGGTGAACGTGTCGCATTTTTACAGCCCATAGGCAATGGCTTTGTAAAGTTGATGCAAATCACCATATTTCCTTATATTGTTGTGAGTCTCATTGTGGGACTGGGTAAATTCAACCCTGAACAGGTAAAAAGCATCTTATTTAAAGCTGCGACGGTAATGCTCTGTTTGTGGGTTGTCGGCTTAGCGGCTATTTGGTGCTTCGCATTTACTTTACCTCAACATGATGCCGGTACATTCTTCTCGCCTGCATTAATCAGCCCTGCTTCTCCCATCAACTTTGCAGAGCAATATATTCCTGCCAACCCATTTGCCTCGTTGGCCGAAGGCAACGTACCTGCCTTAGTGATATTTTGTATTGCATTGGGCAGCGCACTCATTGCAAATAAACGCAAGTCTACTGTGCTTGATTTCTTAGAAGTCATTGGCCAAGGCCTTACCGTCATGTCAAAAAAGATCATTGCTATCTTTCCTATCGGTATATTCGCAATGACAGCCAGTGCTGCAGGTACATTAAGCGTAGAGCAACTCAATAACTTACAAGTTTATTGGGTACTGGTGTTGTGCTTGGGGCTCTATTTGATGCTCGTGCTTATGCCGATGCTAGTTGCTGCTTTCACGCCCATAAAATACCGTGATTTAATTGGCGTGATGCGAAACGCATGGATCACCGCTTTTAGCACTGGTAACGTTTTCATTGTATTGCCCGTCATAACAGAAGGCATTAAAGAGCATTTACGGCAAACCCAGCAAGCCGATGAGCAAGCGGACCACATCGCCGAAGTATTAGTGCCAATTGCCTATACATTTCCAAGCCTTGGAAAACTAACCACGTTGATGTTTGTGATGTTTGCAGCTTGGTTAACAGGTAACCCAGTTACTATTACTGATATTCCAAACGTGACCTTATCAGCCATGTTAAGTTACTTCGCTAATGTGCATATTGCGATCCCATTTTTACTAGATACACTAAAAATCCCAGCAGATAGTTATCAGCTTTATTTATCTATGTCAGTTCTCAGTGCCAAGGTGGTATCCCCTACCACTGTTATTTATATCTTCTCATTTGTACTTTTAAGTATTTTTTACTGTCGCAAGCAATTACATTTAAAACGGCTTCGTTCAATATATTATGTGGTGTTACTCAGCATATTGTTACCTGGGTTTATGCTTACAAGCTACTCGTTAAACACGTATTTAGCAGGGCACACACAAGCAGCCAATGAAGCGATTGCAAACATGGTTATTGCAGATAAAGTCCCCGCTCATGTCCTTAATCATGTGCCAAAGGCGTATCAAAGTGGCAAATTATCGCTCACAAATATTGAGGTAATACAAAAGCGTAAGCTACTGCGAATAGGTTATTTAGTCGATAATGTTCCGTTTAGTTATTTTAACCAAAAGAACGAATTAGTTGGATTTGATATCAGCTTAGCGCACCGACTTGCTGACGATTTACATGTAGAGGTTGAATTTATCCCCTTCAAAAAACATCAATTAAATGAGTACTTAAACAAAGGCTACTTCGATATTGCTATGTCGGGCTTAGAGATCAATGTCGTTGATTTGACCAAAGTGCGCTTTAGTAACCATGTGTTGCAGCTACAACTTGCGTTACTGACGAAAGATCATGAACTCCAGCGCTTTAAACATAAAGATGAGATCACCCAACTTGATGATGTCCATCTAGCCCATGTTGAATACGGACCAATCTTAAATAAAGTGACTCAACAGTACCCTAATATTCACTTTACTCGCCTCAATAACTTACAGCAATACTTTGCAGCACCAGAACGCTTTGATGCCCTCGTGATCAGTGCCGAAGCTGGGTTTGCATGGAGTATGTTTTACCCCGAGTTTGGGGTTGTTGTACCAGAAGGTGGCGCGACCCAATACCCAGTAGGCTTTGCCATCGCAAAGCGTAACTTAGACTTACTCAGTTACATTAATGCTTGGCTCGATATTCAAAAAGCCAATGGTCAAATAGACAAAGCTTATCGATACTGGATCTTAGGACAAGGCAGTAAAAAGAAACAAACCAGATGGTCACTGGTCGATACGTATACTCGCCAAACCACTCAATAACCAATAACTCGCAGTGATTAAAATGGCAGTTTGACATAATAGCGGGATAAATACATGTTTAAGGTAAGCGTTGGCACTTGCAATATCTTTGATGTTCTTCAGTCTCAGTTCAGGCACCAAACGGTCTTGGAAGGTATCAAACGCACGTTCAACGCGACCTTTACCTTGAGGCGAATTAGCAAAAATAATTTCAATGCCTAGCTCCTCACAAGCCCGTTGCATTTGTGAGAAGTGACAGCGTTTAGGGCCACCGAAGATACCCGCTCTATCCGCGTAAAGCGTTTTAAATAGTCCTTTAGATTCAATGCAATCTCGCATGAACTTCACTGGTCGCATCATCAATCATGGCAATTAAGCAATGTTTTTTATCACCAAACCAACGGTGTGGGCTACCATCCATTTGCATCATTAAACCAGGTGCTTCCATTCGCTCTCTGCGCTTACGGGCTTTACCCCGCTTACGTTTAGCGCGCTTTACATAGTGAATATCATGCGCCCAACCACGCAACGTTTCACGTTTTACCGTAATGTTTTCGTTTTCTTCTAGTTGCTCAGCTAAATGAAGCAAATTCAAATCAAAATACTTATCTTTGATTAAGGTTTGCACTGCTTGTTTAATTGATGTTAGTGTTTTATTTGGCGGTGACTTACCACTATTACCGTGAATAACAAACTGAATACCGACTTCTTGATAACGTTTGACGTAACGTTCAATGGTGCGCCGAGACTTACTTAGTAACTTAGCTGCATTGCCAATTGTTATTCGGCCTTCAACTACTTTAGCAATAATATCAACGGTGAGTTGAGCTTTAGAATCCATCACAATCATCCTCAACATCTCCTTAGTATTCGAAAGAAAGAACACTAACAGAGATATATAAAAATAGACCGACAGTTTCCCTTGGTAATTAGCGACTACGACAGAGTCGCTTGGTAATTAAGATACGACAAAGTCGCTTGGTGTTAACAAATTAGAGTGTAGTAGCTCAAACCTGATCTGACAGTTACCCGTTTTTTAACAGTGTTTTGTCAGCTTAGATTTGAGCTACTACATATTAATTAACGCTAAGTAGCTGCGTCACCATTCATCTGGCTTTGAATGTAATTTTGTAACCCAATGAGCTTAATAAGCCCTAAGTGCTGCTCTAACCAATAAATATGATCTGTTTCCGTGTCATCAAGCAAGGTCTCTAAAATCTCGCGTGTAACATAATCTTTTTCCTTCTCACACTCAGTGATAAGATTCACTAAGCTAGCAGCTACGGTCATTTCCGCTGCTAAATCATTTTCGAGCATTTGCTGTACATTGTCGCCGACGTGAATGGCTTCACGCGAAGCAGTATCGGGCTGACCTTCCAAAAACAAGATACGCTCTATGATCGCTTTTGCATGATCAAGCTCTTCATCAAATTCATGAGTTAGTTTTTGGCCCAGCTTTTCAAGGCCCCAATCTTCATAAATTTTCGAATGTGCTAAATACTGATCCATTGAGGTTAACTCTAAGGTCAGCTGCTTATTTAATAAGTCAATAATCTTTTTACTGCCTTGCATACGTTACTCCTCAATTTGTGACTGTAGGTAGTTCTCAATACCTGTATTTTTAATCAAAAACTGTTGTGTCTCTAACCAGTCGACATACTCTTCTTCATACTCAAGCAGGTCTTCCAATAAATCTCGGCTAATAAAGTCTTGCTCAGCTTCGCATAGCACAATAGCATCTTTTAGCGCAGGCACTTGCTCTAATTCAAATGCCATATCACACGCCAGCATTTCTTCCGTATGCTCACCTATACGCAGCTTTTCTAAGTGCTGTAAATTCGGCAGTCCTTCCAGAAATAAAATTCGCTCAATCAGTTCATCAGCCTGCTTCATGTCTTTAATCGATTTTTTATAGGCCTTTTCATTTAGTTCTTCTAGGCCCCAGTTCTTATACATACGAGCATGAAGAAAATACTGATTAATCGAAGTCAGTTCAAACGTCAGCATTTGGTTTAATACTGAAAGGACTTTCTTGTTACCCTGCATAGGGCCCCCTAGTTAAAAGTTACTTGCCCTCTAACCCTAGTCCAAAATATGCACGAATCAAGATAATTTAAACCTAACAAATTTTTTAATATATCCTTTTAAAATAAACAACTTATAACATTATTGAGACTTATTTTTATTGCTAATACGAGTACTAATACCAATACCTTTTTCGTAATGTTTTATATCTTCAATAGATAACCACGAATAATATAAAAAGCCTATATAATTCAGAACATTATAGTTTTTTAGTAATTTCTATGCCCAAACGCTTAGCCAACCGAACAAGATTTGCTCTGTCCATTTGCAATGCCCGCGCTGTCGCTGCCCAATTCAGTTGGTGCCTTTTAAGCGCTTCAATAATGTGTAACTTTTGAAAATTATCAACTAACTCTTTAAAGGGGACCTCATATTCATTCATCACTTGAGTCGAGGCTTTTGGGGTTATCGTCTCATATTCTTGGTTTAGCTCACTATGTTCCAATTCAATTCTAACAATCTTTTGTTGCCACTGCGCCTGCTTTGCTTTGAGCGCACTGCGGCTGATCACATGCTCTAGTTCTCGAATGTTGCCCGGCCAATCGTACTGACACAGTGTATCTTGAAATTGCGTGCTCAAAGTAAGCTGCATGATCCCTAATTTTTTTCGTACTTGCTCAATAAAAAAGCCTGCTAGAAGAGGAATATCATGGTGTCTGGCTCTTAACGGAGGCACTAATAGAGGGTATACACTTAGCCTATGATACAAATCGGCACGAAACCGGCCTGCTTCAACCTCAGCTTTTAAATCCCGATTTGTGGCTGCAACAATTCGGACGTTTACCTGCTGAGTTCTATCAGCGCCTACAGGCTGAATCTCTCCACTTTGTAACACTCGTAACAATTTACTTTGAATATATAATGGCAGCTCTCCTATTTCATCAAGAAACAAAGTGCCCCCATCGGCCAGTAAAAATTTACCATCTCGGTGTTTGTCAGCGCCGGTAAATGACCCCTTACGGTGGCCAAAAAACTCACTTTCAGCCAAGTTTTCCGGTAGTGATGCGCAATTAACCTGCACAAATACGTGTTTTGCACGGCGCGAAGCGCCATGAATGTTCCGTGCAACTAATTCCTTCCCCGTCCCAGTTTCACCTAATACTAATACGGTAAAATCAGAGCTTGCAACTAGTTCAATATCACTTTTAAGCGCAGCCATAAGTGCACTGTCACCAACCATTTCATGGCTTGTTTGGTTTAGCTCCGAGACTAAAGCATCACCATGGCGGGCCTTACGCAGTAACTTTTCACAATTAAGTGCTACAGTTAAGTGTTCAGCAAAAATATCGTTAATGGTTTGAAGAAATGGCATAGAATATTGCTTGAATATACCAGGAGTTAAGCTGTCTAACGTTAAAACACCTTGTAGCTCTTGCTGATGGTACAGAGGTATTCCCATACAAGCATGCACGGGAATATCGCCTTCTTGTGCTAACAACAAACCGTCATATGGATCCGGCAAAGTACTATATTCATCAAAAATAACCGGCGTATTGCTCTCACTTATTGCAAATAAGCGAGGGTGATCGTTTATCACAAAACGCCTACCAAAAGCCTCTCGAGTCAAGCCTTCTATTGCAACTGGCACCAGAGCTCCATTTTGGTGCAGCAACAGCGCAACTGCATCGGCACTCACGCATGTTTTCAGAGCTTGCACTGCTCCACTGTAAAACTGATTCAAGTTTTGTTCTGTATGCTTCGGCAGCACCTTAGTTAACAAGGCGCTAAACGTTAAAAGTTGAGAGAGTGCCCTTTGATCCATGTCAAATTGACCTTTATGTTTTTTTATATCATATAAATAGTAGGTCAAAATGACCTTTAATGTAAATAGATAAAATTCAAGCAACTGATTAAATTGATATTTTTATTTGGCACAGCATCTGCAATAAGAGAATTAACCTACTCATAGCCTGGTGACTATTATGACCTTATCGCATCAACACTTACGTTATTCAAATACTGCACTTGCCACCTTTTTATTGCTTTTTATTGTCAGTGTGCTCATGAGCTATCCACTGGCGCATCACCTGACTTTACCAGCACAAGTCGTCAGCCATATCAGTAGTATTGTACTCGCAGGACTATTCAAGTTGAGTTATGTACTGCGCTGTGTTTGCCAATATCAGCTCAATATGGAAGTACGTTAATGCGGCCGTTGAACCTAGAAGAGCCGATTTTAACACACTCTAAATGGTATCAAATCGCGCAGTGGCCTGTATTTATGATGCCATTCAGGCCCTTTTTCTTACTCGCCAGTATCTGGAGTGTCATCGCTGTAAGTGTTTGGGCTATGGTCCTAAGCGGCGACTTCCAATGGCAAGCAACGCTCCCTGCCTCGCTATGGCATGCCCATGAAATGATATTCGCTTTTGCGGGCGCTATTGCCGTCGGTTTTTTACTCACAGCGGCACAAACCTGGACCAATATCCCCACGCTGTCTGGTGCAAAACTGATGGCATTGGTGTTTATCTGGGCTGCAACTCGCCTTCTTTTTATTTTGTATCCTCACTTTCTGCCCCTTGTCATCCTCGGGCAATTGGCCTTTTGGCTGAGTGCTATCGTGTGCTTAAGCAACATGCTGATCGGTGCAAAATCAAAGAATAATTACCAATTTATCGCTGTTTTAACCGCTTTGTGTGTTTTTAACGTGCTGTTTTTACTACTCTGTGCTCAAGGCAACTTTGCGAGTGCACGCACCTTTAGCCAACTTGCCGTGCTTGGATTTATGTTATTGATTGGGATGGTCGGTGGTCGAGTTATTCCCTTTTTTACCGCCAGAGGGCTCACACTAGACCATCAGGTACGCACACCTCGTCTCGATAAAGCGCTACGTGTAGTTAGCGTGTTGGGCATGTGTGGGTTTGCATTAAGTCAATTGTTCAATGTGGCCCTCAATCCAGGCTACCTTATCGTGCTTGCCGCTTCAATTCATTTGCTACGCAGTGGGCTGTGGTTCAACCCAAATATACGCTATATCCCCCTGCTCTGGTCTTTACATCTTGGCTACCTACTCGCTGCTATCGGGTTATTGCTCTGCGGGCTCAGCTTTTTCATTGCCATTGTACGTTTTACAGATGCACTTCACCTCATTACGTTAGGCGGAATTGGCTTAACTATTTTAGCCATGATCGCGCGCGTTTCACTGGGTCATACCGGTCGAGCTCTGAGTGCGGGTCACACTATGTCTGTCGCCTTCATGTTACTTGCTTGTGGTGCGGTGATACGTGCTTTGTTACCGCATTTTATTGGCCCACATTTAGCGTGGTTCAGCAGTGCAGTACTTTGGGCTGCTGCCTTTACCCTATTCAGTCTTTCTTATTTCAACGTCTTAACACAAAAACGTGTTGATGGACGTCGTGGTTAACTTATTTCCAATTGGAGAACTCAATGCTATCAAATAACACCATTGCCCTTGTCAAAAGTACTATACCTTTACTCTCTAACGCTGGAACTGCTGTCACTGCACATTTTTATGACCGCATGTTTACACATAACCCTGAGCTTAAAGATATTTTTAACATGAGTAATCAACAAAGTGGAAAACAGCACTTTGCTTTATTCAACGCTTTGGCAGCCTATGCAACCCATATCGACAACTTACCCGTACTGGCTACTGCCGTTGAGCGTATCAACCATAAACATGCCAGTTTAAACATTCAGCCACACCATTATGACATTGTGGGAACACACCTTATTGAAACCCTGAAAGAGCTCGCACCGAATGAGTTTACCCCTGATATAGAGCAAGCTTGGCGTGAAGCTTATGCATTGCTAGCAGATGTATTTATCACACAAGAAGAAGGCATTTATAAAACCACAGAGAGTAAACAAGGCGGCTGGCGTAATACGAGAACATTCGTTATCAATGAAACTGTCCAAGAGTCTGCCAAAGTAAAAAGCTTTTACTTGCGTTCAGCCGACAATAAACCAGTGGTTGGCTTTCAAGCTGGCCAATACATTAGCGTTCATGTTAAACCCAAAGGATGCGACAATACCCAAATACGTCAATATTCACTCTCTGATGTTCAACAAGATAAAGGCTATCGCATAAGCGTAAAAAACCAAGGCTTGGTCTCTGGGCATATGCACAGCTTAAATGTTGGAGATGTCGTAGAGCTAAGCCCCCCAGCTGGTGATTTTATGCTACAACAAACCGACTCACCTAAAGTGCTCATCAGTGCCGGTGTCGGCATTACACCAATGATGGCTATGCTAGAGTCTATTGCAGCGTCAAAACCGGACGTTAAAACGCAGTTTCTCCACGCGTGTATCAATAGTACCGAGCACAGTTTTGCAAATCGCGTTAATGCGCTTACAAACAGCGCCCCCAATATTGAAGCAGACATATGGTACGAACAAGGTCCAAGTCAATATCATCAGGGTCGTATTAATTTAACTCCGCTCACACTTCCTCTCACTAATGGAGAGTTTTATGTGTGCGGTCCAACCCCCTTTATGGCGGCAATGAAAGCGCAGTTACTGTCGCTGGGTGTCGCACCAGCCCGCATTTTATATGAAGTATTTGGGCCACATGAGTCCCTATAAACTATTTAACCTCAGCTCTGGATAAGCGAATTTGTACAATAAAGCTATTTTTCTCACTCTCGGCGTTGCGTTTATTTGTAATAGCCC
>NZ_PNBY01000125.1 GCF_005886875.1 Pseudoalteromonas aurantia | reverse complement strand
GCTTGTTTCTTTGGCGAGAAGAGCGTACCACTTTCAGCAGTTGGCTTCCTCTTCTATACCTTTCTATGAGTGTCGCACTTATTATATGAAATCAGGCGCCACCTTGAATAGAAAAACCTTAACTTTAACCAGAAAATATTTACATATAAAAATTCATTAATCATGAATATACCATTAATAAACCCAATTAAAACATCACAAAATAAAAATGTAATTATACTTCTTCGGCTTGTTCCACTTTATATTTTTGCAGTTTAACTTCCCTATCAGCAGATGCGATGGTTTCTTTCCTGTGTGCAATAATGACGCGTGTTATTTTTAAACGCGATACCGCTTCATTAATATCAGATTCTAGTGTGGTATCTAAATGACTGGTAGCTTCATCCATAAACAAAATTTTAGGTTCTTTATATAAAGCCCTAGCTAAAATTATACGTTGCTTTTGACCTCCAGATAAACTAGAGCCCATATCACCAATTAAACTATCATACCCCATCGGCATAGCACTAATATCATCATGTATTGCGGCCAAATCCGCACAATAAACCACGCGTTCCATATCTATCGGAGTATCAAAAAAAGCGATATTATCAGCAACAGAGCCAGACAATAACTCATCATCTTGCATAACCGCGGCAATTTGTTGTCGATATTGACGCGCACCAATTTTATCTAGTGCCACACCATCAATTAACACCTCACCACTTTTTGCTTGGTTCAAGCCAAGCATAATTTTTAAAAGTGTTGATTTACCACACCCTGACGGGCCTGTAATTGCCACAGACTCCCCCGCTTGGATAGTCAAATTAAGATTATTAAGCACATTTGGCGTCGCATCCGAATACGCAAAGCTAATTCCTTTTAATTCAATGCCCCCCTCAATTTTATGGCTCTTCGTCTTATCAGGCTGCAACTCTTCTTTATCAGTCAGGGCAATATCAGCAATACGATCAAAATGCAAACCAAGCATTTTAAACTCAATAAGTTTTTCAATTAGATTTGCTGTTTTATCCATAAACTGGCGTTTATAAGCCATAAACGCAAAGAGCATTCCGGTACTGAACCCCCCTTGGATCACCAAGTGTGCAGCTAAGTACACCACCACGATATTTTCGATGCCAAATAAAGCTCGATTAATTGCATCGTAGCCAATTTGAAAGTTACCTAAGCGAATATCTTGATTAATGGCGTTGGCATAACGATTCTGCCACTGCCCTTCACGTTTAACTTCAGAACCAAACAGTTTTATGGTCTGAATGCCTCGAACAGTCTCCATAAAGTTTGAGTTTTCTTCAGCTCGCGCCATGATTTCTTGTTCACTGATGGTGCGAAATGGTTTATACATCGCGATCCTTACTAACGCATAAGCGATAACAGCAACAAGTACGACAACCGAGAGCGTTGGACTATAAAAAAAGATCATTGCCAGTGTAATGATTGCCATTAAGCCATCAATAATCGCTTCAATAACCCCAGTGGTCAGTAATTGCTTTACCTGTTGCAATGACCCAAATCGAGAAACCACATCCCCCATATGACGCGTTTCAAAATACGACAATGGCAAACGAACTAAATGATGAAAGAGATTGGCACCTAACTGAATATTCATCTGATTACCAAAATGCAGCAGAGTAAAACCTCGTAACACATTAGTACCAATTTCAAAGACCATGACTAAAAAGAACCCAACAGCCAACACAGTGAGTAAAGAGGTATCACCTGTTAGTACCACATCATCTATTACCAACTGAATATAGTAAGGCGTAGCAAGGGTAAATACTTGTAATAGCATTGATAGTGCAAAAATTAAAAATAGCGAACGTTTTAACCCTGTGATCCGGCTCCAAAAGTCAGAAAATTTCAGGGTTGGTGATGCTTCTTTTTTTTCAAAACTCTTAGTCGGGGTTAGCTCTAATGCAATTCCAGTAAAATGGTTTGATGCTTCTTTTAAGGTAAACGTTTTTTCGCCAGCGGCGGGGTCATGAATGACAATGCGTTTTTCATTCGCTTTTTTGAGGACCACAAAGTGGTTCATGTCCCAATGCAAAATACACGGGGTTTGCAGTGCATCGAGATCTTCAAGCTCAATACGCAATGGCCTTGAAGTTAATTCCAACTTCTCTGCAAATTGCATAATATCGAGAAGCGTTGCGCCTTCCATAGAAATGCTAAATTTTTGCCGTAACGAGATAAGATCGCTGTGATAACCATGGTATGCCGCAACCATAGCCAAACTTGCCAAGCCGCACTCCGCAGCCTCAGATTGTAAGATTATAGGGAGTGATTTCCTTGACCAAAACTGTAGCTTTGCTACTGGAGCTTCATCTTCAACTTGCATAATAAGCCGCCTTTATTCTAATTATTGTCTACAGCTTATAGCTGACCTTGAATACTAAATACCGGATCGAATAACCAGCGTAATAAAGAACGCTCTTCAATAATAACATCCGCATCTAGCATCATCCCTGGGCGCAATGCCGAGGCTTTTCCATATGCTCTAACATGTTGATCATCCAACGTCACCACGACACGATAAGCAGGCTCCGAAATAATACCTGGCGTATTTGTTTCCTCTGGTAAAATAACACTGTTGCTCACTTCACTGATTTTTCCATCGTATACACCAAACTTTTCATACGGAAAAGCATGGTAACGCAACCGCGTTTGCTGACCTTCATTTACAAAACCGAATGCTGAAGTAGGCACAAAAATAACCGCTTGCATTTCGCTATTTTCTGGCAATACAGACAGCAAGTTTTGCCCTTCGCTCACATTTTTTCCTACTTTAGCTAACAGACCACTCACAATGCCGGATTTCGGAGAACGTAGCTCACCTAAGCGTTGTTGCTCAATTGAAGAAAGCTGGATTTGTAAACCTGCTTGTTGTGACAATAGCTGCGATAAACGGCTGCTTTGCTCTAAAGGGAGTTTGATAAGTTGATTTTCTAACTGCTCTATTTGACTTTGCAGTGTCAATCGCTCTGACTTTATACTCGAAGATTGCTGTTGCAGTGATAGAAGTGTATCTTTTTGCCGCTGTAGCTCCAACTCTGAAATATAACCCGTACCTTTCAATGTACTGATTTGAGTGACCATCTGCTCATTTAGTTTTAAACGTTGAGAAAACGTACTAGCTTGAGAGTCTAATTCATTTAATCGGGCTAACGCCGACTGCTTTTGTTGAGTAAGTTCAGCTTTATCTAATAAATCTTGACGCTTTTGTTGCTCAATCTGCTGCTCTAAGCTAGTCAACTGAAAGCTGTATTGATTGAGTAACGCTTGATTTAATTCAACTGCATGCTTACTGTGTTTTGCAGACGCAATACGTAAAATAGGGTCTCCCTTGGCTACATACTCTCCTTCTTTAATCAATATTTCAGAGATAACTCCAGTTTGAGATGCCTTTAATTTTAGTAAACCTGTGTTAGGCTCTATCACGCCTGAAACACGTTCTTTACGTGTATATTTACCAATCGATAAAAAGCATAAGCTAACTGCAACGACCACGACTATTAGTAATGTGAGTGTTTTGAATACCGGAGGCTGCACCAATGATACGGCACCTTCAAGCCGGTGCCGCTTGTTTTCCATGACTTCTTTACGAAACAGATTTTCCATAAATCTACTGCTGGCCTTTTAATTGTTGTTATTGTTAATTTTTGATTAACTTATATTAATGTACCACTTTGCATATAAGAAAGGAACAAACTTGACGAGTATGTAATGAAGAGGGGACCCCTCTTCATTAAGATGATGATAATTAAGCCTTTTTTACTGGCCGCTGCCAACCTGATAGGTTTCTTTGCTTGCTACGTGCAACGGCTAACTGTTCATTATCAACACGCGCAGTGATCACAGACCCAGCACCTACTGTCGCACCTTTTCCTATAGTTACAGGCGCGACAAGAGAAGAGTTAGAGCCAATAAATGCATTATCGCCAATCACGGTCTGTGACTTATTGACGCCATCATAGTTGCAGGTGATAGTCCCCGCACCTATGTTCACTTTTTCCCCAACCTCAGTGTCCCCTAAGTAAGTCAAGTGATTCGCCTTAGAGCCTTTGCCTAGGCGCGTTTTTTTCATTTCAACAAAATTACCGACATGAGAGTCCTCTTCCATAACCGCACCAGGTCGTAAACGTGCAAACGGCCCCAATGTGCACCCACTTGCAACTTGAGCCTGCTCAATCATCGTATTCGCTTTGACTACGACTCCATCATCGATAGTGCAATCTTTTAAAACACAATTAGGGCCAATAACAACGTTGTTACCTAATGTGACATTGCCTTCGAAAATAACATTGATATCAATATGTACATCTTGACCTGTTGTAACGCTTCCACGTACATCAACTCGTGAAGGATCAGCAAGGGTCGCCCCATTTAGCATTAACGTCTCAGCTTGCCAGGCTTGAAATGCACGCTCCAATGCAGCAAGTTGCACACGATTATTTGCCCCTTCGACTTCCATGGGATCATCAGGTTGAGCTGATGTTATCTCAACACCATCTTTATGTGCCATCGCAACAATATCGGTGAGATAATATTCACCTTGAGCATTATCATTCGATAGATTTACCAACCATCGTTTTAACAACTTACCATTGGCAGCCATAATCCCGGTGTTGATTTCTGTGATACGTAATTGATCAGCAGAAGCATCTTTTTGCTCGACAATACCTACTAATTGACCATTTTCTCGTAACATTCGGCCGTAACCATGTGGGTTAACTAAATCGACGGTTAATACCGCCAAACCTTGCGCTGGGGTTACTGAGAGTAGACGCTCCAATGTAGAACGCTTAGTCAATGGTACATCGCCATATAAAATAAGCACCGTGTCATCATCTTTTATGTGGGATGTAGTAACGGCGACAGCATGGCCCGTACCTAGTTGCTCTTCTTGCAGTACCCAATTTACATCATTATTAGCCAAAGCTTTTTTCAATTGCTCACCACCATGACCAAACACCAGATTGGTTGCCCTAGCACCCAGTGCAACTGCGTTATCAATAACATGCTGGACCATTGGCTTTCCAGCTATTGGATGAAGCACTTTTGGAAGGTTGGAACGCATACGAGTACCTTTACCCGCTGCAAGAATAACTGTATTTAATGACATCGTAAGTAGGTTCCGTATTACATTAAAGTGATTTATTTAATATTCTACCTGATATGGCAAAGTTTTATTGAATTAAAATACAACCGTTCTAAACACGATGAATGCGTTTACTATTTTGCACAATATGCTCTGCGCTGAGAGTAATAAACATTGACTTCTATCGGTCGTAATTTGAAGTCAAAAACAATTGAAAAACATGATATTAAACACATTGAACGACTTCTCAGAAACCATGTTATGTTGCGTGATCAGACATCGATTTATGTCAGCTTAGGTCGCGTTATGATCACTGTCACTAAAAAACATCCCGTCATTTTAGATGACTGAAGCCAGCAGATATCCAGAACAAAGCTGTATTCTGCGAGCGTGAAGGCCGCTCCTTGGTACTCTCTAAGGAAAGTACTTTTAGCTTTCAGTATCATTGTCCAAAAGTTCAATAATAATTGTTAAAAATGCTCAAATTATATGGCATGAGAATGTAATGAGGTATCCATCATGGTAAGTAAAGAACTTACAAACCCTTCTAAGGTTCATAGTAGTAAATGAAATACAGCGCTTAAAGTTAATTTAATACGTTTCTATTGCTAAATCAGAATAGTGATTTGAACGACCACAGCCACCGTGTTTTTCGGTATTCTACCACTTTGATATGGCACTATTACTTAACCAAATATTGATGTTACCGCTTTAAACTAAAGCACGATTATACTGTGACCAATTTCTAATTTTCTTCTTCATTTCAAAGCATGGGTTAAGGCATTTTATGATCTGAACACGCCAAACGAAAGACGTTCAATTATTTAGGAAACAAGGCCCCTTAGGGTACTAGATCGACATTTATCTTTGATCCCTATTATTTTCACCAACTTGATGCACAGAAAAATCAAGAACGCCTGAGCTCAATTTACTTTAAAGGGCGATAAACAGTATTGTTGATAACACCTGACTCTAAGCGCCCATAAAAAAAATAAATTCATCTTATTGTCAATCACCTGTCATTGAAAAAAGCCAACGATACCATCACAAGTTCACAGACCTTTGAACCAAAATAATTAACACGCATTCTGTAATCAACGAATACCGAAGAGCTGCAAAAAATAAGGGATATAGTCATATTAAGTTCTTCACAATACACTTAACAATTGCTTGCTGCCTGTTTGCACTGTCTGTTTTTACAATACAATTTGATAAGTGAAAGTTAACTGTTCTTTCAGAAATACCCAATATTTGACTGATTTCCCACGATGTTTTTCCTTCACACGCCCACTTTAAGCAGTCCTTTTCTCTTTTGGTTATATTTATTTTATTCTCTCTACACCGCATTGCTGCATTTAGCAAGTAAGGGGAAAGAATTGTCCAATACCAATCAATTAACTCTACATTACCAAATGTCTCCACTGTTTCAGGAATATCAAAAATTAACCCTCCTACAATTCCATCGACACCGCGCAGTGGTAATAAATATAACCCACACTCAATATTGATATATTCAATAATTTGCCCTAATGGTCTGATTCTTAAACCACTTTTACAATGTTGGTAACTAGTGTCACAATCTAGCGCTGTAATTAGCTCTTTTTCAAGTTCACCAAAAGAACTTAACTTATACATAGATGAAGAAAGTGGGTTGTAGTCCAAAACCCCTAGCACGTTGTAACCACGATTGAGAGCTTCATCTTTCAAAATAGATGTTAACTCTTTCCTAGTTGTAACAGCTTCAAACTCAGCCATTAATTCCTTTAACTTATCAAAATTTATTGTTTCAAATTGATTTTCTATAACGTCATACCTTTTCATAATCACGCCCCTATAGTTTTGTTATTTTCAATATGATCCTTAATCACCCCACCAGTTTGTCTGGATAAAAAAACATAGTCAAACTGAGTAAAGAAACAAAAAAAACAACAAAAACAAAAAATTAGACACAATTATTATAATTAAAAACCTCTAAATATTAATTGATAACAGTATAGAAAATAACAATAATAAAAATACTAGTACAGACGTAGAGTAACTAAAATACCAAGGCTTCTTCATTTTATTGATGAACGACGACTACAGATGAGCAATGAAACTAATCCATGACATTGCGCTATAAAACTATGTGATGGCACTATTTGATGACACTATTTGATGACACTATTTGATGACACTATTTGATGACACTATT
>NZ_PNBY01000124.1 GCF_005886875.1 Pseudoalteromonas aurantia | reverse complement strand
CCCGCTATTACTGCATAAAAGCGCGTTGATATTACGCGAAGTATCATCATTGGATATTGCTCAGCAACAGCTAAGCTCTCATAATATCTTGGCTTGTGTATTAACGGCTAAGTGCGATTTTAGCATGATGCTTTCTCGCGTATTATTTACCATTAATGAGGTAATGTTCAAATTATGGGGGAATACTTTTATTTCTCTTTAATACTAGCGTACGAAAGTATCGTTAAATTTGTAGATAACAATGAGTAAGGAGTTATGGATTAAAATCTGAAATGTATTATCTCTAACAAGTTTAGGTGTGTTATTTATAATGCAACCAACATGTAGATGAAGTTCTCCTTTTGTTATCGACGTATATCGTAAACTCAAAAAACGTTCAAGACATACGTCGCGGCTGACTACTCTTCAGTCATGTCATACTTAGGCTGATTTTATCCATGATAGTAATTGCTTGGTTTAACTGTTCGAAGCTGACGTAGGGGGCTGGCCCCAAACGTAACTGTTGACCACGACTATCACATTGTACCCCGTGTGCATTGAGTTGTGTGGCCCATTGATTCGCATTTTTTGTGGTTAAGGCTAAAAACCCCGCGTTGCGTGCAATAGAATGGGCAGAAAAGGTAAAGTACTGGCTGAGTTTTGGCAATGATTTAATGCCATCACTTAGAAAAGTGATTTGCTGCTGGCTTATTTCTCGTAATTTCTCGGGTGTTAGGCGTTGAGACTCGAAAAAATCAAAGACGGCAGCGGCGCGATAGTGGCTAATAGGATCATAGGTTGACCCTGCAAAAGCACTGCTACCTTTGGCATACTTTACTTCACCTGGTGCTTGTTCAAGCACATTAAACTCGGCAAACCAGCCGGTAATAATAGGGTTGCCTTGATAGTTTTCTGGAATTCTTAACATACAATTGCCCTCACCTGCTTGGCAGTACTTGTATCCACCCGAGACGATGAATGCATGTTCTAATTGCATGCTTTTTATATTAAAAGGGATGACATTTAATGCATGGTAGGCATCGACTAAGCACGGGATTCCCTTTGAATATGCATGGTGTGCTACATGTCCTATACCCTCAAATATCTCGCTAGTGCCATAAAATACGGCGGAGACCATCACTGCGTCTGTATTTGCGTCAATTGCCTCTATAAGTCGCTGTGCTAAAGTATGGGTTGGGTGTACTGGGAGTGTTTGAATATCGATATTAAGATCTTTTAAACGATTGAGCTGACGGCGCATAGAGTGAAATTCACCATCTGTGGTGACAATACGAATAGGTTTTTTGTTAGGAGATTTAAAGCAGTCTAAATCAGATAAAAACCGCAATATAAGCTCATGGGTTGACGAGCCAAGGGTGATTTGCGCGCTGGGTTCACCAAGTAATGATGCATAAAAGGCTTTAACTCGTTCCGATTTTTGAAATGCAAATTGCCACTTGTCGTCAATATGCTCAGCGGCGTGTTGATAGCATTCTAATATGCCTTGTTTTGCTACATCAGGCCAAGCTTGATGTGAATGGCCTGATAGTAATAGTCGCTCATGCACTTTAAAATCTTGATAATATGGTTGTAATTGGCGGGCAAGTTCTGTTGTCATTATTCTACTCCATTAAAGGCGCGTTATAATTGAGTACGTAGCTCAAAGAGTTCAGGAAAGAAGCTAATATCAAGTGCTTTTTTTAGGAAGCTCACCCCTGAAGAACCACCTGTTCCTATTTTATTTCCAATAATTCGCTGTACGGTATACATGTGTTTAAAGCGCCATTGCTGAAAGCTGTCTTCGATATCGACCAGTTTTTCTGCCAGTTCATACAGGTGAAAATAGTGTTCGGCATTTTGGTATACCGTGAGCCAAGCTTGTAAAACACTGTCATTATGCTGATAAGGTTGGCTGAAATCTCGGTGTATAACACTGTCGTCTACAGGTAGGCCATGCGATTTTAAAGCGAGCAAGGCTTCATCGTATAAACTTGGCTGGTTCAGTATCGTATTAAGCTCTTGATGAACCGATGGATCATTTTCATGGACTTTGAGTAATTGGGCATTTTTATTACCCAGTAAAAACTCGATTTTTCGGTAGCCATATGACTGAAACCCAGATGAGTGTCCTAGCGTATCACGAAATTTTAAGTAATCTACAGGAGTCAATGTCGATAAAATTCCCCAGGACTGAGTGAGTTGCCCAAGAATTTGCTTTACCCGTGAAATAACTTTAAAGGCGTGGCCAAAATCGCCATTTTTAATATTGCTAATAGCCTCTGTGAGCTCATGTCCTGCGAGCTTTATCCATAACTCGCTAGCTTGATGAATGACAATAAATAACATTTCGTCATGTTGGTCTGACAGCGGGTGTTGGGCTGAAAGTACTTTCTCAAGATTCAAATAGTCGCCATAGGACATATCGTCTTTAAAATCAGTATGAATACTTTCTTCTACATCCCTATGGTTACTTATGGACGCTGATTGATTGGGGTTAATACTATAGGGACAACTCATAACGATTCCTGTTTTATTGGTGATGTGAATTCTTATTTGGAATAATATTTTATTATTAACCATACCAAGCTATTGGGAGAACAACAAAGAGGAAGTTAAGTGTTAGCGGCTGCTTTTTTACACACAGCCATGTTTAATGGCGCAATGATTATTTAATGACAAGGCCATGAGGCTTAACATGGCCAATAAGTGAATTAGTAGGTATTAAGTTGGTAGTCACTGCCATCTTTGGCGGTATATTGCTTTACACCGGATGTATCACATAAAGCGTGTTGTACACCGCTCAAAAAGCTCATCCATAAACGTTTAAGCTGAGGTTGGGCATGATCATTGTTTAACGCACTTAGTTGCGTTTCAATCTGAATATCATCGATATGAGCACTGTCACACTTACCGGTTTTTCCACAACGGTTAAATGTTAGTTCAATATGTAGCCCGTCTGATTTCTTTAGCAAAATAGCAGTTGGATCGTCTTTGTGCCCACATAATGCGACAAATTGACTTGGTTGCTGCAGGCCGCAATGGCTTCCATCAGGGAAGAAAGCCATGAGGTGGTTATAGTAAACAACGTAATGCGTAGTATTTAAGTGTGAGCCATTATCTAATGGACATTGTTCATCTAAGAAGCGTTTTGCAAGGTCAAGCTTTTGCTCTGTGAGCGAGGGTTGGTTAAGGTCTGAACGGGTTAGTGCTGTCATGATATTTCCTCATTCTGTTCGTTGTGATGGTCAAGTCTGTTTGTGAGAGTACACAACTAGTGTAGGTGAAAAAACTTTAAAATTTCACAAAAAGAATTTTACAGTGTAAATTTTACAAAAAATGCTATGGTTAATTTGTATTCACTGTGACTTAAGTAGCATGAACTGATGAAAAAAGACCAAAGTTTGATAAGAAAATCCCATTTTACTGGCACTAAAATACGTAACCTTCGAAAGCGTAATCATCTGACCCTAGAAGATTTATCAGCACGATGTATTCGTGTAGACGCGCAATCAGCACCTTCAGTGTCTTATTTGTCTATGATTGAACGCGGAAAAAGAACGCCAAGTATGGATATGCTAGACAATTTGGCTGAGGTCTTTCAAAAGCCATTAGAATGGTTTTTAGATAATGAGCCCGAGCCAGACACGATCACACCATTAAAAGGGAACCATGGCGGGATAGAAGGCATGGCACTAGAACCCAACTTTCTATTTTCTAACGATATATTACAAATAGCTATTCCTGAAATGTTGTCACAAACGGGGATCAGTGGCCGTCAATTTGCTCAGCTATTGATCCGCGCATATCAAGAACATCATCAAAATCACTTTCCTGATTTAGAACGAGCTGCTGAGGAGGTAGGGCAGAAAAACCTATATTTGACCAGCGATGATTTGATGGGGATCGCCCATGACAAGGGATTAGTAATTAAGTGGTTTGATCAAACTGATGTAACAGAGTTTGATAGCAATAGCGCATCATCAAAAGCACTTATCACGTCTTATTTTTCAGCCCCTAATATTGTGAACTTAAATCGTGTTTTACAACAACGGCACAGTCGTCTGAAATATGATTTAGCCGTACATATTGGCCATGCTGTATTGCATAATTTAGAAGGGCTACAGTGTGTTTTACAAATTGGCAGTAAGGATGTTGGGGCGGTCACGGAGACCAATACCCCAAGTGCACAAGATACACTCAATGCGTGGCGTGACTTTGAGTCTAGTTTTTTTGCTGGTGCATTACTGTGTCCTAAGGCGCCTTTTCGGCAGCTTTTAGACCGAACTGGGTATGATATAAAGGTACATGCGCAGCTCGGTATATCTGCCTCTGTCGCGATGAGAAGAATGACGGTGGTATCGTCTTATCCATATTGGCATTATTTTGATGCTTACAAACCAGGCAAATTAAAAGCAGTATATCGAGGTAATGGGATCCCATTACCTTGGGGAAATATGCGCAGTGTTGAAGACCCTTGTCAGCATTGGGCGGTATTTCGTAAATTTTCGGATATCAGTGGGGAAAGCAGTGCTCAACTTTCCATATTAACAGTTGGGGGTGAGGCGAGGTTATATTGCTGTGAATCTGTTCAAGTTGATGACTTGGCTGGCAATGCACATATATTGTGTGCGGGGATTGATTTAAACCCTGCTATTTTAGCGCAAGGTGGAGATCCGCAAATAATGGTGTCGCAACTGAAGAAGTTATGCATAAAGCATGGTGGCTCCAGTGTCATTCCACGCTCCCTCAGGGCGCAGTTACTGAGTGTTGCACGCATTTTAAATATCAATTGGATTGAACGAGGTATGGACAATGAGGTGCGTGTGATCTGTACTCGGGGTAATGAATGTCCGAGATCGCCGAGTTGTTACAATATCTAGCTTGAAACCAAGTACCCATTATAGTAACTTTGGGTTTTAGTGTGAGGAGCGTGAATGAAGAGCAAAATACAAAAGTTAACCTCATCTAGCGTAGGTGTGGTTGATATTTTTGTCGAAATTGATGAGTTGATGAATGGTTTATACCCAGCTGAACTCAATGTTTTATTGCCAGTAAAAGAAGTGGATAGAGATAATGTGGGATTTTATGGGATCTATCTAGAGGGTAATTTAGCTGCATGTGGCGCCGTGATATTTAATGAAGACAGTGATGGGCGATATGGTGAATTGAAGCGCATCTATGTTAAGCCGAATTTTCGTGGATTAGGGCTATCAAAAGCAATAGTGAGTCATTTATTAGCCGTAGTTACTGAGCGAGGGTTAAATAAAGTGATGTTAGAAACGGGTGCCCAACAACATGCTGCCATTGCATTGTATCGCCACTTTGGTTTCTATGAACGCGAAAGCTACGGAACTTATCAGCCAGATCCGGAGTCTGTATTTATGCAATTATATGTCGCGGATAAATTAACTGAGATCTGAACTGCTGACAATATCGTAAATTGTCCACATTTTTAGGAGTATAAGCGTGTGAAGACTTTATTGATCACCGGCGCAAATCGTGGCGTTGGGCTTGCTTTAACTAAAGTATATTTAAAAGCAGGCTGGCAAGTTTTAGCAACATGTCGCGTGCCAAGTCAAGCTGACGAATTACAATCTCTGACATTACGTTATCGCTCATTAACGATTTTTGCGTTAGATGTGACTGATTATACTCAAGTAAACCAATTAGCGTCGCAGCTTAACGGGCAGGTGGTTGATGTTTTACTTAATAATGCAGCTATATATGGGCCAAAAGGGTATAAATTTGGTGAATGCGATGAAACTGCCTGGAGAGCTGTTTTTGAGACCAATGTGATCGCACCAATAAAGTTAGCTGAAGCGTTTATCACCCATATTGAAGCAAGTGAGCTAAAAACAATTGCGGCTATTTCTTCTCGGGTGGGGAGCCAAACAGAAAACACCAAAGGAGGAGGTTATCTCTATCGTAGCTCTAAAGCGGCGCTTAACTCATCGATTAAAAGCCTATCTAATGACTTATTGCCTCAAGGTATAAAAACGGTGTCGTTACATCCTGGGTGGGTGAAAACAACGATGGGAGGCCCTAACGCTTTGATTGATGCTCAAGAGTCGGCAGAAGGCTTAAAACAGGTGATAGATAATTTGCAAGACGCTCAAAGTGGTGGATTTTATAGTTATCAAGGTGAGGAAATCGCGTGGTAACGACACCTCTAATGTAAAAAAGGTGCCGAAAAAAGATCTTACATCGCCAGAGTGATGTAGTTAAAACTTAACGAATGTTACTTGCAGATCAATTGAGTTGTTAAAACCCATCTCATTAAAGTAATGGCTATATGCAATTTGTAAGCTAAAACGTGCACTGAATTTGTACTTTATGAATGGTTTAACATACGTTAAGTTTTCAAATTGATAAAGCTCCTGTTCTTGGCATTGTTCACAGCGGAATATTGTACGGGTCAGATCGTTATATCTATATCCTCCCAATATGCCAATTTGCAGCTGGTTTTGATAAAGAAAAGGATAGAATATTCCGCTTTCCGCATAAATGGTTTTACCAAAAATGCTTAATTCTTTGCTCGAAAGCTCACCTGTAAAGTCGTTACGAACTGACTCAGAGAAGGGGAGTTTGTCTTCTATATAAATAAAATCCATGCCCACAGCAAAAGACATATACGAGTTGTATTGACCGCTGTAAAAAACTCCAATACTTGTACCAAAGTTCTCTAGAAGTAAATTCTGCGCTGGTTTATTGAATCGCCCCGTGTTTGCCAGAGATTCAATAACTTGAGAAACTGGAACTATGAAAAAATCAAATCGCTATACATCAGAATTTCGTGAACATGCAATTAGGCTTGTTACTACACAACAGCATGAATACCCTTCTCTTTGGGCTGCGCTAGTATCGATTTCAGATAAACTGGGATGTACACCAGAAACACTGAGAGTATGGGTCAAGAAATCTCAAGCTCAACCGTCTAAACCATCTTTTAACACTCAATCAACTGAAGAACGGCTTGCCGCTTTTTTCGCCCAAGCGGAGCTCGACCGCAAACAGAAATAAGCGTGGCTTTCATAGATGCTTGTCGTGAGCATTATAGTGTCGAGTCAATTTGCAAGGAATTACCGATTGCACCATCAACGTATTATTCTCATAAACAGATACAAAGAGAGCCTGAGCGACTGTCTAACCGCAAAAAACGTGATGCCGAGCTGATGATACTCATTCGCGAAGTGTGGGAGGATAATATGTCAGTTTATGGTGCAAGAAAAATATGGAAGCAGTTACAGCTTGACGACCATCAAGTCGCTCGCTGTACGGTCGAACGATTGATGCGAATTATGGGCATTCAAGGTGTTCGTCGGGGGAAAGCACATAAGACAACGATACCTGACGAGCAACAAGATAAGCCATTGGATTTAGTTAATCGTCAATTTACTGCTGAGCAGCCGAATCAACTTTGGGTCGCTGATATTACCTATGTTGCCACATGGAGTGGCTTTGTTTACGTCGCTTTCATGATAGATGTATTTTCACGATACATTGTAGGTTGGCGTGTATCAACGACAATGCTCACAGAGCTTATTCTTGATGCGTTAGAGCAAGCTATTTGGCATCGTGGTAACCCCGAGGGGTTAATTCACCACAGCATCAGAGGCAGTCAATATTTGTCGATAAGGTACACTGAGCGACTTGCTGAAGCTGGAATTCAAGCTTCTGTAGGGAGTGTGGGTGACGCTTATGATAATGCATTGGCTGAAACAATAAATGGCTTATTTAAAACAGAAGTTATTCGCAGAAATGGCCCGTGGAAAAATGTTGATGCTGTTGAATACGCAACGTTAGAGTGGGTTAATTGGTTTAATAATCAACGCCTATTATCTTCAATTGGGTATATTTCACCAGCTCAATATGAAACAGACTACTATGATAATTTAAACCAGTCAGGTAAAGTGGCTTGACTTAAACAAACTGGTCTCCGATGACCTCGGGGCGATTCATAATTGATGCGGGCACACACTTACAGTTTACTCAAGGTGCGGGAATGATGGTCTTTGGTAAAGTGACATTCCAAGGGCGCGAGCAGGCACCAATTGTGATCACACGTTCTGAGGGGGTGCCATATTGGGCTGAGATCACAGTGTTTAATCACACTAACCAAACTACATCTTTTGTAAAACATGTGCGACTAAGTCACGCGAGTAGCCCCAAATTGGGTCTGTGGTAGCCAAGGGGATCCGCTTACTTTATTGGTGGGAAGGTCAATATTCAAGGGTTAAGTATTAGCGATAATTACTCTGCAGATGCATTAAATATTATAAATGGTGATGTAAATATCACTCAGTTATCTATTCGAAATGCGCTATCTGATGCATTTGATTGTGGTTTCTGCACTGGAGACGTCGCTGATTCAAGGTTTAATGATGTTGACGCCCGTTCTGGTGGAGATGGAATTGATGTGAGTGGATCTAGGCTAAAGATCAGCCGAACACAGTTTACCAATATACGTGATAAGGCAATTTCTGCTGGTGAACGTAGTCATTTATCGGTATACGATAGCCAGTTTAAGAAAATTAATTTTGCTCTGGTTGCCAAAAACGACTCTCGTATTGACGGGAGTCGCTTAGCCGTTGAGGAAGTAAATCATTATGCCCTGATGAGTTACAGTAAAAAGCCATATTTTGGACCGGGAAGCATGTCGATCTCAGAATTTACGTGTTCAGATACTGGGTGTGGCCAAAAAGTCGTAACACAAATAGGCAGTGACTTATTAGTCAATGGAAAGCAAATAACGCCACAGTCTTTGAGTGAAAAGGAATCGGATAAGCCAAAATGACGCAGCCAAGTAGACGTTTTGAGGTAAAAATACCTATTCCGTTAAATTGCTCGCACACTGTACAAGCATGGTTAAATAGCTATGCGCTGGGCTTTGAAAAGTGCTACCCAGATAGATTCGTTAATAGTTTATATTTGGATGATGCACATTTAGAGCGCTACGAAGAGAACTTAAGTGGGATTAGTTTTCGTAAGAAGGTACGTATTCGTTGGTATGATGATTTAGCAGATGTTAAAAATGCAAAGTTTGAATTTAAGCACCGAGAAGCAGGAGAAGGGGACAAGGTCACTTTTGGATTAGACTTTGGTTTCAACAAGAATAGAGCGCAGTGGCCAAGTATTTTACGTGATGCCTATCGTTCACTGCCCCACCAAGGTCAGATATTATGGGGTAATGAACAAATGCCGGTACTGATTTGTCGGTATCAAAGGCAATATTTTGAGTCCACATGTCGGCGAATAAGAGCCACATTTGATCAAGATATGTATGTGTATGATCAACGTTATCACGCTAAATTAAACCTGCATAATCAGGTTTCTCTTGGCGCATATGTGCTGCTTGAACTTAAAACTGATGAGCAATATGAACCTGATTTAGCGGCATTAATCACGACATGCCCATTGAGACCTTCTCGACATTCAAAGTAAGTCAATGGTATTCGAATGCTAACGTGGTATTAATATCAACAAGCTTCTACGACCTGAGAATAGAGTATTATGCTAACCAGTGAGCGTAAAAGCCTAGGCGATATTATCTTATCGAAGAATTAAAGAACCAATTATGGGACAAAGTGATAAAGATAAGCGTATTCAGTTAAAAGCTGAGAGAATATTGCAATATCTTTATTGATTGTGATTGACTTTATATTTGGGGTTTGTACCAGGGCGACTTGAGGTTGCTTATGACTTGCAGTATCCACATCATACCCAGCCACTTTATTAGAGGCGAAGGGCTGTGATAATTTACTTGGAGATTACTTTTATAAAACAATGGATATTGAACTACCTAATGTACTTGTAGACGCACCAAAAAATGTAAGGTTAGTTAGCTCAAATCAGTAGTAAGGTCAGTTAGTTCTTGAATGAGCATAAATAAACGACAGTGAGAAGTGGGTTTTGCAAAGTAATACCCTTGTATGCGTTCGATATCGAGCTCTGAACATATGGCAACTTGTTGGGCCGACTCAACACCTTCCGCTACAACGGCAATTCTCAGCTGGTGTAGCATACTGCTGAGTCCTTTTAGAATGTGGTAATACCTTGGGAGTACGTGCACCTTGTCTAACAGTGATTTATCGAGTTTGACTATATCTATGGGAAAGGTGAGTAGGTGTGAAATTGATGAGTAGCCTGTGCCAAAGTCATCTAGGGCAATTAAGCAATTTAATTTTTTAATAGCATTTACGCTATTACGCACTACATCGTCTGAACCGAGTAACGCTGTTTCAGTTAGCTCAAAAACAATATTCTTTCCTTTTGCTTGATACTTTTTTAATGCTTTTTGTATAAAAGTGGGTAGAGTTGGATCTCTCAATTGCAGTGGCGATAAGTTGATGGCCATCTTAATCGTATAACCTAGCTTGTTACTAATGACGGTTTGCTGGTAAATGGCGGTATCAATGATCCAGCGTCCTAAGCTGTCTATTAGGCGTGACTCTTCGGCAATATTCATAAACTCTTGTGGATTAGTGTTCAGTTTGGCTGTAGGCCAACGAATGAGTGCTTCACACGATACAACACGGCGGCTTTGCGTATCAACGATAGGCTGATAATACATTTCTAGTTCTTGGTGTTCACAAGCATGACGCAAATCTACCTCAATACGGTATTTACGTTGAAAATCTTTCTCCATGTTGTCTTCAAATAAGCAGGCTTTATTTTTACCCAATTGTTTTGCTCTGTACATGGCAATATCTGCGTACCGCATTAAATCTTCAACAGTTTGCCCATTCAATGGATGAAGTGCAATACCAATACTGCCAGTGACGTGCATACAGCGTTTTTCAATAATAACTGGTTGATTGACAAGAGTCAGGATCCTCTGTGCATGGCGCTCTATGTATAAAGGAGAATTGAAAGAAGTAATTATAAAGGCGAATTCATCCCCACCTATACGTGCAACGAGATCATTTTGCTGAAGAACGCTTTTAAATCGCAGTGCAATCTCTTGTAATAAGGCGTTACCAATATCGTGGCCAAAACTGTCATTAATATTTTTAAAATTATCTAAATCGAGCTGTAAAACTGCTAAATTTGCATTATATGTTCTATTCGCAATGATTGCGCGCTGCAGTGCTTCACCAAAATAATATCGGTTATACAACCCAGTTAAATGATCATTCTCTGCCAACTCTTTCACTTTCTGATAACTGTCAACGAGCTTATTTTCTAATTCAAAGCGTTTTTGAGCTTGCATTAACGCGCGCTTTAATTGACCCGCATTAATTTCTGATTTGAGTAAGAAGTCCTGTGCTCCAGCATCAATACTTTTGAGAATAATAGACTCTGAGTGTTCATTACTGATCATCACTACCGCCATTTTATTTATCCAAGAGCGACGTTTTAATTCTAATAGCATTTCAATGCCATTCATTTTGGGCATCATATAGTCAAGCAGTATAACGTCAAAGCTATCATGTTCGATGAGGTAAAGTGCTTGTTCAGCGTTATTCACGACTGTGAGAGATTCACTATTGTTTGTTGAGTTGAGTGAGCGCTGAATAGACTTGCTGTCTACAATATCATCGTCGATTAAAAGTATATTCATAATACGGCTAACCTTTAGGCAATTGTAGAATGCGCCAATACCCATCTAAAACATCGACCACATCCAAAAACTGATCGCTTACGCGGTCTTTGAGAAAGTAGCCAGCAACATGCTTTTTATAGCTCTTAACAATGTCTTGTTCATTATCGGAGGTGGTTAGTACAAATATTACCATGTCATTTAGCATGTCATCATTACGGATGGTATCTAAAAACTCTAGGCCACTCATACGCGGCATTTGTAAATCGAGTAATACAATAAATGGTTTGGTTATTGTCTCTTCTCGAAGCAGTTCTAATGCATGCACTCCATCAATAGCTCGTGTGATCTTGTTTAATATTTTGCGCTTTTTAAAGCTTCTCACAATACTCATGAAATCAATATCATCATCTTCGACGAGCAATACATTCAAGTCATGTTTCATTATTTAGTCCTTTTGAATGGAGGCTGTGAGTTGGTACAGATGGCCAAGTCACTAAAAATGACGTGCCATTAGGTTGGTCAACTAATGTAATATCCCCAGCGTAATGGTTTGCAATTTTTTTACAAATCGCAAGCCCAATCCCAGACCCTTCTTGCTGATCTCTTGGTTTTAGCGTTTGAAACATTTCAAAAATTTTTGAGCTGTACTGAGGATCTATACCAGGCCCATCATCGGTGACTTTGATAGAGTAAAAGCCTTTTTGCTCCTCTATTGTTACGTCAATGTTCCCGTGCTCAAGGTGGTGATGTTTGATGGCATTTGCTAATAAATTGCGTAACACGATGGCGATTGCATCTTTTTGTAATGACACGATTAGTTCACAACACGATAGGTTAAATTCTTTATTTATACATATTATGTCAAATTGTTCGAGTACGAGTTCTTTGAAAGAAAACTCTTCTTTTTCATGCGGAGTTTGGTTTACGCGAGAATAAGTGAGCATGTCATTGAGCAACAGTGTCATCCGGTTGATACGGCATTTGATCAGTTCAAAGTTTTCAATTGCACCCGCTGGTAATTCATCTCGATAATCTTCATCAATCCATGATACGAGTTTTGAGATAGCAGTTAGGGGGGCTTTGAGATCGTGAGAGGCCATATAAGCAAACTGATCAAGGTCATCGTTAGACTTTCGCAGCTGTTCAATTAACTCTTCTCGCTCGGTCACATCTGTTGCTATGCCAAGTATATAGGTACGTCCATCAATGGTTTCAAAGCGCTTTTTACGGGTGAGTAGTGTTCTTATTCTGAGGTCAGGAAATGTGATTGTTTCTACAGTTTCACTATATCCTTGCTCGAATGCGATTTTGTCCATCGCCAAAAATAGCTCAGCTTCGTCTGGTTTGTAGTCTTCTAAGGTATTGAAACCAATGACTTTATTCCTTATATCGACGGGGTACATTGACAGAAAAGCTGAGTTTGCTTTTACGATTTTAAAATTTTCATCTTTGACGAATGCATAATCGGGCATGTTTTCAAAAAGTAAATCATTAAACTCAGCTTGATCGTAAGCCGATATATTAAACTCAGCGATGCCTGATTGCTTTTTTTTATTCATGTCTCAATTCCTTAGAGCACTATGAGCATAAAGCGTTTGAACAGTATTTACACCCCTTAGGTATAGTCTGTTTTTACTAAAATTGAAAAAAAAGAAGCGATAATCTCAGGCAGTTTATTTAACCTCAGGTTTGGAAAAGGGTTTTGGAATAGAAAATGTTTTGAAAACAAACTTACGTAAAATCCAATGATGATATTTTGCGCACTATTAAGGCGCTTTAATGCAGTAATAGCGGGCTATTACAAAGAAAGCAACGCCGAGAGTGAGTAAAATAGCTTTATTGGGCAAATTCGCTTATCCAGAGCTG
>NZ_PNBY01000123.1 GCF_005886875.1 Pseudoalteromonas aurantia | reverse complement strand
TTTAGGCATGTAGGACTGAACCAGTTGAAAAGAGAAAGTACCTTAAAAGCCAGCGTACGACGAAAACAACGCCGCGCTGCGATGGACACTGAATATTTAGATAAGGTGATTAGGGCTTAGCTGTTAACAGTATATTCACGCTCTCGCCCTGTATATTGAACTCCATGATGAAATTGCTGACTTGGATAAAATGATAGCAACTATTGTCGACACACTGGCACCTGAATTAATTAAGCAAAATGCGGTTGGGTATGAATCAGCGGCACAATTATTAATAACACTAGGAGATAATCCAGAACGATTAAAATCTGAATCTAGCTTTGCTGCTCTTTGCGGTGTTTGCCCGATTCCTGCGTCATCAGGAAAGACTAACAGGCACAGACTAAACCGAGGTGGAGACCGTGCTGCTAATAGTGCGCTTCATATAATTGCCATTGGTAGGTTACGAACAGAAGATCGGTCGAAGTCCTATATTAAGAAACGCACTGCCGATGGGTTATCAAAAATGGAAGCGTTACGCTGCTTGAAAAGATATATAGCTCGGGAATTATACTACCTGCTAAAAAATAGGAATACATCCATTAACTGTGTTCAAATTACATGTTGACACTTAGAAGGGCATCTAAGGCTGTCATTACACGAGTAAAGCGTTTAGGCAATTAATCTGGCGCTATGGCATGAATCAAATTTTATCTCGTCGTGGAAGAAGCTTTAAAACAGAGTGGATACCAAGAGCAGGCTATAAAAATATAACAGAAGCAACAGGTGAAATATCATAATATATCATGGGTTACTACAACCGTTACCGACCTCATCGGCATAATCGAGGAAGCTCGCCTATAGCGAAAGAAAAACAGTATTGGAAAACTTATAAAGAGGTGGCAAAATAGTTGACCACTACAGTTCCCCCCTGTGTCAGGATAGTTGTCGCCTCAGTTTTTCATAAAATAAAACAGGGAGCGGTAAGTTAGTTATGGTGAAGCATTATCCAGAAGA
>NZ_PNBY01000122.1 GCF_005886875.1 Pseudoalteromonas aurantia | reverse complement strand
TCCTACATGCCTAAATGTACGGAAGTTTTCTGCCGTGTGACCTCTGCTTATTGGGCAGTTATCCTCTCTGAATGAGACATCAAGAACCCAGTGTAATTGATTCTAAATAGCCCAATGGCTACGTACATGATTGGCTAACTCTTCTGCCGATAATTGCGCAGAGCTAATGTAATAGCGAGTGTCTATAAGCTCTTTTCCATTCTCTATGCGGTAGTAAATTGCTT
>NZ_PNBY01000121.1 GCF_005886875.1 Pseudoalteromonas aurantia | reverse complement strand
TACGACGAAAACAACGCCGCGCTGCGATGGACACTGAATATTTAGATAAGGTGATTAGGGCTTAGCTGTTAACAGTATATTCACGCTCTCGCCCTGAGCAGCTTGCCGATTGTTTCTAAGTAGAATTACAGGCGGTGCCTTTATTAGCCACCACCATAAAAATAATGAACTCGTCTCAGTCGAGTTTTACAACCGTCAAGCTACTTGGCTGCTGTAACAATGTAGTGAGATGAGGAAGCTCCTGATCACTGATTTCAATGTACAGTGCGAGCAAACTTTCGCTATCTTGTGTTGCATCTTGGCATTGCAAGTAATGTTGTAGCAACTCAAACCCCGCTAAACCAGACACCCAAATAGAAAAAAGCAACGAGACCATGACCAAAAGTAACCACACTCCCGCCGTTAAGTTAAAAACGAGCGCAGCAGATGACACCACGAACAACATACAAATAAATGCAAATAATTCAACCTTCACGATAGCCAATACATTCTTTGTCAGCCACGTATGCAGTGGGTGTGGTTTCTTCCCACACAAAGCTGATATATCTTCTGTTTTTGCAAATTCCTCAACCTGGTGCTTAATATCGATAAAAGCTGGATAGTTTTGACTGGTTACAAGATAATGAAGCATCTTTTACATCTCATGATTAAGTGTACATATTATTACGTCAGTCAAACCATTTTGGGTCACATAGATTGGTGAAATTTCAAACTCAAAAAACTTTAAAATAAAAGCCGTTATATTTCATAGTCATAATAAAGACGATCAATAGAACTGTAAAAAGCCGAAGTGTTGATTTGTGACACTAGCCATATTATTTGAATTCGGGTCTTTCTAAAGAGTAAACGAATTACTACATACAGCGCAAAAAATAAGTGCAATAATCAAAATAAACTTTTAGGAAATTACATAGTAGTTTATTGAACTTCCAAAAAATATGCATAAAAATTGACTCTGGCAATGTTACTGTAAATTAATAATATTGCAGCTGAAAAAACCTGATGTTAACTAGATAAAGTCAGGTTGCTAATACTCGCTGACATACAATAGGCTAGTTATGAATGTAAAAAATCACTTTATATTAATGTCATATCACAATACAAGAATGAATAAACAGATTTATAGTGTTGCTCAAAATCTAAGTAAAGAGGCCCTCAATGAAAACCGTGGCGCGTTTTTTAAATCAATTATTGGCACGCTAAATCACATCCTCATCGGCGATCTTATTTGGTTAACTAGGTTTTCACAGTTCTCTGAAAGGTATACAACCTTACACCGCTTATCTAACTTCCCCAGCCCTAAGCGCTTAGATGATATTTTATATTCAGACTTTCACCCATTACAGGCCACACGCAAAGAGGTCGATTCATTAATCGGGTCATGGCTTAAAAGTGACACAGAAGAAGGTGATTTCGATAACCAGTTACAATATACAAACTCACAAGGTGTTATAAGTAGACGTGATTTTGGCGAACTGATCAGTCATCTATTTAACCATCAAACTCACCATCGAGGGCAATTAACCACTCTATTTAGTCAAATGCAGTATGATGTTGGCCCAACTGACTTTTTACTTGAAATACCTGATACTCATACTTACATATATACAAAATCGGAATGACCTTGAGGTTGACTTACACTATTGAAATAAAGAACGAAAGCGGCTCTAACAGGGCGTTGTACCACACGCGTTAATATGCATGTTAAGCAGCATCAATTAATAAGATAACTCATTACAATGGCATCAATATCGTTTTGAAGATCTTTAATAGCCAGGTTAATAGCCGATATCTCAGTGTGAGTGAAAGCAGTGTGGCTCAATAGCAAATGAACCGGATTGTCATGTACCACATAAGACCACAATTTTAAACTCCGGTGACCAAGTTTCGTTTTATAGTAATGGGCACTAATTAAATCATCGATAATAAAATCAACTCGACCTTTTACTAACATGGCGATTCTACTATCCGCGCTCGCAAGACTTACAAACTGATCTGATAAGAGAGTATCAGACATCAGTTGTCTGATCTCTTCTCCATAATACGAGCCAATACTCAAACCTATGGTGTTATCACTGTTTAAAATTGTTTTTAAATTTGTAATGCTCGAGGGCTGTTTCAAAGAGATCAAACGCATCTTTTCTTGACGATAGCTCCCAGAGAACGTACCAAACCTCTCTCGCGATATTGTATAGCTGGTCATTGTCGATACATCTATGGTGCCTTTTTGCATTTCTTTGAATGTTCTTGCACTTGAGGGCAGCCTCACAAATTTGTAGCACACTTTTGCACGCTCAAATATACGCTTCACAATTTCAACATCTAAACCCGTTGCTCCCCCCTCATCAAATACGGTTAACGGTGGCCAACTTGCTACTATACCAATTTTCTTGCATTGCTCAGGTAACATCGCACCTTGTACCAGCGTAATAAAACACATCAGACAACCGCATACAATGAGTTTTACAACAGTCATAAATTGTGACTTTTAAGGATCAATAACTTATTTATAGACGCTTTCGTAAACTCAGAGAGTGTTACCATTATTGATAACAGGCGAATGTCGCACTGCGATGTTTAATTAGGCGTTCAACTGAATCAGTCATGCTTTTATCAATACACGTAAATATTGTGTATTAGCTAGAATAGCCATACATATAAAACACTTTAACATTGATGCTAAAACACATATTTTGATGTAGATTGGTAAAAAAGGAGAAACCACGATAGTATTAGCGTGCATATTTGTGGTCTCAATGAAAAGGAAAACAAGCACTGCTATGTTTTATACAATAATAACTATACTTTTGATTTTTATAAGCTTTATTATTTTCTTACCTAAATTTAAAAGTGCGACTGAACAATATAGCCTAGGCATTAATTTTATTCTGACACTTATAGCAACATTAGTTGGCGTCCTACTGGCTATTTCAATCACCAATTACGAAAGCGATAGAAAAGAAAAGCAAGATGTTATTAAGCTACTAAACTCTGCCATAACCACAGTTGAAACATGCCAAGAGTACAGTGAAGAACTCTTAAAGTATTTTAATAACTTGCCCGACAGTGACAACCTCAAGCAAGAGTTCTATGTTAAAAACCCACTTCCTTACCCCACCTATTTAGATACCCTGCTTATGCAAAGCATTGTCAGCAAAAATTTATCGGGTTCCGCGTTAAGCGAGTTAAATGAATTACTTATCAATTTAAAACGAAGTCGCCAAAAGGATGCATCATCATATCTAATCGTCTTGAGCCAGACTCTTAAAGTATTATCACTAGAAGTAGCGTTCCAAAACCATGAAATGACAGAACATCAATTAAACGGACAATTAGATAATATTGGTAAAACTGCTGGCACAATCGACACCGATAAAAAATAAGTAAAGTGCAATTGATAGCAACTTACATCACATTTAAGGTGCTAACTAATATCATACCAAGCCGTTATGGCACTTTATAATGGTGTTAGGGTACATACCTTTAACCAAGACAACTCTGTCAATGTTACCTCCATCCAAATGACCACTCTTGCTCATCTTTTAAGTCAAACCATTGGATTTCGACTGCGCGCTTTGTTAGCACAGCTTCAATTATGCAGTGCAACACTTGGCCTTCTTCATCAAACTCAACATCCGTGACCATAAAGTGCTTTTCTTTATGCTTAGGTGACACCGCGGTCCATTTGCTATTGAGCAGCTTTTTTGGATTAATTTTACGCATTGTTACTTCTCATCAAAATCGATATCGAGTCATGTTTACGTATTGCCGTCAAAAATAGATCGTAAAACGTAAATAGTTTGATAGGCTTAGATAGCTTTGAAGGTTAACATCAGGCCTGATGAAAAAAATAAAAAAGCAACAATAATATGTCAACATACATGATAGCTAGAGTGATGATCAACTATAGCTGGATATACCATGGTTATTTCCAAAGATATTTCATATTACTCCACTAGAAAAAAGCCATGACTGCAAGTATCGGTTTGTCAGAAGTCGCCTCATTATGGATGAAGAGTTCAGCAGTTTTAGGTGAAATAGTATTTGGCTATTGCTTATTTATTTTTTACAAAAAGCGTTGGCTAATTTATTTAAACATCATCGCACTCTTTGCCCTGTCTTTATTCGTAAAAAACTCAAGCCATTGTTTTAATTTAACAATTAAAACCTAAAACTACCAACTTATCAGTGACCGCGTTGAATTTTGTATTATTAAATGAGGTGAAAGACAAAAAATAAGGCTGATCTCTCAGCCTTGAATTGGGGGAACGAAGAAATGGTTACGCCGCGTTTTTAGAAGTATGCTGTGACTGACTCGATTTTAGTTTTGGCAATGGGTTTCTTGATCCCACTGCTTCTTCAATTGATGAGAAACCATCTGCTTTTAATAATTTAACAAGACCTCTGTTAATCTCATTAATATTTTGCGGGCCATCAAAGATAAGTGTTGAGATCATATGCAACAAACTCGCACCTGAAGTAATTTTTTCATACGCATCTTTCGCAGTAAACACGCCACCAACGCCAATTATGGTTAATTTTCCACGAGAGCGACGATAAACATGTCTTATCACATTGGTAGAAATACGCTGTAGTGGCAAACCGCTCATCGCGCCTTTATGATAGGGTAACTCTGACTCAATATACTCTTTATTATGTGCCGGTTTGGCTAAGTTTGTTAACACCACACCGTCCATTTGATGCTCAATACACGCATCAACAATAGTATTAATTTCATCAATGGAGATATCCGCAGCCAATTTTACATAAATTGGTCGCCCTTCTACCCGATGGGCGTTCACCGCCTTGAGTAATGCATCCAAATTCTCTTTTACTACAAATGGTTCGCCGTCCTGTGTGTTTGGACAGCTGATATTTATCGTATAATAGTCACCAATGTCTTTGAACAGCGACATTGTTTTGGTGTAATCATCAATCGAATCTTGCAAATCAAATTCAGGGGTCAAGTTGGACTTTGCGGCGTTTATTCCTACTTTAAGTTTGCCAAAATTCACCCCTTTTAGTCGTTTCGAGATAACTTCTGCACCTTGGTTATTCAAACCATACCACACTAAAATCGACTTTGATTTGACCATTCTAAAGAGTCGTTTACCCGGGTTACCTGGGCACACCTCTCCCGTAAATGACCCTAATTCAGCCAGACCAAAGCCGATAGAAGGGTATATTTTGGTTAATTCACCATCTTTATCAAACCCAGCCGATAAACCGAGCGGATTTCTATACTCAATGCCATCCACTGATGTCTTAAGACTTTTATGCCCATAATTGAATAGTAAGGACGTCAAAAATCGTGTCAGGAAGTTTGACCCTAAGAACACCCCTACGCGTTTAAACATATAGTGTGCTTCTTCAGGATCCATTAAAAAGATTAACGGACGAGATAATTTATATAGGGCCTTGAATAACAAATTTCTTAGCCCGACGATAAAGCTCATTTTAGCCTCCGGTTTAGTGTGGTTGATATGTGATGCTAATTTGAATGATTTATACCTTACACCCATTAAACCTTAATAGCAATCCTTCTCATTTTCATTTATATTATCAAATAAAGCTAAGGAGTCATTATGAAGAATCTAATTACTACGTGGTTGAAAAAAACGGCGTATGACAATAAAAACATCATTACCGTTAGCGATAATTGCCTAACAAATAATTCTATATGGCAAGATACTGGCGAGGTTTATTACGTACTTGAAACACTCAAAATCAGTTATCTGAGCAATATCGGACATACGACCTTTGAAAGCTTGTCGCCAAGTACTGCACTCTCACTCATAGAAGATATCTATCACCCAGGTAATTTAAATCTCGCTCCAAAAGTTGCCGCTGGCATTAAATCACCAGTTCATATCAGTGTATGCGGAATCACCTGGCAAGAAAATGGCTCTCAGCTAAGGATAAAAGCCATTCCAGAAGCCGCAATGCTACGCACGCAAGAGGCAAATTTTGCAAATAGCCAAGCCCTATTTCAACATGGCTCTCGCACAGTTGATGTTGCAATTTCGCCACTTTCTGAACACACGACTTCTACGAACTCTTTTAGATACGACAACATAAATTTGCAACAATTTATTAAACAGCTAAAGCACGTCAACAGTATTCTGCCCGCCTCAATACAACGAAAGGCGCCAATATGCAGAAATAATTTTAAAAAAATATATAGCGATTATGAAAATACCGTTTTATCAGGGCTAACTGCAATTGATGGCCTTTGAGCTATGCAATAAAATTATTTGTGAACAATTCGGTCATTCACCTGTATTACCCGTACAGTATTTGCTAAACCTATAAAAGAGTACCTTTACAACTGAGTACTATGACTGACAAAACTGATCACACCACACAGCAATTTACTTACAGTATTAATAGCGTCTGCCCAAGCGATATTATTGTTGTAACCGTAAAAGGGTGCGGCCAGCCAAAAGAAGTGATAGGTATGTACCAAAGGATCCTAAGTTTCGCACAGTTACATCATAAAGATAAGCTGCTGCTTAATGTCGTCGATTTAAAGTTACATTATGGTGGTAGTGACGTATTAAAAGTAACTAAAGTTATCGAACAGATCCTCCCGAATTTTCGTGTTGCGCGTGTCGTCAGCCCTGCAGACTTTAAAAGTGACTTAATTGATTTATTTTCTCATAATACTTCTTTAAAGCTCAAAAGCTTCTTCGATGAACACCACGCAATTGAGTGGCTCACATCCGCGTAGTTTACGCTTATCTTATTCTTCTCCATTGCATCATTGACGTCCCATACTGTACTTTGAATTGTTCATTTAAAGCGTTTGCGTCTTTGTACCCTAAGAATTCACTGGGGAATATTGATCTTTGTTTTAATTTTGAACGGCAGCAGGCAGTTTCGTATAAGTTAGGTCTCAAAAAACTAGGTGAGAATACGGTACTCCGATTAATACTCACGAGTGCTGAACAAAAATGAAAAATAAGCAACATCCATTTTAAATTGTCACCAAAGGTAAAGGCCACGATCAATCTGAAATATCGCTTAGTTAGTAAGGTCAAATTAACGACATGCGCTATAAGATCGAAAAGAAAGAAAAACTGAACTCGTCCTCATCAATAAGCCGCAACTAATCCACTAAGTTATGCTGTGTTGGTTATCTAGATGACTTAAAAATTAAGCCAGTAACCTTTTACATTGCTTGTAATTAGCGCGCAGTTTTATTTCTAAGCTCGCACAATAATTATCAAGCTTTTGAGATCGCCCTACTGCACCGTGATATACTTTAGTTAATTGTGTTATGAGCTTTTGCCAGTTTTCTGGGGCTATGTTGAGCCGGTCCAAAATTGGAGAGTTAATGGGGTTTATGGCATCACGTTTATCTACTCGAATACATCGACCTGTTAGCTCAACCAGATCTAAATACGACTTCAATTCTAAGGGTAAACCTTTGGGCATATGCTTTCTGGGGCTACCCAAAACAGTGCCAGTTATTTGGGTTGTTCACCGCCTTTCTTTTATTAACACCTTGTTTTAACACTGGTTTAGTCTGAACTTCCAGGAGTGTCAGCCATTTTGGCTATAATTGGGCATAAATCAACATACGCCATACATACTTCCCATACAACTTCAGCAGTGTAACTCATCTAGAAAAACATGGATGAAAGTTATGTAATTGAAATTTAATGGTTATTTTTTGGCTCCCTTAGGATGGCACTATTATTTAGCCAAATATTGGTTTTACCAAGTTGGATTAAAGCACCATTGTACAGTGACCAATTCATATTTTTTTCTTCATATCAAAGCATGAGTTAAGGCATTAAATAATCTGATCACGCCAAACCAAAGAGGTTCAATTATTTAGGAGACAACGAAGTCAATAGCCTAAAGGACCCTTATTAAATAATTTTCTTTTGGTGAATACTAAAAATGTTCTTGTATTTTAGGCTTTTAGTTATTGATATTAATAGCTTTGTTTTTAAAAGCCCTTTGATTATTAATATAAACACAACACTACTATTAATGCCAATCATTATCAATTACAATTACAAATAAATAGATAAGTTGTTGTTAAAGAGTTAGCTAACGTTTAATACGGTTTTCTTGTTAACTGACTGATTTGTGCTTGTTTAAAGTAATAATAAATGTATAAGTTCATAAATGGGTGACGCTTTCAAGCTCAGCAATTACCCCCTTCCAATGACTTCAAATTACTACACGCACAGTAAAAATATCTTGCTTGCTGTTGGCAGCAACAGTGAGCAGCCTAATTATAAAAAACAATCTTGTATTTGATTAAAACTATAGGAATAAACGAATGAAAAATTTCGCAAAAAATGGGTTGTCACTTGCCATAAGTATCGCCTGTTTTACAGCGTATGCAGAACAAACTGACTCGGCAACCTCACCCAGTAACGATATAGAAAAAATCGTAGTTACCGGTCAAAAACTAAGTAGCAGCTTACAGGAGACTAAAGAAAGTGTTGAAGTATTTACTAATTTAACATTAGAAGAGCGTAACCTTGAAAATATCACTGATGTCTTTATTCAAACCCCAGGCGTAAGTGGCAACCAATCAAAATTTTACATTCGTGGTGTAAGAAGTAGTGATGGCTCTGGCAACCCAAGTCGAGGCGATTTAGCCTCAGTAGTGATTGATGGCGTAACCCTTTCTGGTTGGGTTAAAAGTGAAGGCGCAGGCCAACTTTGGGACGTGAGTCAAATAGAAATTTTACGTGGTCCACAATCAACTAACTTGGGGCGTAACGCGCTTGCTGGGGCGGTTGTAGTGAATACCATGGATCCGGTTTTTGAAAATGAAGGCATTATCCGTATTGGAGGTGGTGAGTACGGTAAAAAAGAGCTAAAAGGCGTTGCTAATTTCAATTTAGTGGATGATGTATCAGCCATTCGTATTTCAGCAGAAAGTGCAAAATCAGACGGGTTTGTAAATAATACTACACGTGGAGAAGATGATTACGGTGATACTGATCATTCTGTGGTGCGCGTAAAGTGGTTATATCAAATCACTGATAACCTTAAATCAGTATTTTCTTACCAGCATATCAAAAGTAACTACGGGCAAACTATTTCGTTATGGCAAGGTGAGAATAATAACTTTGATTTTGATAAAGCAGCTCGCATTAACTTATCAGGAGATGATTCACGTTTTGATACCGAGGCTGACTTAGCGTCATTGAATGTTGATTATTTTGTTAACGAATACTGGTCACTTAAAAGCATTACCGCTTATCAAAGTGGTGAGCGTTCTCGTTATAGTGACTATGACCAAACGCTAAGAACCTTTGGTAATGGTGGCGGTATTGTTACCCAAAATAGTAAAGACGATAACTGGTCGCAAGAATTTCGTTTCAATTACGAGAATGACGGTGTAAGAGGTAGCTCAGGGTTCTATTTTTCATCGGTTGATGCTTATATTGGTAGTAGAAACCAACTTGATTTGGCCCTACCCGCATTATTTGATGAGTTTTCTCCAGGATTAGGTGCAGTGTTAACAACAACGGCGGTATTACCTGCAGTTGTTTATGAACCGTACTTTGATACTACTCAAGCGGGGTTTACCGAAGTTAAAACCAGTACTTGGGCGTTATTCTCAGAGTGGGAAATTGATTTAAATCAGCAGTTGATGCTAAGTTTTGGCTTGCGTTACGATAACGAAGAGCAAGAATTCACCACTGAATCAAACACCATCAGTAATTACGTATTACCTGCTGTGGGTGGGCCTTTTGGTGGTATTACCCTTGCCCCTGGATTAAACATTAACGGTGCTATTGGCTTAATCAACAGCCAATTAGCAGCCTATGTTGCTGGTGTGCCTTTAGCTAATAAAACAGAAGATTTTAGTAACTTATTACCACACGCTGGTATTACCTATCAATGGAATGATGATATATCGACTAGTTTCTTCGTCAAGAAAAGCTATCGTTCGGGTGGCTCTGAGCTAACCTTACTTAATGGCGTTAATTATTTTGATGAAGAAGAGCTTTGGAATTATGAAGCGGCATTGCGGGCAGTTGTGCTTGACGGTAAAGGTGTACTTAATGCCAACGTGTATTACAGCGATTGGACAGATCAACAAGTGGCTATTCAAGAACCAGGCACCACGAGTACAGCGTTTACTATGACAGTGAATGCCGGTGAATCTACCCTTTCTGGTGCTGAATTAAGTTTTAATTATGAACTCTCTGATAATTTAGAACTATATACTGGTTTGGCTTTATCTCACACTGAGTACGATAGCTTTTTATCACCTGATGGTGAAATAGATTATTCAGGTAATAGCTTCTTATTCGCGCCGGAACAGACTGCTGTACTAGGTTTTTACTATGAAAATGACAATGGTTTGTTTTTTAATGGTAACGTGAGTTATATCAGTGATTCAACGTCAAGGTTTTCTGAGCCAACTAGCTCAGTCAGTGCAAATGGCGTTAATAAATTAAAAATGAATAGCTACACCTTGGTTAATTTAAACAGCGGTTACAAGTTAGATAGCATAACCCTTGAAGCCTATGTTAAAAATGCCACGGATGAGTTATATGACACCAACAATAACTTATCAAATGATGATGGGACGCCTTCGACAATCCTAGGTGCACCTCGCGAAATTGGTGCGCGTGTTACCTTTACATTTTAATGTTACGGCAAGGGCTAAAAAATTAAATATGACAGCCATTTTTATTTTTAGTCCTTTTTTGCATTCAGCTGTGTTCAAAAAACCGCCAGCTAAACATACCCTTTGAAATTAATAAATTTCAAAGGGTATTAAAGAATTCTTGACCATGTATAGCTTATTTGGAAGTTACTGGTTGGTAATGGCTTTATTTCCTAAACAATTGAAATTATTTAGTTTGGTGCGATAAGAACATAAGGTTCCTTATGTAATGGTCAACTAATTTTGCCACAATTTTAGAACCTTTATATCTAACCTCAGATTCATTTGGCGTTAAACCAGCATTATAATGAAGTGGTCTAACGCAGGGCCGAGCACACTTTGTTAATTCCTGTTAACCAAACAAAAGTTCAGCTCTAAAATCATCGTCAAAACTGGCAGCAACGAGTTTACTTCGAATGGACCCTTTGCTTTTTGTGTGCTGCTTAACCATGTTGCGAACAACTCGCCTAAATAGCGCCATATGCTGGGCGCTCAGTGCCTCATGAATGTGGCAACTGTCTTCTTTGAACACCACATCCAGTACCCAATGCTGTTGGTTTTCTATCAACCAGTGTTGGCGAATTGCTTTTGATATGAGCGTGTTATCTCTTGATGAACTCAGATAATAATGTGTATCAATACTGGTCTTTTTTACCCTTCGTCCGAGTGCGCTCAACGCCAATAATGGATTGAATGCCTGGCCAGTCTTGCCTAATGTCTTTATCTAATAAAGTCGCATTAAGCCTATAAACAGTTCGTATTTCCTCTCGACCATGCCCCTTATCTGAAGTAACTTGCGTGTCCATCCCCAGTTCCCCAGAATCAAATTGTTGTTGGAATACATTTGAAATTGCCGAGTATAGTTTTTTCTGATTGCCCTTAGCTTGCACCACATAGTCTGCTTTGCGACTGATAAGTTGGTTTAGCGTCTCTTTTTGGCAATGCATTGTATCTAATGTGACCATCGCACCGGTAATACCAAGCATGTGAAGTAATTCACGTACTGCTGGAATTTCATTCGTTTTGCTATCGACACAGTTGTGGAGCAAGGTCAGCCCTGAATCGCAATCATAAGCTGAAACTAAATGGAGTTTATCCGTCGCGCGTTTGCTCGCACCACGAATCGTTTTGCCGTCAAAAGCGATGACTGGCATGCCTGACTTTTCTCGTTGTTGATTTACCCAGCTGTACAGAGCTAGTAGTAGTGAGTCACTATCAAGGCCTCGAAAGATACGAGCGATGCTGTGCCGTGTGGGAATGCCATTTACAAAAGGGCGAAAACGCCTTAACCATGGGAGTTTTTATTACCATATATTTCAATACCTTGCCAACCTTCACAGCCTGAGGTTATGGCGCTTATTATCAGAAACATGATATCAACCAGGTTATGGTGCTGATCAATCTTTGAGCGGTTTTCTTTGGCTAGTTCGAGATGAGACAATAAAGACATTACGATAGATAAATAGGAAAAACTGATGCTATTAGATCATAGATATGTGACTGGATTTTGAAGTTATCCCAAAATAAGCCAGTAAAGACGATGTTGGCCGAATAATTCGATTAATGGATTAAACCTCCTGTGAAATTGTAAGCCATTTAAAGGTTAAAAGCCCCAAAGAAATTGATAAGCAAACACATCATAGGAAGCTATTAAGAAATGATAATAAAATCTGAAGTTTAGTCGAATTTATCATAAACAATGAGCTATGCCATCGGACACCTAACTGGGGGCTGTTGAGCTATCAGGTTAACTTTGCAGTCAGGGCAAGAGCATGAA
>NZ_PNBY01000120.1 GCF_005886875.1 Pseudoalteromonas aurantia | reverse complement strand
TCAAGTCTGAGCTAGTACAATATATGTCAGTCAAAATTCTCGCTCTATTGAGCTGACTGAGTGATCACAGCCGCAGCTCCCTCTCTGTAATGTGCCGTAATTACAATCCCTCACAATTGCCGCTACACTCATCAAGCTCAAAATTAATTTTTAATTAAAGTGCACACTAGCCGTTGTAGCTAACTCATCGTCAAAAGACAAGCTGTAGTTTAATTCCTTAATCTATATTGAAGGTTTTAACTGCGCGGTGTGGCGATACATCATTGTCTAGTAATAGACCTCTATACAAAGGAAAGATTATGGCAACCACTACGAACACTGTACCTCTCAAGGCCGCTGTTAAAAACCCCAATAACGTCGAAGCAAAGAAGTATTACGTTTTTAATGAAACAGGGAACATCATGATGTCTAGTACTGTTGATGCCAATATCCCCTTATCTGAATCTGTACAAAAAGTATTTGCAGAAGTCTCTGTATTCTTTGCTGGTATGTCTCGTGCAATTACAACAACTAAAAACCCAGCAACCAAAAAGCCATACTCTCTGTATAATTACGAAGCACTCCAAAATATCATCAGTGGCTCAGGGCTATTTGTTCACGTCACAGAAGAAGATGTAAAATATGACTCAAAGAGCTTTGGTGCCGATTTTAGTAAAGAACTTTTAGAATCACTACTCGGTTTAGCAACTGGTACAGGGGAAATGAGTTTTGCATCTGCAATGGTCTCTTCGATAGGTAAAGAAGGCTTGAATCTATCAGGTTCATCAAGTCACTCAAACAGTAAAGTGGGTAACATCGTTTTTGTTTGTGAGTACCTACTTGGCATGCCAATCGTAAGTGCCATTGTGGTATATGCCGATTGTGAGCAAAACAAGCAACAGCTTAAGCTAGGGCCATGTTTTAGTGAGTCATCTATCTCGACCACATGGACCTTACATAAAGATACGTACATGTTTGTTACTCCCTCCTTTATCAAATCATATGCTGGAGATTTAGACTCAATAAATTCTGACCCTAATTATCTAGAGCTCATTAATTGGTTGAGCGGATTACTAACCCAAACCCCAACCATTAACGATATTATCGATGCAAAAACATTTGTAGCCATTGAATCTGGTCGTGCGTTATCGACCGGAAAAACCTATCAAATTCAAGGTCAGTTCTTACCTGCTGAAAAAGGCACCTTAAGATTCGCCGAAGTTGATGGTAATGGTGTCATTACCTCTGCAAATTGGGGAGTAGACTCTATTAACTTCACAGTTTCAGGTACACAAACAACGCCATCAGCCATAGAAGTACTTGATAAATCTGGCAGTGTAGTAGCACAAAGCGCTGAGACATATACAATTGCCACATCATAAATACATAATAACAGGCAGGCTTGGTATAAATATTACCGAGCCAACTCAATAAGGAGCACACAACTTTGGACTGGTTCAGATCATTTCATCATAATGGCAGTGCTCCTGCGCAAACTCCTGATCCAGGCCAAAACCATCGCCACATCTACTTTAATGCAACCGGTCATATCTTATTTTCAACTCATCATGATCCCACACAGCCATTACCAATGCCTGTAGCACAAACCTTTTCTCAAGTGATCAGCCTATTTTCTGCGATGATGAAGACGCTATCTACCACAAAACACCCCGTAACTAACACGCCATACAGTCTGTTTAATTACCATGCGTTATCTAGATTGATCGATAAAACGGGGTACTTTGTAAAGACATCAGATTTAGCATTAACCATTGATGCTAAAAACCTGCATCACACTAACCATCAAAAGCTTTTTCATCAATTATTAGGGCTGCACATTCCACATCAAGAACTTTCTTTCGCACCAGCTATACTCAATAGTCTTACCAATGAAAATTTAAGAATGGTCGAGGCGGGTGACAAAACTGATTTTAAGTCTGCCTATATGGTATTTATCTGTGAGTGTATCGCGGGTGTACCACTTATCTCTATACACCTCTTCTCCTTAGACAGTACACAACCCATTTTCAACCCCAAAACTCAGCCAAATTGGCTTAAAGGGCTTTTCAGAAAAAATCATGTATATATTAATAAAGAGAGTTATTTATACCTAATGAACAAAGCCATTTAACGTATTTGTAATCTCTATATCTAGTAATCAATTAATGAGTCAACGCAAGCCACTTAAATTTCTCATATTTGAGGTGTAAGAAGTCGACTGGTATTACAATGAAAGATCAAACGCTGAACTACTACAAGTAACGCTTACTGCCCCGCCGCCTTTCGCAGCTCGTCAAGCATACGCGCATCACCAATGATGTTGTCAAATAGCTGCTTTAATTTAGCATCAGAAGCGTTATCGTAAAGGCCTAAAATATCTTGAGCGACTTTTTTACTGAGTTCAGGTTGCTTACTTTGTGACTTATAATACTGCGCAACTAATCCTTCGGCAGCCATGCTTCTAATATAATCGTTATCTTCTTTTTCTAATAAAGACATAAAGCTGTCGGATACCCTTGCATCGGCAACAGGGGTATGAGCGACCACTTCGAGTGCTTGAATTTTAACCTTGTCATCACTGCTATTTCTGCCAATACTCAATATCGCATCAACCGCTTCATAATCATATTCAGGCATTTCTGTTTTATTGAGCATAAACATCGTCATTTGCAATTGGCTCATCGCGGCTAAGCGCTCAGTTGTCGATAAGTTCTCATCCACAATCTGAGCTTTTAAGTCTTTACCGACTTGTCGTGCATAATCGGGATCTGTTTTTATTCTTATTTCATAATCTTCGGGCAAGTCTTCATAAAAGCCATACATAGGGTTTTTTTCTTTGAGTTTTTGAAGATCTTGCTCTTCTTTTAAGGCTATCACTTCAAGTACCGCATCTTGAAAGTCAGCCTGAACTGGCATACCTTGAGGCACTTCTACATCATTGAACTGCTGATTGTTCAAGCGCTCTTCTAAATCGAGTATGTATCGACGCAACTCTAGTATCTCAGCACTTACGCTATCATTACTGTTGTTTTCAACCCACTGCCCGTTGTATTCATCTGTGTTTGAGCTACCAGTCTCACCAGTGTGAGTAACCATTACCTCATTGCCAGTGAAAACACCATAGATTGATACCGCCAGAGCCAAGGCGGCTAGCACCACTGCGAAATTACCTTTATTAGAAGACATAAATAACCTATGAAATATAAAATCAGAAAGTTATACAAAGAAGATACGCAGGTCACGTAGAAAACTGTAAAAAGTTGTACACCATGCAGGAAGATACCGCTAAGCGATACTAAACTTTACCCACTCCTTGTATCGGTTAAGAAAACATCATAGCATCAAATTTAAAAGAAAAAACAGTTAATTACATATATACATGTATTCCATATATACTTAGATTTTGACAACTCAGTGTTATATGTGATTATTCATGAAAAAAACAATCCAAAGTATTGTCATAGTATCTTTTTTATTAACTCAACTGTTGTGCACAATAGTACAAGCACATGAAGTCTATATAAATACGTCAAAAGTGGAACACACAATCAATCTACCACAACAAGAAATTGCATTTGACTCGTTTGGGTATAACGCTTTTATTTCCTTAGACTTAAGCGATGCATTATCGCTCTCTTTTTCGCGCGGAGAATGGACACAAACAAAAGACAACCATGCAGTGCTTGTTGGAGAAATGGCTATAAAAAGTGTTGGCAGTGCTGCTCACTACTCTATTAATGATGCATGGTATCTATCTTTGTCTTATGACAAATGGCAGGATTCAATACAAGCCCATAACAAAAAGCATCACTTAACAGTGTATGACGAACAAAACCATGCCAAGAGCTATACTGCGTCATTGGGGTGGGGCAAAGAAATTGGAAGCTACTATTTAAGACTGTCTACTTCGATGAGCCAAACAGACTGGCAAAGTGAACGCACAGTGTCTATTCGAAAAAATATAACCTCGCATACTTCACAAAAGCTCGATACCACAGTCGCTTCATTGGCAGTCGATATGTCACATTTCGTTGTATTTTCTCAAGATACAGCATTCACCTATGGCGCACAGCTTAGTTGGCACCAATTATTAAAAGACACGCTTACTCAAGAGCAAGGTATTAAGTTAAAACGCAATAATATTACTCGACGTACCAATTTAAAAAATAGCGTAAACCAACCAAACCAGCTAACGACTGAGGATTATGGGCAAATATCTTTATACGCCATATTACAACTCGGTGAGCGGTGGAATGCTGATATCTCGCTTAATAGAAACTTCGCTACTAACAACGCTCCAACGCAAGACGAGACCTATTTCTCTCTCGGGCTGGGATATCAATTTTAATATTGCGCTTACTTCATTTATTCGATCAAGCTTAAAAGCTTATCCGCCTCTCTTTCTTCGTTTACGGTTTTGCTGCATTTTTTGAAACTTACTTCTTAATGCACGCTGTTTTGCCTTAGGAAGTTGCTTGAACCGTCGATGTGTACTGCGCAGCTTTTGTTGCTGACTTTTTGGCAGCTTTTTGAACTGACTGTATTGTTCTCGCAGTTTCTGCTTTTGCTCTTTAGGTAGACCCTGCCACTGCTCAAATTTATTTGCGGTATTAATTCGTTGCTGCTCATTCATATTCAACCAACGATCAGCCCCTTTAATTAATTCCTGCTGTTTATTACCATCAAACTGTGACCATTGACTTTTTACATTAGCTAAAATCTGTTTTTGCTCAACAGTTAAGTTATCCCAAGCTTGATTCGCCTGTAGACTTTTACTGGTAAAAAATAACGCAACTAACAGTATTACAATTATCTTCATTGGACCTTCTCACTTTGCTCACTTGTTGAGACCGGTTTCTTTTGATCTGTTAATGCCGCTTTTCCTTCTTTTGGATACTGCGTATGGTTTAGCATATCTAATGGCCCGACTAAGTCTCCTCGCACGGCAGTCAGGTCTGATAAATAAAGTAATAAATCGAGTGAAATAGCCCCCGAAGTCTTTGCCGTTTTCAGATCATTAGGCCTTACTTTTTGATCGCCTTCATCTCCAGCATATACATCTGATATATGTGACAAACTTACAAACCAAAGTACTAAAATACTAGAGCTCAGCTTCATTACTTGCCAACCATAGAACGAACTCCATATCCTCTAACATCGCTATGTCCTCTGTGGGTACCGGTATATTGGCGTTATTTCCTGAATCTGGCAAAACCATAGAGATTGGCATAACGATAACAGCTTCTTCCATTGGTTCTTGGCTCAAAAACAAAATACTCGCAAATATAAGTACTGAAAGAACTGGCGCATACTTAGCGGTATTCATTAATGGTCGTGATTTCGACGGCCTTTGCACTGCAAGGGCTTTTAACCGCATTCGGGTTAGTTTGTCTTCGACTGAACTGTCCATGGTTGTGACTTGCCGATCTAAAATAGCACATACATCACGCTCATGATCTGGTCGTGTTTTATTACTCATTCATTGCCTCAATACACTGCTTTAACTTTGCGCTAGCTCGTGAGAAATGGGTCTTTATGGTGCCCTCAGAGCAATTCATTGCTCTTGCTGTCTCTTTCACAGATAACCCCTCCCACGCGCGTAATAAAAAACATTGCTGCTGCTTGACGGGTAATTCATGAAGTATGCTTAATGTCGCATTACTTTTCTGATGTTTGCACAATATAGTCTCGGGGCAATCATTGAGCGATGCAAGCCAAGGCTCTGGTGTACTATCTTCCTCGCGCCAAAAAGTCATGATCCTGCGCACTTTTTGTTTTCGATGCCAATCCATAATCAAGTTTTGAACGATACGATAAAACAGCGGTTTCCACTGCTCTGTTGCTTTATCTGCATAATGAGTAGCAAATTTAAACATCGCATCTTGCACTATATCCAGTGCCTCCTCACGATTACCGGTAGAGATCAATGCCATATTGTACGCCTTTTTTTCAACCGCCATCAAAAAAACATTTAATGATATCTCATTCGGTTTATTCACCGAACTCTCATCCATATCCACTGCCTTTGGGTGAGCCGAGTTTATTTATATTCAGAATATCCATACCTGCTCTTTTTATCACCATCAGTCTATTAAACGTATCAGAATTTATAAGGTTGACAAACTCGGTCATATTTTTTGCATATTTGTCTTTCATTTTATATTTACCGGACAAGAGCGGTTAAGCCCTTTTAAAGAAAAAAATGGCAATTAAGTCATGCACATAAAATTAAATGTAATTTTCTTTGAACCTTTGTCAACCATCTTATGGTTGAACCGTTGTTACCTTTGAATCTACTAAAAAAGAGAATGACTATGAAACTTTCTATCATCAACATCGCACTAATTGGCACAGCATTAACGGCATTAACAGTCAGCATTCCAGCGGATGCACGCAAAGGTGGTAAAGGTGGCAAAAAAGCGCCTGAAGTACTGTTTACACGTATTGATGCCGATACCAGTGGCGCACTTACACTCGACGAAATGCTTGCTAATATTGATACTCGGGCGCAAAAAAAGCTTAATAGAGCCGATACCGATGTGAGCTCTGAAATTGAACTCACTGAATTTTTAGCAAAAAAACGTCATCAAACGGATTTATCTGCCTATGCAGCAGATATTGTAGAGTGTGTACAAGATGCGCAAGACGAAAGTGGAGATACAAATATTGTGGTTCCCACTGCTGACAAGTTTGCTTCACCAGAAACAAAGTTTGCAGATCTCGATACAGATCTAAGTGGTGGTCTAAGTTTACCTGAAATAACCACAGCCATAACCACACACAAAACAGACGCATTCAACGACATGGATACGAATAATAGCAATGACGTAACTGTTGAGGAATTTACTGCATATTTTGAGTCGAGAAAAGCGACTCGAATTGCAGTAAAGGCCTGTATTGATGAATTAGTTGACGACTCAGATCCAGTATAAGACCTTTGTAAATAATTAAGTGTAATTTGAATCAAGCAGATAGTATTCAATTAATTTAATGATATCCGTAAGCAAGTATCGATAGTTCAGCCTATCGATACTTTTTTTCATAAGAAACCGCCTTAACTAGACCTTTACATAAATAAACCTTTACACAGCTAAAGTGGCCCCTCTGCCAAAAGTAAACGCCCTCTGCTACGCTGTAGCTAAAAGTACCGATGAATGGCATTAAACTTGCCACTTATTCGCCGTCACAATTCAGGTAAAGCATCTGCAGATGCAGCCGCCATCAATAGAACAGATATAACCACCAACCAACCACAGATACAGTCACGATTGGTGACGCAGCCAAACAAACTGAAATTAATTGGCAAAACATTGCCAATTACACTGTAACTGTCCCACAAGTACGTGCTTTATATTGAGAGCTATTTGATAGGGGTTTATAGGTACTTACTCGGTTACTTTGTAAGTTTTGTTCATAGATCACACCCGCTAACGCGCTATTTGATAAGCTTGATTTATATTTCATAATAACCTCCTTTTCAATTAGCACCCACTCATTTTTACGACATTAAATTATCATAAAAACAATAAATTAATTAGTTCCACTTATTACTTTTGTACTAATTAATATAAAAATCAACACTTAAAAGTCAAAGAACATTTCATTAATAACAGAACAATAAAGTTATTGAAAACGACTTCAATACGAATTCATGTACCTCTTATGTATTAATATTGAAACAGTTTTGCAAGATGTAATTCACAAAATAACATTATGATAATATGTTTTATATCTAGGGGTTACAATGAAAATAACACGTTATTTGCTATTAAGTATATTACCAACAATGGTGATGGCTGCACCGGAAGTACATTACAATGAATGTAAATCAAGCTTTAATTACCTAGGTGCAGACTACCAAGGCACCACTAATAAAAATAATGCAGGTAGCCAATGGTGCTACTTAAAAAGCCCTGTTGAAGAGTCTAGCTGGGGAAATGTTCGAGCAGAAACTTTACCAAAATTTAAAACAATATCAGGTAAAACTTGTATGGCCCCTTCATCCTATATGGGTGAACAGTTTTATGGTTGCTCTTCACGCAATCACACAACACCTTGGTGCTATATTGATGGGAATAGCTGGGAAGAGTGCGATCCAATTCCTCCTTCTGAACTACTCTCACATACTCAACCACAACAAAGTAAACGTTTAGATCGTATCGCACTTGGCTCTTGCTTTAAAACGCAAGGTGACATGCCCGATGCTTTGTCACGTTTAATTGCTCATAAGCCCGATCTATTCTTGTGGCTGGGGGATAATATTTACGCCGATACCACGGATATGAGCAGAATGCGCCAAAAATATGATGATAAAAAACTCAACCCCGATTATCAAAAATTTCTAGAAGCAAAAATTCCTGTTATGGCAACGTGGGATGACCATGATTTCGGCCAAAATAACGATGGGAAGCATTACCCTAAACGCGCCCAGTCACAGCAAGCTTACTTACGCCATTTTGATGTGCCTGCTGATGATCCACGCCATACAACGCAGCAAGGCATATATGAAGCCAAAATGCTGGGGCAACCTGGTGAGCAAACCCATGTTATCACGCTCGATGCTCGCTATTTTAGATCTCCAACCTTTAACAGTTATGGTGAATGTGAAGGGACCAGCAGTTCTATTTTAGGTATGGCGCAATGGCAATGGCTAGAAAAAGAACTCGCAAAGCCTTCTGACATTAAACTCATCGCCAGTGGTATTCAGGTGCTACCGCCACTGTATCAAGGCCGTGCAAAAAATAAATACTGCGCCTACGCTGACGGCGTTGAGTTTGAACAAGCAATCAGTAATTTGAATGAATCTTCTATGTCTGGCACCAGTTATGAATCTTGGGCTGAAATGCCAGCCCAACGTGAAAAACTACTCCGTCTAGTACAAAAGTCAATAAACGCCGGTCATACCAAAGCGGTTGTTTTCTTATCAGGTGATCAACACTGGGGTGAACTGCTACAAAAGAACATTCCAGCCAGTGACAAATACGGTAAAGCGACAACTGTTTACGAAATTACGGCATCAGGCTTTGGACAAAGCTGGCCATATCACATAGAAAACCCATTGCGCTTACCTGTTTATGCTGATTCCCAAGGAGATGGTCGCTTTACACAACAGTGCCACTTTCCAGCTAAACACAAGGGGAAAAGTTACAAAAGTTGTTTAACACAAGATCGCTCTAAGCCATGGTGTTATACCCAAGTAGACGAACAAAACAAGGGTAATGAAGCACACTGGGGCTATTGCGCAGGTAATGGCGCAGACATTCCTACCGGTAAGGTCGGAGTTGTCAGCAAAAATATCTCTCAGCTATCCACCAGCGATCGTCACTTGGTAAATAAATCAGGTAGTAACTACGGCATGTTAGACATCGATTGGCAAAATAGAGAAATTAAACTTTCAATTCAAACAGCTGATGAAGAAGCAGTATCCACAATAGTCCAATTTTAGCGAATATACACAGTGGGGTATCTAGCCCCACTGTGTATGCAAAACGATCTTTTGCACCAATCAAAACCTGACTCAGTAAACAAAAAAACGCTTACCTTTGTATCGTAATGATTAGGTACTTTCACGGTCCCACAGTTTCAACTGTGTATCAGTTAACCGCACTTTGAATTCGTAAAATCAAAAGGTAGTTCATAGGTAAAAAAATAAGCGTGAACATGGTCGCAAAGCCAAAGCCAAAGCCAAAGCCAAAGCCAAGTGAAACGGCCATTGGAACTAAAATCACCCAAAAAATAGTAGAGCATAAACTTGATTATGCATCACTTATAAAACGACGTTATCAAAATCAGCAAATGATAAAGATTACCCTTACTTAAGCAATACCAACGAACGGGCTATGTATTAAGTGTTTTGCTATTATAATGTTAGCGCGCTGATAACACTGACAAGCAACGCAGCAGCGCAAACCAAGCGCAGTTGTTTTGCTTGAGCTGGTGTCGCAAAAATCGTCTGTAAGCTTCCTCCAATAGCCATCCATAAGCCATCGACAATTACTGCGACGGCAAAACATACCACCCCTGTCATTATCACGCTTAGTAAGGGATCCCCAAGTATCAGTAAATTATTAGCAAAAATAGCTAAAAAAGCGGCATAGGCTTTAGGGTTTATCAAATTTAGGATAAAGCCATCTTTAAAGCTGGGTGCTGCTCCCTCTCTTTCAGCAATACTCCCTTGTGCCGACGCAATTTTATACGCCACATACAGTAAGTAGGCGACCCCAACAAATTGGCAGATAGACTTGGTCAGTGGGTAAGTCGTAAATAGCGTACCCAGCCCTGTCGCAACGGCAAAAATCACCACCAGCAAGCCTGCTAAAATACCACTTAAAAACCTCATTCCTCCTTTAAAACCAAAACTTGCACCAACGCCAGCCAACGCCAACGGAGCAGGACCCGGTGAGCCCAATAGCAGTGCAGTTGTTAATACCAATGATATAAAGGCTTCCATATACATTATCCCTAACCTCAATACATATTTTATTGAATAAAAAAGCCCTATTGGGCTTAAATAACATGTCGATTTATTCTCGATTCTAACAATCGGCTAATCAGCTGGAGGCACTCTGACATTGCCTTCCATCAATACCCGAGCACTGCGGCTCATAACGGCACTTTTTGCTTGCCATTGCCCATCCACTTTATTGGCAATGGCACCTACTTTTAAAGTGCCAGAGGGATGGCCAAACGTCACACTATCTCGTGGGACACCACCTGCCGCGTTATTAACCACAGTACCGGGTATCGCCGCCGCTGTAGCAATCGCAACAGCCGCAGTCCCCATCATGGCATGATGTAATTTACCCATTGATAATGCACGAACACACACGTCAATCTCATGGTTGTTAATTGCTTTACCGCTTGACGAGGTATAACTTTTGGCTGGACTGACAAATGCAATCTTTGGCGTGTGCTGTCGAGTTACAGCCTCTTCAATATTGTCAATTAAGCCCATTTTAACAGCGCCATAAGCACGAATGATCTCAAAACGTTGTAGCGCTTTATCATCCGTATTAATAACCTCTTGTAGTTCTGTTCCTTCATAGCCTAAGTCTTGCGCATTAAAGAACAGAGTCGGGATCCCTGCATTTATCATGGTCACACTAAAGCGACCAATATTCGGCACTTCCAAGGTGTCAACCAAGTTACCTGACGGAAACATCGCCCCGTCACCCGCCGCCGGATCCATAAACTCTACCACCACTTCTGCAGCAGGAAAGGTCACGCCATCGAGTTCAAAGTCTCCGATTTCTTGCACCTCATTATCAGTGATCGGCACATGGGCAATGATGGTTTTTTTAATATTTGCTTGCCAAATACGCACAATAGCAATGCCATTTTCAGGGATCCGCTGTGCATCCACTAAACCATTGCTGATAGCGAATGACCCCACAGCAGCAGTTAAGTTACCGCAGTTACCGCTCCAATCTATAAAAGGTTTGTCTATCGCAACCTGACCAAACAGATAGTCTACGTCATGATCTGGCTGACTACTTTTGGATAAAATCACCGTTTTACTGGTACTGGATGTTGCTCCCCCCATACCGTCTGTTTGTTTGGCATAAGGATCTGGGCTGCCAATCACACGCAACAGTAATTGATCTCTGTCGGGGCCGGCGTGTTGGGCTGCTTCAGGTAAATCAGTTAAATTGAAAAATACCCCTTTACTTGTCCCACCACGCATATATGTTGCGGGTATTTTGATTTGTGGTTTATAAGACATCAGAATTCCTTGGTAGAGCTTTTGTTGCATCAAAGCCCATTACATATCATGACTAAAAGAAGTAAGACCTGAAAAATCATCATATTTCAAGCCTAGACCGTCGTGCTCACATGGAAGAAGTTACGTATTTGCTTCTAAGAAGTCTTTCGCAAAACGCTGTAATACACCACCTGCTGCATAAATTGACACTTCTTCTGCCGTATCTAACCGACATAGCATCGGTACTTCAACACGTTCACCATTTGTGCGATTGATGATAAGCGTTAACGTTGCACCTGGGCTAGTATCACCCTCAACATCGTATGTCTCAGTGCCATCAATCGCTAACGTTTTACGGGTTGTACCCGCAACAAATTCAAGGGGTAATACACCCATACCAATTAAGTTGGTACGGTGAATACGCTCAAATCCTTCAGCGGCAATCACTTCCACACCCGCTAGGCGAACCCCTTTGGCTGCCCAGTCTCGTGATGAGCCTTGTCCATAATCAGCCCCCGCCACAATGATCAAAGGCTGTTTACGTTCCATATAGGTTTCAATCGCTTCCCACATACGTGTTTGCTGCCCTTGCGGTTCAATGCGCGCTAATGAACCTTGTTTTATTTCACCCTTGTCATCACGTACCATTTCATTGAATAGCTTAGGATTCGCAAACGTAGCGCGCTGCGCCGTTAAATGGTCGCCACGGTGTGTTGCGTATGAGTTAAAGTCTTCTTCTGGTAGGCCCATTTTTGCTAAATATTCACCTGCGGCACTGCTTGCCAAAATGGCATTTGAAGGAGATAAATGGTCTGTGGTGATATTGTCACCTAATACTGCAAGTGGACGCATCCCTTTCATGGTGCGCTCAGCAGCTAATGCACCTTCCCAATAAGGCGGGCGGCGAATGTAAGTACTCATTTTGCGCCAGTCATACAATGAATCATTGTCTTCACCGTAATCGACTGTTAAATCAAACATCGGCTCATACACTTGACGGAAATGCTCTGGCTTTACACTTTTCGCTATAACTGCATCAATCTCTTCATCACTTGGCCACAAGTCTTTTAAAGTGATAGGCGTGCCATCTTGATCATGCCCAAGTACATCTTTTTCAATATCAAAGCGGATCGTACCCGCAATGGCATAAGCCACAACCAATGGAGGGGATGCTAAAAATGCTTGTTTTGCATAGGGGTGAATACGGCCATCAAAATTACGATTCCCCGACAATACAGCTGTTGAATATAAATCTCGATCAATTACTTCTTGTTGAATCTTCGGGTCAAGTGCGCCACTCATCCCATTACAGGTGGTACAAGCAAACGCAACAATACCAAAACCAAGCTGTTCAAGCTCAGGGAGTAACTCTGAGTCTTCTAAATACAACTTTACAGCTTTTGAGCCCGGTGCCAACGATGACTTAACCCACGGTTTACGTACCAAACCTTTCGCATTGGCATTACGCGCTAACAATCCAGCTGCAATTACATTGCGGGGGTTACTGGTATTTGTACAGCTTGTAATAGCAGCAATGATCACTGCCCCATCGGGCATTTTACCCTCTTCTTGCTCAACCTTACCGGCAATTCCTGTTTTAGCAAGATCAGCGGTGGCTACTCGTTTATGTGGATTTGAGGGCCCGGCGATATTGCGCCCAACCACTGACAAGTCAAATTTTAAAACGCGCTCATATTCAGCACTTTCTAAACTATCAGCCCACAAACCGGTATGCTTAGCATAATTTTCTACCAGTTGAACTTGTTCATCATCGCGCCCTGTAATTTTTAAGTAATCAATAGTCTGCTGGTCGATATAAAACATCGCTGCGGTTGCACCATATTCAGGTGTCATATTAGAAATGGTTGCACGATCGCCAAGGGTTAAACTCGCAGCCCCTTCACCGTAAAATTCAAGATAAGCTCCCACCACTTTTTCAGCACGCAAAAACTCAGTGATCGCCAGTACGATATCTGTGGCTGTGATCCCCGGTTGTGCTTTACCCATGAGCTCAACGCCCACAATATCAGGTAAACGCATGTAAGAAGCACGCCCAAGCATGACACTTTCTGCTTCTAAACCACCGACACCTACGGCGATAACACCCAGTGCATCAACGTGCGGCGTATGGCTGTCAGTACCAACCAACGTATCAGGAAACGCCACGCCATCGCGCGCATGCACCACAGGCGACATTTTCTCTAAATTGATCTGATGCATGATGCCGTTACCCGGCTGGATCACATCAACATTTTTAAATGCCGTTTTTGTCCAATTAATAAAGTGAAAACGATCTTCATTACGGCGGTCTTCGATTGCACGGTTTTTCTCAAATGCATCTTCTTCAAAACCGGGATGCTCTACCGCCAATGAATGATCAACAATCAGCTGCGTAGGGACAACTGGATTGACCTTTGAAGGGTCTCCGCCTTTGGCGGCAATTGCATCTCGTAAACCGGCTAAATCAACCAAGGCTGTTTGACCTAAAATATCGTGACATACCACACGCGCTGGAAACCACGGAAAATCTAAATCGCGGCGCCGTTCTATAATTTGCGTCAAGCTCGCATCCAATTTTTCAGGTTCACAACGACGTACAAGGTTTTCAGCCAATACGCGAGAAGTGTAAGGCAGCGTGTTGTATGCGCCAGGTTTTAGCGACTCAATGGCTTCGCGCGTATCGTAAAAGCTTAACTGGCTATTAGGTAACAGTTTACGGAATTTTGTGTTCATAACTACATCCACAGGCAAAAAAAGGTGACGGTTCTAAAGCTAAGAGGCAAAACACCAGAGGTGATGTTTTGCCAAAAATATCAATCGTGTAAATTAACGTTCAGCAATCGGGGTTACTGGACGTAAATCTTCACCTGTGTAATCTGCAGATGGACGAATAATACGGTTATCAGCACGTTGTTCCATAACGTGTGCAGCCCACCCAGTCAATCGAGACATCACAAAGATTGGGGTAAACAATTTGGTTGGAATACCCATAAAGTTGTAAGCAGACGCATGGAAGAAATCAGCGTTACAAAATAATTTCTTCTCTCGCCACATAACAGCTTCACAACGCTCAGAAGCGGCATATAATACGCTATCACCCACTTCGTTAGCCAGTTTCTCTGACCATTGCTTAATAATCTCATTTCGCGGGTCTGACTCAGAGTAAATCGCGTGACCAAAGCCCATAATTTTCTCTTTGCGGGCTAATTTGCCCATCATTTCTTTTTCGGCATGATCGGCTGACGTAAAACCTTCGATCATTTCCATTGCAGCTTCATTGGCACCGCCATGTAATGGACCACGTAATGAACCGATTGCTCCAGTCACACATGAATGCATATCTGATAACGTTGATGCACAAACACGCGCTGTAAATGTTGATGCGTTAAACTCATGCTCAGCATATAAAATGAGTGATACATGCATTACACGCTCATGTAGTTCATTTGGCTTTTTACCATGCAACATGTGCAAGAAGTGTCCACCAATTGAGTCGTCGTCGGTTTCAACCTCAACACGCACCCCATCGTGGCTAAAACGATACCAATAACAAATAATACTCGGAAAACACGCCAGCATGCGATCTGTAACTTGGCCTTGAATATCAAAACTCGACTCACCTTCCAAGTTACCTAGCATTGAACAACCCGTTCTTAATACATCCATTGGATGAGCATCAGCAGGGATACGTTCCAATACTTCTTTTAACGCCACAGGCAAACCGCGCATTGAACGTAAAGTGTTTTTATATGCGTCTAACTCGCCTTGTGTTGGTAAATGACCTTTTAAAATAAGGTGCGCCACTTCTTCAAAATCACAGTTTTGCGCTAAGTCTTTTACATCATAGCCACGGTACGTTAAACCCGACCCTGATACGCCTACTGTTGATAATGCTGTTTTCCCTGCGACTTGACCGCGAAGGCCCGCACCACTTAGTACTTTTGCCATGGTATTATCTCCTGAAATTTTTAACCTGCTGTGTATTGATAGTTATTTTGTATAATTTTCTATTGTAAGCGCTCGTATTAACCGGCGCTTACATATTGTGTTGACGATTATTTATTTTTACCTTCAGCGAACAATGAATCGAGCTTTTGTTCGTACACGTGATAGCCAAGGTAATCATATAAATCCATACGAGTTTGCATGGTGTCGATGACAGCTTTTTGATCGCCATCCGATAAAATTGCCTGATAGACGTTTTCCGCGGCTTTATTCATTGCTCTAAATGCACTCAGAGGGTAAAGCACCATATCCACTCCCCATTGACCTAGCGCTTCTTTGTTCCACAGTTCGGTTTGTCCAAACTCGGTGATATTAGCCAAAATAGGCACATCTAATGCTTCGCTAAAAGCACGATAATGGGCTTCTGTTTTAACCGCTTCTGCAAAAATACCGTCTGCACCCGCTGCAACATAAGCTTTTGCTCGTTCGATTGCCGCCTCTAAACCTTCTTGCGCGAACGAATCTGTGCGCGCCATAATAAAGAAATCAGGATCTGTTCTGGCGTCTACTGCGGCTGTAATTCTATCGACCATTTCTTCGGTTGACACAATCTCTTTATTCGGGCGATGCCCACAGCGCTTTTGTGCCACTTGATCTTCCATATGGACTGCTGCTGCGCCGGCTTTTTCCATATCTTTAATGGTTTTAGCAATGTTGAATGCACCACCCCAGCCAGTGTCAATATCAACCATTAAGGGTAAATCACACGCCGCGGTGATGCGTTGCACGTCCACAATCACATCATTTAATGACGTCATACCTAGATCAGGCAAACCATAGGAGGCATTCGCGACACCACCGCCTGATAAGTAAATTGCTTGATGGCCAATTTGCTTTGCCATAATCGCACTGTAGGCATTAATAGTACCGACAATTTGTAGTGGCTGGTTGGCCAACAGTGCGTCTCTAAACGTTTTTCCTGGGCTTTTAAATCCTGTGTTCATGATGTTCTCTCTTAGCTTATTCTTACGATTGAAGTTTTGCTTTGATATTATTTTTTGAATACATAATATGGCGACGCATTAGCATTTCTGCCAATTCAGAGTCTCGAAGACTGATCGCCTGAACAATGTTTTTATGTTCATCAAATGCGCTCGTAACCCTCGGACCAGCCATCCCCAACTGAACCCGATACATTCGCACCAGATGGTATAAACCATTCACTAGCATGGAAATTAAATAGGCGTTCTTACTGCCTTGAATAATACGGTAATGAAAGTCTAAATCGCCCGCTTCTTGATAATACAACTCCGCTGTTTTGACCTCTTCTGACTGGCTATTTAACAGCGTGTTTAAATCAGCGATCTCAGCCTCTGACATATTCTGTGCAGCCAACCTGGCCGCCATCCCTTCAAGCGATTCTCGTACTTGATATAACTCAATTAACCCTTCAGGCGTTAAAGACACCACTCGTGCACCCACATTCGCCTTACGCTCAACAAGGTGGCACGCTTCAAGTCGATTTATTGCTTCGCGGACGACAGCCCGACTCACAGCACACCTTGTCGACAATTCAGTTTCACTCAGTTTAGAGCCCGATAAAATGACCCCATCAACAATTTCCTTTCTCAACTTAAAAAAAGCCTTGTCAGATGCTGTTACTGCTTGCTCTTCAAACATAGCCATTGCTGTATATTCAAACTTATTCACACTATTTATAGTCTGGTAATATAGAGGCAGTTAACGTTAACGTCAACACAACAAAAATAAGATTGTCGACAAAATAAAAAATAGCCTCTATAAATACGGTGAATATGGGTAAATTCGCGCCCCCTGTGATGTTTGCTACATTGCTTATATAGCCTAAGGTACGACTGACAGCTGACGAGGAAAAGGAAATGACCAAACATCTCACCCTCGCAGTAATACTGCTACTATACATATTACAAAGCGCCTAAGCGCAATTACGTGTAGTAACAGAATTATCCCCCCCTAATCAAATGCTAGAGAATAATCAAGTAACGGGAACCAGCACTGAGGTCGTAAAGCAAATTCTTAAATACGCCCAGTTAGATGCACAATTTTTAATGTGTAATAAAAGTTGTCACCGACATGAATTGACTAGAAAAATATGAAAATGGTTTACCCCATAACATCGACATAATATTGAGAGACATGTAGATGAGTCTCAACTAATATTCATTGACTTTGATTAAATCACTGAAAAAGTTAATAATTGCAGTTATTTACTTTTATTGCCAAATTTACATGGAGTTAATACTGTGGAATATGTACTTTTAAGCATTGCTAGTGGTTGTCTAGGTTATTGGCTAGCCAAAAAGAAATACCGAAACAAAATAGCCTGGTCTATTGTACTTCTTATATTTCCAGTATATCCCTTAGTTATTTTACTTCTTCTCCCACCCATAGAGAGCCAATATAGAAATTATTCAAAAAATTCCGCATCTCGCTTTGTTAAGCGATTCAAAGGTAAAAAAGGAAATTATACAGTATCGTTGGCTGAATTGTCAGCAGCTCTAAGAATTGACGTACGAAACTATGTAATTGACTATACGGAAGATAATGAACGTTCTAAGCAACTTGCAATACAGTCTATTGCACTACAAAGCAGTCGAGCTGCTTATATAACAGGGGCAGTAACGACTTCAATTTTTTCATTTATCTCTAGAGGACTTATGATTCGAACATTAAAGTCACTCTACTTCAGTGTAAATGAAATAGACAAGCCAGTCGCCGACTATTTAAGTAAGCTATTCATAGACAAAAAAATTACTGATGACGATTATATAAAAGGGCTCGCTTCTATCGCTTTTAATCACGGAAACAATATTATTTCCTCTGCTAGGGAGGATGCTTTTGGACAACCCTCTTTCGTAGACGAAGATACTAGATATTATGCAAGCTTAGCGTATGACTTCTTTGCTGATTATTCAGTTGAAAAAAGTGACGTGCTGAAATTATGCTCTAGGCATGGCTTTCAGATGCCAACCGAAAAAATAGTGACTTATAGTACCACGAAATGATTTTATTCTTTTTCAGGCACAAAAAAAAGCAAGCCTCGGCCTGCTTTTTTATCTAAGCTTTACAGCTTATAGCAAAGTGATATTCTCTGCTTGTGGGCCTTTCTGGCCGTTTGCTAAAGTGAACTCAACACGTTGGCCTTCAGCTAAAGTACGGAATCCGTCACCTTTAATAGCGCTGAAATGAGCAAAAACGTCTGGGCCATTTTCCTGTGCAATGAAACCAAAGCCTTTAGACTCGTTGAACCACTTAACTGTGCCAGTTACTGTATTAGACATATCTTTAAATCCTGAAAAAATTATAACTATGCCCATATGGGCGCATAGAGCAAAAACTAGACGGTACTTAAAAACTTCAGGACGGAACGACAAGTTAGACTTATACAACAACGTAATGGAATTTTATAAACACTGACATATTTTTTGTCTATATCCAATACTATAGATATGCACCTTTAAGTCAATAATTTTAACGCATAAGATAGATGAACTTTCCATGACATTTAACGAAAAAATAACCAAAAATACAATGAAAGCAAACAAAAAACACCAAAAAAAGCACAGGATTGTTCATTAATAGAACACCACTCTTACTAGCATGCTCTCTCTGATTTCATTATGTTTGGCACTTTACAAGGTATGAATTAGTCCCAACTTTTAAAGCCATCACAAATATGTCAACGGCGAAGCTCACAGAAAAAAACCAGTGAGTTATCACTGGTTTTTAAAAACAGTCATCTACTTTACATAACGCTTTGCGCTATAACTTACGCAATTTCTCGATTGCTAGAGATCAACTTATCACAGAGCGCTTGCCACTCTGTGCTTTGTGTTTTTCCTTCCACACGACGGCCAAACAACGTCAGCACAGTATTATTTTTATCATCGAAGAATTCAATAGATGACACAATGGTATCGCCGTTATCAGTTGGTTTTCGCACCACAAATGCTCGACTCACATCTTGCGTGTTAACATGCAAATTAAATGCTTCATCAAGTACATTATACCAAGGCCCAACTTGCTTAAGATTAAGTACCGGCCCCGAGTATATTTGTACTGCACCTGCATTACCGACAAATGCCATAATTTCAACTTTCTTATCTCGTGACTGCGTCAATATAGACTCTAGTGCAGTAGTGCTTATTTCTTCGCTCCAAGGTTCCCCGGCTAATTCCAGAGCTTGTATTCGCGCTAATTTAAACTCTTTTAGTAAATTAGGAAAGTGATGCACATCATTCAAATCAGACCAAGCCTGTGTAAACGCAACAACTTGTTGCTCACTTGGACTATGCCACCGCTGCCTATCCGCTTCGGTTTCACGCGTATCATTTTGAACAGTAAACTCTAACCCTTCTGTTAATTTAAAACGTTCGCGTAAATTTAAAAATGCGTTTAAATCAGTATCACTCGTGGTGAAGACTTTATGAACAGCTTGCCCATAAGCATCAAAAAACTGAATACTAGAATGTTTCTCGCTTTCTACAGTAAAAACACTGCACCAATTATGTAAGAATAATCGCATATCAATTCCACCAGGATTAATTGCAATACCCATCACTCGATCTTGATGCTCTGAAATATATAACTTATCGTAAACGCCTTTAATTTCATTGACCACAGAGCCATTTCTCGTCAATGCCATAATGTAACCAAGACGCTTCAAACCTTTCAAAATAGAGGGGATCTGTGCATCATCTAGTCGAGTGACACCTTGACCGATTTGAGCGTGCAACAGTTCCGCTTCGCTCACCTTTAAGGCATGCGCAGCATCGACGGCTCGCATTGTCGGGTGCTCTTTGATAAGCAGTTGATATTCTTTCAATAGTTGAGTCATAAAAGTTCCTTAGAAACGCCAGCTAACTTGAGTCTTTATGTTACGGCCAACACCATAATCACCAATTCCGCCACCAGTGCCAGCTATCACCGTGTATTCTTTCTCGAACACATTATCAATAGCCAAACGCAGGTTGACGTCTGTTGTTACGTCCCAGCTTGCATAAATATCCCATAGGGTATGGCTCTGATGATCTTGCAAACTATATTCGCGCGTGCGTCGGTTATAGCTTTCAACTTCTCTGTCTGAGGTATGTACGACTTTTGCGCCAACCATCATGGTGTTGCCCAACAAAGAAATGCCTGCATCAAGACTTAACTTATCAGCAGGTAAATACCACAGTTCTTTACCTGTATTATCTTCTCCATCAATCGTGCTGTACGTGAGGTTTGAATACATATGCTGATTTGCATATTCCAATTCTAACTCAACCCCATCGCGGTCATTACTAGCACGATTTGCATAGCGTGCGTTCGGCATTGGGTTTTGACTTTCGCTGGTCAATGAGGTGATTTCATCATCCACATTAATAGCAAAGTACATCATACGAACATTTAATGAATCCGTATCACTGAGCACATTATCAGCCGAATAAACAAATCCTATTTCACTGTTATCGCTATACTCTATATCTAAATCAAGGGCTGGTTGACGACCCCCATATTGGTCATAAAGCTCATCTAATAGCGGCGCTCGAAATCCAGACTGCCTATTGGCAAACACTGCAAACTCGGGAGAAATTTGATAGTTCAGACTGATTGAAGGTGCCCAATCACTGTGCGTTACTTTCGAATTTAACGCACTAAACTGAGAGGCAAACTCAGCCGTTGGAGTCGTTTCATAGTGCTCATAACGCACACCAGCAATAATTGTTAAACCTTGCAGCTTAAATTCATCTTGGATATACAGACCCGTTCGCGCTTGATCACCGCCAGGTTGAGAGGTCATTTCTCCAGTGACAGCCACCGTGCCATATTGCTCGCATGCATATGTTTCATAATTGACTCGCTCACACGGCAAAGCTGTTTTTTCACCGACTCTTTCTTTATCGGTGTATTGCACACCATACGTAACTGTATGCTCACCAAGCTTTGAGGTATTCATCGCATCAAATGTGGTGATGTTGTACTCATAGTTAGATTTAATCCCGATAAAATCTTTAAGCATACCTACGCCATCAGATTCCGTAACCTGACTACTGGTAAAACCAAGCTTAAGCGTCAAATCAATATATTGATTATCCGATGGCGTTAATTCATAACTTAAATTGGCAACTGTTTGCTCAACTTCCCGATATACCGTTCCCCATGCGCCAGGATCAGTGGTGTTAAACTCCGTTCTTTGATCATCTTGCGTGGTGTTAAATGTCGCACCTAATAAAGAATCATCCGTTAAAAAGTACTCAGCTTTTAGCAATAACGAACTATTCTCGATACCTGAGTTATCTAGCATTTCTCCATTTGATAGTTCAAAGTCGTCGCTATCACGCTTTACTACCGCAGCCAGTAAATCCAGCTCTTCGATTGGTCGGGCAAAGGCAAATACAGAGCCATTTTGTTGGTCATTATTGCTATCGAAACCAAGCTTAACCTTTGCGCCCGCCGTTTCGCCATCACGTAAAAAGTCAGCCACGTCTTTAAGCTCTAACTGCACTACCCCGCCTAATGCGCCACCACCATGTAATACCGTACTAGTTCCTCGTTTAATACTCACGGTTCTGTATAGTTCAGGATCGGTAAACAAGCTCCCCATACGATACTTTTCAAACGTCTGTACCATACCATCTACGGTGACTAATACGTCCTCGGCATCGCTAAAACCTCGAATATTAAACTTTTGACCGCTATTTCGTGGACCGCCATTGGCACTCACATTGGGGATCATATCGAGCACATTAAAAAGGTTACTTTCCAACTGTTTTTCAATTTGTTCGCTTGAAACCACATTTACAGCCTGCGCCGATTGTAATACCGTTTTCTTTGTTCGCGTTGCTGTCACTGTTACCGCATCTAATGAGGTCGCCATCACTGATTTATTATCAGCGCTTTGTGGATTAGCCTGTGCAAGCAAGGGAAGAGACAATGTGGCAAGACACAAACTAATTTTAGATAAACGCATGGGGTACTCCAGATTATTATTTAATAGCAAAAACAAACCGTACTTTCAGTGCCCCATTTAACTCAGTTCCTTCACCAAAAATAATGGTGTTAACTCCATACTGAAATGTACGATTTTAACTTGTGGCGCATAATACAACAAACTAAACACAAATGATAACTGTTTTTATTTATGTTCAATTAGTATATTTGCGATTTGGCGATTTTGTTGACTCAGATCTGCCAGTAACCTGACCAACTCTTCACTGGGGGCTTGTTTATCAACGGCAATAAACAGCGGCTTTTCTTTTGCTATGTGTGACACAGCCTGCATTAAAGTTTCACGGGCACTAAAAGGCTGCTCATCTAGCGCATAACTCACTGCAGTACCATCATACATAAGGCTCAAGACTTGAGGGGATTGCTCTGAAACCACTTCCCCTTGCTCACCTGAATCGGGTAACGATACTTCCAACACATTCACTTGTACTGCCACACTTAATAACAAAAATACCAATACAATAAAAAGAACATCAAGTAAGGCGGTCAGGTCAGGTAATAGCGAGTCATTCGTATTATGCGGAAGTTTAAGCATGTTGTACCTGCATATTTGAGACGCGCTCATTTGCAAATAGTGTCAACTCTGTTTGCATATACCCCGCCAGCGCTTGGCATAAGCCATGGGAAAAAATACAAGGGATCGCAATCGCTAACCCCACGACCGTAGAATACATTGCCCCCCATAACCCATCAGCTAATAAAGCCGGTGTTACCGCTTGTTGAGAGTGTGCTATATCCCTAAACATCACCACTAATCCCCATACCGTACCAAATAGTCCCAATAAAGGGCTTAACATACCAATTAAGCTGATCAAAGCGAGTCGTTTTCGCCACTGTACCACGCAGCGTTGGATAAAAAGCTGCAATGGTTCGAGGTGCAAAGGCATTTGAGCAAGCAACACTTTACTGTTTTTTAGCTTAATTAATCCCTCTAATAGCACCCAAACCCTTTCCAAAATCAATGCCAGTGCTAAAGATGATAAGCACAGAAAAGGCCATTTCATCATTCCCAGTTGCGTGATTACTTCATTCATAATTACTTTCCAAATAGAGGTGATTAACTTGTAAGGCTAAACTCAACAGGCACGGTAAACTTCGCGTTAATCGCATGCCCATGTTGCTCAACAGCATAAAACTGCCATTGTTTTACATTATTTAATGCCGCTTTATCCAACGCAATAAAACCACTGCTTTTCACAATATCCACAGCGACTATGGCACCTTGTTTATTGAGCTCAATTGAGACAACTGTGACACCTTGCTGGCCTCGGCGCTTAGCCCGCAATGGATATTTTAGTAATGGTCGAGGTGCTTTGAATAAGGGGGGAGTACTGACGTGAACCAGCTCATCACTCATGCTATGTTGCTCAGTGACTAAAGGAGCACTCGATGACACAGCTTCTGATGTGTCTGACGCAAGGGCTGCGACATGTGGTTGTTCTGGGTCTACCAAGTCAGGCTCTATCGGCTTATCATTTTTTTGCGGTATCGGATCCTGTGTTTTTTGAGGCAAAGGCAGATCACTTGTTTGCTGAACAACGTGTTTATCAGTTAGTACTTCAGCTTTTTTTGATTTTTTTACTGAAATTAACTGCTGCTCTTTCCCATCAAATAAAGCCTCGTTAGACGCTGCAAGTGGTACATTCTGCACCTGAGTGTTTTCTTTTTTTTTCATCGCAACTTGCTGTATTTTAACTTTTAAAGCAACAACATCAGCAACATTGCCACCATTAAAGTGTGGTATTTCTGGCTCCATAGCAAGCCAAAATAAACTGTGGGCCAAAATTGAAATACTTGTACAGGTTAAAATCTTCATATTGATTACTGATAATGATAACTGTTACTATTCTCATTATTATAATAGCAACTTTGGAATTGTTATGAAAGTTAAACCTTGGTCTAGTCATTTTGTTTTATCTATTTCTTTACTGTGTGTATTTTTACTCAATCCATCGGCTAACGCGGAATCAAATTATGAGCGGATTGTTGTGTCAGGTGGGTCAATCACTGAAATCATTTACGCCTTAGGCGAGCAAAATCGGATCGTTGGGGTTGATAGCACCAGTGTATTTCCGGTGCAAGCCACTAAAAAAGCCCAAGTTGGCTATGTACGTAATATTAATGTAGAAGGCGTATTGTCTTTAAACCCAGACTTATTGTTAGGAGAAGCGGATTCAGGTCCAGATAAAGTAATACAGCAACTCAAGAATATTGGCCTGACTACACATATATTTACAGAAAATGATCACTTCTTTGCCATTGAGAAGAAGATTTCTAAAGTTGCTAAGTTGCTTAATGTCGAGCAAAAAGGACGAGACTTAAACGCCTATATCCAAACCGATCGCAAAGCATTAGCGCACATTTTAGCTCAGGCAACTACAAAGCCAAATGTGCTGTTTGTATTAAGCTTAAAAGCAGGTCAACCTTTGGTTGCTGGCAGTGACACATCGGCACACGATGTTATTAAAGCCGCAGGTGGTCATAATGTTGCAAGCGCCCACTTTTCAGGATGGAAACCCCTTTCAACCGAGGCTGCAATAGCAATTAACCCAGATGTTATTATCACTATGGGTCGTCACGGTAAAAGTCAAAGCCTTGATGTCGCGAAGATACCGCATTTTAAATACTCTAACGCAGTTAAAAATAACAAAGTGCTCACCTTTAATGGTTCCTACTTACTTGGTATGAGTCCAAGAACCCCGCAAGCTGTCACCGAACTTGCTAAAGCCATTCACTCAGGAGTTTCCTACCCTAATAACTATCGTTTGCGGGCGGCACAAACATCAGATGAAAAGGCGCTATAATGCTTGCTCTTAGCCAGTCATTTATCCCTGTTAGATCTGCTAAGCGCATGTTAGTTACCGGTCTGCTTGTAGTGTGTTTCTTGATCGGGTTAATTTCCTTAGCAATTGGCGGTGTAGATATCAGCTTAAGTCAATTAGTCGATATTCTGAGCTATGGAGAGGCTAATTCACTACAGCATGCTGTCATCTGGGAAATTCGCTTACCGCGGTTGCTGCTTACCATGGCTGTCGGTGCTGGGTTAGCCGCAAGTGGAGCTGCAATGCAAGCAATATTTCGAAATCCACTCGCGGACCCCGGGTTAATCGGTATAACCAGCGGTGCAGCATTGGGGGCAATCGCCGCCATTGTATTAGGCAATAGCTTACTCAGTAGCTTCAGCGAGACTTATGGTATTTACGCTGTACCAATGGGTGCTTTTTTAGGCTGTTTAGTCATTTGCGCTCTGGTTTATAAACTGTCGAGCCAAGGGAATCAATTTACAATTATTAGTTTATTGCTCGCTGGTATTGCCATTAATGCCATCGTGAGTGCATTTATCGGTATATTAACGCTTATTAGTAGTGATGCCGAGCTACGTGATTTAACGTTTTGGGGAATGGGATCTCTCGCGGGAAATAGCTTTAAAATGATCACCCCTTCGCTTGTGATCATCAGTGTATGTTGCATTTTCTTTTTCAAAATGGCGAAGCCACTAAATATTTATTTACTGGGTGAACAGCAGGCCAAGCATCTAGGCGTTAACGTCACAGCTTTAAAAAAGCAAGCTTTCATCTTCACCGCACTGTGCATTGGGGCATCGGTTTCACTTACCGGTATGATTGGCTTTGTTGGGTTTATTGTACCGCATATCATGCGATTATTAATGGGCCCAGATCACCGCTACCTAATGCCAGCATCGATATTCGGCGGCGCGATTTTATTAAGCCTCGCAGACATCCTTGCCCGCACATTAATTCTCCCCTCAGAACTGCCTATTGGTTTAATCACCAGCGCCATCGGCGGGCCTTTCTTTTTAGTTATGTTACTTAAAACATATCAATCTCGAGGCTTTTAAAATGTTACAAGCAAAAAACATCTGTGTAAAATTTGGCAGTAATACATTGCTTAATGACGCGGAGCTCACAGTTGAATGCGGGCAATTACATGTGGTGATTGGGCCAAATGGTGCTGGTAAGTCAACATTGCTAAAAGCACTGTGTGACGATGTACCATTGAATACGGGAAGTATCACCTACCAGAGTAAATGCATGAATGACTACAAGCCGACAGAACTTGCCCAATGTCGCGCAGTACTTACGCAAAACTATGACTGTGACTTTCCTTTTACAGTACAAGAGATTGTCGATATGTCGCACTTTGTTCATAGTGAATACGTGCCTTCTGAGCAATTACTGTCATACTCAAAGCAAGCACTTGATACGTTAAACGTGACCGAACTTGCCAATAAGTCATTTACTTTATTGTCTGGAGGAGAAAAACAGCGCGTTCAGTTTGCCCGAGTACTATGTCAATTATTGCCAGCACTGACACAAAAGAAACCTTGCTATTTACTTATAGATGAACCCACTGCTAGCCTTGATTTATACCATCAATATCAAGTTATGAAGTTAGCACGCGACATTGCAAATCAAGGCACAGCTGTTATTGCAGTGGTACATGATTTGGCACTAGCAGCAAGCTTTGCCGATGCAATTACTATGCTCGAAAAGGGCAAAGTCGTCGCAATGGGTAAACCAGCAGACATACTTAACCGTGTGCAACTACAAAAAACATATCAGATAGATGCGCAGCTATCGAAACAAGCAGAACACTTACCGAGCCTTAATATTGCGCATACTGCGATACAATAATGCAGCTCACATAACACTTAACCGTAGCGCTCATAAAAACAAAAGCAGCATTATGACATGCTGCTTTTTAATATAAATATATTAACTTCCACACTGCTTTTTTGGGCTAATTAGGTTTGATTATGGGATCACCACCACATACTAAATAACCGGTATCGCAAGAAAAAGAAGGGGGATCTATTTTTCCGCCCACAACATGTATAGTTTGCTTTAACGCGATAGAATTATTATCTGACAACACTTTTAACTGTTTCTTTTTGACTGCTAACTTAAGTTTCATGACTGTCATTTCGTTTGTTTTTTAGTCAAGTTAACGTTAGCAAATGACAGCCTCTAGTCAATAAAAAAGTTCGGTAAAAACACTAATGCATACGCCTATATCAGCGCTAGCCTTGTGCTTACTTTGTCAACAATTTCGGTGGTACAGTCGTTAATAAAGAAATGCCCGCCTTCAAACCAAGTAAAGTCACCTGACTCAAAAAAACTTAACCAATGACGTGCATTCTCTTCAAGAATAGGATCATCTTTACCTGCAAACACGCTCACATTGCATGGGAACGTCAACGGCTGCTCATACTTATACGTATCTGCCAACTTAAAGTCGGCCCTAAGCATGGGTTCAAACAAATCCATAAGTTCATCATGGGCTAATATTTCTTTTGGTGTACCGTTTAACTCACCTAATTCAACGCGAAACTCATCAGAGGGTAAATCGTAAATTGGCTTTTTTAGACCACAGTAAGTCGGACTCGCACTACCAGATGCAAAGAAGTGTTTAGCACAAGGTAAACCACGCTCTAAAGCTTGACGTAATAGTTCAAAAGCAACTCGGCTTCCTAAGCTATGTCCATATAAAACATATTCACCTTGCATATAAGGAACTAACTGAGGTTGTAATTCACTAATAAGCTTATTCATATTATCAATGGCAGGCTCACCAAAGTGACGGCCTCTACCTGGGGGCTGTACAATGACAAGTCGAACGTCTTTGGGCAATAACTTTGCCCAACCAGCATAGACATTTGCTCCCCCTCCTGCGTATGGAAAACAAATTAAAGTTTTTTCAGCACTTTCATTGCTAACACTCAACCATTCACTCACACAATCACTCCTTACAATTCTCGTACTGGTCTATATCACCGGAACATTTTAGTAAATATAACCAGTAAATTACTTCAATAAATGATGCAAAAAGCATAATAAGCCTCTTGCATTTTTAATTCATTAACTTTCAGCGCGACCCATGAACTTTTTCTCATCTGTGTTAATTTTTATCCTGTCTCCAGTAGAGATATGCTCTGGCACTTGCACTATAAGGCCAGTAGACAAGGTGGCAGGTTTTGTACGTGCGCTTGCTGATGCACCTTTGATTGAAGGGGCTGTATCCTCTATGACAAGCTCAACACTTGACGGTAAATCAATTGAAACTGGGCTACCCTCTACGATTACCGCAAGTAAGCCTTTAGTGTCCTCACTAACAAATAACACCTGCTCTTCAATGGACGATTTGTTTAAGTTATACGGTGTGTAATCTTCCTCATCCATAAATACATATTCATCACCATCAATGTACGAAAACACAACTGGGCGACGGATAAGGTCTGCAAGCGTTAACATTTCATCGGCTTTGAATGTCTCGTCAACTTTGCCACCATTTACCACATCGTACATACGCATACGGTATAAACTACCACCTGAACGTCCTTGTGGTACTGAACGTTCAATATCTCTAACAATCATCACGCGATTATTGTATTCAACCGCTGCATGTTTTTTTATTTCACTTGCCTTTGGCATGACATATCTCTTTATTTATTTTTGCGAAAAACTATCACGAAGTGATGCGCTAGCCAAGTATCTTAACTAGAAACGTCGACTTTAAAATGAAACCGCAGTTTAAACTACTCAGAACTAAACTTAAATTCAGAACGACACATTAAGCCCCGTCGTGCTTAAACATTTAAATTTTTAACAGCTCCACGCGTCTTTATTCTAAATACACCATGATATAGGCTTATATCTTATGAATAATTTAACTGCGATTGCTATACAGCCATTTATACCAGCAAAATGTTTTTCGTCATCTATAAAATTCTATCAAGCATTAGGGTTTGAATTAGTCTCTGAGCACTCAGGTATTGCCGCAGGGCAAGATCATGAAC
>NZ_PNBY01000012.1 GCF_005886875.1 Pseudoalteromonas aurantia | reverse complement strand
AGCGGCTTCGTTCAACAAGCCAATCAACTAATTTATATAAGGTTCATCAGAGGGTATTACAAAATAGGAGTAAATGTGAAAATCAGATCATCCGCCTATAAATCAATAAATCAATAAATCAATAAATCAATAAATCAATAAATCAATAAATCAATAGAGTAGGGGAGTAAAAACAAAAAAACACGCAACTGAACATAATAAAACTGATTGATTTATGCACTCAGTGTTCAAAATTTGTATCATTCTCCAATGAATTAAATGAGTAAGCCTCATACTTAGAACAATTATTATTCTATTTCTTAATTGTGGTCTTAAATTATCTCTTAATGTGGTTTTAAAATAGGCAATTTTAGGTTTTGAACAAAGCTTAAATCTGGCCTTATTTTATTTTTAATAATGCTCAACCATAACGTTACTTCCATAATTTTATTAGCTATTTACGTATTTCATCACTGAACAGTTATTATGTTAAATCGAGTTAATGTTTTCTTTAACGCTGTCTAGCACAGAGAACGACAGCTAGGTCGCGGTTAAAAACTTGAATAATTATAACATTTGGCAGGTATAAGAAATGTATTGATCCCAAAATTCAATGATGCAGTAAATGCTGGTGAGTCACAGTTTAAAAAACACATAGCAACAACAGCAGCCAAACAAGCTTTAGGTCGACAGTTAGATGATGGAGCAAAATTGATAGTCGGGCACTTGAATAACAATTCGGTTGATAAAGTTATTGCCAAGTCAGCTTTGGAACACAGTACTTTGGTGGTCATTGATGACGCGATGATCAGTGTGTCGTTGGCGGCAATTGGATTTGAACAAACTGCGAACTTGATGCAGTTAATTCAGCAAGCAAGTTCAGCAGCCTATAATCAAAGCGTGCTAAAACTAACAACTGACAGTGCGCTGATCACAATTCAAGTGATGGCTGATTTTAATCGTGTAGTTGCCATAGAGAAAATTTAAACGGCGTTAAAACTGACTTTAAACACGATTTAAACCCGTTTTAAAGTGAACGATTGTGATCTAATTCTAATCGTATAATGAGCAGGAATGATCGTAGAATGAGTCAAAATGAGCGGGTTTTGTCTAAAAATAAACGTAATTTGATTTATGGTTTTTTAGAGTTAGGCTAAGTGAAGTCTTTATTTAATAGGGGCTTCAGAGCAGTCAAATTTAAATTCAGTAATATATTTAATTTAACATAATATAAATTATAGGAGGTAAATTATATTCAATGGCCTATTCTTTATCATTCGTTATCAGGCCGTTGAAATGTCCAATACTAGACGGTATCGGACATTGCACGTACATTTCATATATTTTGCTATGTAATTTAGTGTAATCATATGAAAGCTATTGAGCTTGGTAAAACCATCGCTTAATATTAGATTAGATGTAAAAAAGAAGTCTCTTATATGGAATTTGTAAAACCTCTCGAGCCAATATTAATTGTTGATGACGTAAAAGAAATACGTGAATATTTGATAGATATTTTAACTAACTTAGGTTTTGAAGAAATATTAGAGTCAAATGACTTTGACTCAGCAAAGCCACTATTAGCATCCAAAAAACCCGGTGTTGTATTTTTAGACATCGAACTCCCTGATACCGATGGTACTCAAATTTTAGAATTCGTTAATGATAACCACCCAAACACCCATGTTATTATGTGTTCTGGGCACAATAGTCTTGAAAATGTACAAAATACTTGGGAACTCGGCGCGAAAGGATTTATTGCTAAGCCATTTAATGCTAAAAAAGTCGATACAGTATTAAAACGGTTAGAATTAATTACATGAATCAACTTGTTACCCCAGTTATTGATGCGCTTGCGGATATCATTTTTGGTAAAGACCAACAGATAAAACTGGCTGTGTGCAGTTTATTGTGCAAAGGACACCTCCTTATTGAAGATTTGCCAGGTATGGGGAAAACCACATTATCTCATGGCTTGGCGGATACTCTCGGTTTAAGCTACCAACGCGTTCAATTTACCAGCGATTTATTACCGGCAGATATTACTGGCTCAGCTATATTTAACACCACAGACCACACATTTACTTTCCATCCTGGGCCAATATTCAGTCAAGTTCTACTGGCTGATGAAATAAATAGAGCAAGTCCAAAAACACAAAGTGCTTTATTAGAGGCTATGGAAGAACGCCAAGTGACAATTGACGGCACAAGTCACCTACTGCCTAATCCTTTTTTTGTTATTGCTACGCAAAATCCGTTACATCAATCAGGCACGCATCCCCTACCCGAGTCTCAATTAGATCGCTTTTTTATGCGCATAAGCATTGGATATCCTGATGAAACGGCTGAAAGAAAATTGATTCTGGGGTTCAGTCCAAAACAAAAAACCGAGGTGCGACCTGCATTGGCAGATCAGCAATTACTTGAACTGCAGGATCAGGTTACCAATGTTAAGCTTCCTCCCCCTGTAATCGATTACATTGTTTCTTTAGTTCAATTTACACGCAATAGCGGTTTGTTTCATGATCCATTGTCACCCCGGGCGAGCATTGCGCTGGGTTCAGCAACTAAAGCGTGGGCATTAATGGCGGGCAGAAACTACGCTACTCCAGAAGATGTACAAGCGATATTTTTACCTGTTGCAGGTCATAGATTGAACCTATCGGTGAAAGAGCAAGATAAAGTAGTATCTGACATATTAGATCAAGTATTGGTTCCTGTTTAATGCGTTCACGTATTAAATATTGGTTTGCGAAACACGTAGACCGAAAACACACTGCTGATCACATGATATTTAAGCATGATTCCATTTATGTTTTACCCTCCCAGTCAGGGCTACTATTTATTGGTATAATGGTGTTGAATTTCATTCTTGGAATTAATTATCAGAATAATTTGATACTGGCTGTGTCGTATATTATGGCCGTACTTCTCATCGTCTCATTATTATCGGGTTATATTAACTTCAATCGTTTAGGCCTTAAGTTACTCTCAGTTAATGATAACTACGAAGGGGCATTAACCGACGCGATAGTTGAGTTAGAATCCACCAAAGAACGATATAACATCATTATAAGACATATAAATACAGGTAGTGAAGTGACCATTAATGAGGTATTTAAAAATACCATAGCGCATGTCACTTTACCTTATAAACGAGGTGTTTATACAATAGAAAAATTTAAAATTACCAGTCATTTTCCATTTGGCTTAGTCACCGTTTGGAGCTACTTACATTCAAATAAAACATTACATGTTTACCCGCTCCCAAAAGAGGAAAAAGCACAAATAAATCATATTATCACAGGGACTGACGGAGACAGTAATGTGAATGATGTGCAAGCCATTGATGAATTTAATGAGTTAAAACCTTACCAGCAAGGGATGAGCCTAAATAAAGTATCATGGCGTCATTTTGCTAAAAACCAGCAACTACTAGTTAAAGGTTATACATCTGAGCAGTCTGTAAGTGTCGGTTTTGATTTTGATCTGATGACTGGTAATGTAGAAGAGCGGTTGAGTAAACTCTGCTTTTTAGTGGTTGAAGCGAGTAACAATCAGCAGCCATTTGCCCTTAAACTCCCAAATGAAACTGTAGCGATAGGGTCGGGTCAAAGTCATCGAGTTAAGTGTTTGGAGATATTAAGTGAATACTAAGCTACTAGTGATCTCTTCCATCTATTTGGTTATGACGGTAATGTTGTTTGCTGAACTAGGGATCCCCTTCGCCACTTTAATTTCTGTACTCATTGTATGGCACGTTATGCAATGGAAATATATTAAATCTGCGCCTTCTAATACACTCCTCAATATCGTCGCGCTGATTGGGATGACTGTGCTTGGTATTTCTATCGGGTTTAGTAATTCAGTGTCACTGTTTGTGTCATTAATGGTTTTAGCATGCCAATTAAAAGTTATCCAAGCGAACAATGAGAAGCAAAATAGACAGATCATGGTACTCAATTTTTTTACCATACCCTGTGTATTTCTTTTTTCGCAAGACCTGTTTACGACCATAGTAGTCGTGATAATGTTGGTCATAAACTTAGGGGTGTTAGCTGCTACTTCTCATAAACAGCAGCTGCTTCCTGCAACGAAAACGGCGGCCAAAAATATATTTTTTCTCATCCCTGTGAGTATGTTACTTGTGGTATTTTTACCTAAGATCCCTTCTTTTTGGCAACTACCTGGGGCTCAGATCGCAAGGACCGGTTTATCTGAGAATGTAGACCCATTTAGTATTTCAGAGTTATCTCAGTCAGACGATTTGGCATTTCGGGCAATAATAGAAGAATCAACATCGTATTCTCCGCCTTTTTATTGGCGAGCATTGATACATGATAAATTTGATGGCACATCTTGGCATATGGCGCGTGGGCAAAATATTCCTGTATATGTTGAAAATAGTAACATTTCATCTGATTATAAAGTGATCGCAGAGCCAAGTAATTTGCCATGGCTATTTGCACTAGGCAATGCAATCAGTAACTCTAATGAAGTATCAACTAACCAGTTTGGTACGCTGTTTAGTTCGAAAATCAGAAGCCGTAATTTTGAATATAATGTTCACACCGCTACCGATTCATCTAAAATGTCTTTAACACGTTGGGAATACCAACGTTATACGCAATTACCACAAAAGTTAAACCCCAAATCGACTGAGCTTGCTCGTCAATGGGATAACAACACGCAATCCACACAAGAATTTATTGCACAGATGCGCGCATATTTTATTTCACAAGGTTTCGAATACACACTAACACCTGAAGTTATTGAGGGTGCTAATACAATTGATGAGTTTGTATTTGAGACAAAGTCAGGATTTTGTGGTCACTATGCGTCTTCTGTAGCCATGATGATGCGCAGCGTTGGGATCCCATCTCGCCTTGTCTCGGGTTACCTGGGTGCTGAATACAATGAAGCCAATAATTACTATAGTATTTATCAATATGATGCCCATGCATGGGTCGAGTTTTTTATACCTAATTCAGGGTGGCAAAGGCTTGATCCGACAGCGTGGATATCGCCTGAACGATTGATAGGATCGCTTTCACAACACACATCTTTGTCAGAGCAGTTTAAGTCAAACCTTGGGATCAGTTTAGTTGCACTGTCAGGTGTTCCGGGCATGGAGTGGTTAAGACTAAAGCTTGAAGAATATGACTACAAATGGACTCGTTGGGTACTAAACTTTGATAAAAGCAAGCAACAGTCATTTTTACGCAATTTACTTGGCGATAATGCACAGCTTTGGTCAGGGGCTATTACATTGTTTACATTGGCTCTTCTGTGTTTATCGGTGTTTTGGTTTATGCAAAGGAAAATTTCCATAAAGCGCCCTCTCGCTGTTGATTTGTATGAGCAACTAAAATCTGTTAGCTCTTATCATGAGAGCAACCTTACGCCCTTGCAATTTATTTCACAGGTCTCCGAGCAATTTCCTGAACATAAAAGTGACTTAGATATGTTCTACAGCCGCTTTAGTGCAGCTAGGTACCAGGGTAAAACATTTTCTGGCCATCACAGAAAATTGACTATGAAACTAATAAAATCCATAAAAACAAAAACAAAGAGAAAATTATGAATGCAGTAATTGTCGGCGTACTCCTCATGCTTACACTTTCATTAATGCGGGTAAATGTCATTGTTGCTATGACTGTAAGCGCCATGATAGCAGGGTTATGTGCTGGGCTGGACCTGTCTACCACCTTAAATTCATTTAATGATGGATTGTCAGGTGGGGCCGAAATAGCCTTAAGTTATGCCATGCTCGGAGGGTTCGCAGTCGCTATTTCCAAGTCTGGATTAACCCAAATTTTAGCACAACGCTTACTGAAAACAGTAGAGGGGTCACGAGACAGCCATATTCACTTGCTCAGTCTTTTGATTATGACCATTATTTTATGCTGTGCTATTGCATCACAAAACCTAGTGCCTGTGCACATCGCGTTTATCCCAATTTTGATCCCTCCTCTGCTTGTTATTTTAAATAAGCTTGCGTTAGACAGGCGCGCTGTTGCCTGTATCTTAACCTTTGGGCTAGCAACATCCTACATGGTATTACCGTATGGTTTTGGTGGTATATATTTATACTCAATATTACATAAAAATCTTGCTGATAATGGTTTGAGTATTGTTAATACAGATGTCCCGACGGCGATGATCATTCCAGCTATCGGTATGCTTGTTGGACTTTTTATTGCATTACTCGTTACATATCGTAAAAAACGGACATATAACTTTGTTGTGCATGACGATAATACTACTTTAAAAGAAATAGATAATCCTAAAAAAGTTATTATTATCGGCAGTATCGCGGTTGTGTGTTCACTGTTAGCACAAAACATTAGCGGCTCAATGATCCTTGGAGGCCTTGTTGGTGTAATGATGTTCAGTGTATTTGGTATTGTAAAATGGGAACAAAGCTCTGATGTGTTTAGTCGCGGCGTTGCAATGATGGCAATGATTGGCTTTATTATGATATCAGCTCAAGGCTTTGCTGCCGTGATGAAATCTACCGGGGATGTAGCGAGCTTAGTATCAGCCTGTGCAGAGTTTATAGGTGACAATAAGCCACTGGCCGCCGCTATGATACTCATAGTCGGACTCCTTATCACTATGGGTATAGGCAGTTCTTTCTCTACAGTGCCTATCATAGCAACGCTGTTTGTGCCTTTGTGTTTAGAGGTTGGGTTTTCTGCCATGGCCACTGCCGCATTAGTTGGTACAGCTGGTGCTTTGGGTGATGCAGGTTCCCCCGCTTCAGATTCTACATTAGGGCCTACATCTGGTCTTAATGCAGATGGACAACATGATCATATCTGGGATTCAGTAGTCCCTACTTTTATACATTTCAACATTCCACTGGTCATTTTTGGTTGGATAGCAGCTATGGTTTTATAAAATACGCTACTAAATGCGTCTCAAAATGCAAAAAAGAAATGAGGTTTTTCTTACTAGATGTCGTTTCTTTTTACGTAATTTATTGATTTAAATATCATTAAAGTTTCACAAATACGTCAACAAAACTTAGCCTAAATATTGCTCTATTACTCTTAGATAAAATAATATTCTTGATAGGATTTAATTATGGCTTTTAATATTTCGGTTGTGGGTTTAGGGTATGTTGGTTTAGCAAATGCGTTACTTTTGTCGCAACATAATAATGTCTGTGCGTTAGAGACAAACCTAGATAGAGTAAACTTGATTAACCAAAAAAAGTCGCCAATTCAAGACTCAGAGATAGCGCACTTTTTATCAAAAAATAGTACTGAGATTTTTGCCACCAGTGATCCATTCCTAGCACTAGAGAACGCAGATTATATAGTTATTGCGACGTCCACTGACTATGACCCCCAAACTAATTACTTTAGCGTGATAGCGCAGGCTCTAGAGATTTCACCACAGGCGACCATTATCGTTAAATCTACCGTCCCAGTTGGATTTACTGAGCAAATGAAACAGCGGTATAAAACTAACAACATTGTATTCTCCCCTGAATTTTTAAGAGAAGGGAAAGCCTTGTATGATAATTTATACCCATCGCGGATAATCCTGGGAGCTTTAACTGAACAAGCACAAACTTTTGCCAACTTGCTTAAACAAGGGGCACACACAGACGACGTTGAAATACTCCTAACGCATTCAACAGAGGCTGAAGCAATTAAACTGTTTTCGAATACTTATCTTGCCATGCGAGTGGCCTTTTTTAACGAACTTGACACTTATTGCGAAGCAAAATCATTGAACACCACGGAAATTATTGACGGAGTAAGTTTAGATCCACGTATTGGTGGACACTACAACAACCCTTCTTTCGGTTATGGTGGGTATTGTTTACCGAAAGATACCAAGCAATTACTTGCCAACTTCGATGGTGTGCCAAATGATATGATCTCTGCGGTTGTATCGGCGAATGATACACGTAAAAAATATATTGCAGAGTCAATTATGGCCAGGGCGCCTAAAAAAATTGGGGTTTATCGGCTGATCATGAAAGCTGACTCTGACAACTTTAGAGAGTCTGCTATTTTAGATGTGATCTCGCATTTGCGCAAAGCCGGTGCTGACGTAACTGTTTATGAGCCAAAGCTCGAAAAGCCGTTTTCCGATGACTTTTCTTTATGTAATAACTTAGACATGTTTAAGTCAGGCTGTGATTTAATTATCACTAATCGTGACGCCGATGAGCTAAGTGATATTACTGATAAATTATATACTCGTGACTTGTTTCACAAAGATTAATATTTTCTAGCAGGTCAATGTGATTATTGGCCTGCCTCGTTTCTTATTTGTGATTTAACCCATTCAATAAAAACCTGAACTCTTTCATGCTTAGGAGAGCGCTTATCGTATACAAAATAACTCTCTACTTTATTCGGGTGTGGTAATGGCAATGCAATACTAAGTGCGCCTGACTCAATATAATTTTGACATAAATAATCAACAATCAGCGCAATGCTGTTGCTATTTAGGATAGCAGTCAGCGCCATATCCGTGCTGCTAACAGACGTATATATTGTATTTTCGCTGATAACAGATTGTAGATTGTTTTTCATATTGTCCTGAATTTCACAAAAAGCAATTATCAACATTAACTGTTTTGACGGAAGATTGAAAATCGCAAGTGATTGGGATTGCTGGCTAAAATTAGCATCTACGGGCGAATTTGCGTACACATATCAATATACAATGAATTATTTAATGCGGTCCGACTCTATAACATCTAATATAATAAAACGAATAGATGCCATGAAGTTGATTTTAAACCGCTTTATAAACAATAATAAAGTTAGTTGACTAACCCAGTTAAAAGTGGGTGCACGCTTGAACGAATGCTATGGTGAGTACAACAGAAAAATGGGACAAAACATACCAGCTTTGGTAAATGCAACCAAGGCTTTAATGCTTTATCCTCAAAAACGTAACTTACGGCATTTGTTGCATGACCTAAACAAATTAACCGCATAAATAGGAATTGGCTATGCATTCAATTATGATAATAGACGACGAGGAAGCTGTACTAAGAGCACTTGGACGTTTGTTTAATAGAGAATATCAGGTAGAGCAACATAACGATCCACTAACAGCGGTATCAAGCATGGAGCAAAAAAGTTTTGACCTTGTTATCTCAGATATACGTTTGCCAAATATGGATGGGTTTGCCGTTTTGAAGCACTTTCAATCTCTGCAGCCAGATGCGGGCCGTATTTTAGTCAGTGGATATGCAGACATAGAAGATTGTCAAAAAGCGGTTACAGATGGCCTCGCCCATATGATAGTGTCTAAACCTTGGAATAATTTTGAGCTAAAATCAATCGTTAAACTTGTTTTAGAAAATAGTGAGCTCAAGAAAAATAATCGTGAACTCCTGGCCAAGTCAAAAACTTAAAGAATGATCTATTGGTAAACCCATTAGCGCACTATTCAATATTTTCTCGTCCACTAAAAGCTTTAAATGAGTATTACCAGATTTAGGACTGTCAATATGAACTACCTGCCGATAAATAATTGGATACTTGGATACCACACCAATTTCCATTGGAAAGCCTTCAATCTCCTTATAACCAAATCGCGTATATTCAGGCTTTACACTTGAAAACAGCTCTCTGTGGTGGTCTGAAAATTCAAATAACACTAATAAATCGCAAGTATCTTGATTGAGACGTATTAAGTGTTGTGCTACGTGCTGATTTGAATACCGCAAATTAACTTGATTGGTAAGTAATGTATTTATTTTCTTATCAACATCAAAAAAGGTTGGGGTAAAATGAATAGAGACCGCAATCATACTTATGGCGAGCGTTATTAACCCAAAGACTCTGCTTTTTATCAATAGCAACACAGCAAAGCCAAGAGTCCCAAGTAAAAGCTGACCTCTTAGGCCGTGTATGATGTCAGTAATATACCCGTAATCAAACACACCATATGCTAAAGTGAATACTATTAAGTAACTAACCCCGAGAATGTAAATCATAAAGTCCCTCCTCTTTAATGATTAGCGTTAAAATCAAAGCTGCGCATATGGTTAAGGACTAATATTGAAAGACCAACTGTATGATGTGTTCTTTTTTGGCTTATAGTTAAACAAATTTATTTGCTTAACTATAAGCTTTATTTAAAGCCATGGAGCATTTTGTCACAGACAACAGGCGTCGGTCGATGATTGTCATCAACTGCAACAAAGGTAAAACTACCTGAAATTGCTAAATGTTTATCATCTTTGTGCATCCTTTCTAAATAGATTCTCACTTCTACTTTTAAGCTCGTGTTACCAACATGAACCACCTTTGAGACTAGCTCAGCAAATGTGCCGGCAGGTATAGCCTCTTTAAAATCTACACGATCTGACGAAATTGTAACAAGTGGCTTCCTGCAGAAGCGAGTCGCAGCAATAAAAGCCGCCTCATCCATCCATGCTAGTGCATCACCGCCAAACAAGGTGTTATGATGATTAGTCCTACCCGGGAATACCGTCTTCGTAATAGAGGTGATAGACTCATCTATTCGTTTTGCAATTACATCTTCTTTATTTATATCGGTCATTTTTTACTACTTTTATTAGCCAATGTATCATTCATTAATAATTGTGGATCTAACCGCTCGCCAAACCAGTTAAAACGCCAATCTAAGTGAGGCCCGGTTACACGCCCTGTTGCACCTATATCAGCAAAGTGCTTTCCTACTGAAACCAAGTCACCGACATTAACGTGAATTTTATCAAGATGAATATACGTAGAAGAAATGCCATATCCATGATCTATGATTACAGTGCCACCACTGTAATACAGGTCATCTTCTGCAAAGGTGACTATACCTCTTAATGGTGCCCATACCGGCGTGCCCGTTTTATTCGCAATATCTAAGCCATAATGCGGATTACGAGGTTTTCCATTAAAAAAGCGCTGGCTACCGTACACCCCTGAGATCCGCCCTTTGGCAGGTTTAAGTACTGGGTCTAAAAAGTACGTTAAATTAGAACTTGTGGCTCTTGCCAATTTCACCGCTTTGGCTTCGGTTCTGATCCGCTTAAGCACTGAATCGGGTGGTGACACATATTTTTTTGCAACACCTGTTATCCGGTCAATATTAAACGTTCTTTTTGTGATCATGAAATCAGCAGACTCAGACTTCCCAGCGATCGTCACCCAAGTTAAAGAATGCTGTAATTGAGCATCTCTGCCAAACCCAAATACAAATTGACCATCTTTCGTTAGCTTTAATGGTTTATCATTGAATTTAACCGATTTAGCATCTGCAATTTTGCCGATAACCATCCCCCCTTGAGTCAAGTTTCCAGACAATTCTAGCGCCTGAGCTGAACAAACCCCAAGTAGTACTCCAACACATAATCCCACGTATTTAAGCATTCGCAACGGCTCCTTTGCCGACTCCTTCGTACGCCTTAACTGTTACTTGCTGAGAAGGATGTAACTTTTTAATTTCATAAGCCAAATACTCCGCAATACACTCTACTGTTGTATCGCACGGTAATATATCGCATCGCGCCTGACTAATTGCGAGTTCAAAATAGCCCTGTGTTGCTTCATAAGCAAAACAATCATCTGTTGATAGTGCAGTCACATGTTTTAATTCAGCAGCCGATACCTGATCTTCTCGAGTTCCTAAGTAGATATCCTGCCATTTCATTGCCCACTCTTTTTGCAACCTTGGCATACTAATACCATCTAATGCGATACCAATTAATGACCGATGGCCATGCACTATCCTCTGGCAGTTACCATCATGTTTCTTTAAGCCATGGCTATAATGATAATAAAAGCTTGTAGTAGGCTCTGGACGAAGCTCTATGCCTATGTCTTTAACATTACTCGGCATTTCAGGCATAATGACTGACTTTAAAAACGCGATAACAGCAGGTTCATCTACTTTTTCACTCGGTAATAAACAAACTGCTTCGCTTGGAGCGCTCATTGCTAAATGATAGTTATCTCCAAATTGACAATCTAATTCAATTCGATCATTCCTAATCTCAGCGTTACCGTTTACACCCTTGGCTATCGCAAGTTTATGATCTATTGTTTCATCAATAATTTTTTTTATTTGTTTTTTTACCAATGCAAAATCTAAAACCATCGACTCATCATTTAATTGGCCGTGGAGCGTTAAATCAACAATCCAACTTTCTCCCACAGCTCCTCGCTGATTGCATAGGTAAGAAAAATCGATAACAGTGAGAGCATCTACAAAAAGGATCATAAACTTCCGATAAATTAGTTTAAATTCTGGCGATATTATAAAGATTTTTAAGATAAAAATCGCCTATATATGCAGGTAGAATTCAATTTAAATGCGAATTATTCTTATAAAAGGTTGAAATTTAACTGTTCGGAGTTGTCTAGCGTACAAGTGTACGCTAGAGTAGCGTGGATTTTAAAGCAAAGATTGTGAACTATGGAACCGAAAAATAGCTATACAAAAGAAGAATTAGTACTGTGTGGTCAAGGCGAGATGTTTGGCGAAGGCAACTGCCGCTTACCAAGCGACAACATGCTGATGATGGATCGTATCATTGAAATAAATGATGACGGTGGTGAGCATGGTAAAGGGCTTATTATCGCAGAGCTTGATATTAACCCTGACCTTTGGTTCTTTGACTGCCATTTTAAAGGCGATCCAGTAATGCCGGGCTGTCTTGGCCTTGATGCTATGTGGCAATTAGTTGGCTTTTTCTTAGGTTGGTCTGGTGGACCCGGTCTTGGTCGTGCACTTGGTGTGGGTGAAGTAAAGTTCACAGGTCAAATCTTACCAAATGCAAAGAAAGTAACTTATCGTTTAGACATGAAGCGTGTTATTAAGCGTAAACTGTTTATGGGTATGGCCGATGGTACAGTTGAAGTTGACGGCCGTGTAATCTATGAAGCAAAAGATCTAAAAGTTGGTCTTTTCCAAGATACCAGCGCATTTTAATGTTACCCGTTTAAACAACAAAGCCCCTTAAAAAAGGGGCTTTGTTGTCTCTAAATTCTGTAAATTATGTTTTAAACATATTTCTATTTTCGATTGCTTCTCGCCACCCGCCTAACCACTCTGATCTTGATTCTATTTGTTGATACGGGCATAAATCTTTAGACCGCCCGGTTAGACCGGCTTTAAACCCTTGAGAATGTGCTCTTTCTAAACGGTCTCTTTTCTGTCTCTTCATAGGTAAATTCCTCACCATAATATGTTCAATAATGCTTCAACTAAATTTGCATCAACATTAAATGAATAGTTAATAACGTCATAAATATCAAATTCACAGACATCGGATACCAACCGAATTTAACTAACTGTCTGTTTGTATGAAGTTAAAAATTTCTGTCAGCGAAGTCACCTTGCGCCAAACAGCTATTGAAAATTTCAGAATAATAAGCAATGAAAGCCTTTTACACGTAACGTGTGTAACTACCATTGAAAGGATTGGCCAAACCCAGACCTTCAATAAATCACATAAGGCAAAGCGGTGCAATACCAATTTTTAAAATGTAAAACAAGCAACCCACACAAAGAATAAATAATTCAATAAAAATAAAAAAAACCTATAAAATAACTCTAATAAAGCAGATTGGGACTTATTGCAATCCAAAATTCATAAAAAAAACATTCATATTTCTGACATATAAACATGCTATAAAATGTCTAATTATTACAGTAGATTAAGTTTCAATTCTTAATTTTAATAATAATGACTGCTTAAAAATATTTTTTTAAGCCACTCCAGCAGAAATGTAGCTGCGCTTTGCAAGATAAAATAGCGCAAGAATTGTAAAGATTTAAGGTACAGCAGCTCATAGATAAGTACGAGGTTCATTAAAAAAATACGAGCGCCTGAGTCAGCCGCTAAAATAAGGGGATAACACTTAATAAAGATGTTCTAATTTAGGTAAGGTAACTACACCATACATTTTATTTCGTGCTTAACGTCGGATTGGTAAAAACGAAAAAGGCACTGATTTACGTTAGTGCCTTACTGCTTTATTTCATGAAACGCATCATCCTTGGAATTCACTCCATATTCGCTCAATAAATAGTCTAGCGTAGTTTTAACCTTTGCACCAGCTCGGCTAAACGAGCAGGCAGGTCATCGCCTTTTACTTCTAGAGCACGCACTGTTTCCGTAGAGGCTTTGAACCACACAGTTGTACTTGATATGACCATTATGGCTATGAGCAAGCCAAACGATAGAAACAACTTTTTACTAAGCTTCATGGTATTTACCCTTGTATAATCTTACGATGATCCACTCCATGGTCTAGCGAGCATTCCCAGCGCCTCAACTCAAACAAAAGCATTACTTACAAGTTGGTAATTGGCCAATAATAAACACTGTTTACAAAAATGTAAGGACCAAGTAACTGAAGGGTTTTGAAGGGGGGCTATATAGAAATAACGAGAGAGTGTAGATAAAAAAGCCGTGGCTCAAAGGCACAGCGGCTTAACAATCAGAATTATAGATTTTCATCGTTTACAATGCACTTTCAAGCTCTGGAAGTACATCAAATAAATCTGCGACCAATCCATAATCGGCAACCTGAAAAATAGGTGCATCGGGATCTTTATTTATTGCAACAATGACTTTGGAATCTTTCATACCGGCAAGATGCTGAATAGCACCACTTATGCCTACAGCGATATATAGATCTGGCGCTACAATTTTACCTGTTTGCCCGACTTGCATATCATTAGGCACAAAACCAGCATCAACAGCTGCACGAGAAGCGCCTATCGCTGCGCCCAACTTATCTGCAATACCGTTTAATAACGTAAAGTTTTCGCCATTTTGCATTCCTCTACCACCAGAGATAACAACTGGCGCAGCATTCAATTCAGGTCGCTCAGATTCTGTTTGTTCTATGCTGACAAACTCACTTAGCCCATTTTTAATCTCTATTGCCAATGAGTCTACTTCACAAGGACTTTGGTTTCCCTGACTGTCAAATGCACTGGCACGAACCGTGATCACTTTAGTCTCATCTAAAGACTTGACGGTAGCAATTGCGTTGCCAGCATAAATGGGTCTTTTAAATGTATTACCATCAACAACTTCAATAATTTCAGAAATTTGCGATTTATCCAATAATGCAGATACACGGGGTAAAATGTTTTTTCCTGTTGTTGAGGCACTGGCAAGAATATGTGAGTAACTGCCAGCCATTTCAACAACCAAATCAGCAGTATTTTCAGCAAGTTGGTGCTCAAAGCCGGCATTATCAACAACACGAACTCTGGTGACACCACTGATTTCACTCGCAGACTTAGCGACCTCACCTACATTATGCCCTGCTATTAAAACGTCTATATTTGTGGCCACTTTTGTTGCTGCATTAACAACTTTTGACGTTTCAGACTTAAGTTGACCGTTATCATGTTCAGCAATAACTAATACGTTCATGAAATCACCTTCGCTTCAGTTTTCAACTTTGTTACTAATTCACTTACACTTTCAACTATAACGCCCGCTTCTCTCTTGCTAGGCTCTTCGACTTTTACTAATTCAATACGTGGTGATAAGTCAACATCAAGCGACTGGGCTTCAATGATCTCTAATGGCTTGCGTTTTGCTTTCATTATATTTGGTAATGACGCATAACGAGGTTCGTTAAGTCTTAAATCAGTTGTCACGATCGCAGGAAGGGTTAGTGACACGGTTTGTAACCCACCATCAACTTCCCGGGTCACTTGTGCTTTGCCATCTTCTATTACGACCTTCGACGCGAACGTACCTTGACTTCGCTTGGTAAGCGCTGCGAGCATTTGCCCTGTCTGATTGTTGTCAGAATCAATCGACTGCTTACCTAAAATAACCAGTTCAGGTTGCTGCTGATCAACAAGTTTAGCGAGCAATTTTGCGACATGTAAAGACTCAAGTTTTACATCCGTCTGAACATGTATTGCCTTATCAGCGCCAAGAGCTAATGCCGTGCGTAATTGCTCTTGACATGCTTTATCACCAATAGAAACCGCTATTACTTCAGAAGCGCTACCAGCTTCTTTTAAACGGATCGCTTCTTCTACTGCAATCTCACAAAAAGGGTTCATTGCCATTTTAACATTGGTTAAATCAACATCAGTGTTATCAGGCTTGACTCTTGCCTTTACGTTGTAGTCAATCACACGCTTGATTGGCACAAGTACTTTCATAGTTACTCCGTTATATGGTTATTCATAACGCTGACGCCAACGTCAACATATTTATTTTATGGATTCAGACTACTTCCTGTTGACGTAAACGTCAACCTAAAATAACCTTAGTTTAACTTAATAAAAACTAAAGTCGTTCTTTAGTTAATATACCGTCAAAGATAATGAGGTAATTATGGTTGAACGTGAAACCATGGAATTCGACGTAGTCATAGTTGGAGCGGGGCCAGCAGGGCTTTCTTGCGCCATTAGACTTGCTCAACAAGCACAAGAAAAGCAACAAGAGCTCATGATTTGTGTCGTTGAGAAAGGATCAGAAGTTGGCGCGCACATTTTGTCTGGAGCCGTTTTTGAAACAAAAGCACTCGATGAACTCCTTCCAAATTGGAAGGAATTAGGCGCACCTGTCACAACTGAAGTCACTCAAGATGATATTTACCTATTCCAAACTCAAGAAAAATCCATCTCAATCCCGAACATAGCTGTCCCAAAAACATTTAAAAATCACGGAAACTTTATCGTTTCAATGGGTAATGTGTGCAGATGGTTAGCCGAACAAGCCGAAAATTTAGGCGTGGAAATTTTTCCGGGATTTAGTGCCCATTCACTCATTTTAGAAAACGATGAAGTCAAAGGTATTATCACCGGTGATATGGGCGTTGCAAATGACGGCCAACCCAAAGACAGTTATATGCCCGGAATGGAATTACGTGCTAAATACACCGTTTTTGCTGAAGGTTGCCGCGGGCATTTGGGCAAGCAACTAATCAAAAAATTTAATCTTGATCAAGATGCGACACCGCAACATTATGGGCTGGGCTTCAAGGAAATATGGCAAGTACCTTCAGAGCAGCACAAGGAGGGCACCGTTGTGCACGGAACAGGTTGGCCACTTGATAAAGGGACATCGGGTGGTTCATTTATGTATCACGCGGAAAATAACCAAGTTGTTGTCGGGTTGATTATTGACCTAAATTATACCAATCCATACCTCAGCCCCTTCGACGAGTTTCAACGTATGAAACATCATCCAGTGTTTAAAGCGACATTAGAAGGTGCAGAACGTGTTTCATATGGCGCGCGTGCAATTGCCAAAGGTGGGTTTCATTCATTACCTAAAATGCACTTCCCTGGTGGCTTGTTGATTGGCTGTGATGCAGGCACTCTGAATTTTGCTAAAATCAAGGGAAATCACACCGCGATGAAATCAGGTATGCTTGCAGCGGATAGTATTGTAAATGCACTCTCCTGTGACTCCCCCTCAACTGACTTAACAGATTTTACACACAGATTTAAATCTAGCTGGGTATACGACGAACTCTATCAATCTCGTAATTTTGGCCCTGTTATTCATAAATTCGGTAAGATCCTAGGAGGCGCATATAATACAGTCGATCAAAATCTGTTTAATGGTGCTTTGCCTTTTACATTTAAAGATAATGACCATGATCACGCCGTATTAAAGCCTGCCAGTAGCTCACTGGTGATTGATTACCCAAAACCCGATGGTAAGCTGAGTTTTGATAAACTATCGTCTGTATTCTTATCGAATACTAATCATGAAGAATCTCAACCATGTCACTTACAGCTTGCTGATATATCTATTCCAATTGACGTTAATCTTGCTAAATTTGCAGAGCCAGCTCAACGTTACTGCCCTGCCGGGGTTTATGAAGTGACACAAGATGACAATCAGCAACCGCAGTTTGTGATCAATGCCCAAAACTGCGTGCACTGTAAAACATGCGATATCAAAGATCCTAGCCAAAATATTACTTGGATAACCCCAGAAGGTGCTGGCGGGCCAAACTATCCCAACATGTAGCAATAAACGCCAACCATTTATTTCAATTCCAATCTGCAGGGGCCAAATGGCCCTTTTTAATGAATACAAAGAAAAACGCAAAAAACCAAATTTTGCATATACTTAAATAATACGATAAGTATTAGGGGCAAAATATGGCACGTAATTCAGAAGTGGTATTTCGTTTTTTGGCTGAGCCTACCGATGTAAACTTTGGCGGTAAAGTACATGGCGGTATTGTCATGAAGTGGATTGACCAAGCAGGTTACGCTTGTGCTGCCGGGTGGAGTGGTAGCTACTCAGTAACGGTATCAGTTGCTGGGGTAAGGTTCAAGCGCCCTATTCTCGTCGGTCAAATTGTTGAAGTATCAGCACAAATTGCTCATACAGGTAAAACAAGTATGCAGATTTTTGTAAGTGTTAAATGTGGTGATCCCCAAAAGCAGGTCTTAACTGAAAGTAACCATTGCGTTATAAGCTTTATCGCGATGGATCAAGCTGGTTACCCAATCCCCGTGCCACTATTTGAGCCATCCACTGAAGATGAAAAAAAGCTACAACTTTACGCGATTAAAATGAAGGAAATAGCCATTGAAACAGAGTCTTTATTACACCGTACTATTGAAGATGAATAAGGCTATTAACTTTAATAAATAAACAAACTGGGTTAACCCAGTTTGTTCTTTAAGACGCTGTTTAATCTGGCTTCAGTGTCATGTTACATACATTAATTCATCCGGTTCTCAATGCCAATATTGCTGGAATATCAAAGCCCTCGGAGTATGGTACAAAGTCTGGATTCTTAGAATCAATGGCTAAGATAGACATCCTATCTGCAAGCTCATTTCCTTCAATACCCACATGACCATTAACATGGTAAATTTTTATAGCTGACGATAACGTTTGGTATAGCGAATAGGCTGGCTTAATAAGACCTAAGTTTTTAATTTCACCACTTGGTTTAACCCAGCCTTTTTTCTCCCAACCTACAGCCCATTTAGTAATACAATCAATCGAATATTTAGAGTCACAATAAATCGCCACCGACTGACCTTTAGATAAATATGCTTTAGCCAACAATAATGCTTGCATGAGGCCTTGAAGCTCAGCCGTATTATTAGTGCCTTTTGGGTGATATAGCCCATACCAAAGCGCACTCAGTTTATTATTTTCATATACCGCAACCCCAGTCCCAGCTTCACCGGGGTTAGGCTCACAGCCCCCATCAGTGAACACTTTAATGTCAAATGGCATGTTTGCAATGTCTGACTGAGACAGCGGCACCACCTTTTTCTTAGGTCCGCTATGCACTTTATCACTGCTATTTGACGTCTGCTTAGCGCTAAATGCCTGCTCTGCCTCCGCTAAGGTCGGAAAAGACTTATATTTAGCACCCGAAAAGCCGTCAACTTGAGCTTTACAGGCAAGCCATGTTGTAAATATTCCACTTTGATGCCCTTTCCAAACGACATAGTATTTTTTCGCCAATGTTCTAATCTCTTCATACGTAATTGATAATACAGGGAGTCAGCATGTCACTCGTATATCTAGTTTTACACAATCAACTCTGACAGTATAGAAACGTTCTATGTACTTGCCGTAAACGATGCGGCCTTATCGAACAAAAGCTGTCATATTTTATCCGAAATATCGCCGTTTACTGTAAGCATGACTACAATGCTATTACCAGACTCGCCATAGTGTATGTAAGCTGACACCCCTTTACCACACAGTGTTTCAGATAATACAGCCGATACTTTAGTTTTATCCTTGCCAGCGGTATTTATGGTAATCTTTCATAATGATGTTCTACATTCAATCCTAGATACATCGATGTCTGAGTTTTTATCCGCAAAAAAAGTTTTATAAATTTTAAAGTCAAAGTAATGAGCTCGCCCTGCTAGAACTTCTTCACTTTCGAACAATACTGGCACTTGTGAGGCGCTGACTTCATTACTTACAACGCGATTCACTGCCTAATTAGTCGACCCCTCTGATTCAGATATCGTCTTAGGGTCATCACTCTGAACGCTGGGATCCGTTTCAAATTTTGAAGGCTTACTGTCTGGCGTTTCAGATACATTAACAGCATCAGAATTACCTTCTATGCTATTGGCGGTTTGCATACTAAAATAATACACTATCACTATATCACTCAGGGCAAGAGCATGAAAAATTATAATTTCAATACCATTTCAAAGTAAACTTTACTACGCATTGCTTTGCGGGCATACCTTTCTTAAATCTCGTTTCTGCTTTTAGGTGATTAAAAGCCATATGCCTAAGTCCTACGAACACTGATTCTGCTCCTTCACGCATAATTCGACAATCAGTTAGAGAACAACTTTACTTCATTGGCGAGGGTCATCAATTGATTCAGAGTATTCTAGAAAAAGACCAGACATTTAAACTCATACTTTTAAGTCAAGGTAAAGTGGGTGTTCTTGCCCTTACCTTTGAATTAAATCATGGTGTAAATACTTAGCATTATTTTTAATATTAAAGTGATTAGAACTGACATTTGACGAGAAATAGATCAATTGTTTTAGAGCTACTGGCTATAGAAACCAAAAAGCATCGTAAATATCAAATCGGCATTTTTCTGAATTCCTTAGTTACTCGCTCTGTAATGAGACATATAGCCTTTAGTTATACGAGTTAAACAGGATGGAATGAGTGAAATAGCTCTTTTTATTAAAATAGGGAGTACAATCATACTATTAATAAAAGGTGACATATGAAAACAAAAATAAAGACAATAGTTTTATTACTTACACTGTGCTCCTTCTCTTCTTTGCTTAAAGCGATAGAGTTAAGTGGCCAAACACTTAATGCCCAATCCTCACCTTTACCAAACACATCTATTTTCTTTAATGGTAATAAAGTAAACAGCGATCAAGCAGGTCGGTTTAAGCTGTCCGTTCACTCAGATAAATACTATCGGATCACCGTGAGTAAGCCCGGTTACTATGACATGACGCACACCTTTGAGCACCTTGAACTTGCCAATAATAATTTTCAGATTCCACCCATTGAGCTGGTTCAAAAAAAACTGAGGCGTGTCATGTTTGCCTTTGGAGGTGATACGATGATGGGCAGACGCTACTATGACCCTTATTTTAATGAGCCCAGTTTAATCACTCCAAAAGATCGACTTCACAATAGTGTCAATATATTACGCAATATAAAGCAATATCTAACCATCGCCGATTACACGTCTATCAACCTTGAATCGCCCATTCTAGAGTCAGCACTGAATTCTAAAGCTGATAAGTCAGTCACATTTTACTCTCACCCCGATACGTTAAAAAGTTTAGCTTGGGCGGGGGTAGACTACGTTTCTTTGGGAAATAACCATACGTACGACTACTTACAAGGGGGCCTCGAGAAAACATTAACCTATTTAAAAAATTCACCTCTCGGTTTTTCTGGCGCAGGACTAAGCGAAGCTGATGCACTTAAGCCACATACTACTCAATTAAATGGTAACAGTTATGATCTGTATGGGTTCGTAGGTTGGAAAGGTAAAAAAGCGCCTTGGCAATCAGCAAATGAACTACAGGGCGGTGCCGCACTTGGAACGATGTCTAATCTAAGGGCTGTGATAGATAGATCTATTAAAAACAATGTGTTGCCTATTATTCAATACCATGGGGGTCTAGAGTATAGTGCAACGCCATCTCTCGTAACCGAGCAGCGATTAAAACATGCCATTGATCAAGGTGCTGTCATGGCAATTGCTCACCACCCTCATGTATCTCAGGGCTTTGAACTCTATAAAAATAAGTTGATAGCCTACTCTCTTGGTAATTTTATTTTTGATCAAAATTTCCCCGCAACCCACAACAGTACTTTACTCTATGTCTGGTTAGATGAAGGACAATTTTTCAGGGCTGAGATAGTGCCAATTTTTATTCAAAATTATCAACCAACCGCAGCCGTCGGTCAGCAGCGTCACACAATACTCAAACGAATCAAGCAGCTCTCTGCCATGAAGAGAACCAATACAGAGCGTTCGGGTGGTCACGCAGTAATCAATAAAAGAACAACACAAAACACGATGACAAAAAGCGCAACGCGAGAACAACAGCCATTCACTCAAACAAGCGGCGTCAAAAATTTGTATCTAATCAGTAATTGGACTGAATCAATGCCTCAGTTTCCCGCACCAAATACGTCGATACGCTACGGAAAAAATTTAATTAATTCAAGCAACTATGAAAGTTACTTTACTTGGGACGCAATAGATCGAACTTGGCTATTTACAAATACCGAACCAACTTTGATAAAAGATAGTGACCTTAACCAATACTTAAATTTGGAATATCAAAGTGGTCAAATTACTTTTGGTACGAAACACTTCAATCGTGTCTATAAGCCAGATGCCCCCACGTTACTACAATTAAAGTTACGAGCAAACATTAACCTAAAGGTATCTGCGTATTGGGAAGGTCGACAATCTAAACAAAGATTACAAGACGCCTTCATCAATCCAACGTCAGAGTTAATCGGCACACACATTGTCTCACCAAACACCCAATGGCAACAGTTAAGGTTTGATTTTGATTCTCCACGTGTGGGATATAAGAGTTACCGCATCAAATTTGTTATTGAAGCTGATAAAAGCTTTAGTCAGCCAAAAAATATTGCAATCGATGACGTTGAGCTTATTGAGTGGCATACTGCATTTTCTGATGTCATGACCAAAACAGATGCCTTGATAGAGACGACACACATAGAGGTAAAGAATAGATAAGATACCTTGAGCTATTCTATGTCTTTTCAGTCAGGTATGGTTTTTTTAATCAACTATCATACCTGACAACAAGTTAAACTCTCTTACTTAGAAGTGGTTTACCAAAAAGCGTAAATGTATCTAAAAACAACAAGCAATGTGATGAGCTCTATCACACCATGCCCATGCTTAATTTGGACTATGATTTGTCTTCAGCCACTTCGATTGGGTCTTGGCGCTTAACATTAAGAAAACGAGTACCCCAAAATAAACTTTTAAAACTACCTGCGCTTAGCACCATAATATGACTTATTTATGGTTCAGCTCAGATATAAAGTCTATTAACACTAAAAAGGTAAAAATAATAAGTAACACATTTTTATGCAGTCATTGCCCACACACTGTTTTTATCTCCATTGTATGCCCTGCGTTTATTGGCTTTATAGGCGCAATAAAAAACACCTGCAAAAACGATAAATAATAACTCTAAACAGATTTGCGAAAAGCCACTGGCAGGCCATACCCCAATATTTGGCATAAAGAACCCAAATATAGACGTAAACGGAATACTCAAACAGATCCAAGCTAATAGACGTAAAAACAACATAGCGGCTTCAGCTGCACCTTTTTTAAAGCTTACAAATAATACACTAAAAAACGTTACATAATATAGCGTTAAGTACAATTGATTGACACAATCAGTGAATGCGGTTAACCATTTAGTGGCTGCAAAGCACATGGCCACACCAAGCAATGATCCCAAACACACACCGACGGTTAAACTTGCCATCACCGAAACGGAACGCGTTTGCGCTTTATTTTTTTGTCGACGTTTTTCGAGCCACAGTAAATTTCCTGAGTAAAATAAAAAAGCGCCCATCATACCCAGTGTAAAATACGCCCAACGACCAAGCTCTCCGCCATAACTGCCAAAATGCAGTGCAAAAAAGCCAGTAACTAGTTGCCCCCATATACCCTGATCGCCCACTGCAATACTGCTTGTTTGAATTCTGAGTGTATACGGGTTCATAAACACAAAATCAGCAACAGGACCCACCATCATATTGCTGTCATTTTTAAGTAGCACAATTGCAAATGGGGTCACACTATCTAACCCACTCAATTTAATTTTATGTACTTTATGTTCTGGCGCATACTCTTCTATTGTTTTTAACAATACAGACATTTTAGGCAACGCATCTAACTGATATTCAACTGTACTTGGTGTTGGCATCGCGAAAAGCGGTTTATCATTGTATACCTTCGCCAACCCGCCATATAAAAAATCATGAAATGAAAACACCACCACCGTGAGTGCAATCACAATATGAAAAGGCAAACTGGCAATCCCCACTAAATTGTGACTATCAAGCCAAAAACGATTGGCCCCAGCTTTAGTTCTTAATGCAAAGAAACGTTTTACTAAAGTAGGCATTAAAATAATAACCCCCGATACCAAAGCAATAAAATATAAAAAACTAGCTATACCAAGAACATACCCCCCAACGTGATCATGACCTACTTCACCAGCAATGCCTGCGGTTCGATGCAGCATATCTAATAAGTAGCCAAGCTCATTATTAGCGCGCCTATATGTTTCAATATGCCCTTGGTGATCTAACGATGCGTGCCATTGCGTGTCCGCCATAAAAGTTTCATTATCATTGCCTTTTTCAAGCCAGGTTAACGGAGAAACATCTTCATCAAAGCTGACCACAAGATGTTTTTGCGCTTGGGGAAATTGCCTTAAGATTTGTTGAGTCAGTGTATCAAGCTGTTTTATGTTAATCTGCGCCAGTTTATCACTGGGTGGCGTCGCCCAGTCACTGATCACCGGCTTAAACATAACAAGTGCACCAGCGAAAAAGCCGATAAATAACAAGAGACCGGAAGTGATGCCAGTCCATGTATGGATGGCTTGATAGTGTCTTAAAATATAAGAACTAATTTTCATTAAAGCACCCAATGTATCATTAGTATTGAATAAATAATGAGGTTGACTGTACCTAAACTTACCCAGGCACGTAGACCCGTTTGAAACATAAAACTGAAAGAGATGATCAGTAGCCAAATTGGAGGCAGCATCCACATATTAAATTGTGTTCGCCATAACGTTCTTTCGCTTGATAAAGTTTGGTTTAAATTATCGGGTCCAAACCATGCAAATAGTCCAATAATTCCATAGGTGAGTAATAAACCCAATAAGACAGCTGCAAGAGATTTCGACCACCAATCAGGGGGAATACGTTTTTCAGTCATCTTTTATTCTTCTTATTAATACTGAACATACCGGCAGTAATACACACAGTGTCATAACCAGTATGATCGTTAGAAAAATACTGGTACTGACCGTAAAAATGTATTGCAAAACAATCAAAGCCAACGTAATCATTACATAGCTTAAATACCGCCATATTTTTGGTAGGGGTTTTGACAATAAAACTTGATGTCTATTGATAGCGTAAAGTAATAATATTGAAGACATGATTAAGCACACAGAAACTGTAAGTAACATATATAAATCACATGACCTTTAATCTTAAGGAAACGATGACAATAAGAACTTGAGGAGTGTAAATACTGGAAATCGTATCTCAGTAAACTTATTGCCACCATAGCAATGCTATAACTACAAGATGCGGACTATAATTGTGTCTTTTTCAACCTATAGATATAGCCCTGTTTTGTAATTAAAAACGATAGGTCATGCTCGCACCTACACTTCGAGGCTCCACAATGGCCGTGTAGCCATCAGGATGAAAGCTCCCTGCAGGCTCATTTAATATTGCTTCTTTTTCGTTAAAAGCGTTATTTATAAAAGCACTAATAGTAAAGTCTTGAATGTTGTAGTCGAGCACAACCCGCGCAACTGTGTATCCACCAGCTACCCTTCCTTTGGTATTCGCAACGTCACCATAATATTCATCAACATAATTGGCCGATGCTGACACTGTAAACGCATCTTTTAGCCAATATTTAACTCCTAAATTAGCGCTGATCCCTGGTGTTGAGTTAAGTTCATTACAAATAATTGAAGTGAATGTTTCACCCGCTTTTTTTATTTTAGACTTCAGTAACCCAAGCCCACCATTTAACTGGACCGTTTGCGATAACATGGTATTAAACTCGAGTTCGAGACCTTGGGTTACAGCTGCATCAATATTGGTAATTTTCATTGTAGAATCTGTACCTTGATAACCGCTAAAGTCATTATAAAAAATGTTCGCGCTTACATTTGTATTCCCTTTGTCAAAGCTACTGCGAATTCCATACTCAAAGGTATTTACTGTTTCTTCATCGTAGTAATAGTACTCAAGCGTCGTAAACTGCAAAGCACCACCACCAGCGTTATAGCCCTTTCTTGCGCTAACAAACATAGATGTATCGTCAGACATATCATATCTAATCGCTAACTTAGGGAGCAAAATACTGTAGTCTTTATCAAGTAGTTCGTCTACTGCTTTATTGAAGAAGTTGGCAATGAAATTACGCTTTTGGGATTCTGTTTGGTACCGACCACCTGTGATCAGGTGTACTTTCTCAGATAAAGCAATATCAATTTCACCATAGATGGCACGATACTCACTGTCGTCGAAGCCTTTATATGGGAAGCCGCCAACAGATACAAATCTCTGTTCCCTTTGTTCAAGTTGAAGACCAACAAAACCTTTCAATTCATTAGCCGCAAGGTCAAAGTTAAACCTAGTATCAAAGCTTTCAGCACCGTTAAACATCTCTACATATTGCTCTAATGCTGCAACCGGTTCGTATGTGTCCATACTCCAATCATAGTCTTGTGTGGAAAGCATGACATCAACTGAATAAGCATCTGAAATTTGATAATCAGCACTTAAAGAGAGTGTGTCTGATTCGGTTGTAATATAGCGAGGAAAAATAGAAATAAACTGCCAAGGATCATCCACTGCGAAGTATTTTCGACCTACATTGCCCTTCTCACTATTATGTGAGTAATTCAGCCTAACCTGAAAGTCTTCTTTCTGGGTTGGTTGTAATAAAAACTTGGTACGAACGTTTTTAACCTTTACTTCATTAAAATCATAACGGCTTGAATTCGCCTCATGCTCAACTATGTTACTATTCGTGTCACCATCAATCAATTGAGCACTCACCCTGGCTGCAAGCGTATCTTCTATTAGCCCACCCGTGATTGAAATTGCCGCATCTGTATAATTTGCTTGGTTACGATAACCTAGTCGCGCTGCGCCACCAAAATCAAAGCTAGCATCCTTGGTTTTTACATAGACAGCACCACCAATGCTATTACGACCATTATTAGTGGACTGAGGACCACGAAATACTTCGATCTGTTCTATATCCCAAAGGCCTGTATCACCGGTGCGATCGGCGACAAAGGGTTGCTCTACGCCATCTACTAAGGTCGATACTCTGGCTCGAGCACCCCCTGTGAATGAGCTGAATCCTGTCGCTGAACCATTACCTGTCACCCCGCGAATATCAGGCACTGCGCCCGATAAAACCACCACATTGGGAATATCATCTAACGCATCTCCCAAAGCTAGAAATTGACCACTTTTAAGCTCTTCATCGGTAATCACGGATGTTGAAGACAACGTTTCTTTTAGAGTTCGCTCCACTTTTTCGCCAACAACAGTGATTACTTCAAGTGACTTATCCGCCTGACCAATATTATCTTCAAAAGCATGAGAAACAATTGGTGTGGTGATCAGTGCTAAAGTAATCGCATTTCGTTTAAAGCGGTTGGTGTTCATTTATACCTCTTAATTAGTACAGTGATTGATATCTTAAATGCAGTGGCGACCAACGTCATATTGAGCGTAACTCATGCTATCAGTGGCGTAACATCATCAGCTAACTACACAGCTGTTATTTGATTGATTATAATTCTTATTAATATTAAACTATTCGAAGGAACGCACTACTCCAAAACAGTCAACCCAACCACCCAAAAACGACACATTTATGGATATTTGGAAATCACATCGTAACGAGCTTTATCAGCGCTGGCCTGAATTAAAAACTGATTCAGAATTTTTAACTTCGAGTTCATCTGGTTCCGTCATCGTTGCTCATACACAGGCTCAACCTTTCAAAGGGGAAGGAAAAGAGCCTAATTATGCGGCTTTGGTGCTATGTACCTCTGGAGGAGGAAGGACAAGAAAAGAATACGATGGCTTGGTGCTGGATGATGTTTGGCGTCCCGGTCGAGTTGGCTTTGCTCTTCCAACTATGAGTGCTAAAGGTTTTACACCGAGTATGGAGCTACTTATGATAGCGTTTAAACCCGAAGATTTACCGTTTTGTCATAGCACTCCTTTTGATTTATCTGATCTGTCGCCTGCCACAACCCAACTCATAGACGACGAATTGATTTCTTCCGTGATGATCGCGTTATTAAAAGATGCCGAAGCCCATGGCGCTGCAACCATGTTTTTTGAACATGGCTTATCACTAATTTTAAATCGACTTAAGAAACATTGCCAAGTTGCTAAGAGTAGCCTAATAAACCTACCCGAACAGAAGTTTAAACACTTATTTTCTATTATAGAAGAACGGCTTGATAAAGATCTAAGGGTCACCGAACTTGCTGGTATCATCGGTGTCAGCGAACAAACGCTCACACGTTTCTTCAAGAAAGAAACTGGCTACACGCCTTTCATGTACCTAACTAGAAGACGTATAGAACGGGCTAAAGACATGTTGAAACAAGACTATTCCGTCACTGATATTGCTTTAAATGTAGGCTATAGTAATCCAGCTAAATTTTCTGCGGCATTTCGCCGTTGGGTGGGCATATCGCCCTCTAAATGGCGTACTTCAAATTGACAAATAGAGCCAATAAAAAAACCTTGCTTTAGAATATCACGTCTTGATAGAACGTATTCTCAAGTCACTATACAAACAACTGTTCTATGTCATGATTTAACCGTTTGTTAGAACTTTGTTTGCCTCAACAAACCCAGTGCATGCATTAACTCATCTCTACTTTGCGCTATATTTTTACCGGCTGTATCAATAACAATCCGCTCCGTCGTCCATTGATGATATTCACGCTCAATAATAAGCGTTATGAACCCATGGATAAAATTTTACCGTTTAAAGCTCTGATGCCTTTTACGTATAAAGGTATAAATAAGTTATTAAAATCAGTTTAATTACAGCAATCTTACAAACAAAGTATACATAGAGCTCTACATAACAGAGTAAGTGCATTACTTTAAATAAGCACAGACATCTCATATATTTTTAATTTGCATTTCATCTGTTTGGCCAACTTCCATCCACATAGCCAATACCGAACGGGGACGACTATAAATTCAACGTCTTCATTGTTGAATTTGAATATGCTGTAACGTTTATTATCTCTGACGTAAAAGCAACTCATTCCAGCCTCATGCGGCTTTGAACCTCCAGCGAAAGGTAAAGATCTAAAGGTAAGTCTCCACTCACGCTGATAATAGGTTACATAGTCTGACTGATCTTTATTTTTATATGAGTACTCTTGAAGTAAATCTGTTACTTCTTGAAAAGCTAATGTTTCATCTTCTGTGAATGAATATGGCTCTAGATCTTCTTTCCATTCTCTATCTTTTTCTAAGTCTTCCATTCTAGCCAACAATTCGCCAAGCTTCTTGATACGATCGAAATGCTGCCCAGTTGTATATAATGCTGGGTTTGCTCCGTATTGAATCATTTTGTTCTTATTGAACCCAATCCCAAATTTTCCAAATTTTGAGCAGTGTTCTCTTGCATACTTTAGAGGAATATCCGTAAAGCAAACCATCGCTTCTTCGGGTTTATAATCATCATGCACATAATTGGGACAATAACTCAGGCGAAGAATTTGATCCTCACATATCGATGTTAATGCTTTAACCGCACTCTCGTCATCTTGACCTCTTCCTGTCCAATGAACTAGCTCATTGCATATATATTTACGTAACTTCATTTGCACCTAATATTAAACAAACATAAAACATGGATAATCGACATAAAATCATCAACGCTCGGGTCTAAATTAATTTTAAAATGGGTACTCATATATGACCAAGTAAATGCAGGCCAACTTAACCTCAAAGAGCAAAAATAGCCAATGTGTTGAGCCCTGCTTCCTTTGGGTCTTTTTATCCCTTTTACATGAACTGGCGAAAATGCCACTTCACTGTACAGCCAATTTAAGTGATAGGTTAGCCAGTACTTAGCCTAAAATTGTTAGGCGAGTTGATATAAGAGGTAAATCCATTACCAATCGCTTTCTAATAAGTTCTCAGAAAGGATTCAGTTCTACACACTGCACTTGGTAGGTTCAGAATACGACTACACCCAATGATAAATTGATATATATTAATAACTCACTACTATTTATCAAAAACAACAAGACCATACTCTATTAAATAAAAGCCGAGTCTTATTGAGTTGATTGTGTCACTTTTATCAAACAAAATTTAGATACAGTTCAGAAAATGACGCATTCACGCCACATTAAACGTAATAGGCAAACCACTCATAATGATTCGCACCTATTCAATAAACATACCCAACTTGCTCGCCGATTATCATTAAAGGGCAACCGATTCTACGGCTTTACTTTGAGCAATATAGATAAATGGTATTTTGTGTTTTTTAGGTTCATATTGTGCTTTTTATTGCAACTGTTCAGTAGCACTGTTATTTTGATAGCCTACGTTTCTTTGAGGAATTAAGTTATGTGTTTTGTTTCATGTTGTAATCGTTGCCCGCCAAAATTCTGATCCCTCGCTATTTCATATACTAAATAGCACATCGCATACATCTTAGTTGTAAATAGCGCCTCATTGCGCTTGAAAAAAATGGAACAATTATGAACATTGAATCGATATTGGCTTTTACTGCCATCGTATTTGTGATCGCCGTAATTCCTGGCCCAAACGCACTATTGGTGCTCTTTACTGCCCTTTCTGATAAGAAGTCTATGGCTATTGCCAACATCGCTGGCGTTGCACTTGGGTTTATATTTCACGCCTTTATATCTGCCCTAGGTTTAAGCTTAATCATTGCACAATCCGCTTTAGCTTTTACACTGCTGAAGTGGTTGGGCGTGCTTTATCTGTTATGGCTCGGCTATACACACATAAAATCTGCAAGGAATTTAACGGCCCTATCACTACCGGAAAAACGAAATCAATCGAGTTTTAAAGACAGCTTTTTAAAAGGGCTTTTAACCAACATGCTTAACCCTAAAATCGTTTTATTTTACCTCTCAATCTTTCCGCAGTTTGTTAGGCAAGATTCCGCAATTTCAGACAGCTTAATATTAGGGGTAACTCAAGCTTTGGTAGTATCCACTTGGTTTTGTATGATTATCATTATGGCACAAGCTATTCGAGCACTTTTGACAAACGTAAGATATGCAAAAATATTGCATTACGTTTCAGGTTCGGTGTTTATCGCTTTTGGTGCAAAGCTCGCATCATCTAAAATATAGCTATTTATAGTTTCATAAAAATAAACAATAAAAAGGCTGTTTATACAGCCTTTTTATATACCATTGCATCGCACATAAACTATCGGTTTGAAGTTCTTATTGAGTCTGGCTTAACTCTCTGTATTATTTCCAACCATGAAGCCATTTAGCATCATTTTTTAACTCAACCCAGTCAATTAGGTATTCTTTTTTAGATAATACCGACTCTAACGTACATGAAAGCACTTTACCCTCTTCCTCAAATTCAATCTCTGTTATCAAAAAGTGTTTCTCTCTATTCAGCTCTCTTATCGCTGTCCATTTGCTGTTGTGTAATTTAGCAGGGTTAATTCGATTCATCATCATTCCCTAGGTAAGCGCTTGTAAGATATAAATTACTTGTTTATTGCGAGTCTAATGTACCGAAAGTTCAATTAATCGCTATGACAACATATATATGGAGCTAGTTGCTGGTTCTGTACGACTTAACTTATTGGTTTCCTGATCACTCAGCCATATATAGATTCTATCATGAACCTCTTTAAGTATTGGGGCACTGCATGAAGCAGCATAACTCAATATTGAAGGCGCTTCATGTTGATACCTGAGAGTATGATCCATCCCTTCTATAACATAAGCTTCTGTTGGACTTGATGACAAGTCTAAAATTAAAAGTGTATCATCTGGGTGACATTGGAAATCTTTTTGTCCCCCAATCGCCAATATAGGGTGCCTATTGTCTTTTAAAAAAGATTTAACATCGTAATTAAACGTTTCTCTATAAAACTTAGTGCTCACTCGTGTGAAAGAAACCCACATTCTCTTAGCATTGGTTTTTTCGACTTTTTTCCTAAGCGTTGTCATCGTCTTTAATGGATCATGAGTATAAAAGAAAAATCGCGCCAATTTCCCTTTTAACCCCGACATGTTATCTAAGTCTCGATTCAGTACTTCAGCGTTTTTAATACCATCTTCTTCAAAGCTTCTTAAACTTGCACATAACATGACAATACCGGCAAGCTGTTTTCTCCTCGCGGCTATCTCTGGTGCTAATACAGCCCCTTCACTATGGCCAAGCACATAGATTTTATTGGGATCGATTTGACTTATTTGATTGTTTATAAAATCAACCGCAGCACATGCATCATCAACCATCTCAGACAACCCAGCGATTTTAAAATTCCCTTTACTTTGTCCACATCCTCTTTTGTCATAACGAAATGAAGCAATTCCCCTTTGAGCTAAATCTTCAGCTATGTATTTGAAAATTTGCGTATTAAAACCTGAAATATTACCATCTCGATCTTGCGCTCCACTACCATGAATCAGGATCACACATGGTGGTGGGATGTCATTTTCAGGCACAATCAACGTACCAGATAGTAATAATTTATCCGATTGAAAAGTAACTTCTATTTCCAAATCAACTCCCATATAAAAAAGAGCACGGTATTAAATGCAGAGTACTCGTTTTCAAAAGATAAAACGAAATTTTGTAAAACGATCTGTTTGAAATCCTATTTTAAGGCCTGACTAATAGCGAAAGTCCCAACGAGCGTTCCATCTAGATTAGTTCAGAGAACACAAAACCATCGCATAATATATACCTATCATTTTTTATTGCGCTCAGCAATTGTCTACTACAGCCATATGAGCCTAAATTGGAGTAATCAAGCGTTCAATCGCTATCTCATTTCAATAAAAGACGCTCTTCATACAACTCATTTAAGGCGTGATATAAGTGTGTTGAATAATAACGGTAAACTAGATACTCGTTTTAGTATGCTGTTTTAATCCATACTAAAACAATTTTAAAATGTTGGGGTGTTTTTGATGCTGATAAAAAAGCCCTCTAGGGGCTTTATACTTGCTTAACAATAGAAACATGCCTAGGTGCTTTGCTCAGACAGCGAGTGTAGTTCGGCACTTTCAGCAGGTCCCCCCCATAAAGACCAGTCTATCTCTGACATCTGACCACCATGAATAACAAACGGATGTTGTCTGTCTTGGCTAACGAGTATCGGCCCATCTAAATCTACATATTGCGCTTGTTGAGCCACAATGGTGGCAGGTGCCATTGCCAAAGAACTGCCAACCATACAACCAACCATAATATCGAGACCTAAAGATCGAGCTTTCTCTACCATTAGTAAAGCTTCTGTTAAGCCGCCCGATTTATCAAGTTTGATGTTAATCACACTATATTTGCCAACTAAGCTCTCTAACCCTTCAGTTGTATGACATGATTCATCAGCACACAGTGCAATGGGAGATTTAAACCCCGCTAATGCTGCATCGTCAGATTCAGGTAGCGGTTGTTCAATCAAAACAACATTCATTTGCGCTAATTCTTCAACATAATTTTCAAGCTGCTCAAATGACCAAGCTTCATTTGCGTCAATAATAAACTGGCTATTCGGCGACGCATGATAAATCGCTCGCATTCGAGGTAAAACATTTTCATCATCTAATTTGACTTTGATTAGTGGTGCATTGTCCAATGCTAGAGCAGCCTTTGCCATATCTGTTGGGCTACCAATACTTAACGTTTGTGCCGTTAGAACCGGTTTAACTTCAAATTTATTGTCTTTAGAGCCAGGCAATAAATTCAAAACCTTATCATTATGTAGCTTTGCTTGCAGGTCCCATAATGCGCAGTCTAGGGCATTCTTTGCGGCGCCTGGTACTGCTTGAGTAATCGCATGCTTTAAAGTGAATAGACATTGGCTTTGCATCACTACATTATGAACTTGCTCTACTGATTTTTGATATGACTCGGCATACCTTTTATAAGGAACCGATTCGGCCCACCCCGTATGCTTGCCAGAAGAGATGGTAATAATCATCACTTCGGCTTCAGTTTTTGCCCCCCTAGCGATACGAAAAGCCGTTTTTAATGGCACTTTTTGAGCATACATACATAACGTGTACGCTTCATTTTGGTGGTGATAGAGTTGCGTGGTGATCATAATGCCAAACTCTCAAGTAATGTTGCTACACCCATTCTAAGTGGATCTACACACGGCATATTTAATTCTTGACTTAACGCTTGGCAAAAAGCGATCCCATCTTCTTCACTGACACTCGATGTATTTACCGAAATACCAATGACCTTTGCATTTGGATTAGTCAGCCTTGCCGCCTGCTCATTGAGCCTAATCGTATCTATAATTGTTGGCAAACTTTGGTGCGGTAACCCCCTCATATGATAGCGACTCATGGCATGACAAACCACTAACGCGTCTGGCTGAGCGCCATGTAATAGACCTAAACTCACGCCAGCGAAAGCAGGGTGTGACAAAGAACCTTGACCTTCAATAATATCCCAATGCGTGCTGTCGGCATCAGGAGACAATTGCTCAACAGCCCCAGAAATAAAATCAGCAGCGACACAATCTATTGCCACACCACCACCGGCAATTAATATACCGCATTGGCCGGTCGCTTTTATTGATGCAGAGACGCCCTGCGCTTTTAAATGCTTTTCAATGGCAAGAGATGTATACATTTTACCGACGGAGCAATCTGTTCCCACTGTAAGAAGGCGTTTACCGACACGCTCTTTCCCCGTGCCTGTTTTAAATTTTTCGCTCGGATGTCGAATGTCTATTAATTGTCGACCCAGTGATTGCGCCATCTGACGAATATCGCTTACATCCGTCAATTTATCATGTAGACCGCTGACGACATCCATGCCATGTTTCAATGCCTCTTGAATGTAGGGGACCCATTTCGCTTCTAAATAACCGCCACTGTTGGCAAATCCGAGAACAAATGTTTTTGCCCCGAGTTTGGCTGCCCTGGGAATATCCATCTGTTCTAACCCTGTTGTCACAGTACACCCTGGAACCGACATTTCACCAATACACAGTTGTGCACGCCAGTCTGCAACTCCCTGTGCCATTTTGATTGACAGTTTGTCGGTTGCGTCACCTAAAAAGACCAGATATGGTGCTTGAATTATCATTATTCTCTTCCCAATGGTTTAAAACTAATCACTCATTGAGCATATCCAATCTGTTAACTTTTTGAAGTTAGAAGGTTTAAACAGGTCATAACCTTAACGCATACCAAGTATTAACCATCTGAAAGTGTTGAACTTAATAAGTCTATAAATTGCCTAGCCACATTAGATATTGTATGGTTTTCTAAATAAACTGCGTCTACATTGAACGTTAATGGAGGGTAAAAAGATGCCATCCCCATTGTGTCATCCATGTTGCCAAGTGCGGTAAATTTATCGACGACACATAAGCCTACCCCTTGTGCCACCAGCCGAACTGCAAAAAAATAGGTTTGAACACGGATCGTCGAACTCAAAGACACGTTCTCTTCCATTAAACGTGCCCACAATAGGTCTCCTAATGGCCCACTATCAGCAATATCAATAAACGGTTTTCCAATAAGTTGTTCAAGCGACATCACATCGGGCTCATCCTCAAACATTGATTTTGGGTAAACAATCATCAGCTCAGAGTCTGTTAGCGTGATCGACGAAAGCCCAGGTCTAATATCTGGAGAGAATAAACAGGCCAAATCACACTTTCTCTCAAGCAAAGTTTGTAAAATGGCCTCATTATGTACCGTTTGTAATTGAAAATTGACATGCGGACTTTCTTGCCCAAATGCGGCAATCGCTTTAGGCACATATTGGAAACCAAGTGCAGGTGTGATCCCAAGGTTAATGTTTCCATATTCGTGTTTTTTAATATTTTCAGACGTATTTTTTACTGAGCGTAACTGATGGTAAATTTTATCTACTTCTGAAAAGAGCATATCTGCTTCTTTGGTTGGTAACAGCCGCCCTTTTAAACGCTTAAAAAGCTGAAAACCTAGTTGCATTTCTGCATGGCCCAAAACCTTACTGACAGACGGCTGAGATACATGTAATATCTTCGCCGCGTTCGTAATCGAGCCTGTCGTATAAACAGCATAAAATACCTCTATATGACGTAAGCGCATTTCATCTCCCTAAGTAAAAATAATGACACTGGCAGTCCACATTGATGCGGCCGCAGCCATAGCCCATGTGGCGGGCACAATTTGTGACTTAACATGGTCCATTAAATCGCACCCAGTAGTCATAGCACTTAAAATGGTGGTATCTGAGATCGGCGAACATTGATCACCGTATATGCTCCCATTAAGTACTGTCGTAAAGCAGATCATCATATACAGTTCTATGTTTTGTAATTCGTGGATATGACCGATCGACCAAGCCAATGGCATAGCGAGCGGAAAAGCAATCGCATACGTTCCCCAACTGGTTCCGGTCGAAAAAGCAATCACCATACTCAGTAACAATAACAACAGCGGCAACAACCAATATGCAATGCTATCGCCAAGTAAATTAACTAAGTATAAGCCACCTCCAAGCTCTTTACTTAATGTTCCAACAACCACTGCCAACATGAGAATAACCGAGGCCAAAACAACCCCTTTAAGACCATTTCCTAATCCATCTATCACATCCACTAGCGCCATCCCTTTGCCAAGCGCCACCGCAATACTCAATAATAAAGCCGCCGAAAAGGCCCAGTTAACTTCCGGTGTTCCAAGCACAATAAAAGTACCTACTGCGATAGTGACTAAAACCAATAATGGGCATAAAAACTCCATCGCATTGGGTAAATAACCTTTTGGTACATCCGTGGTATGTAGTTCTTTTGCACTCAGAGGTGTTGCACCATCAGCATCCAGTTTACCTGTCTTCGCGGCACGCTGTTGAGCTTGCCTTATCCGTTCCCCAGAAAACCGTGTAATATTTAGACTCAAGAGCAAGGTCCCTAACACCGCTAACACCCCATAAAAACTAAAGGGTATGCTGGAAAAGAAAAACTCAATTCGCTGTGATTCGGTGGCTAAAAACGCCACTCCAGGCACAAAAATCAAAGCCTGAACATAAGCAGGCCAAGCGTTAAAAGCCAGTACGGCAGCAATTGGCGAGGCAGTTGAATCAACAATATAGCTCATTTCTTCATGACTAACTTTTGCTTTATCTGCAAAAGGCTTTACCGTTGTCCCAACGAGCACTGTACTCATTGTACCGCCCTGAAAAAAGAGAACGCCGAGCAACCAAGTAATGACTTTCGCTGAGCGAGGTCCCTTCACACAATGGTGTGTCATAAAATCGGCAAAAGCTTGTGCCGCCCCCGTTTTTGACCATACTCCTAACAGCCCACCAAGTAACCATAAATACAATATTAATAAACCCACACTACTTTGATTAGCCAAATAAGGGATGATCACCCCATCTGTAATATCAAATAAACCCAAACTAAATGCGCCAGTAATAATGCCTGAGAATAACGCACTCAACGGTTCTCTCGTCAATAAACAAAGCGATATGGTTACGATGGCTGGCATTAATGACCAAAAACCAAAATGAAAAGCAGGTTTAAGCTGTGCAATATCGCCATTATTTAACCTAACCCATTGGCTTTTTATTGCTGGATCCACATCTCCTAGCTGATCAAGATGCGTTTGGTTTAATACAGAGTTAGCATAATCGGTAACGTGTTCAATAATTTGAGTTTCTCCTTTAAATACATAGCTCAATTGTCCATGTTCATTTTTTGATACATCGTAATGATAAATTTGCTCTACCCACTGTTTAGGCACCCATGCATTAATGTAAAGGCCCACGATAATAGCCATCAAAAACACCAAGCCCGAAAGCATCCCCTTATTTATTATTTTATTCATAAGTTTTGCCTTATGGTTGTTACGATCGATACTGTCAATGTTGTCTAAAATTAAGTTAACACGCCGATACGTACACTTGTTCTTATATTATTATTTGAGGTCATAACCAAAGGTTATGACATGTAAACTAAGTGTCAATTGTAAGTTCTTAATTAATTCGCCAATGTTAGTAGTCAAGAAACAACAACAATGACATAAAGCGCACAGGGGCTATCATGATAAGAAACAAAACCCAGCAAAACTCGACACCTCGCTTAAGCTATATGAGTATCTGTCTTCTAACAGCTATTTTGCCACACACTTCTTTCGCTAATAACAATAACGAAGCGGACATTGAGAAAATCTCGGTGATTGGATCAAACATCAAGCGTACCGCAGATGTGGGCGCGCTGCCTGTGACCACCTTGACCGATGTCGATATACAAAATAGTGGCGCAATGACAGGTGATGATTTGATCCGGTCTATTCCGCAAATGGGACAGGTCAACTTTGGAGCATCAACGGGTAATGGTGGTGTAAACGATGCTAGAGGTGATGTTTCTTCTATTAATTTACGTGGCTTGGGAACCGGTAATACATTGACTTTACTCAATGGGCGTAGGCTTGTAACCCACCCCGGCACACAGTCTGAAAACTTTGTACCTGTCAGCACCGTCAACTCCAACACCTTACCTGTCGCCGGACTCAGATCATTACAAATACTTCGTGATGGCGCGGCCGCTATCTATGGCTCTGACGCGGTCGCGGGCGTGGTTAACTACCAGCTTAAAAGTGACTTTGAAGGTAACAAAATCACAGTAAAGCATGGTAGCTCGCAAGGAACCACATTGAATGAATCAACAGTGAACCTCCTCACTGGATTTAATTTTAACGATAACGCCTCTCACTTTACAGGGTCAATGACGTTGTATGACCGAGAAGGTATGATGGCAAGTGAACGTGATTATTCAAAAAGCCATGATCTACGTAATTTCTCAACGTTACCCGAGGCATTTATTGGTGACACTCAATTAGATAACCGTACAACTTCGACACCTTGGGGAGATTTTCGTTCTGACTCTTTGGGTTTATTTCACTTAAGCCCTGCTAACGGCCAAGACTGCGAGCAAAAAATAACTGAATCCGTTTGCGCCAACTCTGGGGGAACACCTAGATCGCTTCGTTTTGATAGAGCTCCTCATCGATCTTTGGTGTCAGATGTAGAACGCTTAAACCTTTATGGCCACCTAACGCATGAATTTTCTGATGAGCTTTCTCTATTTTCAGAAGCCATCTATTACAAAGCACAAGCTAAACGTACAAGAGAACAAACTCATAACCTTACAGCACAACGTTTTGTGATTAGTAAAGATGCGGCATTTAACCCGTTCAATGAAGAGATTAAATTAAATAGATACCGCCCGTTAGACGCAGGGCCCAGGCATATTACAGTCGATGATACAAGCTATCGGATCCTTGTTGGCTTACAAGGGCAAATGACTGATTGGGATTGGGAAACGGCTGTTTTCTATAGTGAAGCTGAAACGAATGATATGGCAAACAGAGTCCAAGCGAGTAAATTTCAACAGGCAATCAATAGTCTCAACGAAGAACAAGCGTATAACTTATTTACAGGCGCAGATCCAAGTAACCCAAATACAGCAGACAATACACTGAATAGTGCATCTGTTATTTCGTCTTTTATGACCGACGTATCGCGTGATTCAAAAACCAGTTTGACGTCATTTGATTTTAAAATAAGTAATGGCCAACTTTTTTCTCTGCCTGACGGAGACGCCGGCATTGCGATGGGCATTGAGTATAGACGTGAAACATTTGCTGATGATAGAGATCAATTACTTGATGGCAGCGTACCATTTATCGACCAAATTACTGGTAAAGAACTATCTGGTAGTGATGTATTAGGCAGTAGTCCAACGCCCGATTCAAATGGGTCAAGAAAAGTCTTTTCAGCATACGGTGAACTATTATTACCTTTAATTGACACCGCTGATCAAATGTTGGAATTACAGATTGCAGCCAGGTATGAACACTTTTCAGATGTCGGAGATGCACTCAAGCCAAAGGTGGCGTTATTTTGGGAGCCAGCAGATTGGATCAGTGTACGCGCGTCGTATGCTGGCGGTTTTAGAGCACCCGGATTACCTCAGGTCACAGCCGAAGCGGTACCGCGTAGTAACTCAATTTACGACCCCATTCTTGATGACAGCTATGGGATCAGCGACATCCGCAGCGGTTCAAGTGATCTAAAACCAGAAGAATCAACCAATACTTCATTCGGTTTTGTATTAGAGCCCACGGATTCACTCACATTCACTGCGGATATCTGGCGCATCAAGCAAGAAAATTTGGTCGGTATTTTACCCGGTTCTTCACACTTACTGTATGACGGCTTACTGCGTAGTCAAGGCAGTAAAAACGATGCGGTAATACGTGATCCGCAAACTCAAGAAGTCATACATATAAATAATACCTACATGAACCTGAATATTCGACAAATAGAGGGCGTCGACCTTTCATTTGTTTATACCCTAGATACTAAATGGGGTAAATGGGAGCTATTAGGTAATACTGCAAAGCTGCTTAAGTTTGAGCAAGTACCAGATCCAATTTCAGCGCAAATTATCGCAGCACAACAGGCTGGTAATAGCGCAGTCCCAAGTGATAGAAATGTCACTGGTGCTGGTGACCTGATTGAGCAAAATGGCCGACCCAAACTCAGAGCTAAGGTACAATTAAACTGGCAGAAGGAACAGTTTAGTGCCGGAATAAATTATAACTATACAGGCCCAGTAACGGACACAAGTACAACAGCCGAAGTGAATGAACAAATGTTAACGCTGCCTGTTAGTAGCTTTAAAACTTGGAATACGCATGCAAGCTATCAGTTCGCTGAAGATTCTCAGCTCGATGGCACAAAAATCCAGGTGGGTATTAGAAATATTTTTGAAGCACACCCACCTATTGCTGACGAACTCGCACATGGTTATTTTGGTAGTCTTCATTCCAACCGAGGTAGATACATCTATGCAAGCGTAAGCACATCATTTTAATTAGTTTTAATTCCCCGGCGGCTAAATAATAGCCGCCCACCGAACAGCAACAGGTTTCTCATGAAAAACACATTTCTGCTCAGCACATTACTAATAACCACTCTCTCTATAGTTGGCTGCCAACATTATGCCAAAAGTACCCAAACAGACGCTGTATCGTCCACATGCCACTTTAATGACGTAAACTTTGACACGCAGTTCCCCGCGGCGCGGTTGGATAAGTGCGAACAAACTGGTAAAAATCGCTACAAATTAACCCTACAACCCGAAAACATGCCGATCAATGACAGTCCTTGGTATGCATTTAGTGTGTCGGGTAAGTTTTCTCATACCATTCATATTGATATGCATGTTGAGGGAGGTAGCAATCGCTACCATCCTAAAATACGTGTCGATCAAGAGAGTAAGCAATCAAATTGGCAGAAAATCCCATTTAAACGTCATGGTGAAGTCATGACATTCGACTTAGACATCAATCAACAGCCTACCTTAATTGCAGGTCAAGAAATCATTACTAATGATGACTATGATAATTGGTATACAGCACTAAAAAATAATGGCCAACTTGATATCATTACTTTAGGCCAATCTGTCAATAAACGCCCTATTAAAGCCATTATTCAACGTCATAATGCCAAGCAATGGTTGGTGGTACTTGGTCGACAGCATCCCCCAGAAATCACAGGCGCTTTGGCACTGTTCCCATTTACAGAAACCTTGCTTGCCGATACACCGCAAGCGCGCCATTTTCGAACACAGTATAATGTGTTAGTGATCCCTAATTTAAACCCTGATGGCGTACAGCTAGGTAATTGGCGACATAATGCCAATGGTGTTGATTTAAATAGGGATTGGAAGGCATTTAAACAGCCTGAAACACAAGCTGTACATCAGTATTTAACCCAATTGGTTAAGGAAGGCCATAGTATTGCGTATGCCGTGGACTTTCACTCAACACGTAAAGATATATTTTACACTATGCCACATACATACCCTATCAAAAACCCAATGCTCACCACACTATGGCTTGAACAGCTAGACCAACAAATGCCTTCATTCCAGGTTATACAAAAACCAGGGAATAACCCAAACAAAGGGGTATTTAAACAATACATATCTGACACCTACCGAGTTCACGCCGTCACTTATGAGATGGGAGACAACACGAATAGAGAAAAAATTAAAACAATCGCCCATACGGCTGCAAATACATTGATGAATACATTGCTACAAACAACTGAGGCGCCTTAGTATGAAAACACGCTTGTTAGTTTATGTATGTGTGATCTTACTCAGTAGCTGTAAGCACATCGAACATCAAGTCCAGCCTGAAGTTGATATTTTAATCCACTCTGGTCAGGTATTTACCGGGAATGATAGCAGTCTGAAACGTCTAAACATCGGTGTTTGTGGCGATCGCATATGCGAATTATACGCGCCAGATACTAAGTCTCTCAAAGCGAAAAAGATCATTGATGCCAGCGGATATATTGTATCACCAGGGTTTATAGACCCACACACACATTCTTTATCAGAACTCACAGATCCGACAAAAAACGCCAATGTTAATTACCTAACACAAGGTGTCACCACGGTAGTTAATGGTAACGACGGTGGAGGCACCCACCAGATCGATAAACTCAAACACACTTTACAGGCACAAGGTATTGGAACAAACGTCGCTTTTTTTGTCGGGCATGGCAGCGTCAGAAAAGCGGTCATGGGCAAAGCAAAACGAACAGCAACTGACATTGAAATAAAAAAGATGCAAGCACTCGTAAAAAAAGCAATGCAATCTGGTGCGTTGGGCTTTTCAAGTGGCTTATATTACGTACCTCAAACTTATGCTGATACACAAGAAGTGATCGCGCTTGCTAAAATCGCGGCAGAATATGGCGGGATATATGAAACTCATTTGCGAGATGAAGGCACCTTTTCTATCGGTATCGTTGCAGCAGTCGAAGAAGCAATACTCATTGCCAAAACCGCAAAATTACCATTGCACATTGCGCATATCAAAGCACTTGGTGTTGATGCATGGGGAGAAAGTAAACCCGTTATTCAACTCATTGAACAAGCTAGGCTGGCTGGGCTTCAAGTTACAGCAGATCAGTACCCTTGGCTAGCATCGGGAACTAAGTTACATAATGCGATCATGCCTAAGTGGGCCATGGCTGATTCAACCGCCGCATTTCATAAAAGATTAAACACGACAGAGCTTCAACCTAAGTTACAACGTGAGATCAGTGAAAATTTACGTATGCGAGGCGGTGCTGATGCGCTACTTATCACCGCGTGCAAAAACTGTAACTATGTCGGTAAAACACTTGCCAATGTTTCAGAATCACTTGGCTTATCTGCAATTGATACCGCCATAAAATTAGTACAACAAGATGATATTCGCGTTGCATCATTTAACATGGCTGAGTCAGATTTAACCGCATTTATGACACAACCATGGGTTGTGACATCTTCTGATGGTACCAATGGGCACCCTAGAAAATACGCCTCTTTTGCCCAAAAATACCATCAATATGTTAAAACACAGCGCTTGCTGACTATCCCAGAATTTCTTTATCGTAGCAGTACACTCACCGCAAATATTCTTGGACTGAGCAAAAGAGGTAAAATTGAGCCCGGTTATATCGCTGATCTGATTGTCTTTGACCCCGACACTTTTCATGGCAAAGCCAATTATCAACAGTGGGACCGTTTATCAACTGGCGTCAATACCGTATTGATCAACGGGCAGATAGCCATCATTCAAGGCCAGTATACCGGTCGACTCAACGGTCGTGTATTACGCCGTCACTAAACACATCTTCTCAACGTATTTGGGCTATCAATAATCTGGCGTTAAAACGATGTTGAGTGCGCTTATATTGAGCTTTCGCAGGCCTGCTTGTTCAAATAACTAAGTAGCGTCAGTTCTGCATAAGAATTATAGCCGAGTCACTTTTATACTCGGCTTAGTTGAATCAATAAATGTGATGCCTGTTGGCTTATCGAAGCGCTACTTTAAATAACTACACAGAGCGGGTAACGTAGCCTGAAGCACTTTCAACATACGTGTATAATTGACTAAATAAGGAAAAGATAGCGAAGCGCAGTAAATCCAAAATTTGTCGTCTAAATTTATCGCTGTAAACCAACTAGACAGCGACTCGCAATAGAGTCACTGTCGAAATAACGATAACTTAATTAGAACGATAAGCTGTCTAATAGCTCATCATCAACTCGATTAGCCAGCGTCACTTTTAATTTTGGTGTACGTGCCATTTCTCGTTTAATTGCAAAGTCAGCTTCATCATTACGTGCCCAACTGCGTCGTGCAATACCATTATTAACATCAAAGAGTAACATTGACTTCAAACGACGTTCCGCAGCAGGTGTGCCATCTAACAGCATACCAAAGCCGCCATTTGTCACTTCGCCCCAGCCAACGCCCCCCCCATTGTGGATTGACACCCATGTTGCGCCCCTAAAACTATCACCGATGACATTGTGAATTGCCATATCAGCGGTAAAACGGCTACCATCATAAATATTTGAGGTTTCTCTAAACGGTGAATCTGTGCCACTTACATCATGGTGGTCACGTCCTAAGACCACAGGCCCTATCTCACCACGGTTAATAGCATCATTAAAAGCTTTTGCAATTTCCATACGGCCCTGTGCATCTGCATACAAAATCCGCGCTTGAGAACCGACCACTAACTTATTCTGTTTTGCATTGTTGATCCAAGTGATGTTATCTTGCATTTGCTGTTGAATTTCTTCTGGCGACTCTTCCATAAGTTTATTCAATACATTTGCTGCAATTGTATCTGTTTTGTCTAAATCTTCTGGTTTCCCAGACGCGCACACCCAGCGGAATGGTCCAAAACCATAATCAAAACACATCGGTCCTAAGATATCTTGTACATAAGATGGATATTTAAAGTCTATGCCATTGTCGGCCATCACCTCTCCGCCAGCGCGAGAAGATTCAAGTAAAAATGCATTGCCATAATCAAAAAAGTAAGTTCCTTTTGCTGTATGTTTATTCACAATATCAGCGTGACGCTTAAGCGTAGCTTGAACTTTATTTTTAAATACTTCAGGCTCTTCTCTGATCAAACGATTTGCTTCATCATAGCTAATGTCTGTTGGGTAATAACCACCTGACCACGGGTTATGTAATGAAGTTTGGTCTGATCCTAAATGCACAAAAATATCGTGTTCATAAAACGCTTCCCATATATCAACAACATTTCCGATATATGCAATAGACACGATCTCTTCATTGGCTTGCGCTACTTTCAAACGTGCAATTAACTCGTCCATATTATCAATAAGCTCATCAACCCACCCTTGTTGATGCCGCTTAGTAGCCGCTTTTGGATTTACCTCTGCACAAACCGTAATACATTTTGCAATGTTACCTGCTTTAGGCTGTGCACCACTCATGCCACCTAGACCTGCGGTTAAGAATATCTTACCTTGTGAGGTTTCTCCCTTATTCAATACTTTGCGGAATGCGTTCATCACTGTGATGGTCGTGCCATGTACAATGCCTTGTGGGCCAATATACATAAATGAACCGGCAGTCATCTGTCCATACTGTGTCACACCTAATGCGTTAAACTTTTCCCAGTCATCCGGTTTAGAATAATTAGGGATCATCATACCATTGGTCACTACAACGCGCGGGGCATCTTCCGACGATGGAAATAGCCCCATGGGGTGACCTGAATAGATATGCAGTGTTTGATCACTTTGCATTTCACTTAAATACTTCATTGTCAGTAAATATTGCGCCCAGTTTTGGAAAACAGCGCCATTACCACCGTAAGTGATCAACTCTTCAGGGTGCTGGGCAACCGCCGGGTCTAAGTTATTGTCAACCATCAGCATGATTGCAGCTGCTTGCGCACACTGAGCTGGATAGTCCCCTACGGAGCGGGCCTTAAGCTCGTAGTTAGGCTTAAAGCGATACATGTAAATGCGGCCAAAGTCTTTAAGCTCCTGAGCAAATTCATGAGCTAACTCTTTATGCCACTCTTTTGGAAAGTAGCGCAGCGCATTTCTTACTGCTAATTGCTTTTCATCAGCACTCAAAATATCTTTACGTTTTGGCGCACGGTTCGCATCATTTGGATAAGGCTTCACTGGTGGAAGTTCAGATGGAATGCCTTGTTTAATTAATTCTTGAAAGTTCATCGCTATTCCTCTTAATTTACAGTAAATGCTTGTGTTTTAACTAAGGTGATCATGGCATCAATATCAGGCTTAAGTAACCTGTCTTCTTCTAATTTTGCGACTTTTGCTCGGATCACTTTTAGGTTTTGCTCAATGAGATCTGAGCATTTATTTGGCCGCCTAAATTCAATTGCTTGTGCCGCATACATCAATTCTATCGCAAATATTTTTTCGATATTGCCCAGTATTTGATTAAGTTTACGCCCAGAAATACTCCCCATTGATACATGATCTTCCTGACCCATTGAAGTAGGAACACTGTCGGCAGATGGTGGAAAACACAGAGACTTGTTCTCAGTAACAAGCGCTGCTGTGGCATACTGTGGGATCATCATGCCTGAATTTAGCCCTCCCGAGCTAGTTAATAACCTTGGTAACCCATGTAAGCCCTCTAGTAACAAATAACAGCGTCTATCTGAAATATTACCTAATTCTGAAGCGGCAATTGACGCATAATCAAGCACCATAGCCAGCGGTTGGCCATGAAAACCACCTCCAGAAATTGCTTCTTCTTCGCTAACAACGATAGGGTTATCTGTCACTGAGTTCATTTCTATCTCAGCCATTTCTTTTAAATGATAATACGCATTTCGTGATGCACCGTGTACCTGCGGAATACAGCGCAGCGAATAAGGGTCTTGAACACGGTCACACCCTTGGTGAGCGGCCATGTTTTCTGATCCGTTGAAAAAGCGACGCATCCTCTTAGCCACTTCAACGTTGCCTTCAAATGCACGGATCTCATGTAGTTCTGCTCTAAATGGAGACTCGCTGCCCTGCATACCTTCAATACTCATTGCACCGGTTACATCGGCTAAATCTAGCAAATAACGCATTTTCGTTAGTGCAGTGATCGCGTGAGACAAAATAAATTGCGTGCCATTGATAAGTGCAAGTCCTTCTTTGGCATGCAACTCTAATGGCTCTAAACCATGTTCGCTTAATAGCGGTGCTGCGGGTACTACTTCACCATTTTGCCAAAATTCGCCCTCACCTATTAGAGGTAGAAATAGATGAGATAAAGGAGCTAGATCTCCTGATGCCCCAACTGAGCCTTGCTCTGGTACCACAGGGATAAGGTCTAAATCAATGAATGCCAACATTCTTTGAATAACATCAAGACGTATGCCCGAAAATCCCTGACTAAGAGCATGGACTTTAGTAATGAGCATTAATTTTGAAATAGGTTTTGCAATTGGGTCACCCACACCAACCGCGTGCGTGATCAAAAGATTCTTTTGCAGTAAATGTGTTTCTTCAGGAGATATTTGTGTATCGCAAAGAGGGCCAAATCCCGTATTAATACCATAAATAGCCTTATCTGAGCTCGCCATTTTATCAACATTTTGGCGACTTTTATTTACCTTGTCTGAGGCTTCTTGACACAAATGCGCTTTTACACTGCCATCGGCAATGGCATTTACGATGTTAACATCTAGGCGATCAATACCATACTTAAACGTCATTTTATTCTCCATATATCATATTCTTGCGTATATATACGCTTATATATTTATTATGCTAACTTGCGCTTGATGTTTTATAAATGCATAATAATCGACATTTATTCCGGATTTATCGAACTAAATAAAAAAAGAGTGCCATGCAAGTTCAAGATGTTGATCTAAGACTCCTAAGGATTTTTGTTGCTATTGTAGAGTGTGGCGGATTATCAGCTGCAGAGTCACGTTTAAATATAGGGCGCTCAACCATTAGCTCCCACCTATCCGATCTGGAAGTCAGGCTAGGTATCAAACTCTGCAAACGCGGCAGAAGCGGCTTCGAACTCACCGAGTCTGGGCGAATTACTTATCAAGCGTCATTGGAACTACTCCAGCAATGCGAAGCCTTTACTACAACCATAGCCAGTTCAAAAAACGAACTATCTGGGCGTGTCACTATCGCAATAATAGATACAATGGTAAGTGATCCTCGGTGTGGCGTTGCTCGTGCAATTTCTGCACTCAAAGCGAAAAGTAACAAACTTCAATTTGATATAAACGTCTGTGAAGCACGTGAAGTTGAAACATCAGTGATCAATGGCCGGTCATTAATTGGGCTTGGCGTAAGCCGCCATCATATTCGTGGATTGGATTACTACCCGCTGCATAACGAGAATAACTATTTATATTGTGCGACCGGTCATCCATTATTTAATTGTCATGACACTGTAATTGAGCAATTTCTTAGCGAAGCTGAAGTCATTACCAGCAACTATATGCGAGATAAAGAAACGCGTAATGACGGCCTTAATTATCAAAACAGTGCTATTGCCTATCATGATGAAGGCATTGCACATTTGATACTATCCGGTGAATTTATCGGTTACTTGCCCGAGCACTATGCAAGCTACTGGGTCGATAAAGGTCTATTTAAGCCTATTTTACCCAACAAGTACTTTTACCAAATACCCGTTGCGCTTATAACTTCAAAGAACAGTATAAGTTCCCCACTGGCAACAGCACTTATTGAAGAAGTTAAACGCTGCCATTGATTAGACGATTATTACGAGGTTTTATTCCAGCGAATAAAACCGCTTACATTTGTGATAAAAAAATGCAAAGCTAATATACTGCGAGCCTCTATTAGAGTGAAACACCAAGCCTTTTGACGGTTGACGTAAGTTATAAACCTTCATCATAGCTTTTATACAAATAGTGATATACATGCGTAGTCACGTGTATAAAAGCCCCATTTAGAGGCTTTTATACACTCATAAGTTACTCAAATTATCAAAATTGATAGCTTAACCCTAGAGATACTTCATCAATATCATTTTCTGATAATGGATAACGCGAATATTGTAAATCAACCCCCACAGAGTCAGAAAGGTTGTATGTAAACCCTAAACCATAATATATGTCTGTTTGCTGATCTTCATATCGTGAATGGAATCGACCATCACGCGTGCTGTCTAGATGGTACTTCCAATCAAATGCGCCTAGAAATACTTTACCTTCAAAGGTGTTATATTTAAACGCATCATAGCCCACTTGTAGCGCAAACCCTTCAGGTAATATTGGTGCAGCACGACTCAAATAGGCCTGCACGGCATCAGGCGAAGATACGTTACCACTAAAGGTTACTCGTCCTTGCCCCAAATCAATATAACGAACACCAATCGTAAACTGAGGCAGTAACTCATAATACAGGCCAGCAGACCAACTATCGCTGCTATCATCAACATTACTGACATTTAAGTTTGTATTTGGTTGGCTATAATCCGCGCTAGATTTACCGACCATTCCTTGTATTGACCAAGAATTTGCAGCCGTAGGGACACTCACCAAACATGTCGTTGAGATCAGCGCAAAACTTGGTAATGCCAGTTTCCTACGGCGAATAACTAATGCAGATATCATGAGTAACAACACTCCTCCCATACTTCCAGATGATTTATTTTCTACAGTAACAGCAGTCAAAGCTTGTACTGTAATGGTCACAACCCCTTGTGATTGCCCACCCTTTTCGTCTTTTAATTGATACGTAATTGTATCTTGCCCTTCAAAGCCTTGTTGCGGTGTATACGTCAATGTATTGTCGACATTGACTTTTACAGTCCCTGTTTGTGCCTGTGCTGATACAACTGATAATACATCTCCATCAGCGTCAAAGTCGTTGGACAGCACATCAATAATCAAGCTACTATCACCCATAACTTGCGCTGAATCAGCGGTTGCAACGGGTGCTGAGTTGCTCGTTAGGGTAACTATTGCAGTACTATTTGACGTTCCACCATTGCCATCTTTAATACTATATTGGATAACAGCAACACCGATTAAATTAACCGGTGGTAAATACACCAATTTATTGTCAATGACATTCACAACCCCAAAATCCACTGTTGCCCCAGTGATAGACAATGTGTCTCCATCAGCATCACTATCGTTTGCTAGCACATCAATGATAATTTCTTGTCCTACCGAGACGTCAACTTCATCAGCAACTGCCTCTGGACGTGCATTTTCTGTAATTGGCACAGCAATACCACCTGGATCAATTACCGTTCTATTCGCCAAGCCATCGTCGTCATTTGGCCCGCCATCTACAATCTGTAACTGAACACACCACGCCCCTTCTGTTAATCCGCTTTGCCAAATACTACTGCCTGGAGGAGGACAAAACCCGGGCTCTCCTTGAGCTGATAAAATTGCATTATTACCAGACGTATCAAAGTCAACCCACTGACCGTCTCTGAGTTTCCGATAAACGCCATTGGCTGGCACTGGGCTTCTTTGTGGAATGACCAAGCTATATGTGTCACCTGATTGCGGTAATCCACTGGCGATAAAATCGAACAAGCCGCCGATGTTTTTCGCAGCTGCGTCTTTTGGCAATTCACTTTCTAACAATTGTATGCCACCAGTACTATTTTCCGATACGGTCGCCCCCTTACGTAAACACACACCAGGGTCACCTTCCACCAAAAATTGCTGTGATTCACTTGCCTGCTCTTGCATCACGTTACAATCACTGATCGCATCTTGGAAATCTGGAATACCATCACCGTCTGAGTCTATATACCCTTCTTGTTCATCAGGTATTAAATCGCCATCAGTATCGTTATTACCCAGCACCAGAAGCTCAGGAATAACCTCTAAATACAAATCCTGCTGAGTTGATAGACTTGGCGATGCATTATCCGCAGCGCTAACCGTAATTTTATAAATACCCGAGGCAAGCTCTTCAGGCGAAAATACAAATTGATTAGCTTGGCTGCTTTGATTAACAAGTGCAGCATCTGCTTGCCATGTTAATGTCACGATATCTGCAGGGTTCGCGTCAAACGTGTCTGCACTCACCGTTACCAATGCTTGATCTGAGGTTAACGTTAAACGCTGTTCACCAGATTGTTCAACCCTGGTTGTTATTGATGGTGCGACATTTTCCTCAATAATAGTCACTGTTGAGGTCGATTTAGCCCCTGTATTTATTAGCCCGCTGTCTAAGCTTATAATGATGGTTTCAGAACCCTCTGAAAGATTATCACCAAAAACGTTAAACGAAATTTGTCCCTGAACACCAGATTCAATGACAAGCTCTCCAGATTCGAGATCATGGTCGTTACCATCCGCCGAGCCACTTACACTATAAGGTATCCTCACAGGGTAAGAGACTGCTGGGCCATTTAGGTAAACGTCAACAGTATGGGTTTTTTCCTCCGCTACCAGACTGTCTTTTTGTAAAGAAATAAGCGGGTTTACAGATACAGATTGTGTCGCGACAGCTTGCTGTCCCTGCTCGTCTGTCGTTTGCCAATAAGCAAGATGCTCCCCTGGTGAGAAAATGGGTTGACCACCCATAAATGAAACAGCTAAAGGATTGCCATTGCTATCTGATGCAATTGCAGTTCCAAGCGCCACTTTTGTGTACAGCCCCGTCGCATTTACTACAACATCAGTAGGAGGCACAATGCTTGGCACATCAACCGCATTAGATGCCGAGAATGTTATATTTGCAGCTGCGGCACTGCGTGCCCCTTGCGAGTCTTCAATCATATACTTAACAATAACAAGACCCTGTGTATTATCACTGCCTGTATATTGTATTTGATTATCTACGACATTAACTTGCCCAATTAATACGCTTGAGCCAATAATCGTTAAAGTTTGATTTTCAATGTCTGAATCATTTTGCAATACATCAAGTAAGTACACATTATTTGGGGCAGGAGTTAGGTTAAATACGTCGTTTTGTGCAACAGGCGCATCGTTTACCGCAGTAACGTTAATTGATACCGTAGACGTGTTTGATGTCAACTCACCATCACTGGCGCTATACGTAAAACTATCAGTACCAAAAAAGTTGGGGATTGGTTGATAGGTAAACAAGCCTGATTGAACCGTGAGAGACCCATTTTGTGGCTGCGTAACAACCGCGATGGTTACAACATCATTGTCACTATCTTCTACAGACGCACTGACCGTCGAGCTAGTGTCTTCATTTAAAGTAATTTGCATATCGCTGGTGGTAGGCGCTGCATTTACCGCTTCCACAGTAATATCAAAACTTTCTAACGAAGCACTCAGCGCCCCATCAGATACACCGATTGTTACCGATGAATAAACGCCGATATCTTCTCTTCTCGGTGTGCCGCTTAAAGAGCCACTCACACTGTCAAAAGAGGCCCATTGTGGCTGGCCAGAAATAGAGAATGTAAGTTCTGTTGAGTCTTCATCACTAGCTTGAGGCGTAAATGAGTAAGTTTCATCTTGTAGTACGCTCAGTGAAGGCGTACCAGTAATTATTGGTGCATCATTCACATTGCGCACTGTCAGTGTAAAGCTTGATAATGTCGCGGTTTGCTGACCATCAGTCACGCTAATAATGATATTGGCATAATCACCCACGTCATCGTTACCCGGTGTGCCACTCAATGTGCCACTCGTTGCGTCAAACGTTGCCCAAGCTGGTTGCCCTGTAATTGAAAAGCTCAGGTTATCTTGATCAGCGTCACTTGCTGTTGGCGTAAAGCTAAATAAAACATCTTCATCTAATTGCGTTGATGGTGTTCCAGAGATAACCGGCGCATCGTTCACACTTGCAATGGTCATCGTGACAGTTGCCGCATTTGATGTTAGGCCTTGCTGATCATCGACGGTATAAGTGAATGAATCTGTGCCAAAGTAATTTGCGACAGCAGTATACGTAATAGCGCCTGCTGCGTTAATCGAGACTTGACCATTACTAGGTTGCAATACTACCTTTACGGAGCTTGCATCTAGTGTACTATCAACATCCGTATCATTACCTAATACGTTCACTTCAAATTGACCATCTTCTTGTAGCTGGGCTGTATTATCTACAGCGACTGGCGCATCGTTCACCGCGGTGATGTTTACCGTCACGGTTGCCGCAGATGAAGCTAGGTTGTCACTGTCTGTCAACGTATAAGTAAATGTCAGTTGTCCATTTTGATTTTCTTTTGGCGTTATATTTAACGAGCCGTCAGTATTAACTGTGACTGTCGCCTCTGTATACTCACCAACACCTTGACCTTTGTTTTCAAGGGTTATATTTGTACCATCAAAACTACTGTCTTCTATATCTGAGTCATTACTCAATATCGCAAGCGTTGTGGCAGTATCTTCATTGGTGGTTACTGTATCGTCCCCTGCGGTAGGCCGGTCGTTTATCGCACCAATATTCACCGTCACTGTCGCGGTATTTGAAACCAGTCCATGAGAATCAGCAATAGTATAGGTGTATGTATCTGTGCCATTTTCATTGGCATTTGGTGTATATACCATGGTGCCATTGGTTTGATTTAAAGCCACAGCCCCTTTTGTTGGTTGGGTAACAAGCGTGATTGCTCCCGATGGATTGGTATCTTCAACATCGCTTGCATTTGACCTCACCGTCAGATCATTCGTCGGTGTATCTTCATTCACCGTTTCTGTAAAGTTTGCTGCAATTGGCGTATCGTTAACCGCATTAAGGATCATCGTAACGGTAGCTTTACTCGATGTTAAACCTGTACTGTCTTTAACGGTATAAGTAAATGTGTCTGCACCGTTTGCATTTGCTGTAGGCGTATAAGTAACAATTCCGTTAGCAATAGTGACAGTTCCCTTCGATGGAGAATCAACAATAGCCGCCGATGCAACGACCATATTATTTTCAGCGTCGGTGTCATTCGCAACCACACTGAATGTAATCGGTGTATCTTCATCAGTAGACGCAGAGTCCGCAACCGCCTGTGGTGCATCTTCAACGGCGTTTATCGTCATCGTAACGGTTTTAGCCTCAGACTGAGCCCCTGATGTATCTTGCACCTTATAAGTAAAACTATCACTATGATTTTCGCTACCACCATGCTGATAATTAAAGCTACCATCACTATTAAATGTCAACGTACCGTATTGAGGATCTGTTACCTTAACCGCAGATAATACATCATTGCTATCGGTATCATCGTCAGTTGCATTACTTAATACACCCTCAGTAGCCGTTTTACTCAATACAGCGCCTTCATTTAGAGTAAAAGTAAAATCATTGCCGACTGGTGCATCATTGGTATTTACTACTTCAAGATTAAATGTCAAAGGATCACTGTCTTCGGTCCCATCAGACACTTTGATTGATATATTACTCGTCGTACCAACATGCTCATCTGCGGGTGTGCCGGTTAATGCCCCCGTATTGGTATCAAACGCAGCCCAACTCGGTTTATTTGTAATTGAGTAAGTATGCGAATCGCCACCGTCAGTATCGGTGAGTGTGGGTGTAAAGCTATATGCAGCATCTTCATTAATCGAAGTGATCAATGTCCCCGAAAGAACAGGCTTGGCATTATAGCGTTTTGTGGTTGTCGCAGTCACCGCCGTTGCTGCATTACCAGCAGTATCACTGACTGTCGCCGATAAGGTAAGGGTCCCTTCATTTAAGTTTGCAACATTGACATTGCTTATTTGTGCTGTGGTCCCTGTGATCGTCGTCGCTGAACTACTGCTTACCGTGTTTGCACCATCACTTATCTGATACACAAAAGAACCTGAGCTTTCCAGCCCTGTCAAGGTAAAGCTTAAAGCCGTTTCATTACTAGCATTAATTAAGCTTTGATCAATAGCGGCTGTATGGCCTGTGGGAGCTATGTTATCTAATGAAATAGTCCCTGTTGCTGAGCTAGAGGTATTCCCTGCACTATCAGCTTGCGTGGCTGTTATCGTGAGAGAGCCATTGTTCAAACTACTAATATCCAGTTCGCTACCTGATAGTGTCCAATTACCACTGGAATCCGCTGTCGTATTTTGACTAACTCCCCCAATATCTACCGTCACTGTCGCACCAGATTCGGCACCACTGCCTTGTACTAATACATGATTGTCTTCGCTGGCATTCACAACCCCATCACCTTCTATTGGAGTAGTGATTGTTAAAGCGCCCGGCGCTGCATTATCCAAGGTAATAGCAGTGGTTGTTGCCGTAGAGGTATTACCCGCTGCATCAGCCTGAGTTACAGATACCGTTAAACTGCCATTATTCAACGCACTAATATCAAGCTCATTGCCCGATAACGTCCAATTCCCACTTGAGTCTGCTGTTGTTGTTTTACTCACACCACCAATATCTATCGAAACTGATGCACCTGACTCCGCGCCACTGCCCTGAACCAATACATCATTATCTTCACTTGCATTAACAATACCATCCCCTTCTATCGGTGTAGTAATCGTCACTGCACTGGGGCTTTGATTATCTAGCGTAATGGAGGTTGTGTCAGCAGTCGACGTATTACCCGCAATATCAGTTTGAGTCACTGATACTGTTAAACTGCCGTTATTGAGCGCACTGATGTCTAATTCATTGCCTAACAGAGTCCAATTTCCGCTTGAATCTGCCGTCGTACTCTGACTCACACCATCAATATTAACTACAACCGTAGCACCAGACTCTGCACCACGACCTTGAATTAACACATCGTTATCCTCGGCTGCGTTAACGATGTTATCTGTTTCAATCGGTGTTGTAATACTGGGTATGCTCACACTGGTATCAATTGTAATAGAAAGTGCACTTGAGGCACTGCTATTATTACCCGCCTGATCCGTCGCAATAACCGTGATAGAATGGGTGTTTGCAGACATCGCAGATGTTGGTGTAAAGCTCCAGCTTCCTCCCGCAGGCACAACGATAGATCCTAGCACGCCATCTTTATCTGAGGTAAATGTTATGGTGTCTCCAGCTGTCGCCGTTCCCTCTATGGTTGGTGTGGTATCTGAAGTAATATTATCTGTATTTGAACTCCCTGTATCACTTGCACTGTTTAAATCTGGGGTACTTGGTACACTTGGAGCTGTTGTATCTAATGTGACACTAAAACCCGTTGAAGTTGACGATGTATTGTTACTAGCATCCGTTGCTGTCGCGGTGATCGTGTGTAATGTGTTAGATGTTAGCGTACTTGTTGTTATCTCCCATGTACCACCGGTTGCGGTACCTGTTCCAATTACAGTTCCACCAGATACACTACTATACAACTTAACCGTAGCCCCTGCTTCTGCTGTTCCAGTCAATGTCAGCGTTGTATCATTAGTGTAATTATCTGTGTTTGAAGCCCCGCTGTCTGACGCTGCATTCAAATCAAGAGATATTGGCGCATTAGGTGCTACATCATCGCTGACAGTTACAGTAAACGATTCTTGAAATGAAGAGGTACCATCGTGAGATTGTACACAAACAATATAGCTACCAGCACTCATCGCAGCCTGCGTTTCTAATAAACTGCCATTAATTTGGAAGCTGGAGTTACCACTGTTAGCAGTACATGTGCCATTGGTAGATGTGCCCGCATCAACTAACGTGTAAGTATGGCTGTTGTCATCCACATCTGTGGTACTTAACGTGCCAACATCTGCCCCCACACTGGTATTTGATTGAGCCATACTTGATGAGGTTAAAGCAATATCTGTTGGCGCATCATCTACCGCAGTAATTGTCACAACGGCTTGGTTTGTACCTGAACTGTCAGACGTACCATCATTAAAGGTGTAATCTAACGTCACGCTACTTGACGGGTCTTCAGACGTATTCGCATAAGTAAGTGATGAAATAACCGAATCAACAATACTTGACGTTGCACTGCTATTAAATGTGAGTTTAATGGTGCCTGCAGAATTGGTCGTTACAGTGCCCACTGACACACTATTATAAGTAAAGCTGTTGCCTTGCGTTAATGTTCCTAATAAGCCCGTGTTAGCAAATACATCGGCACTATTTGCCCCCCCATTTCTTGCTATGGTCAAACTGGCGTTATTATAATCCCCTGTATTGCCATTAAGCGCATCAAGTTCAGTATCAGCAACGGTGACATCACTATCTATCGTTACTGCGCTGCCGTTTTCTGTGTATGTAGCCCCTCCATTGAGTGAAGAGAAAACAGGCGCATCATTACTAGCAATAAAGGTGATCACCGTATTAGCGCCGCTATCCGCAACTGTAAATGCTAAACCCGCTGAGGGTGCGTTTGTCAGTGAAAGTGACAACTCGGATATATTAAAGTCAGTTGCATCTGTATCAATTTCTAATGTACTTGAGCCATTAAAACGTACGTTGTTAGTCGATAACCCAGTCACACCGGTTAACGTGATCATATCTCCAACTGCTAAATCTGTGATGGTATCACCCGAGAGGTCAGACACACCGCCTATGAAGTTGTCATTCCCCCCGTTCCCTGTCATTGCATCTGTGCCACCACCAGGACGGATAGTGTCGGCACCAGAGCCACCAATATAAGTATCCGCACCATTAAAGTCGGTGGCTGATATAGTTAATACATCACCGCTAAGCGCACTCGCATTCAACGTAATGGCTCCGGTAATTGCACTACCTGTTAAATTGGTTATATCAACCGTGCCGCCATCTGAAGCAAAGTTATCTGTTAAAGTAAGCGTAAAGTTACTGTTAGTGCCTACAGTGATACCTTCAACTGACGACACGGATGTTCCACTAAAATCAAACGTCCCACCATCCATGACCTTTAGTATTTCGCTCCCAGCGCCACCAGTTATCGATGTACTAAAATTACCAATATTAGCAGCATCAATGGCAACGGTTGCACCGCTACTTAAGCTCAGAGTACCTATATTAAAGTAGCTACCACCCGAGACATCTGCGCCATTAGAAGCTGAAAGAATATCTGTTTGAGTTGCGTCACCGGTCAGTGTGCCTGTATAGGCACTTGAGCCAATATCAAATGTGATTGCATCAGTTGATGAATTAGCGGTCACATTCGTCGACCCATTACTCACAGTAACAGTTCGGGTATTGGTACTGTCATCCCCAATAGTATACGACTCTACCGACGAATAAGTGGTTAAGTTACCATCCCCACTGATAATAATTGTCTCAGAGCCTGGCGCCGTAATTATGCCACCAAACGCGTTGTGTTGACTTGCCGTCATAGTCACTGAGGCGCCCGACGCTACAGTGAGGTTATTCACATTAGAAATAGACCCTGCTGATATATCCGCACCACTGCTTAAGCTGAGCGTATCTGCAACGGTATTGTCACCTGTAATAGTGCCGGTAAACGCAAGCGTGCCTAAGTCAAACGTAATGGCATCAGTCGCTGAGGTTGCTGTAACAGAATGCCCAGTACTGGTAACAGTCACCGACCGAGCATTCGTACTGTCATCATTTAAGGTATAATTCTCAATAGCAGATACGGTGCTCACATTGCCATCACCAGCAACAGATACTGTTTCTGTCCCGCTGCCAGATACCGCTCCAGTAAAACTAGACAGTTGGGCTGCATTAATTGTTACAGTACCACCAGCTGCAACCGATAAATTCTCAAAGCCACTGACTGTCGCACCCGATATGTTTCCGCCGTTGGTAACAACCAATGTGTCTGTGCCACTTCCACCCGCTAAAGTCCCCGTCGCACTCAGTGCATTCACATTAACCGTGTCATCGTTACCACTCCCTGTTAGGTTTTGTGACGCGCTGCCTAACGTAAATGTATTCGCTGTACTCAACACATACGTTTCAACCGCACTGTTCCCTGTTAAGCCATCGGTCGCTGAGCTTAGGGTAATTGAATCAGTGCCGCTTGCAGTGACCGTTGAAAAGCCATCGTGTTGCGCTTCCGTCATTGTGACCGATGCGCCACCGCTCAATGTTAAAGACTCGAACGCGCTGACTGTTGCATTGCTGATATTAGCCCCTGAGCTCATTTGCAGCACATCGGTATCGCCACCACCAGCAAGCGTCCCCGTAACACTTAACCCTGCAATATTAACGGTATCTGCACTACTACTACCGGTAATATTTTGCGCTGCACCAGATAAGGTAATGTTAAAACCAGCATTAAGAATATATGTTTCTATGTCTGCATCAGCAGTTACCGTACTATCGTCATCGGCACTTGCCAACGTAAACGTATTTGTTCCGCTAGCATTTATGGTTGTAAACGTATCGTGTTGAGACTCACTGAGCGTTAATGAGCCGTTGTTATAAGTCGAAAGCGTTTCAAAGGTGGTCAAACTGGCAAATTGCGTCAGATCACTGCCATCTATTACAACAATTTCATCTGTCCCACCCCCACCTTGCGCGGTTGATCCTGCAATATGACTCGCGGATGCTATGGTAAGTGTTTCATTGTCACCACTAAATGTTATAGCAGGGCTTAGGTTTGCGCCCGATGTGGTGTTAAATGATGCTGCGGAAGTAATGGCCGCGGTTAGATTGGCCACACTAATCACAGCAGTGCGTGTATCACTATTATCGGTACCATCGTTAACCACGACAGTGACCGTTCGCGAGGTGGTATTAGGCGTTGAGCTGGTATTATTATAAGTCACCGCTTGTAAAAATGTCGCCACTTCAGCCGTTGTAGCTGTTGCACCTGTTATAGAGAGTGTATCTTGCAGTGAAATATCTGAAGCGCCACTTATCCCTGTCAGTGCATTTTGCGCACTTGCAGAAACATTAAGTCCTTCCGATGCGCCATCTTGATCATTCGTGAGACTCACTGTAATCGTTGTGATTGTATCTGTATCAGTAACCGTTGGGCTGGTAATAATACTGACATCCCCAGACCCCTCAGAAAATGACGCGGTTGTATCATTACCCGATATACCACTATTTAAATCAACCACAGGCGCATCGTTTGCATTGCAAGAATCAACAACCGTGCCAGAAAAAAGCCCAGTGCAGCTAAAGGCAGATGCAACCAATTGACAAGTTCCATTCGGTAACAAACAAGAGACACCCGCGGCAAATACCTTTCGCATTAATAAATCACTATCAGCTTGTGTACTCTCGCCTGATACAATCGTTACTCGTTGAGTACTCGGTTTGAGTAACCCTTGCGCGTTCAAAAAGCTTAATGTACTGCGTACGTCGGAACTTGAATTATTCTTTCTTTCACTTGTTACTCTACCGAAGGGATTAAATGGATTACTATTCGCGGTATCAACTCTCTCAGTTACGGCCTCCATGTGCTCTGTGCCATACAAATGCTGACTATTTGAAGGGTCGTTTACTGTATCAGCATACGCACCACTGGCAATCAAGGATGGTACAGCGAGTGCCAAAATGCTTTTGTTAAGACTTGTACGTTCCATGATTATTACTCCTGACAAATTTCAAAAATGAAACTAGATAGTGCGTCTGAGCTTTGAAGCACCTCGGGTGCAGTGCTATTGGTGACAATTGCAATATCGTAAATTTGTTTTACATCCCCTGAAAAAATTAAACTGCTGATTACTTTCCCTGTATTAATATCTAACAGCCAAATGCCACACTGGTTTTCCTCTAACAGCCTTTCGTTTCCTGTAAAGTTCATTTTTCCGTCGGATGTACGCAGTGTGCTTGTGCCCACAACCATTAAATCACCAAAGAATGTCATCCCTCTCGTGAAGCCTGGAAGCTCAGCCAAAACACGTGTAGTGCCTGTTTTTGTGTCGTACACATGAATAGCCCCATCGCCAGATGCACAGTAATAGACTTTCCCCAAATGACACCTCGGTGAATGCGGCATTGAGATCTGCGATTTAATAACTTTATTTTCGAGTACATCAATAAGTACCCCATTACTGCCTAACTCGTCTCGCCACCCTTCTTCTGTATTCGATTGACTAAAGGCAGTCGCATAACGAGGAGCACCATCGAGCATGGCCATGCCATTTAAATGGCATCGGTTGTCAGGCTTTAATTCAGAAATAAATGAAGGCTTCCAAGCTGAAATAAAACTATAGTCAGGGCTGAGCTTGCACAAACATGAAAATACTGAATTAACCACCCATAGCCCTTCGTTACCCCAAGCTATATCATGGGTATTAATCAAGCCTGTCGACAAACTGGCCCTTTCAACGAACAAGCTATCTGCTGATTTGACACTTTGAACTTGTTCATCCAATTCGCGCCTAAACTGAGTCAGTTCTTTAAGCTCAGTATCTTGTAACTTGCTTGGCAGCGCTTCATAATTATCAAACTCACCGTTCACAATTGCCCTGTGCCCGTTTTTAGATTTTTTAAAATCAATCACTTGGTTTAATGTACTCAGAGTGACCCGGTTATCATCGGCATAAAGCCCCATGGGCCTTGGAAACGCTTTTAGTTTTGTTTCAAGCTTGCCACTTTTTGGTCGCACTACAATAAGCCTTTGCGAGTGATAACTGGTAGCCAGCAATGAAATACCGAGCTGAGACAATATTTCTGGTAAGTTATCACTGTAGGTGCTACTAAAATCTAAATTTTCAGTTTTACAATTCCCACTCGGATTTGATGTACTCAAAATCATATTCTCCGTTATTCATTTAGTACTTTTTTCTAGTAATGGCCTTTGCTGCTTTCTTTAGCTCTGCCTTTTAATAAGCTACGTACTGATTTTATGTGCTCAACTAAATGTGATTGGCTTAATGACCGCGCGACACCACATACTCTTAACTGCCCAATAATGCCAGAGACAATCGCAGCAGATGAGAAGGTAACTCCGAAATCGGTATATCCACCCAGCGACGTCTACCTCACTGATGAAGGCGCATAATAATCAACGCAGTTACCATAGTTGGAGAACCCTGCTAGATATTGTCGACGTGATACAAAAACAATATCCACACTTCCTATGCAATAATGAGAGATACAGATTCATTAACTAAACCCTGTGCATCTACACATCAATTTCGTGGCGGATAAATTCCATCTAGTGCAATACAAAAATTAAGTGCCAATGCGGGTTGCATATTCTCATGAGGTTGACCAGCCCCCGCGATAGAAAGACTCGAGCTACTCATTAAACCGACATCATTATCAAGTGGGGCGGTATACCGCAACACGCCACCACCTGTGGCATTATCGAGTGCCAACTTATTATTGCTTGGTTCCCCTGTATCACCTGCTTGCAGCACACCCGAAATACGGTGTGTATGCTCAGGTAACTGAGACTCGACCAAAGCTTCTTTAGTAGATCCGCCAAAATAAGAAAATGGCCGCAAGGATAACCCAGGGGCTTGACCTGCATGCATAGGCGCACGGCCTGCTAAATTGGGAAGGCCAAATGATGTTCTACCGTCCCCCCCAAAATTAGACCCTAATAAACTAAATAAAGCAGGCATTTGTCCAATGCTTACAATTTGGCCACAGCAACATGACCAATTTCGAGGACTGAATGTCGCGCCAAAAATACGAATTTCTCCAATAAATGGAACTGCCATTTCTTATTCTCCTCTAGTTTCTTGATGGAAAAATGCCTTGCAGGCAAATGACAAAATGGATGGCCAAGTAAGGCATCATATTATTATGAGGCATGTTACCTCCTGCTGACTCGACCGCTTCTTCACTCAACGCTTGCACAGTTCTTACTACGGCACCGTTTAGATACGCAGTTTCATTTTGTGGGCTTTTTGCAAGCACATTACCGATTGCAGAAGATGTATTTGCACTGTTAGTACTTGCCTGCAGAGTATGAGTATGCGCAGGGATTTGACTCATTTGTAAGGTAACCTCCTCTACACCCGTTTTAGCTGCAATTGGATAGTTTTGTAAGCCCGGCCCTTGACCAAAATGTACAGGTATACGACCCCTCATATCAGGTAGCGCAAATGATGAGCGTCCATCTCCCCCGTATTGCGTCCCTATAAGCGCAAACAAAGGTTGGTTCTGATATATCGCCATCGTGGCGCCATCACACATTGCCCATTGCCGCGGTGCAAAGGTCGTGGCCATCATTTTTATTTCACCTATAAATGATTCAGACATGCTGTCTCCTTATTAATTTCTTGATGGGAAAATACCGTCAAGCGCCATGCAAAAGTTCAGCGCTAACAAAGGCTGAATATTCGTATGGGGCTGACTTCCCCCCGCGCTAGAAACAACATCTTGCGCCAGTCCGGTTAAATTTTCAGAACTGCTGTACATGAAAGGCTCAGGTCCGTTAAAAGCATCCTTTGAATTAGAAAACACTCTATCGGTAAAAGTAGGGTTATTTATTGCCTCAGTTGTAGTCGCTTGTACACCGTGGGAATGGCCAGCCATTTCAGCAATACTGATCGTGACGTTTTCCACGCCATACTGTTCACCTGCTTGAAATAGCCTGCCAGGCTCACTTCTCAGAGCGCCTTCTCCAATTGGCGTCCGCCCTCGTAGGTCCGGTAATTTAAATGTACTCCTCCCATCGCCTCCAAATTGCGTTCCAATTAATGCAAACAATGCCCCATTTTGAGAAATTTGAATCACCTGACCATTACACAATGCCCAATCTTTTGGGGCAAAATTGAATGCGAATGGTCGAATTTCACACGTAAAGGGGTCAGCCATAAAAATCTCCTTACTCACTTAATTAAACGGATAATTTACTTTATTCATTGACTTAACACGCCAATTACCTCTTTTGAGCAATATGTATCTCATACTCAGTCTCACTATTTGGCGATAGAAACAATTCAGCTTCACCGAATGCCTCGTGAACGAGCCTATAGGTACCTTGGCCTAGAGGATCATTAGCTTTGCCGTTTAACAGCACCCTAAACGCATTCCACTCGTCTCCATCAAGCTTTGATTTTTGAACTGATGATATATCCAGCTCTACCTCACCATTTTGACCCACAACTTTTAAAGATGTACCTTGTGCACTTTTAAGATTGTCAAACGTGAACTTTTCCATATTCGCCCCTCTTTTAAATTTCACCTTAGTCACACACCACTCATTACCTTCACTGGGTGCGGGTACCACGCCATAAGTTCATATGGCGGGCTTATTGATTCAACTTGAAACCCTAAACGCACATACAATTGCTTAGCTGCATAATTATGTTGTTCAACGGTAAGTGTTAAAGGCGCACCTGACTGCAACGCAGCACTTTGAAATGATTGAATTATTGCCGAGCCAAAGCCATGCCCTCTGGCACTTGGTAAAAAGCCAATGTCGATGATTCGAATTTCGTTTGGCCCAAAATCGATTGTTGCTTTACCTATTGCTTCATGGTGTTTTTCAATAATAAAGTACATTGCATTGGGAAACTTGTCCCCATATCCTTGGGTTTGAGCCCGAAATTGCAATTCCACAATTGACTCAACAAAATCTTTTTCACCATCTATTAGCTGTAAATCTTGGCGCATCGAATGGTGCAGCTTTTCTAAAAAAGGTTGATCTGCTGTATTTGAGGGTCTTATATTGAGCCCTTTTGGAATATTAAATTTCATTACCTCGCTATCTCCTTAACGGATTTTTCACAGCAATATGTTTTTTCTTTTGATGCCATAATTAATTTAAATAGCCACTCATTAACATTGCAATCTACAACAAGGTTAACTCTTGGCGTATCACCACTGTTTTGCACTGAATGCACAGCATCAGCATTAATGTACCAAACACTGTTTGCTTCCATAGGAACAGACACACCGTCTACTTTGAATTGAACGTCAGGAGAGATTTCTAAAGGGATATGAATACGTGCTTGTGATGAGGCTTCAATACTAAGCCCTGTATCTCGATGGGGCTTAATAGATGAATAAGCATGCAAACGCATCAGACGTACAGACAAAACGTTACATTCGAACCGATCTATAAGGGCCCTAATAGAGGGCAAACGTTTCAAATACTGACTTTCTACCCAAGGGGTTTCACAATTGAGTGAAAATGCTTGTAAAATGATATGGTTATTTAAGTGTTCTTGAGGAATTATTAAAGGCAATACATCCCATCCACCTTGATAGCACTTTGTATTTACGTGGCTTATCCATTCGTGAGACCTAGCCTCCTCAAGGTCGCCAGAAAAATCCAACGCTGTCATCGACAAATCTAATTTTGCAAATGCCAACACTGGTTCAGACATGTAACTTCCTTTTACCACACAATTAAAAAATGTAAAAACCTCTCCACAATTAGTCCATAGTTTTACGCTAGCGCTAATTGCTTTAAAATAAATAATTACATAAAAATCTCTAATTCCAAATTACAGCACATTACACCAACATTATTATTCTATATTCACATGCTTATCCACTACATATCGATTAATATAGTGCCAACACGATTAGAAGCCCGTATGTCAAATAATGCGCTTGCGTCTTCGTCAGACCCTTCATAATAAGAGCGCTGAACAATCACTGCATTTATGTCAGATAACACCTCTATGACTTCGTCTGGATACAGGTGCTCTTGTTCAATCCCCACACTAAAAAACGGGAGAGATTTAATTTTTTCAAGGGTTAAGTGACGGTTGTTTACATTGACCGCTAATGCCATTTCCCATATTGAAACAGTATGCACTACTAAATTTAAAGGGTCAGAGCTATCTATGTGTAAAGTAAAATCATATCTCCCAGCATGTACGTCATCTATATATCGCCGGTAAGGTAGCTCTGAAAATGAGGCGGTAATGTTTGCATTACCCAACGCAGATTTGAGTATATCGACTTGAATGCCTTTCGCGCCGACTTCAGGTTCCACAATGCTAAATGGTCACCACCGTGAAAAGCAAAAACGATATTCTTCGCTTTGTGCATACGCATTGCTTTGATATAACCATAGCAGTGCAATTAGCCTTCTCATTAGTCACATCCAAACTTATCTTGTAACTTAACTAAGCATAATTAGTTTTAGGTCAGGTGCAACCTAGGCCGATGATATTTTCGGGAGAATTTGAACTGCCAAAAAACACATCGCAATCGCACAAGACATCATAAACCATAATTTTGCATACTTGCTCTGTTGACAAGCATTGTAATAACACTGAGTTGGGTGTTCTGGGTCGATTAATATAAAAGTCGCTTCATTTAACTGAAAAGAACGAGTAAGCTGCTCTCTGTAAGCTGTTTGGCACGTGTAAGACTCGCCCATAAACATAAACTCAACCAATAAACTCGGCTCTGCAAGTATTTCAATTGGCCCTGCTTTGTGCTGTTTAATTTTAACTAACTTAGTCACCTGAACTTGACGCCACACCCGCTTTTTCAAACGCTTCCTCTTCGCTTGCCAAAACAGTAACGAGGTTAACACCAGCATCACGATTACTAACGTGAGTACCCAGTTCATAATACCAGCCTATAAACCAACTGAGCAGTCAACAGATCACTTAGCGCCATCCCGACCGACTTAAAAACACTGATATCTTCAGGCATTCGGGTAAAATTAAGCCGGTGCAGTTCACTGAGTTCACCTATAATATGTGACTTTGCAATTGCCCCTTCAGAAATAGGTAATAACACTTCACCTGCCTCATTGAGGACATTGACTCTACTATCAACAAATAACTTCGCACGGCAAATAGTAACTGTGTCGCACTCTCTTGCATCCTCGTGATGATTACCAATTAAATCAACATGACACCCAGGCTTTAACCAACTTCCCTCAAATAAAGGCGAATGTGATCCAGTGGCACAGCTAACAATGTCCGCACTACGTAAAGTCGCTTCGTCAGCAACGCCCACACAAAATTCAATATGTGTAAACTTACTTGCTAAGGTGTGTAGCAACGATGTTGCTTTATCTTTATTGCGTGCAACCAAGGTGACTTTATTTAATGCTCTTACGCTAATATGCGCCTCTATTACGTAAAGAGCCAAATTACCCGAGCCAAAAAACACGAGGTGACGACTATCGATGCGCGACAAATACGCAGAAGCCAATGCAGACACACCCGCAGTTCTCCACAGGGTTACACTCGTTCCGTCAATCAAAGCAAGCGGTTCACCATGGGTACGGTCAAACAACATTATTTTTGAGTAAAGACTTTTAAATCCACTGTCTACATTATTCGGAAAGTACGTAAACGATTTTACCGAGATCACTTCATCATTCCATGCCGGAAGAACCGCAAATGCATCATGGTTATTTTCACATTCACTGAGTGAAAATACTTGTCGAGGTGGCGTACCAGCAGGTTGAGACAGTCCAACTTTCAATGCAGCTATAACAGCATCAAAATGTAAGTTGCTATGTACTTGTTGCTCTGAAATTATATGCATTTACAGTCACTCCAAAATGAACTTTTTTGGGGCAAATGTTAAACGTTCATACCCGTCGCGTGTTATCAATATGTCATCTTCAATTCTCACACCACCAATTTCTGGAATATATATTCCTGGCTCAATTGTGATCACATTCCCCGTGTTCAACCGTGTGTTGTTTTTAGTTGTGATAAAAGGTGCTTCATGTAAAAACAGGCCTAGGCCATGGCCAATTCCTTTGCCACTATATTTTTGATAGCCACCAGCGTCTATTATGTTCGCTGCTGCATCGTTTACAGTGGCACACTCAGTGCCGCTACATACCTCACTCAACGCTGCCGTATGTGCTTTGAGCACGGTATCAAACATATGCTGCTGTTCTTTAGTTGGTGTTTTAAATACATAAGTACGAGTCATATCTGAACGATACCCATTTACTACTGCACCAAAATCAACAAGCATAAAATCGCCTTCTCGAAGCTGAACGTCACTCGGTTTGCCATGAGGAAGTGCACTTCGAGTACCAAAAAGTAATATAGTGTCAAAACTGACCCATCAGAACCTAATTGCTGCATTCTATAATCAAGTGACGCTGCCAACTCTTTCTCTGTGACCCCAGCTTTTACCTGTTCCAGTGTATCTGCCAACGCCGCATCTGCTATTTCGGCAGCTTTACGAATACACCTCACTTCCCAGTCATCTTTAATCGACCTTAGTTCCTCGATAAGACCTGTAATAGGCTGTAACGGACATTTTAAAACACGAGTAATATCCTGCCACATCGCGACTGTTACATACGCAGCATCAAACCCAATAAGTCCGGCATCAGTTATAAGCCTGTTAATGCATGCACCTAAAGTTTCATTCTCTCGGTCACGGCATATTACGTTACAGTTATGGGACTCTTGTTTAGCGCGATTAACATATCGATAATCTGTGATCAGAATATAAGAGGTATGAGAAGCGATTAAGTAAGCAGCATTTCCAGTAAATCCGCTTAAATACTGAATATTTTCATGACCAAAAACGAGCATAGCTGTAAGATCATTTTTAACAAGTTGACGAGAAAACTCGGTTTGACGATTGGAGTAAATAGTGACCATTGCGCTATGTAATTGTGTACGAGTGAATCACAACATAGCGCAATATTTAATTGTATACAATATTAAATATTCAAAAAAACCGTTCGGCTATTGGTTTTGTTCCATTTTAACCAAAAGATTCTTGATGTCGTCTTTTGCCCCTGTGATATGCTTTTTCAAAAAATCACAAGCTGCATTAACGTCTTTAGCTTTACAGAACTCAAGTAAAGTACGATGCTCCTCTGGTGCTGTTTTTATACCACCAGCTAACAAAATATGCATACGTACATAACGTTCAGAGTTTTTGCCGTACATTGCAACCAATTCTGCGGTTTGTGGCCGGTTTGCTTTACTGTAAAGCTTGACATGAAATTCAGCATTGAGTTTACCTGTAGCTAACTGGGTGTCTCCGGCAGCTGTCGCCTCTTCTAAATCATATAAGATGGCTTCAGCCTCTAACAAATCCCTAGGCGTAAGGTTAACAATTGAATGGCGTAATAGCTCAGCTTCCAACAAAGCACGCAAATCAAATATTTCGTCAATCTGATCTGCGCTTAACATTGTTGCAGTCGCCCCTTTATGGGCTTCAAAATTAACTAACCCTTCAGCTTCTAGCTGCAAGAGTGCTTCTCTAACAGGAATACGGCTCACATTTAACTCTTCAGCTAATGCGGCCTGACGCAATGGCTCACCCGCTTTAATTTCTCCAGATAAAATCTTTTCTCTGATTGCTTCTGCGACAAGTTGCGTGCGTGTTTTATGCTCTATTCCCATGAGTACCCCTTAAACTACATTTGGCATACATTATACATGCATCAGACTTCACTGCTACATTTGACGGTTGTATAAAAATACCCAAGTGTATTTGTTATCGTTATTCGATTGATTATAAGGATCACTCTAAGTTAATCAATGCGCTAAATGTCTTAGTGTACCCAAGCTCAACATAATGCGGTAGACTGATTATGGAGGCCTTGCATGCTATAGATCAATTCGTTTCCAAACCTCTTTTTCGACCAGCTTTCCATTTTCGTGCAATGTGTGGTGCCATAAATCTCCTTCCACGATATAAGTGAACGCCATGGTTTTTCCCAAAATAGACTCAACATTGCCATATTTAACATGCTCAATAAACCGCCCTTTATCAAGCGTGTAAGTGCCCCCACCAGCATACAAAAACTTACCGTCACGCTGGGTAATGTAATTAAAATGGCCATCAGACACGATCTTAACTGAGCTCAATTGGGGTGCTTGTGCCTCAACCAGTCCGTTGTCAGTTGCATACTGCCCCTTGACGAACTGCCAAGTACCTATTAGAGGGTTTGCAGAGGCAATACTTAAATTTAACACCAACACAGAGAAGGTAACTAATTTCAACATTATGTCTAATATTCTGATTTTATTATTCATTATTAGAATCAATATTACATACTTATTGCGAGTATTCACGTGAGATAGTTTCATAGTGAACAACACAACCATACATCTGTTAGTTTTCTTTATCTATTCGGTCTATAACATAGTAGGTATAGCAACCAGAGTAAAAAAGAAAGGCCGTGCTAATAACAAAAGCAAATTTATTAAAAACAAGACACATCACTCACCTATTGGCATTGTGGGCATTTGTTTTTTTACTCATGAAAGAGGCGCAGCCTGCCGAAGCTCACTATATAAATTTTGCTGGGCTGTCAAAAGCTCAGCAGGAGACCGTCAACACATGGGTAAACCACGCAATTAATGCTACAGAACATGCGCTTGGGCAGCTCAAGCAAAGCCATATCACAATCAAGCTCTACCCTAAGTATTTTACCTTAGAGCCTGTGCCCTGGGCGAGTGTCATTAGAGGCGACCAAGATGGTGTTGAATTGCATTTTAATCGCTATGCAAGTACAGCTACTTTAATACAAGATTGGACTTTGTATCATGAGCTTGCGCATTTATATCATCCACTATTTAACTATCAAGATTTTTGGGTAAGTGAGGGGTTGGCGACCTATTTACAAAATGTCATTATGTTCAACGCAGGTATGATTTCACGTGCACAGTTCACCCATAGGCTTTGGAGCGGTTTGCAACGCGGTAAATTACAAACACGTAGCATCAATAATAAACTTTACGCGGTCACAGAAAATATGTGGTCCTTAAATGCTCAACAACGTGTCTACTGGACTGGGGCAGCTTTTTTTATAGAAGCCGAAATTGCACTAAACTCGCAGCGCTCACCTCGATACACAGTGTCTGAGTTATTAAAGCAATATCAAAAGTGTTGTCGCAGCCAAAATAAGCAAGCCAGCGCATTTATGTCTGAGCTCGACAAAATCAGTCAAACAGCCATATTCAGTAACTTGTATCAAAAATACAAAGCCCGTACTGACTTTCCAACAATTACAAAAGAACAAATCAGCCAGCTAAAATTCTAAACAACTGATTTAAAAGACAAATTTAAATTTCAGCTATTCTTTTTGAACTCACTGTGTACACACATTGATCGATACTCACCTCTATTTACGTATTAGACCCTATTAATTATTTTACACATCTATATTTTAATGCATTTTAAAGAACCTGATATCTCCCGCATCATAGAAATGGCATGGGAAGACCGCACCCCCTACGAAGCAATAAACACACTATATGGCATAACAGACAGCCAATTGGTCACATTTATGCGTAAGCACGTCAGCAATAATAGCTTTAAAGTCTGGCGGAAAAGGCATAGAGGCCGCAAAAACAAGCATTTGCAGCTAAGGAGCAGTCAAGTTAACCGCAGTCACTGTAGTACACAATACAAGCCTAGATAAGCATGTTAAAAGCTAACACAACTGATTAGAAATATGAAGATAAGAGAAATAATCACATGATGACGCAAATAACGTGACATAATGACTTTCTTTTTTACCTACAGTATTAAACCTTTTACCAATACTACAAAAAATTGTGTTTTAAAAGGCCTTAGTGGCTATCGAATTAGGCTTATTATCACGCTCAAAATAAAACGCGGTTAGGTATAGGGTTTGGGTCTTTTTTGGGTTTTCCACGCCTACTCACCGTAACGGGTATTATAAAGGTTACCTTCATTGAGCATACACGGCCTTTGATCACCAATGTGCTCTCTGCACACAGTGATATAAAGTTAGCCAAAACGAGCAGGCTATCTTCATCAAAGGCATCATGATGGCCTGAACAACCCAAGAAAGTTACAAATTTAAAGCAAAGATTAATGAGTTTGGTCGTATTTATGATGTGACTGAAAGTAAAATGAATAAAACACAATCCAAGCCCAAACACTTCTACCTATCGAACACATTTTCTCAAACAAAACAGCGCGGTTACAACAGTGAAGATACTAGATGAAGCACGTCCTGTATTCATAAACCGGATCAATACAATCAGTAAATGTATTGATTTTAAAGTTAGATGCAGTGTATCAACATGCCTCCTTAATCTCCGATAAAGCACAAAAAATCTTTGATATGCGCGATAGTATTGACCAAGTTTAGTAGATTGCACACTTAACTGAAAACAGCTCATTTATGAGTAAGAAAAATAAAAAAGCAGAAAGCTGGTGTTTAATGATACCGCGCAATACAATCAATAAAAGTGATGAAAAGATCGTAACATCTCTCAATAGCCTATCAAGCCAACTAAATTTACTGATATAATCAAATTTATAGTTGGTATTCCTGAGGATCGAATATGTTACTAAGCTCTCTAAGTGTAATGTTGACAACACTCATGAGCCCTGCCCAACTATTTGGAGCTTTAAACGAGCTTAAAGCGCTCAATCAACGCTCACCTAATCAAGCCATTAGTTACTACCAAAATATTAATTCACACATCCCAACTGCGCCATCAAAAGGGTCGATGGAAATTCACTTAGCGGGAATGGAAGCTGCAATACGAACTGATACACACATTATGGTCCGCTCCGCATTAAAAGTAACGTCACAACATGACTGGGTGAGAAGTGTAGAAGATGGGGAGTTTAAAATATTTGTACCCATGGCGATCTATCATCGCCGAATAGGTGATCATAGCTATGCTGAATACTTAAATAAATGCGCATTACCTTGGGCTAAGTCAGAGCTGCAACTGAGCAAAGTAGTTAGCAATTTGTCGGTTCTCTATCGTTATACTGAACAGCACAACAAAGCGATTAAATTAATTAAAGAACAGTTAAAAGTGGTCGACACAAAGAGCATTAAAGCGGGTTTATACAACAATTTGGGTAATTTTTATCAATTACAAAACCGATATATTGAAGCTAAATCCGTATATAAAAAAGCATTTTTAATGCACAGTATGAGTAGTAACGCATTCCTGTCTTCAAGTGTGGGACTCAATCTTTTAAAAACCATGATATCTACATCAAACTGGTCCGATTTTTCACGGTATGCGCCTGCCGTCAGTAAATTTGTTGAGCAAAGTGAGCATCCAGATTTCATTGAGTATCTTTACTGGCAAAAACTCATCGTGAATGTCAAACACCAGAATAAAAAACTAACGACTAAACAGGTTAAAAGACTCAAAGAAAGTATGCCACTGCTGCACACAACAGAGATTTCTCCCTCAATCACTGAGTTCATCAATCTTATAAATCATAGTGAACTGGCCAATGCATGGCGTATATTTATTGACCGGCCACACGAGCCAATCCGAGAACAAGTCATACATAGGATCCCCGTAGCACTGCCATGTGCCAAAAATAATGATACTTAAATGGTCTGTCATTGCCGACTCAGCTTAAAAGCCATAAATCTGGTTTCATTAGTTGCTAATTCTCATTATAATTATATCAATTAATATCAGTAAGTGAGTAAAAATGAATAACAAAGAGCTATACGCAAGCAACCCGTTAACTGGGGTAAAATTAGAGCAAGTTGTTATTGAGCTGGTAGACCAGTATGGATGGGAGATTTTGCATGCTTACTTACAATTAAATTGCCTAAAGACTAATCCAAGTATTGAATCCACCGTAAAGTTTTTAAAGAAAACTGTATGGGCACAAGAAAAAGTTGAAAATTTCTATTTATATCGTCTTAAGAACCTACCAAAACCTGACGATGTGCAATACGAACTACCGCCACGCGATCGAATTATACCTGAGGGACAAGTACCTGGCACACCGTGTGAATTAAGCTTTACTGACGCGAAACGAATTCAGGCTAAGAAAGCTGCAAAAGACAGAGCTAGAACACGCAAACAGCGCTCTACGCCACAAAACCCGTGGGGAAACTAAACACAGTTCAGGCCTTATATAACTAGATTATGTGCATTATTTAAAAATTCGAATGCCTACTTTGATGCTATATATCAGTTAGTTAGTAATAAAAAGGAAGGCATTTATATGCCTTCCCACTTAGTCTAAAATTGCTTTATTACTTTAACTTGATCTGTCACCGCATCTGATGACACAAACCCAATTGTGTCGGGGTTTGCCGATATCATTTTAATTACCTCAGCATCATTTGACACTTCTTTCGGTGGTGTACCTTTACCTGTAAATATCAACTTTGACCAATATGCTTTCAGTTGAGCCGACGACTTGTTTAGTACTTTATCGTTAAACTCATCCGTAACCGCACTTCCCGCTTCTTGAGATATCGGGATCACTTTGTTACCATTTGAAAAAGATTTCTCTTTACCCGTAAAAATTCGTTTAATGGTCGATGATTCAAAACTGCTACCGTTACTAGGATGCACAATGACTGACACAGCCGCATAAGCAGAACTTGCCGTGGTTAATAGCAATAAACACATTAATTTTTTCATGATCTATTCTCCTAAAAAACCACATCAATACCAATTGTCAAAGCTTCACTATCTCCAGCAACCGCCAGTGATACTGAGTCATCTTTAACTTTGTCGTACTGTACTTTAAATGCCGCAGATGGGTGAAAATCCCAACGAACACCTATAGCTTGTGTGTCGTGCTTTTCTGCATCTTCGCCTTCACCCTCAAAATTAGACACCATTACATAAGGCGTCAATTCATTTATTCTATACCCCGCACTTATCATATACGTATCTAGATTCCCACCAAGATCCAACCGATTAAACTCTGTTAAAACAAAAAAGTTTCCGAAATCAGCATTGGCCGCTAACCCATAAAACTTACCTTCCCGAGAATCTTTGCCATCCCACATCGAAGCTTCACCATTACGAAACCTTCTATTTGTATATTGCATATGTGTTGCTCTGATCTCTAACCAGTCATAGCTAAACTGTACTACACCGCCCAAAATATCTTCCCAGATCTCTCTTGTAGGTGTTTGAAAGAAAAAGTCAGATAATAACTTATTCTCTTCATCATCTTCACGACCTGTATAAATATTGGCGGAAATACCCCAATCACCTATTGAACCGTTGTAGAGTAAATTGACCCCTTCGTAGTTAAATATTTGCCATGTATAGTTATCAGCAGGTGCACGCATCCACACATACGCATATCCAACATCATAAAAATCAGAGTAATAAAACAGTGGTAAACGTTTTTTACCAGCTTGAATGGTCCAACTATCGTTAATGTCATACGACACATATGCCCATTCAAATTCGGCATCATAATCGTTAGCGCCTCGAGCAACAATTTGCCCTGTAACACTTAAGCCTTCTCCTAAATCACCACTAACTTGTAAGCCAATTAATGATTCTGGCGAAAAAGAAAAGTCTTCTTTGTAAGCACTCACAATAGGGTAATCTGCTAAGAATGTAGGGGCGAGTCCAAACTGGGGCACACCTGACCCGTTAAGCACTTTACCGCCATTAATACTTGCAAAACCGGATATATTGACCTCTGCGTGAAGCGCCGTTGAAGTCAAAGCAGCAATCAAGAGAGTAGATTTTAATTTCATAGATAGCTCCGCTAATCTAGGGTTATTGACTCGTTAAGTATAGTTAAACATCCGAAAAAGAAAGTTTTATTGATAAAAATTGGATTGATACTAAGCTTTAGGTATATGTTGGATACAGCAGTTAGAGCCCAAAGCCTTAAGTACCCACTTATCTAGTCGTATATCACAACCAAGATGTTGTAATATTATTAGCTTACAAGGTGTTATATGTCATTATTATTGCATTCAAAAAATTTAAGTATCTCAAAAAAGATACACGCTATAACGATTGTCGCAGTAGCTGCATTTGTCGTGTTGGTGATGATCAACTACAACTCTATGCAAGCAAATAAGCAATCACTCGATGAGCTTGAAAAACAAACATATAAATTACTAATATTGACATCAAAAAATGTAACAATGATGCAAGCATTAGATGAAACGTACACTCAGTCGGTCACATTTGGAGATGCAGAACTCATTGATAAAGCACAAGTTGTTAGTAGAACTTTACTCGAAAACCTCGAAACAATTCCTGATCTCAGCAACAATTTCCCGACTACCAGCACCATCAGTGACATTAAGAAGTATGAAACAATCGCCAGAAACATTGCAAACAGCATGATCGATGGCACTGCCGACTTTGCTACCCTGCCCCAAAAGGCAAAACAAAAGAGTGACTTATTTGAGTCAATCATCGACACGTTGAGCCAAGACCAAAAACGTGCCGACAATCGTTTTTTTGAACTTGTAAACAACACCAAAGCCAATGCAGACAGTGCACTAACTAAAATGTTCATTGTGACCATTGTATCGTTATTAATTGTTATTGTGCTTGCAGTTTTAATCGCTAAAGGAATTAGTTCAGCGGCTAAAGAAGCAGCTGATAACTTACATTTACTCGCGGAAGGTAAAGGGTCATTAAGTTCACAACTTACCGTGTATTCTGCTGATGAAATAGGCCAAGTATCTCGCAACTTTAATGCGTTTGTTAATTTACTTAGATCCACCGTTGTTGACGTTGTCGCTGTTGTAGAGCCACTAACACAAAATTCAACGCGGTTAGTACAAGGGATGCAATCTGCTGAGCAAGCGACCCAACAGCAATCAAGTGATGCTGAAGTTGTTCGTCAATCGATGGAAGAAATGAAGCAAAGCGTTGGCGATATTTCGCAGTCAGCGGCTAATGCATTCCAAGCCGCTGAGTTAGCGGAAAACGCGGTCGACGAAAGTATGAAGCAAATTAATGTGTCTGTGGCTCAATCACAAGACTTAAGTGAAGAAATTAATAAAGCGGCAAACACCATAAATAAACTGGCAGATGATACGCAGAACGTAACGCAAATTCTAAACGTCATTACCTCAATTGCAGAGCAAACCAACTTACTGGCGCTCAATGCTGCAATAGAAGCTGCAAGAGCTGGCGAACAAGGTCGTGGCTTTGCGGTTGTAGCTGATGAAGTGCGAGAACTTGCATCAAGAACTGCCAAATCAACCAATGAGATTCGTGAATTAATAAATGTACTAACAGTGGCGGCCTCTGACTCTGTAACAGCGATGAACAGCGCGAGAGATATGGCAACCAATAATGCGCAAGCAGCTGAAGCAACAGGGACATCAATTCAACTTATTTCAGAGCAAATACTCGCCATAAATGGCATGAATTCTCAAATTGCTACAGCCACTGAAGAACAAACCTCTGTCGCAGCGATGGTGGTAGACAACGTCTCTAGCATGCATAGTTCATTTGAAGAAACCATGAATTCGTTATCACAGGTAGGCGATGTTGCTCAAAATCTACATAAATTATCAGACAACTTATTGAGTTCGACTTCTAAATTTAAGATTTGATGTTTAAGACTCAACCAATTAGTAATTAATGTAAAAGCCAGTTACTCGCTTACTTTTTAATCAATCAAGGCCCTGTTTAGTTTCATCATTTGAAAAATTGACTTCTCTTGATTTTGCGGTTTAATCTCTAAAAATAAAAAAGCCTAGGCATTGAGCTTAGGCTTATTGTGTAGAGTAAAATTTAACTTTTTAAATTATTTGATAAGCTCTAACCCACCCATATAACCACGTAACGCCTCTGGCACAACAATGCTGCCGTCAGCTTGCTGATAGTTTTCTAATATAGCCACTAGCGTACGGCCAACGGCTAAACCAGAGCCATTCAATGTGTGTAGCAGTTCTGGCTTTTTCTCGCCTTGACGACGGAAGCGCGCTTGCATGCGTCGAGATTGGAAATCCCACATATTTGAACAAGAAGATATCTCTCTATACGTATTTTGTGCTGGTAACCACACTTCTAAATCATAGGTTTTACATGCGCCGAAGCCCATATCTCCAGTACACAATACAACCTTACGATAAGGCAATTCTAATATTTGTAGAATTTGCTCTGCATGCCCTGTTAACTCTTCTAGTGCAGCCATAGAGTCTTCAGGCTTCACTAACTGAACGAGTTCGACTTTATCAAACTGATGCTGACGAATTAAGCCTCGCGTATCACGACCATAACTGCCAGCTTCACTTCTAAAACATGGAGTATGTGCTGTCATTTTAACTGGCAGCTCTTTTTCGTCAAAAATTTCATCGCGTGCACAGTTTGTGAGTGGTACTTCTGCCGTTGGGATCAAGCTAAAACCATCTTGCTCAACACCATCATCACTCACTAAACCTTTGGTATGGAACAAATCTTCTGCAAACTTTGGTAATTGCCCAGTACCCAGCAAACTGTCTTTGTTTACTAAGTAAGGCACATACATTTCTGTATAGCCATTTTTATCTGAATGCGTATCCAACATCAGTTGTACAAGAGCACGATGCATGCGTGCAATACCACCACGCATTACTGTAAAACGAGAACCTGTTAGCTTTACACCCGCTTCGAAATCTAGCCCTTTATCTAACGCTTCACCTAAATCAACATGGTCTTTGGGTTCAAAATCATAACGCTTTGGTTCTCCCCACTTCAATACCTCAACGTTCTCGTTTTCATCTTTACCAGCCGGAACTTCATCAGCAGGCAAATTTGGTAACGTCATTGCAATATTATTTAGTTCAGCCAAGATCTTATCTTGCTCAACTTTTGCAGCACTGAGTTGGTCACCTAAGTTAGCAACGGCATCAAGTAAAGGTTGAACATCTTCACCTTTTGCTTTTGCTTGGCCAATTGCTTTGGAACGACTATTACGTTCACTTTGTAATTCTTGAGTTTTTGTTTGTAGTGCTTTGCGCTGTTCTTCTAGAGCATTAATTGTCGCCACATCCAGATCATAACCACGCTTCGCTAAACGTGATGCCGCTTCTGTAATATCTTGACGTAAATATTTTGAATCTAACATTTGCTATTTCTAACCTTTTTGCATGACCAAGCAAAGGCCTAACCAAGCCATAAAAATACACACAACGACGTTGAGTGTCACATTAAGAGCCATCTTCAGAATATGACCTTGCTGTAGTAACAGCACAGAATCCATCGAAAATGTTGAAAACGTTGTCAATGCGCCTAAAAAGCCAATCCCTAATAAAGATTTAGCTGGGCTTACGGTAATCACTTGCTTTTCTATAAGACCGTACAATATTCCCATTAACAGTGAACCAAGAATATTAACGGTCAATGTACCAAAAGGGAATCCCCTCCCAAGCAGTTTTAGTGTCATATCACTAATAAAAAACCGTAAGCATGCACCCAGCGCGCCGCCAAGCGCTATTGTAAGATACATTTTAATCATCTTGATATCTTTTTCTATCACTTTGCAAGTTTTGCTGCTGCAAATAGTCTAGTTTGGATTTAATCTGCTTTTCCAACCCTCGATCGGTTGGCTGATAGTAGCTTCTATCTTGTATCTCAGGTGGAAAGTAATTCTCCCCCGCAGCAAACGCGCCCATTTCATCATGCGCATAGCGATACTCTTCACCATACCCAAGCTCTTTCATCAAAGCGGTAGGTGCATTACGTAAGTGTGGTGGGACAGGTAAATCAGGATCCGTCGCAGCATCTCGTTTGGCTTGCTTAAATGCCACATAGACTGCGTTGCTTTTCGGTGCACTGGCCAAATAAATGGTTGCTTGTGCTATCGCACGCTCCCCTTCACTTGGGCCCACTCGTTGATATATGTCCCACGCATTTAATGCAACTTGCATTGCTCTTGGATCTGCATTTCCAATGTCCTCTGTCGCAATCGCAAGTAACCGTCGAGCAACGTATAGAGGATCTCCACCACCAGCTAATATTCGAGAAAACCAATACAAAGCAGCATCCGGACTGCTTCCTCGTACCGATTTATGAAAAGCCGAGATCAAGTCATAGTAGATATCTCCACCTTTATCATACTTTGCAAGATGCGTTGGTAGTATATGTTTTAACACCGTGGCGTTAATAACAACGTTTTTATCGTTGCGCTCAGCCAAATCAACTGCTTGCTCTAGCAAGTTTAGTGTTTTACGTGCATCCCCACAGCTGGCTTTTGCGATGGCGCTCAGAGCTTCGGGTTCAATGTTGATCTGTAGCTCACTCAATAACGCGTCTTGTGCAATTGCGCGGGTCAACACTAGCTCCAGCTCACTGTCGGTTAATGCTTTTAGCATGTAAACGCGCGCTCTTGATAATATGGCATTATTAAGTGCAAAACTGGGGTTCTCTGTAGTAGCGCCAATAAAAATGAACGTACCATCTTCGATATGCGGTAAAAAAGCATCTTGTTGTGACTTATTAAACCTATGTACCTCATCTACAAATAACAAAGTACGCTTACCTTGCATCAATCGTTCTTTTGCTAAGTGCACTGCATCACGTATATCTTTTACACCCGATGCAACAGCCGATAACTGCGTCAGTTCCGCATCAGCATGATGCGCAATAATTTCAGCCAATGTTGTTTTGCCAACGCCTGGAGGGCCCCACACAATTAAACTGTGACAGCGGCCAGCCTGTATGGCTTGATACAACGGCTGCGTAGACTCTAATATATGACTTTGACCAATATAATCTTGCAGGCTTGTAGGCCTCATACGGGCGGCTAATGGCCTAACATCTGGAGCAAAGTTAAATCCAAGATTAGTCACGCTTTATCACTCACCTTGAGTTTGGTCGTCAACGACAACACCTTCAGGGATTTTAAATGAGAACAATGAACCTGCTAATTTGCCATTCACTCGACTATCTTTAAAAGTGAAGCTTGATACCTGTCCAGACAAATCTGTCACCTTAATAGCAGACAAGTTCTGCACTTTATTAAATGAAATATCGAGTCTCTCTACCTGAGAATCAATGCCCGGTTTTGGCGTAATTCTGTAGCCTTGTTTAATGTTACTAATTTGATATTTTTCCCACTGCGCTGATTCTCGAGTAGTAAGGAGTATAAAAGGGGTGGTATCGATAAGCCCATTCGTATTCATTATCGTCACCTGCTCCGAAAACGCATCAAAATAAAATGTTTTCTTGCCATCTGACACAAATAAAGTTTCATCAGGAGACGCTTGTTCCCAGCGAATTTTTAAAGGGTGAGCTAATGCGATCGTTCCCTGCCCAGATTGTAGTAATTCACCCTGCTCATCTTTAACCTGTTGGCTAAACTTCGCTTCAAAGCTATTCATTAAGGCAAGTTTTGCTTTTAAATCATCAGCTGCAGAAGCCCATACTTGTGAACTGAATATCAATCCAAAGGCCAGTACTGTCGGTTTAATAAAAATCGTATTTAACGTTTTTGTTTGAAAGGTCATTAATTTACTCCACCTTTTGGTACTAATACTTCTCTAGCACCGTTATGACCTGGTGCACTAACAACACCAGATGTTTCCATTTGCTCTACTAAACGTGCCGCTCTGTTGTAACCAACACGTAATTTGCGTTGTACGCTTGAGACAGAAACTTTACCACTTTCAATAACAAAACTAACAGCTTCGTCATAGAGCGGATCTGACTCATCGTCACTATTTTCTGCGGCTTCACCTGGCAATAGAATGTCTTCCGTTGCCTCTCCGCATAGTATTTCTTCAATATAATTTGGTTTTCCACGCGCTTTCCAATCATTTACCACCGCGTGTACTTCATGATCATCAACGAATGCACCATGAACACGGATTGGTACACTGGTCCCTGGTGGTAAATAAAGCATGTCACCCATGCCTAATAAGTTCTCTGCACCTTGCTGATCTAAAATGGTACGTGAATCAATCTTGCTGGATACCTGAAACGCCATTCGAGTTGGTATATTCGCTTTTATCAAACCGGTAATAACATCGACTGAAGGCCTTTGCGTCGCGAGAACAAGATGGATCCCAGCCGCACGCGCTTTTTGTGCTATTCGCGCAATCAACTCTTCCACCTTTTTGCCCACAATCATCATCATGTCAGCAAACTCATCAATTACCACCACAATACTTGGCAATTTATCTAATTCTTCAGCTTCGGTAGCCATACCATCAGTATCTTTAAATAGAGGATCTAAAATTGGGTAGCCAGCTTCTTTTGCCTCTTTAACTTTTTGGTTATAGCCCTTTAAATTTCGAACACCTAGCGCCGACATTAACTTATAGCGTCTCTCCATCTCCCCAACACACCAGCGTAATGCATTCGACGCTTCTTTCATATCCGTCACAACTTCACATAATAAATGCGGGATCCCTTCATAGACAGATAATTCAAGCATCTTTGGATCAATCATGATCATCCGAACATCTTCAGGTGGCGACTTATACAGTAAGCTTAATATCATAACATTAACGCCCACTGACTTACCGGAACCCGTCGTACCTGCAACAAGTAAATGTGGCATTTTACCAAGGTCAGCCACAACAGCTTCACCCGCAATATCTTTACCCAATACCATCGTGAGTGGCGATGCATTTTCGGTGAACTTAGGTGCCCCAATAACTTCAGATAACCGAACAATCTCACGGTGTTTGTTAGGTAGCTCTAGTCCAACATAGGTTTTACCAGGAATAACCTCAACAACCCTAACACTCACTGCTGACAACGAACGTGCTAAATCTTTGGCCAAACCCGTGATCTTAGCGACTTTGATCCCCGGCGCTAAATCTAATTCAAATCGGGTAACGACGGGGCCTGGATATACGCCAACAACCGCCGCTTGAATATTAAAGTCCAGTAATTTAACTTCAACTAACCGAGAAACCGCATCGAGTTCTTCTTGAGAAATCGGGTTTTCTTTCTTGTCTGGTCGGTCTAACAACTCCAAAGAAGGCAGTGGTGCCATTGGCGGGCGTTCTTCAAGCAATGCTTCAAACTGTTCTTTCGCCGTTGGCTGTGGTGTGTATGTGCTAGTAGGTTTTACCAATGTTTTTTCGTCAGCGCCTACTTGCGATTTTATTGGCCTAGCAGGAGAAACTACGGTGGTTTCTCGTGGTTGCTCATCCATTGTGAATACTGGCGCCGCTGATTCATCCAGCGCATTTAGCGCCGCTGCGGTATCAAAACCTTCATCGTCGATAGCGGAAAAGTTAATCTCTTGTTCTAATATATTATCCAATTCATCAAACACAGGTGACTCTGCTGACATATCTACCACCGGCTCACTAAGAGCCGACGCTTTCGAGTCTTGTGCTACGTTCGTCTGCTTGCTGCTGAATAACTTATCTTTTAGTTTTTGCGTATTTGATACAGTTACAGGCTCTTTGGCATCGCTGAAAATAGGTTTAACAGGCTCTTCAATGTGCTCTTTGATCCGCTCTTTAATATTCTCTGGTGACGACCCCGGCAGTTCAGTTGCGTTAATCTTTAAATCTTGAACTGCATCACGTGAATCTTCAACTTGCTCGTTTAATACACCGGTGTTATCGCCTACCGGGTAACTCTCTCTCGCAGTTCTTTCACTAATTTTACGAGATACCCAACGGAAAAACGCAACAACCTTTTCACCGATATAATCAACGAACTCAACCCAAGACACGCCAGTTAATAATGTTAAACCTGCAAAAAAGAAACATAGTAATAGTATCGATGTGCCGGTAAAGTTAAATGCAGGCAGCATGGCATCCGCGATTACATCTCCTACAAACCCTCCAGAAGGAAACTGAAAAATATCATCAAAGTTCATACTGCTTATTGCACTAGCAGAGGCTATAAACAGCGTCATACCAATTACGCGTAGGCCCAAAGTGGTATAATCTAATTGCAATATCTTGTGTGGCTTTTTAAAAAGCAAATACCCAAAGGTTTGTATTACCGCAGGTACTAAAAATGCAAGCCAGCCCAAACTCAAAAGCAATATATCGGCAACCCATGCTCCAGCGGTCCCTGTGATATTTTTAACTTTAATAAATTCACCGGTTTGAGACCAGGATGGGTCGATAGGATCATAACTGACCAACGCACATAAAATGAAAATGGCAGCAGCTGTGCTCATAATTAAACCAGTTTCAAGGAGGCGTTGTATACCATTTAAACGCATAAGAGCGTATTCCTCTATTTTGTTCTTTTACTCTGTATTCTATGCCACACCTTAGCAAGAATTTCTTTATGGTGCACAAGGTTTTACAATTTCACCTTCCTCACCTTTTACTTCTTCCATAACAACATATGTGCGACTTTCACTCACATTAGGTAATTTTAACAAAATATCACCCAATACCCCACGATATTCCGACATATCTGTTACGCGGGTTTTTAACAAAAAATCGAAGTTTCCTGACACCAGGTGACACTCAATTATTTCGTCATGTTGCCTAACTGCTTGATTAAATTTGTCAAAAACATCTGGAGAGTTTTTACTAATGGTTATTTCAACATACACTAACAAGCCCTGCCCTACTTTAGCAGGATCCACTACCGCTTTATATCCTCTAATGTAGCCTTCTCTTTCCAGTTTTTTAACGCGCTCCAAGCACGGCGTTGCGCTTAAACCAATGCGTCTAGCTAATTCTACATTAGATACTCGGCCGTCTTTTTGTAATTCAACTAAAATACTTCTATCTATTCGGTCTAATTGTTGATGCATTTTACTAGTTACTTATTCTGTTTATTTAATTAATACAGAGTATAACACTACTATTTACAGTTAAAAAGGTGGGACACACTGCAATAGACTGAATATAATAGTCGAAAATTTTATCCCGTTCTATTAAAGGCGATTTATTATGATTATTGGTGTACCTAAAGAAATAAAAAACCACGAGTACCGCGTAGGTATGGTTCCAGCAAGTGTTCGTGAACTAATTAACCACGGCCACCAAGTATTTGTAGAAACGAATGCTGGTACTGGCATCGGTTTCACTAATGAAGATTACATTCAGGCAGGCGCTGAAATTTTAGACACGGCTGCTGACGTGTTTGCTAAGGCAGACATGATAGTAAAAGTAAAAGAGCCACAGGCTGTTGAGCGCGCTATGCTGCGTGAAGGTCAAATCCTATTCACTTACCTTCACTTAGCACCAGATCTTCCACAAACAGAAGACCTTGTTAAGAGCAAATCAATCTGTATCGCTTACGAGACAGTGACAGATCCTCGTGGCGGATTACCGCTTCTAGCACCTATGAGTGAAGTCGCTGGCCGTATGTCAATTCAGGCTGGTGCACAGGCACTTGAAAAGTCAAACGCTGGCCGCGGTATGTTACTTGGAGGCGTACCAGGTGTTGAGCCTGCGAAAGTTGTGGTTATCGGCGGCGGTATGGTTGGTAACAATGCTGCACAAATGGCTGTAGGCATGGGTGCAGACGTGGTTATCCTTGACCGTAATACAGATGTATTACGTCGTGTTGATGCTCAATTCGGTAACCGCGTTAAGGCTATCTACTCTACTGCAGATGCACTAGAAAAACACGTACTAGAAGCTGACCTAGTTATTGGTGGCGTACTTATCCCAGGTGCTGCTGCACCTAAGCTTGTAACAGCAGATCATATCAAACGTATGAAGCCAGGCGCTGCGATTGTTGACGTTGCGATTGACCAAGGTGGCTGTATCGAAACTTCAAAAGCTACAACGCACGCTGAACCAACTTATATCGTAGACAACGTAGTACATTACTGTGTTGCTAATATGCCAGGTGCTGTACCACGTACATCAACGTTTGCACTTAATAATGCAACGTTACCGTATATCATTAAACTTGCGAACAAAGGCTATAAAGCCGCACTTCTTGAAGACCAACACTTCATGAATGGCCTAAACGTTCTTAATGGTAAAATCACATGTAAAGAAGTTGCAGAAGGCTTTGACATGGAATTTGTTGACCCGCGTGCTGCACTAGAAAGCGCGTAAGCAACGGTCTTTTTTAAAAGCCTGCTATAAAGCAGGCTTTTTTGTATCTCGCTGTATTGATCATTCACATGCAATTAAATGCTAATTTTTCATATCTACATAGCTAAACTTTGCGGATTAACATTAACTACTATAATAATTAACTCATAAACTCTGTTACAGTAATCGCAACTAATTATTGCAAGTTTTTGATCATGTTTTACATTTAAATGATGTAAAGTGTTGGAGATATCACGTGAAGTTCAAACACAAAATTGTCTTAGTATCATCAGCCGTTCTTTTTTTAGCGTTGAGTGTTCTTTCAATAAAACAATATTTCTCAATCAAACATAACCTTGAGACGCAAGTCAACCAAAGTGTATCTGAAATTATCCAAGGAATGAGTAACACAGTTACCGCTCAAATGGATGGCAGTATAAATTTGGCGGCCCTAACTACCGGGCTAGTGGCCAATATTGACTCATTGCCTAACGCAGCCCCTTTGCTTTCTCAACCAAAACTGACAGAGCAGTTTATTCTCATCGGATATGGAGAAGAGCAAACAGGAAAATATGTCGCGAGTGATCCATCTTGGGATCCAGGGCCAACTTGGGACCCTCGCAAGCGCCCGTGGTACACTGATGCTAAAAATGCAGGTCAAATCATTGTGACTGCACCTTACGCAGATTCAGTAAGTAACGAAATAGTTGTCTCTATTGGTACTCCTGTGAAGAAAAGTGGTAACTTTCATGGTGCTATATTTTTTGATGTGAGTTTGGCTAAGCTCGGCAACATGATTAACTCATTTAATTTATTTGATGCTGGTTTCGCGTTTATGGTGAGTCAAGACGGCATCATAATCTCTCATCCAAACACTAAGTTAAACGGACAAAATGCGTCTCAGTTTCTAGGCTCATTAGCATTTAATACGACAAAAACTCAATCGCTAAGATTAAACGATAAAGAACACATTATTGTTTTTAAAGAAGTAGAAGGATATGACTGGTTAGTGGGCGTTGCACTTGAAAAGAAAACCGTATTTTCAGCTATTGATGCGTTAACCCACGACTCCGTCGTATTCACCATGCTATTTGTACTTGTCAGTATTGTCGTGCTATCGATTGTTATAAACTTCCTTATGAAACCCCTAGCAGACATTAACGATGCAATGGCCAATATTGCACAAGGTAACGCAGACTTAACAGTGCGTCTAAATACAGCCAGTGAGCCAGAATTTTCGTCTTTAGCGAAAAACTTTAATTTATTCACAACTCGACTTCAACAACTCATTGCTGACATTCAAGTATTAGGGCATGAGATCCTTGCTGATGCCAAACAAACCTCATCAGGTGCTAATCATACAAGTACTGCCATATCACGACAACTAGAGTCACTTAGTGCGCTTGCTTTAGCCACAGACAACATGTCAACTACAGAGCAGCGAGTTGCAACAAGCGCGCAAGAAGCTGCACAAGCAATACAAAGTACAGATAGCGCGGCATTAGACGGGCAAAAAATTGTCACAGAAACAACGGATACAATTGCCCATTTATCTGAGCAAATTACCACTGCAGTTAATGTTGTAAATGAGCTGGAAGTATCATCAAGTGGAATTGAAAAAATATTATCTGTAATTAATGGCATTGCAGAGCAAACTAACCTCTTAGCGCTCAACGCTGCCATAGAAGCTGCCCGAGCAGGTGAATCCGGTCGAGGTTTTGCAGTTGTTGCTGATGAGGTTAGAACTCTTGCACAACGTACACAAGAAGCAACGACTGAAATCAAAACCATGATTGACCAACTCCAGTCTGGTGCCGTTAATGCAGTTCAGGTTATGAAACAAAGCCAATCAGTGGTCGAAAAAACGGTTGGCAAAGCTGATGAAACAAAATCATCCCTTGATACAATACGTAGTGCTATTGCGCACATTGTTGATTTAAACTTACATATAGCCAGTATGCTAAACGAACAGCGTCAAGTGGTAGATGACGTTAACCATAATGCATTAGAAATTAGAAACATCTCTGATATGGTGTTTAATGAAGCCAATACAGTAAACGAAACAATGCAAAGTCAAGTTGACAAAATTGCACATCAAGAAAATATGCTAGAACAATTTAAAGTGTGATCCCTTTTACTTTAATTGGCATATCAAAGTTCTGATATGCCAGTGTATTCTTACTATTTTTACATGCCCAAAAACCATCGTCTATCAATAAATATTACTAAAACATGAATTCAGTATTACGTTTTATTGAATGGCACAATTGAGAATACATCTCATTATCTATATAATTCGCATCAAATCCCTACTCTCTCATTAATATTCTGGGTTCATAGATGAAAAAACTTAAATTAAAATACCCCAAGGTCCTCGCAGCTTCCCTTATCATACTTTCAGGAAATACGCTTGCCGATGAAATAAAACAAGTTGACATTGAAAAAATTACCGTTAGCCCTACGGGGCTTATTTCATTTGTCAGTGCCTCAGCAAGTAAATCAGATACGCCAATTATCGAAAGCCCTGTCTCTGTTTCAGTACTTACCTCTGAACGAATTCAAGATCTTGGCGCGGAAAACCTCCAAGAAGCAATTGGTTATGTGGCGGGCGTTTTTAACGGCCCGTATGGCGTAGATACGCGCGGCGATTGGGCCAACATTCGAGGCGTAGCACCCGTGCAATACTTAGACGGCCTGCAGTTGATGTTTGGTTATTACAATAATGCACGTCCAAATACCTATAACATGGAGCGGATTGAAATATTAAAAGGTCCCTCATCGATGCTTTACGGACAAGGTTCAACGGGTGGGATCATAAACATGGTCACCAAGCGCCCTCATGCGCAAACAGAAGGAGAAATCATCGCACAGGTCGGTAACTTTGGTCGTAAACAAATAGCCGGTGATTTCAACACAACATTGACCGAAGACGGATCGGTTGAAGCACGCTTTGTGGGGCTATATAGAGAAAGTGGCACTCAAACTGACTTTGTTGATAATGACGCTACTTTCTTTGCGCCGAGTTTAGCATGGCATATCAATGAAAATACAAGCTTAACCGTACTGGCTAATATTCAAAAAAATGAATCAGGCTCGAGTACGCAGTTCTTTCCCCATGAAGGCACACTTTTACCAGCAGAGCATGGTCAAATCGACAGTCGTCGTTTTGTGAGCGAGCCAGGTTGGGATAAATATGACACAGAACAAAATACAGTTACGCTCATTTTAGAGCACACACTAAATGAGGACTTCTCAATAAGCTGGTCATCGCGTTATTTAGAGAGCGAGGCAATTTACCGCACCATGTATGCATGGCCACCAAAACTTCAGGATGATAAGCGCAGTATCGAACGTAACTTCAGTTTACAAGATGCATCATCTGACACAATTACATCTGACCTGCAGCTTCATGGCCTCATCTATACCGGAAACCTTGAGCATAACTTAGTTCTAGGTATTGATTATCAAAGCGCAGATACAGATACAGACCGCTTATATCTCACACCTGCGTCAATAAAAGCAGCAATAGGTTTAGATGTAAATACTTCGCTGGACTTGTATAACCCAGACTATGGTCAAACAGGGTTTTTACCTACCACAGCCCTAATACCAGACACGCCAGGGAAGAACGATCGTCAGTTAGGTTTCTACATCCAAGATACCATTAAATATGATAACTGGGTGTTTAATGCCGCACTGCGTCGAGACAAGGTTAAAAGCAAAAGCGATGCCGCTGATTCAGTTAAGGCTACGCAATCTGCAACAACAGGTCGCCTAGGGATCCTATATAGTTTTGAAAATGGTATCGCACCTTATGCCAGCTACTCAGAATCTTTTCTACCAATTTATGGTTCACGCCCACAAGGAGGAGATTTCAAGCCTCAAGAAGGTGAGCAAGTGGAAGTTGGTGTTAAGTTCCAACCTCAAGGAACTGAGCACCTGATCACAGCTTCATATTTTGACATCACGGATAAAAATAAAAAGCGTGTGGTCTCGCCAGAGATCACCGTACAAGATGGCAGTGTTGATATAGAAGGATTCGAAATAGAGGCACAATTAGAGTTTGACCAATTTGATGTATATTCTGCTTATGCCTATACCAAATCTGAGCAAGAAACATCCGATAAAACACTGGCGGAACTTGTACAATTATATGCATCGGGTCAAATAAGTTATTTAAGCCAAGCACTCACCGATACAGCACCACTGTCAGCAACACCTAAACACATGCTGAATACATGGGTTACATATAGACCAGAGCAATCATTTGAAGGGTTTAAAGTAGGTGCTGGCTTTAGGTATGTGGGTGAAACGTACGATGGCAGTCGAGACATCACATTCATGAGTCAAGCCATAAATACTCGTAAAGTCACCGATAGTTATACCCTATTTGACTTTATGATTGGTTATGAATTTGACAATATAGATATTAATCTTAATATCAAAAATTTAACTGATAAAACAGTCGTAACAAGCTGCCTTTATCGCGGTGATTGTTTTTATGGTCAACGCCGCACTGTAACAGCAAACATTAAATACAAGTTTTAAGCTTAGTTAAAATATCAAGGGCATGGTGCTAAATGGAGAAAGCACCATGCCCTTAGTACATTCAAGTGAGGAGTTAGCTCAAACTGAGTTGAATGGCTCAAACTTACGGTCGACACACTTAAAACTTTAGTCTAAAGCTCACTCACCATCGACATACAAATCGATTCCACTTTATTAACGTTCATTTCTAATGGCCTATAAAAGTGCCCTACTGTACAGCCACGCCATCACGCACTATATCAAGACTTCACGGTGATCAATCATTCTCATAGTCTATAATTCAACACTAGCGAGCATGGGCTTTTGACTTGATTGATAAATAATCAAACTGAGCTGTAACTGATAAACAAATCCGTCACTATTACAGTACACCTCAATTAAATGATTACTCGGCGAGGCAAATCAGGTAAAATAAGTCGGTTTTATATATGAGCATTGTATAGCAAAAGAGGTTTCTATGAGTTTGTACACAGAATACATGGATGAAATCCAAAACCGTAAACAAGAACTTGGGTTGAATCCAAAGCCAATTGATAGTGCGGATTTACTATCTGAAATTATTGGTCAAATTAAAGATACGGGTCATGCGCATCGCGAAGACTCATTAAATTTCTTTATCTACAACACGCTACCAGGAACCACCAGCGCAGCCGGTGTAAAAGCAAAATTCCTAAAAGAAATCATTCTTGGTGAATCTGTTGTAGAGGAAATCACGTCTACTTTCGCTTTTGAATTACTATCTCACATGAAAGGTGGTCCTTCTATTGAAGTACTGCTTGATTTAGCATTAAGCGATAATGCGGCTGTTTCTGCACCAGCAGCTGACGTATTAAAAACACAAGTATTCCTTTATGAAGCTGATACTGAACGTCTAGAAGTTGCATTCAAAGCGGGCAATACAATTGCAAAAGACATTCTGGAAAGTTACGCACAAGCAGAGTTTTTCACTAAACTACCTGAAATTGAAGAAAAAATTGACGTTGTTACGTATATCGCTGGTGAAGGCGATATCTCAACTGACTTACTTTCTCCAGGTAACCAAGCCCACTCTCGTGCTGACCGTGAATTACACGGCAAATGCATGATCACACCTGAAGCACAACAAGAAATTGTAGAGCTACAGAAAGAACACCCTAACGCAAAAGTTATGCTTATTGCTGAAAAAGGCACTATGGGTGTTGGTTCATCACGTATGTCTGGCGTTAATAACGTGGCGCTTTGGGCGGGTAAACAAGCAAGTCCATATGTTCCCTTCATTAACATTGCACCAGTAGTTGCAGGTACAAATGGTATCTCACCTATTTTCTTAACGACGGTTGGCGTAACTGGCGGTATTGGTCTTGACCTTCAAAACTGGGTTAAGAAAACAGATGAAAATGGTAACAATGTCACTGACGCAAATGGCGACCCCGTACTTGAAGAGGCTTACTCTGTTGCAACCGGTACTCTTTTAACAATCGATACCAAAAAGAAAAAGCTATACAACGGCGACAAAGAGCTTGTAGATGTGTCTTCTGCGTTTACACCTCAAAAAGTTGAGTTCATGAAAGCTGGCGGCTCTTATGCGGTTGTATTCGGTAAAAAGCTACAAACTTTTGCAGCTGAAACATTAGGTATTGAAGCGCCTGCCGTATATGCGGCATCAAAAGAGATCTCTCATGAGAATCAAGGTCTAACTGCTGTTGAAAAAATCTTTAACAACAATTCTGTAGGTGTTGCATCTGAGACTGCTCTTCACGCCGGTTCTGATGTACGTGTTAAAGTTAATATTGTTGGTTCACAAGATACAACGGGCCCAATGACATCACAAGAACTTGAAGCAATGGCTGCCTCTGTGATCTCACCTATTGTTGATGGTGCATACCAGTCAGGTTGTCACACGGCTTCAGTTTGGGATAGTAAAGCACAATCTAATATTCCAAAACTAATGGCGTTTATGAACAAGTTTGGTTTAATCACAGCACGTGATCCAAAAGGTATTTATCATTCAATGACTGACGTTATTCACAAAGTGCTGAATGACATTACCATTGATGATCGCGCGATTATTATCGGTGGTGACTCGCATACTCGTATGTCTAAAGGTGTCGCATTTGGTGCTGACTCTGGTACCGTTGCTCTAGCATTGGCTACAGGTGAAGCGGCTATGCCTATTCCTGAGTCTGTAAAAGTGACTTTTAAAGGCAGCATGAAAGGTCACATGGACTTCCGTGATGTAGTACATTCAACTCAAGCGCAAATGCTTAAGCAATTTAGCGGTGAAAATGTTTTCCAAGGTCGTGTTATCGAAGTACACATTGGTACTTTAATGGCTGACCAAGCGTTCACGTTTACAGACTGGACTGCAGAAATGAAAGCGAAAGCTTCAATCTGTATTTCAAATGACGAAACGCTGATCAAATCTATCGAGCTTGCTAAGAGCCGAATCCAGATCATGATCAACAAAGGGATGGAAAACGAAGCTAAAACACTACAAGGTCTTATCGACTTAGCAGATAAGCGTATCGAAGAAATTAACTCAGGTACTAACCCTGCGTTAGCACCGGATGACGCTGCGAAATACTACGCTGAAGTGGTTGTTGACTTAGACCAAATCAATGAACCTATGATTGCCGACCCTGACGTTAATAACGAAGACGTGTCAAAGCGTTACACGCACGACGTGATCCGCCCAGTATCATTCTACAACGACAAGCCAGTTGACTTAGGGTTTGTTGGGTCTTGTATGGTGCACAAAGGCGATATGAAGATCATCGCGCAAATGCTAAGAAATCTAGAAGCTAAAAATGGTGCAATTACATTTAACGCGCCATTGGTTGTTGCGCCACCAACATATAACATTGTTGATGAGCTTAAAGCAGAAGGCGACTGGGATATTCTTGCTAAGTATGCAGGGTTCGAATTCGACGACGAAAAACCTAAAACAGCAGCACGTACTAAATACGAAAACATCATGTATCTAGAACGCCCTGGTTGTAACCTATGTATGGGTAACCAAGAAAAAGCAGAACCTGGTGATACCGTTATTGCAACATCTACGCGTCTTTTCCAAGGCCGTGTTGTTGCTGATACGACAGAGAAAAAAGGTGAATCGCTACTTGGTTCTACACCACTTGTTGTTCTTTCAACAGTATTGGGTCGCTTCCCAACAATTGAAGAGTATACAGCAGCCGTTGATGGTATTGACCTAACAGCATTTACCCCGTTAGAAGCAGAACTGACAACTAAATTCAGTGCTGAAAAAGCAGTTCCTGTAAAAGTTGTTGATGCTAGCTAATACCACTGAAATAAAAGCGTAGCAGATACGCTTTTTAGTGTTGATTAAGGTTTGCTCGGTTATATAAATTTATTTAGTAACCGAGCAAGCCTTTTTGTATATTTATTAGCCACCTGAGGCCTAATTTAACCAACACATAAATCAAGCGTAAGTGAAAACGATTGCATTTTATGTCAGTAACTCCGAACGAAAGACTTCAAGTTCCATAGGTTGATATACAAGCCCAACAGACTCCCCTACCTCACCTGCATATTCAAAGCCGTACTTTTTATATATATCAATTGATGATAGCGACGCGCTTACGGTTAAAATATCTGTGCGTACATGGGACAATATCGCGCTAAATAGTGCTCTACCAACACCTTTATTTTGAAAGTCTGGATCAACAAAAAACATCGCAATGTGATGCCCCGCTTTGAGCTCAATAACCCCCAAGAACTGATGATTATCAACAGCCACCAGTATGATATTATCTTGCTGCATCCTCTCTAAAAAAGCACTGGTCTTGGCTATTTTAGTAAATGTTAAAACGCCCTCACACGGCAAACTACTCGCGATAGATGTTTCAAATGAACGCATGCAAATCATACTGATATACTCTGCATCTTTTTCTCGTATTTCCCTTATCTGCATGTTTATCTCCCTTATATACTGTGCCTTCGTCGATTTTACTTGTATCCAAAAGCTTATATCTGAAGAACTAACTTATAAATAAATCTTCGCCATTAAGACTAAGCTATGTGGAAAATATATACTTTCAATATTTTAAACAACTGTACGTACAATGTCCCCTTGGTTCATTTGATTTAAGAAATGTATATTTGCGACTTTTAGATTCCGATAAATACGAAAAGCAATTGATACACGCATTCAAGCGTAACTCCCCCTACAAAAGCGCCTGCTTAAGTTAGAAAATAATCTATTCAGCTAACTCTTATTTCCTTAACAAAAATAGTCGCCATATCAACTGTGTAAAGACGACGGTCAAAAAATAAAATAGCTAAAAACAACCCGAATATACAACTAAAAAATTCCCACCACTCCCATTCAACACATAAACCATGTTACAATAAAAAAATTATAGTTATATGTAATCACTCTATTTTCAGGCGTTTTAAAGGAATATATCAATGAATTTATCTGACTTACTTTCAATGTATAAATACGAGTTTAATCAAATTAAGAAGCAAGCAATTCGTATCGAAATGATATCTCGTGACTGTCATTTGAAAGAGGATACTTTAGACCTTTTTACATCTAAGTTTTGCGGCAAACCTTTTATCCCTAGTAGCCTTGCCTATCCAATTGGTAAGTACAATAAAAAGCCTATGTACCTTATTGCACAAATTAATTTTAGCGAACTCCCAGAGCTGAACGGGCTCCCAACAGCGGGACTGCTACAAATTTTTAGTGAAAGTGATGACTGTACGATCTATGAATCAGCAATGATTCAATTTATTTCTGCACAGCAAATGCAAGAAGCCCCCATATCAGACTTTTCTTTTATTGATGAGATCGCACAAGATGAATACTTAGCAACGCCAACACATCAACTGCGATTCAAAAGACAAAATGACTTTGGTAACTCACTCAATAACACCACTATTAATGTACCAGAGTGTGACACAATGTCTGATCTATTAGACAAGATCCAAACAGAACAAAAAATGACCGACCGTGACTTTGAAGAAGTGATTGAGAAGTTCGACAGTTTATCTTCCTACAGTAAAATCGGGGGATATTCAGTTGCTGTGCAAGACCCATTTGAGGAAGATGAAATGATGTTAGTGCTGCAACTTGATTACTTAAATATAGAAAACGCGGTTGGTGATGGATCACTGTATGTACATGTCCCTAAACAAGATCTCATATTATCCAACTTTAATAACGCAGAAGTAGTTTATGAATGCAGCTAGCCACCTTAGATTAATAAGGTAATACGAGATTATTATATTAAAAAGCCAGCACATGCGTGTTGGCTTTTCAAACTTTTATTTAAGTACAGCTACCACTCAAACATGTATGCCATTTTACTAATTGTTTTTAGCGCAACACCATGTGTATTGCGTTTAGCATAAAGATGTTGCAGCGATTTATCTTTCACTTCCCCAACTATTACTTCTTTAACTTGATAACCCATTGCGTTTGCTGCAGTGGTATAGGCAACAAATTCCCATTTACGAATATTGGTGTTATCAACAATAATTAAAGGGATCCCTTCCGCCAATGCGTTAATAAACCGGGCTAGGTTTAAGTTATGATATTGTGGTAATTTGAATTTTTGAAAGTGATATTCACCGTCTTCATTATAAAAATAGTCATCGGTCGAACAGATAAAAAACTGGCTTTCGTCACCTGCAACCATCTCATCAGACAAAGATTCAGCATAATGGCTTTTGCCGCTTCCCGGCAAACCCCGAAGGATAAAAACTTGTTTCATCGACAATTGTTATTACCTATGCTCATGAGCAAATAAAGTGAGTATTATTGTCAGCATAATGCCATAAATTTTATCAATAATCATGAACTATAGCTGTACGGCAAATTAAATTAAGCATCACTGAACAAAATACACACAAACACATCTCTATGACTCGTTGATTTCAACAAAAATGGAACAAGTTGCAAAAGAGTTGCTCTTGGCGGTTTTTTTATTGGCGTATCAAAGGTAAGATATGGTTTATGTGCCTGCGAACGTTCGCGGGCACACTCGATTAATTATTAGGTAACTTATATCATTGGAGTGAAGATGAGCCACATAGCGATAACGGAGCTACTAAAAGGCACCGTTGCGGTAGACAGCCAAGTAACAGTTAAAGGTTGGATCCGTACACGCCGCGATTCAAAAGCAGGTATTTCTTTCTTAGCCGTCCATGACGGTTCTTGTTTTGACCCTATTCAAGCTGTTGTGCCGAATTCGCTCAATAATTATGACGAAGTTACTAGTTTAACTGCAGGGTGTTCTGTAAAAGTAACTGGCGTTTTAGTTAAATCAGAAGGTAACGGACAATCTTTCGAGATCCAAGCAAACTCGGTTGAAGTACTTGGTTGGGTAGAAAACCCAGACACGTATCCGATGTCTGCAAAGCGCCATAGTATCGAATACCTTCGCGAGCATGCACACTTGCGTCCGCGTACAAATGTAATGGGCGCTGTAACACGTGTTCGTAACTGTTTGTCTCAAGCGTTACACCGTTTCTTCCATGAGCAAGGATACATGTGGATCAGTACCCCTATTATCACAGCAAGTGATTGTGAAGGTGCTGGCGAAATGTTCCGCGTATCAACGCTTGATATGAATAACCTACCTCGCACAGACAAAGGCGATGTTGATTACAGTGAAGACTTCTTCGGTAAAGAGGCATTTTTAACAGTATCAGGCCAATTAAATGGCGAAACATACGCAAGTGCGATGTCAAAAATCTATACATTCGGACCAACATTCAGAGCCGAGAATTCAAATACATCTCGCCACCTGGCTGAGTTTTGGATGGTAGAGCCTGAAGTTGCTTTTGCTGACTTAGACGATGTTGCAAACCTTGCTGAAAGCATGCTGAAGTATGTATTTAATGCTGTATTAACTGAGCGTCGTGATGATATGGAATTCTTCGCTCAACGCATTGAAAAAACAGCCATCACTCGTCTAGAAGAGTTTGTAGAAAAAGATTTTGCACAGGTTGATTACACTGATGCGATCACCATTCTTGAGCAATGTGGTAAAAAGTTTGAGTTCCCTGTTGAGTGGGGCGTAGACTTACAGTCTGAACATGAACGCTATTTAGCTGAAGAACACTTTAAAGCACCGGTTGTAATTAAGAACTACCCGCGTGACATTAAAGCATTCTACATGCGTCAAAATGAAGATGGTAAAACAGTGGCAGCAATGGATGTTGTTGCACCTGGCATTGGTGAGATCATTGGTGGTTCTCAACGTGAAGAGCGCTTAGAAGTGCTTGATGCTCGCTTAGAAGAAATGGGCTTAAACAAAGAAGACTACAGCTGGTACCGCGATTTACGTAAATACGGCTCAGTACCACACTCTGGTTTTGGTTTAGGCTTTGAACGCCTAGTTGCATACGTAACCGGTATGGGTAACGTGCGAGATGTTATCGCCTTCCCTCGTACAAAAGGCAGTGCAACCTACTAAGCACGAATGCTTTTACGAAAAACCCCGCATTGACGGGGTTTTTTTTGTGACGTGAATGACGCTGTAAAAATATATCTTTACAACAAACAAAACACGGTGATATTTAATTCTTTTTTACAATCGCAATTGTTGCATGCGGATAGATTGTTTGTACCTTACCGTCATGAGCATGTACTTCTACCGTGTATACTATCCAGCTTTTACTCACCATTAAACGTCACCTTATGCAAAGTAGCAGTAGCGCTGGTTTCAGCTAACACAGTCCATAAATAAGTTAACGGGTCTTAATTTGGATCTAACGCTATTACTTCTAGCCTAATCGGCTTATTTATTTTTGAGCTCTCAGATATCAATACCTTTGTTATTATTGGTAGGTAACTGAATGGACAGCTTGCTGGTTTGAAACTTCGCCATTTCGTAATAACATGATCTCGTTCGCTTAGGGAGTGTCCATATATATCAGTTTAAATTTAAGTGGTGTAAATTGTGAAAGTAAAGAGGTTTATAAAAAATCAAAGCCGTTTAAAACGACTTGATAATTTTGAGACAACACGCTGTGAATTAGAGTTTAAACCGTTCAACAGACTCAGCTAATCTATGTGCAAATTGGCTTAGCGACTCACTGCCACTGGCCATTTGCTTCATAGAAGTAGCGTTATTGCTGGCAGAGTCTTTAGCTTCAAGAATAACATGTCCAATTCGCTGACAGTCACCTTCTTGTTGTTTTGCTGATTGAGTTACCTGTTCACTTAAGTGAGTCACTTCATTCAATGCATCTTCAATTTGCTGCATCACAGCCACCAATGCCTGACTTTGCTCAACACACACAGAAGCATCAGTTTGGCCCACATGAATGGCATCTGCAGCATGTTTAGTGTCTTTTTGCAGTGCAGATATCATCTTATTAATTTCTTCAGTTGAGTCTTGTGTTCTGGATGCTAAAGTTCTCACTTCATCCGCCACAACAGCAAACCCTCGCCCTTGCTCACCAGCACGAGCAGCCTCGATTGCCGCGTTGAGAGCGAGTAAATTCGTCTGCTCTGCAATAGATATGATGGTGTCAAGAATTGAGCCTATATTATTGCTATGGGACGTCAAGCGCGTCATCATGTCTACTGCTTCAGACATCTTAGTATCCAGCGACTCAATGTGTGATTGATTATCCATAACCAATTTAGATGCTTCAGACTTTCTATCATTAGCGTGTAATAAACTGTCTAAACTCTGTTTGGCATTTTCTGAGACATTAAAGGCAGAGCCAGAAACCCCCTGTGCAATCAATGTGGCATCATCCATTCTCTGCATCTGGGAAGTGGCAGTTTCTGCAACTAATCGACTCTCCGTTAACGACCTTTCAGAAACGCTATCTAATTCATGAACTTTAGTATTTATGTCCTCTAACAAACTTCTCAGACTGTCTTTTACTTTATTTATATTATCTATCAATGTGCCAAATTCATCATCGTTACGTTTTTTCATATTTTTTGAAAAATCACCTTCGGCTAGGTGATTAAGCATTTTATTTACTGCTTTGAGCGGTGATAACATGGCACGACTTGTTGAATAAGCAATGAACGCCGCTAAACCAACAAAAATAATTGCCAGCGTAATCGCTGTTGTTTGTGCTTGCGCGATGCGATTTTGTGTAAAACGCTGCGACGCTTCAAATGACGCATTCGTTTTATTTTGTATGGTATTTAAAATTTGTAACACATTTTCAGAATACTCTTCAGCCCGACGATATGTTTTTTTAGCATCGGCTTGTGCTTGAAGATGAGTTTGAAGTGCCTCATATAGTTTTCCTGGTGATTTTAATAACCTGTCTATATCATTCATTGAGTATTCAAACGCTGAAAAAACTTCAGATGCATCGACATCCTGCGCTTGTCGCTTTAAAAATTCATAATTGTTATTCATGTTGTCTAGAATAAACGACATATCATCTTTATGGGCAGAGATATCATTGAGCGACAGATTGGGGATTTGTTTTGCGTTTGTTTCTAAATTAAATAACATGTCATCAATACGCATGCCTGTTCCAACCATCTCTTCAAGCTGACGGCCTGGCACTCCCTCTAGTAGTTCAATATCGAGCATAGTAATACTGGCTTTGTCTTTTATTTCAAGTAATTGCTTCAAAAGTCTGCCAATATCTTGTTGTGCCACCAAAGCACTGGTTTTAAGATTGAGCATCGTATGCCCCGTCTGCTCCATGGCACTAATCACCTGCTCGATTTCTGGCACTGAGTTCATCAATGATTGCGTGTAGTCAAGTGTACTTTTTAACTGGGCAGTTAAGTTTCTTTGTTCAAATGCCGCAGATTCAAAACTTCTTTTGGCTAATGTGAGCTCATTCACAGACTGCAAATTGAACGCTTGGGCAATTTGCTTGCTCAACCTGAGTTGTTGCAGCTGTAAAGCATCTGCTGCGCGTTGGCTGGGTAATGTGACTTCTGTTACTTTTTCATTTGCGTCACTGATTTGTGAGAGCGCGACATAACCAAGAGCACATGCTAAAAGGAGTAATATACCTATCGCAGCAAAGCCAGATGTAATTTTTTGTTTTATAGTTAAGTTACTGAACATTAATAAGGTTCCCGCAGTTGAGGGCCGTACACTATGTGATAAAACAAAGCAAATTCCAAGCTTTTACCCTAAAACAATTGTTTATTATTAAATAAACTTAGACAAATAAGCTTAGAAATACCAAATTTGAAAAGAAAAATGTCTTAAAAATTCAATTCAATGACTACTATAATATTTTCACGTGAAAAGAGTTATCTATAACAAAATTAAGAATAGAATCAAATAGGTTTAGGGAACCGGCGTTTTTCAAGGTAGTT
>NZ_PNBY01000119.1 GCF_005886875.1 Pseudoalteromonas aurantia | reverse complement strand
TTAACTGACTGGCATTAGGCCAAATGCCGGCTTTTTTGTCTCAGATTGTTAGTGTTTAAGTTGGCTTAGGCCTTGTTGATTAAATGGTTAACTCCCAGTCTATTTATCAGTTTTACCTTTGTCTGCAATATTTGGGTATATCTAGCCTAGTCATTTAATTTTTCCCTTATTTTGTTGCACAGTCTGCTATTTTTTCTCTCTAAGTGAGTCGCTTTTACAACGGTGCTAAGCTCTTCATATAGTGCGTTTACAACTGGCTTATTGATATATTGCCCTGTGATTGGGAAGCCCCATTCGAATAGCCACACGAGTATTTGATTAAATACTGTATCAGTTTCTTTGTGAGGGTTTATCATACCGTAGATGAGTTTGTTTGATATGTCTGATTTTTGCGCTAATGATAGTTCTGTTGATGCATCGGTCCAGCTTTTAATACGCATAAGTATGTCACTTTTTGCTGCATTCATACTTTGGCTCATTAGCTTGGTTTGTCGTAAGTCTTCATTTTTGCAGCGGCCAAGTATATCAAGCTCTCTATCAGGTAGGTCGATTGACGTTCAGTTAGGGTAGTTGATAAAATCGAGATTATAAGACTCATTTACAGCGACATGGGTTAGTTCATGCACTAAATTTCCGATATTACCAAATTGGTAACGGACTTCATATTGCCGAACATTGTCGGGTTTGTATCGGCAAACGGCTGAGCCACTGGTTTGTACGTTGATCCAGTCGATGACCAATGGTGTAACTGCTAACACTTCATTGATCACGAGCTTTAGTGGCCCATTAACCATGCTATTTAAACGATGAAGCTTCGCTAAATCTTGTTCTACGTTCATAACTTATCTGTAATTACCTACACATTTCTAGATAGTATTATTATATTTAACACCTTCGTGTATGAGTATCGAGGACAAATATCCGTAATTTACTATGTTGCCCCTAGGTGATGAATTTTTAGGGTGAATTACACATGAGTAAGGGGCAAATGTGCGGTGACGTTACGTTATTTAGTATAAAAATGAAATTCAGCAGGGGATATAATGAATTTATATCCGCTCTAATGCATTCACAGTCAAGTCATCGAGGAGAGGTTTATTTCTTCTGGGCGTAATGTGAGTATTTCAAACCCAGTTTCAGTGACTAAAATAGTATGCTCAGCTTGAGCTGATAGCTTTTTGTCTTTGGTTACAACGGTCCAGCCATCTTTCTTGGTCTTTATTTTCGCACTGCCTTGATTGATCATAGGTTCAATTGTGAAGGTCATACCTTGCTTGAGTTGCATGCCGGTATTGGGTTTTCCGTAGTGAAGTACATTGGGTGCTTCATGCATCTCAGTACCAATGCCATGGCCGCAGTATTCACGTACAACACTGTAGCCTTTTTTATGCGCAAAACTCTGAATAGCATGACCAATATCACCTAATCGTACGCCAGGCTTTACCAATTTAATGGCACTATACATAGCTTCAGTTGTGTCATTGACGAGCTTTCTTGCTTCTATACTTGCGTCAGGCATGACATACATTTTGCTAGAGTCGGTAATGTACCCATTTTTTTCAAGCGTAATATCAAGGTTAATAATATCACTGGATTTGATGATTTGACTTTTACTCGGTACACCATGGCATACCACGTCATTAATGGAACAATTTAATACATATTGATACCCATATTGACCTTTGGAGGCTGGCCGGGCATTTAACTCATCAACAATAAAGCGCTCAACGGTGTCGTTTATCTCCATGGTAGAGAGACCAGACTGGACATAGTTATCAAGCATAACAAAAACTTGTGCGAGTAACTTACCAGAGGCGCGCATTAATGCAATTTGTTGCGCGTTTTTAATAGAAACGTCAGTCATTTACATCGGTCTCACTGTGTACTTGTTTGTGTAATTCTGCTTGGATCAATTCAGCGAAATTTTTGTTTGGGTTATGCTCTGCCAACTTACCAATTTTGATCCAAAACTCGGCTTGGGCATTAATAGAGCGTGACATGACGTGTGATGTATTTCTTAATTCTTCGTGAAGTTCATCTGATATTTTAACAATACCCATGGGTATATATTCCGTTATGATTTATATGCATATCGTATGCTTTTGTGATCAAAAAAGAAAGCGCTAATTTTGTCAGCGCTTTTAGAATTAAAAGATGTGAATTAGATGTATGGGCTAAGTGTTGAGGCCAAATGGGTCATCAATAGAGTAGCTGGGCTGTGTAAACCAGCGTGGGCCGGCTTCTGTCATATAAAAATGATCTTCTAAGCGAATACCAAATTCATCAGGTATAACCAGCATAGGTTCATTGCTGAAGCACATACCAGCTTGCAGTGGCTGAGGGTTATTGCGCACTAAATAAGGCCACTCATGAATATCAAGCCCAATACCATGGCCTGTTCTATGAGGGCATCCAGGTACATTATAGTCAGGGCCAAGGCCGACAGAAGTTAGGTAGTTACGAGCGGCATCATCTATTGCGCCACACGGTTTACCAATTTTTGCAGCGTTGAAAGCGGCTACTTGGGCATTTTTTTCATGTTGCCACATGGTGCGTTGTCGCTGTGAGGGAGCACCAAAGACATAGGTTCGCGTGATATCTGATAAATAGCCTTCAACTTTGCATCCTGTATCAACTAATACTACGTCCCCTTGTTTAAGGGTTTGCGGCTCTTTAACACCATGGGGAAAAGAAGAGGCTTCACCAAATAATACGATGCAAAAGTAGTTACCAGTGGCGCCAACTTTTTTATGAGCGGCATTGATAAAGGCTTCTACTTCAGTCGTGGTTATTCCCTCATGCAACATGCTGGCGGTTGCTTTATGTACCGCTAAAGTCATGTCCATTGCGCACTGAATTAAGCTCAGTTCATGCGCTGACTTATGCATTCTACAATAAGCGGTGACTTGGTCGGCATTTATCCATGTATGCTGTGGGGCTGCTTGACGAATACCATCAAAAATGAAAAAAGCAGTGCTTTCATCTATCCCAATGTCTGCATTGTCAGTAATGCCAAGCTCGACTAATACAACAGCAAATAATTTATATGGGCTTTCATGTTCTTGCCATGTGTGGATAGGACCTTTGATCTCTTGGTAATCCAGCAGTGTACCTACTTCAAAGGTAGGGGCAATAAACTGTACTTCACCTTCGGCAGGTAAAATTGCACCAACCATTCGCTCGCTTGCATACCATTTCATGCCTGTAAAATAGGTAAGATTTGTGCCCGCATTAAGATAGATTGCTGCAATGTTGTGTTGTTTCATATACGTTTGCGCATGCTCAATACGCTGCAAGTATTCATCATAACTAATAGCTTGCACATTTTCGGTCATATTGGTAAGCGCATCTAGCGCTTGTTGTTGGCTTTGTATGCCGACACCGATTGTTGTCATAACATCTCCTAAAATCTATCAATTCGATAGGGGGTTAAATCTAAACTTGGTACTTCACTATTACACAGTTGTGCTAATAATTCAGCGGTGATAGCGGCCTGCGTTAACCCTAGGTGCTGGTGGCCAAAACCAAAATAAACATTACGGTGATGTGGGCTTCGGCCTATCACCGGCAGTGAGTCAGGTAAAGAAGGTCTACAGCCCATCCAAGTTTCACTCGCAGGGGTATTGTCAATACTTGGCAAGAGTGCCGCGGCATGCTCCATTAATACATCGGTACGTTGATGGTTTTCTGGCGCATCTAGGCCTGCAAATTCTACCGTACCTGCTACGCGCAAGCCGCTGGACATCGGCGTTATAATAAACTGACGTTCAGCAGATGCAACTGGGCGCGACAGAGAAGTCTGATGTTTGATCATAGCATGATACCCTCGCTCGGTATCTAGCGGCACATCAAAGCCGAGCTGATGGGATAGCTGCTTACTCCATGCGCCAGTGCACACGATGACTTTGTCAAACTGTGCGCCGCTTTGATCTGTGCATCTCAGCGTTACAGAATCATCGCTTGTGGTAACGTCACACACTCCACGTTGTTGAAATTTTCCGCCTGCAGCACTAAAGCGTTTATAAATATGTTGGCATAATGCATAAGGATCTACGCTGTGGCCGACATCGGTAAATAAAAGCGCATTTTTTATTTGCCTATTTAGACTAGGTTCTAATGAAAATATTTCATTGCCCGAAAGCCACTTTACCGCAACGCCTTGGTGTTTGTATTGTTGGTAGATCTTATTGATATCACTGCGCGTGGTATCTTCAAAGGTGAGTAAACTTCCATTAAGCGTAATTAATTTCGCAAAATCTTTTCTCCCCAGTAGTGATTGATAAGCCAATAGGGCCGAAAAATTTAACGCTTTGAGGGCTTTGGTGTTTGCTATGAGCTTGGCTGAACGCATATTGGTAATAAACTTCCAAAACCAAGGTAAAGCACAGTGAAAGTAACGCCAATCTATTTTTAATGGTCCATTTTGACTAAATAGCATACTGGGGATTTTAGTCAGTAAACTGGCTTGCGCTAAGGGAAAGACTTGCTCGGTAGCGAAATGTCCTGCGTTACCTTTTGAGCATTTTTGTGCAATACCTTGTTGGTCAAAAATGGTGACGGAATATCCTTGGTCTTGCAATTTTTTGGCGGTACATAGGCCCACAATACCGGCCCCAATGACTGCGATGTTTACTTGATTGGACATGCAATTTTCCTATCTATTACTGTTATAACACACTGCGTATACCTGATTGCATCTTGTTAAACGACACGCTACATACGTTTTCTTAAATTGTTGACTTGTAAATAAGATATACATATCAGTGCTTTAACCTTGTTTTCGTTGTGAGGTTTATGGGGCTTATTTTTTTTGAATATGATTTGTCTAATTTGGATATTGATTATTGTATACAATATACTTAAGATGGTAAACATTAAAACCAACAGAGGAAAGATCATGACCACACTTTGGCAGGGGGTTTACCCAGCAGTCACGACACAATTTAACGATGACAACAGCATTAATTTTGATACCACGCTTAATATGATTGACGCTTTGATCAATGAAGGTGTTCATGGGGTTATTGTTTTGGGCACGGTTGGAGAAAACTGTTCTTTGAGTCAACAAGAAAAACGTGCGGTGCTAAAGGCAGCTAAAGAATGTGTAGCGGGCAGAGTACCTTTACTCACAGGCGTTGCTGAAACAACCACCCAGTTTGCCATTGAGTTTTGTCAAGATGCAGCGAAATTGGGGATTGATGGCTTAATGGTACTCCCTGGTATGGTATACCGTTCTACAGAGCGTGAAGCCGTTCATCATTATCAACAAATCGCTCGTTCTATGTCATTGCCTGTGATGATTTACAACAATCCGATCACGTATGGAGTTGACGTTTCTATAGAGGGAATGAAGGTACTGGCGCAAGAAAGCAATATTGTTGCTGTAAAAGAAGCCACGGAAGATACGCGTCGTATTACTGAGCTGCAAAGTGCCTTTGGTGATCGGTTCATTATATTTGGTGGCGTTGATGATATTGCCCTTGAAAGCTTGATGTTGGGAGCAACAGGGTGGATCTCGGGTTTAACCAATGTATTTCCAAAAGAGTCGGTCGCGATTTATGAGCTTGCGCGTCAAGGTCGTTATGAAGAAGCAAAAGAGATCTGGCGCTGGTTTTTACCATTACTGCGATTAGACACAATCCCAACGCTTGTTCAGTGTATTAAATATGCTGAATCATTGGCTGGCCGTGGTTCTGAAGTAACGCGCTCACCGAGATTAGCGTTACCAGAGAGTGAAAAAGCCATGGTCCGTGCACTCTATGATGATGCAATGACGAGTCGTATTGACTTGTCAAAGTTCAATTTGGATTAACACCATGCGCAAAGGGACGTTTTCATGTATTGATGGCCACACATGTGGCAACCCTGTGCGCTTGATCACCAGTGGACACCCTATTTTAAAGGGTTCCACGATGAGTGAAAAGCGTCAACATTTTATGGCTAATTTTGATTGGATCCGCCAAGCTTTAATGTTTGAACCGCGTGGTCACGACATGATGTCTGGGGCATTTATTTACCCGCCAACGACAGTTGATGGGGATCTAAGTGTGTTATTTGTTGAAACATCAGGATGCCTACCCATGTGTGGCCATGGTTTAATTGGTACGTTGACGTTTGCATTACAAGCGGGTTTATTGCACCCCGAGCAAGCAGGGCGGATCAAAGTAGATACCCCAGCAGGTCGAGTCAATGCTCACTATGCAAAGCAAGGAAACCGAGTTGAATGGGTTAAGTTATTTAATGTTCCTTCATTTTTGGCATATGAGAATGTCGATATTGAAGTACCTGGTATTGGTGCTTTGCGCGTTGATATTGCTTATGGAGGCAATTTTTACATTATTGTAGAGCCTCAGCAGAACTTCCCCGGAATAGAACAGTGGCATGCCAGTGATATTTTATTGTTTAGCCCACAAGTACGCAATGTCGTTAATCAAACTGTAGACTGCGTACACCCAGAAAACACCACCGTTCATGGTGCATCTCATGTACTTTGGACGGGTAAACCAACGCACCCTAATTCTCATGCTGCCAACGCGGTATTTTATGGTGATAAGGCAATTGATCGTTCGCCTTGTGGCACAGGTACAAGCGCCAGAATGGCGCAGTTGTTTGCTAAAGGGCAGTTGCAAGTCAACGATGATTTTGTTCACGAAAGTTTTATTGGCAGCCAATTCGTTGGGTGCATTGAAGGGGTAACCGAAGTGGCAGGCAATGCTGCGATTAAACCCAGTATACGCGGTTGGTCACGAGTGACAGGCACCAGCAATATTTGTGTCGATGATGATGATCCATATGCATTCGGCTTTCAAGTTTTATAAATCAACTAAATTGAGTGGAGGTAACATGCAAGTTACTGGAGCAAGTCTTATTGCAGGTTCATGGCAAATAGCTGAACAGGCAGAAATATTTTATGGCTTTTCACCAAAGCTGAATTTGCCACTAGAAACGCCAGTATACGAGGCGAATTCAGATATGCTGGAACACGCAATTAATGAGGCCGAACGCGCATTTAAGGTATATCGAAAAACCAGTTATCAGCAAAGGGCTGAGTTTTTACATGCCATTGCGGATGAAATAGAAGCGCTTGGTACCCTCTTAATAGATACAACGCATCAAGAAACAAATTTGCCAGTGGCGCGGCTAGAAGGTGAGCGAGCTCGGACAATGGGGCAATTAAGGGCGTTTGCTCAAGCTTTAGAGGGCAGCCACAAGAGCATTGCCAATTTTGGCTGTACAGATGCGGCAGTACCTGAGCGCACACCACTGCCTAAGCCGAATACCGAACTTGATTATATCCCTCTGGGTGTGGTTGGGGTGTTTGGCGCATCAAATTTTCCATATGCGTTTTCCACGCTTGGTGGCGACACCGCTGCCGCGTTAGCTGCGGGGTGCAGTGTCATAACAAAAAGTCACACAGCACACCCGATCACAAGCGAGTTAATGGCACGTGCCATTAGCCTAGCCATTGAGAAGTGTGAGATGCCAAAAGGGGTGTTCTCTATGGTCCAGGCAAAGCGATATGACCTTGCTCATCAATTGGTTGCGGCACCACAAGTCAAAGCAATCGGTTTTACTGGCTCGTTTTCGGTGGCTCAAAAATTATTAGAGACCATAGGCACGCGTCAAGAGCGGATCCCTTTCTACGGGGAACTCGGTAGTATCAACCCGCAATTTTTATTAAAAGAGCAAATAGCACAAGCCAGTAACTCATTGGCAAGCCAGCTTTGCCAAGCATTGTTAATGGGTAACGGACAGTTTTGTACCAGCCCGGGTTTATGGCTGGTGCCGGCGGCAAGTTCGGCTTTTATCGAGCAAGCTGTAGAGCATATCAAAGCGAGCCAGTCAGATACCTTGCTGTCGCCAAATATTGTATCGAGCTTTAAGCAGAGCATTGCTGAACTAAAACAGTCAGATGAGGTGACGTTGTTGGCTGAAGGTGTACTCAATGAGTCGCATCATGCGAATGCACATTTGTTTACCACAGATATAGACACATTCTTGGCCAATAAAGCGCTCCATGAGGAAGTATTTGGTCCAATGGCCATGATTGTCACCTATGATAAACCCGCTCAATTACTGGCATTAGTCGAGTCTCTTGATGGACAACTCACCGCATCGGTGCATGGCACTCCTGCAGATCTGCGTAAAGCCGAGGTGTTAATTGAGGCGCTTGAATACAAAGTAGGGCGTATTATTGAAAACCAAATGCCAACGGGAGTCGAAGTGTGCTCATCCATGAATCATGGCGGACCTTACCCTTCATCAACCGATGTGAGGAGCACTTCTGTTGGATTAAATGCAATGCTGCGCTTTTTACGACCAATTTGCCGACAAAAAGCCAATTAATGTAACAAACGTAATTGTTTTTTTTAGTTTTTACACAAAAAAATGCCCAGTGCACTCGCTTGCTCTGGGCTTAGGGGGTAGCTCCAATGGAGCCAAAGCGTTACTTCAAAACACCTTTCAACTGTAAGGGAGAAGTAGAAAGTTACTTAAGTGTAGTTAACTTTTCATAAAAATTACAAACAACCGCAATATATTTAAAATTTATATTTTTCAGGTGGTTGTGGTTTATATAAATAAATATTCTAAAAAAACAGAAAAGATATATTCAAGTTATACCCAAGTTATCAACTGGCTATCACTGACTAGGTCTCGTGGCAGACTATTCTTAATTTTTTGCTTTTGCCATTTGCCAAGACCAACAGGCGCGCCACACAAGGTTAAAATCACCTCGCCAGTTACATTTACTGGTGAATTGAGGCGAATATCCTTACCATTGAAATAATCTTTGGCTTCATTTTGAGACATAGCATAGCTATTTTTACGTGCTAATTTGCCTAGTGCGGTTGCAAATTCATGCTCTAGTCTAATGCCGTTTTTATGGGTTGTGCCAACTTGAATCCCCATGCGGGAATACTTAATTTTATTTTCAACGTTGTGAAAGCCGTCAGGGAAAAGCCACAGCTCTTTATCGCGGCTCATAAGTTGACCTGAGATGGTGGTTTGTTCTATGCCAAATTGTTTTTTTGCGAGGTCAAAAAATTGCTGCTGTAGTTTTTTCTCACTTATGGTGAACGGAAAGCTGCCTTTCTTGGTTTTTTGCGCTGTATTTTCTACTGATGCGGTTTTAATAAAGCGCGCAATGAAAAAGCCTTCACTGTCGTAAATTTGTGGCCAAACGTGTAAGTAGCCCTCCGGGGTTGTGGCTCTAGCAGCATCAGGAAAAAGAGAGGATAAGTCATCTGTTTTTATGGCGTTAGGGAATGCGTTTAGCAGCTCGTCACACACTTGCTGGTTTTCTAGCGGCGTGAGTGTACAAGTTGAATAAACTAATGTGCCTCCCGGCTTAAGTGCCATAAATGCGCTGCGGATGAGCTTTTTTTGAACGTCAGCGATATCAATATTAGACTCGATAGACCAATTTTTGAGTGCGTCGGCATCTTTTCGAACAGTACCTTCACCAGAGCAAGGGGCATCAAGTAAAATACTATCGAAGCATTCATACATGTAATCTCCGAATATCGCTGCGTCGAAATGAGAGAGCGCACAATTGGCTATTCCCATACGCTTCATGTTAGCAGCCAATACTTTAAGGCGTGATGAAGACAGTTCATTGGCAATGAGTACGCCTTTGTTATTCATCATGGCGCTTAACTGTGACGTTTTAGAACCGGGTGCGGAGGCCATATCTAACACAGTTTTACTGTCTTCAAGGGCGTGTTTTAGCGCAATAGGTGGCAGCATTGAACTGGCCTCTTGTACATAAATACATCCACTCAAGTGCAGCTCGGTATTACCGATAGGCAGGTTTTGTTCTTCTGTTTCAGAGCGAGTAAGCCAGAAGCCGCTATCACACCATGGTACCGGCTCAATGGACCAATCATATGCAGCGCAGTAGTTCTTAAAATCACTGACTGACATTTTTAACGTATTCACTCTGACCGAACGCCTGAGCGGACTTTTGCAAGCTTGCAAAAAATCGTCGAGTGTTAGGTGAGTAGGAAGGTACGTTTTTACGTCGTCGATAAATGCTTCAGGAATATACGTTTTACTGTCCAAGTGGCGCTCTGTATTACAGGTTTGATTAAATTACCCCAATTTTAACACCGCATGATAATGGCTTAAAGGGTTTTCAAAGTTCAAATTGCCATACTGGTTAGGCGTTGCCTCTTTAGTCATCGTATTTCTTTGACTGTTTGCGATCAGGTCATTAAGTGTATTAACCCATGTCTTGAAATGAAGAATAAAGTGAGGAAGTGGTCACCGTATAATCGTACTTTGGTTTAACGCGTTAACATTAATAATTTGCTAAGTGATAGTGCCGTCTCATCATTAATTTAAGTGAAGAGATCATGAAATTAGCACGAACGAGCTAGCAGCAGAGCCTGCTGAATTAAATCAACGGGTTAACCTGCTTATGTGCTCGGGTTAGAAAAGTGCGTGCGCGGTGAAAATATCATTGATAAATCAGCGAAAATTAGCTTTAATGGCAGGATAAAACGTATTGGGTAATGTAGGGATGGCTTAATCACGAAAGACAAGCCGATAAAATAGGCTCGAGACAAGTTACGCCACCAAAAGCAAATTCTCATAGCATAAATAACACCAACTCTGACACACCGAGCAGGTGGTGGCTCAGTCCCACAAGCGATTTTGCAGCACAAACAGCGTGCTGCATAAATACTAAATAGTTATGTTCATTCGGGAGGGAACCGTGAAAAATTATTTGCCTGAATTTTTGGGCGTAGCTTTGGCTTTTCTCCTTCTTAATTTGTGGTATTTATCTGGAATCGCAATTGAAGAAGGCGTTGTTCCTAAGCATTATGACCATATAATTCGGATTGTTACCGTTTCTACTAGCGCCTTAGTCGGTGCGTTTGCAGCCTTTCTATTTAATGACCATCTAACCCATGCGAAAGAAAAGCGTGAGAAAGAAACATTGGTGGCCGACAAAGTGGCGGTATTAAACAAAGCTCTTCTAAACATCGCGTTGCAGCTAAATGCTATAGGAAATATAGAGAAGCTATTATCTAGGTTCACAAATGAGCATGAGCTGGCATTTAAAATGCCTGCTGAGAAAAATTTCAATGAAAACATATTTATTGATGTTAACGAAATAGCCGTTATTTTGACTGATTATCCTCAGTTACTGATGGAGATCTCTGTTCAGCAAGATGGCTTCATACAAACTGTTGAGTCTTTGAAAATTAGGCATGAATTTTACTTGAAAGACTTGCAGCCCAAAATGTATGAATTAGGTATACTTGATAGAAAATTTACAGTTGGTGAATATGAAGCTGCACTACCTTATTACTTATTTAAAGGGGCATATGACTCGGTCTTAGTGCTACAAAAAAATGTAAAAAGTAGTAGTGAGGGGCTTGAGAAGCGATTTTCTGATTTGAGAAGTGCTTGTAAAGAATTGTACCCAGGACATAGGTTCATGAATCTAAAATCATGAACATAACAAACGCATCAACGCATCAACGCATGGGCTAATAAAGCTTGGCTTGGTTCGTGCCTAAGGAAAATTTAGAAGACATATATGGACACTCC
>NZ_PNBY01000118.1 GCF_005886875.1 Pseudoalteromonas aurantia | reverse complement strand
CACTCACGATCTCACCCTGGTTCAATATACCTTCTAGCAAGTGATTTTAAGGTGATCCTATATGCTGTACTAATGTCTTTATAGTTTGTTAAGTCAGGGCGGGTTGATGCGAGCGTACGAATTAAGCTCATTCTTGTCATATACCTAAGAGTTTCACGTAACTCATCAGGAGCTGACACAATACTCGTTCTTATCATCTGCAATGCTACTGTTCTAGCAGCCACAGCGCTTTTACGACAACTTTTTAAAACTCTAAGAGATTCAACCATACCGTCTCTTGTTTTTGGTGTAACTGTACGTAGTTTACTAAAAGCAGCATGTGCTGCATTTTCAGCATCTAAAGTATCATCTTTTCCTCGTCTGCGACGATCTGAATTGTCTGGCGCAGTGACCTCTAAAACATCAATCCCGCTGCTTTGCATATAGCGTAATAAACCTAAACCATATGTGCCAGAGCATTCAATTCCCACCCGTGAAACTCTTACAAATGACGACATCCACATAAGCATTTTCTTATATCCATATCTAGTTGTTGGAAAGCTTTCGGTAGATATTACTTGGTTAAACTCATTTACTACGGCAGCGACATGGATGTCCTTGTGGGTATCAACACCTCCCACAACACACTCTTTGATCTGATTCATTTCTTATCTCCAAGGTTATAGCCAATATGGATGAGAGTTCCAAATCAAATACTTGGACATGACAGTAATGAGATAATCAACAGGCCCTTCTTGAGTCACAAATATTGACGAGGTTACCCTCACCAAGCAATGAAACTAGGCAATCGACAGATCCGAGGAATGACACAAATTAATTGGTCTATCGCTATGAGGGTCAGAGAACCTAGTACATTGTTGGTACCATGTCTCAAGTATGAACCATTAGTGGATGATTTATACAGTAAAACAAGGCTAAAACATTATTACTGTCACTATGAAACATAACTCTTTTTAGGTTGACGCGGCTTTTATAAGCCATCCTAATGCCTTTTCGTCAGCTCACTGTCAGGCCTTATTGATGTTGCCCAACCTACAACTCTACGGGCATAAAGGTCAATAACGACTGCTAGGTAAACCCAACGAGAGCCGCACCAAACATAGGTTACGTCGCCACAACAAACTTGATTTGGTGCCGATACGTTAAACTCACGCTCCAAAGTGACGTCTCTCGTGATACGATTTATCGCCAGCTAAAGCTGCTTAAACAACGAGGTGCTGATGCATTAAAACGGCAAGAAACGCCAAATATACGGCATAAAAACTGCATTGATATGGCAATCGAAGAAGCGGTTGTTCAGTTCTTAATCGAACATCCTCATTTGGGCCAACAAGAAGTCGCCATGAAGCTGACAGAAGCGCTTGCCATTGATATCAGTCCCAATGGGGTACGGAGTGTATGGTTGAGAAACAATATGAATACCACTACGTTGAAAGTTGAAAAATCACAAGCTCTGTAAAAGTCAGCATAAACAATAGCCAGTTTAGCAACTGGCTGATATGCTATTCACGACAAAGTTGATCGGTAATTAGACCGACAGTTTCCCTCGTTAATCACACTTATTCACATTAATTGCACCAGTTCATTTTGAAAAATTAACACCCACTCATATTGGCCAATCTAAAAAATTTATTTTTAAGGCTAAGATAGTAGTTGGGTGTTGTTTTCTACCAATCGCATCAAACACCTAATGCCTATTGTTAACATTAAAATCGAAAATACGCTGCATTTTTTTGCCCAACTCAACATGCGTGTGAAGCCCGTTGAATTTTTTGACCGTATGCTCGGGACCAAATACAAAGACCCCAACTGGCGTGTGTGTGTGTGTGCCAGTTGACCATACTATATTTTGTTTAGTAGACATTGCCCGGCCTATCAAATTCAATGGCCGCTCTTCTAAATAAACATAAAATGGCGTAAAGTCATTTATTTTACTCGCCACCTTTTTTCCAAGAGATTTATGCCCTCTTTTGAAAAACTCATTTTTTTGCTCTGCAAGAATAGATTTGGCATCTTGTTCATTTATATGAATAGTACTGTGTAGGTTAACTATACTCACCAAACTCAAAGGTGAAGGTCTATTTTTATTACCTTTGGCCAAATGCCACATTTCAGCAAAACTTTTCTTCTGCTCATATAATGTATCTAATATACTTAAATCACCAAAATTATAATTAGGCTGATATATATCTTGAGCTGGATTACTAAGTACTTCTGATTCTGGTAGATTTTCTCCACTATAACTAAACCCAAATCCCCCTGTTTCATGATCTGCAGTAACAATCACCAAAGTGTCTTCTCTGCCCTTTGCCCAGTTGAATACGGCTTCTATAGCATTGTCAAATTTAATCATTTCATGAAGTAGAGTACCTGCATCATTATTGTGACCCGCCCAATCTATTTGCCCGCCCTCAATCATTAAGAAAAAGCCATTTTCATTTTGTGATAATATATCTATCGCTTTTTGAGTCATATCACGAAGACTAGGCTCTTCGGACACTCTTCTATATGAAGTATCAATTCCATTTGCCATCGCACTATTTGCAAATAAACCTAATAATTTTTTAGCATCTGTCTTGAACATTTGTGTTTTGGTAAATGCGAGGTCATACCCATTTTTATTAGCGTCAAATAGCAAGTTTTTCTGATCACGACGTTTGGATTTAGGAACTATTTCACTCTCTTTTAACTGTTTTTCTAACGGCGTAAACGCTTCGTTCAACCGATAATTTTTTGGAATAAAATGCCTCAGCCCACCAGAAAGCATGACATCCACTACACCAGTTCGAACCATTTGTTCAGCAATCTCATTTTCCATTGAACGATGGATTAGATGAGTTGCAAAGGCTGCTGGCGTAGCATGCGTTAAACGTGTATCAGACACTAAGCCAGTTGCCTTACCTAAACTTTTTGCTTTTTCTAAGATTGTTGGTGCTTTATAACCCGCTCTGGTTAAGCCTATCATTTCATTTCCAGCAGGTAACCCTGTGGCTAATTGTGTTGCAGAGCAAGCTGAATCAACAACCAATTTGTCAGCCGGGCCATGCAGTGATAGACCTGTTACGCCTGCATTTGCAAGCTTGGCTATCGCACTGTTATCACCTTTATAAATTGAATTTGGCGCCCGCGTTGCATATTCCTCTAATAAGCCAACTTGCTGTGGACCCATACCATCGCCAATCATTAAGATGATATTTTTAATTTTAGGTTGTTTGACGATTTCAGGTGAATATATAGTCGAACATGAGGTTAAACTGGTTATCACGAAAAATGTGCCAAAAGACAATGATATTACATCTTTTAATTGCATTATTAACTTAAACCCTTACTTTGAGTTAAATTGCAGGTTTGACAGAGGCATACTCTTAAGGTGTGTTACATTGCCATTAATGTCTTTTAACCCAAATTCGATTAGGGCATCGTCTTGATACCAATCAATCTCGATAAATCCATAGTTCACCTCGGAGGTATACTCACCGACTCTGTGCATATTTGGACTCACATCTTTCCACTTTTGCGTTAGCCCGGAGCTGGTTATCTCCCAAAGTGGATAATTCTGTTTTACTTGATATTTAGAAAGCTCGCCCCAGTGAGTATCACCACTTATCATGATCACTCCTCCTATTTGATGTGTTTCTATGAAATCAAACAGACGCTGCCGATCAGCAGGAAAATTAGCCCAGCTTTCCCACCCTGTAAAATCAGGGATAAGCTGTAAACTCGATGCAATCACTTTGACACTGGCTGGTTTTAACAATTCTTTTTCAAGCCATTGCCATTGTGCTTCGCCCAACATAGAGGTGTTATTATCTACAGGACGGTAAGGACCAACATTATTAAAAAAACTATTAAGCCAATAATTCAATTCGCCTATAGAGTTAAGCTCGGGGCGATTCCAACGCAAGTCAGGTAAAATAAGTTGTACACTTTGTTCTTCTTTACCATACATATAAGAGGTATAAATACCTGAGTCTCTTTTTCTACGGGGACTATCTTTTGGTTCTTGCCAAAAATTAAGCATAATCTCGCGTGACGCTTCTTTAAATGGATACTCTTGACCCGCATCGTTTTCACCATAATCATGGTCATCCCACATGGCGACCAAGGGTGTCGTTGCTCGAAGTTGCACAAACCCCGGTTTGATACCTAACTTATGGTACTTAGATTTAAGGACGGTCATATTTTCGGTATCCCCATAAACATTGTCACCTAAGAATACAAATAAGTCCGCGTGTTCTTTATTGATGGCATCAAAAATAGGAATGTCTTTATCTTGATGACTACATGAGCCAAATAAAATTTTACTAACCTGTGAAATTGGTTTTGCCTGTATTGAAAAAACAGTGATTAAACTGATGATGACTAACATAGCTTGTTTTAAATTCATTATGCTGTGTCCTAGTTAAATTTTCTCATTATAAAATCGCACTATAAAAAAAGAGCCATTAGCAAATATAAATGCTAGCGGCCCTGTGTTAGCTCATTTTTTAACTAAGTAGCATGGCTTTGCTATTTAGCTTGAAAATTAAAAACGGGTTTGGAAGTTCAACGCAGCCGTTCGAGGTGCGCCAATCCAGCCACCCCAATCACCTGCTACACTGCCGATATAACTTTTATCAAACAAGTTATTCACCGTAAAACGAATTGATGCCCCTTTAAGTGCACTATCAAAACTTTCTAAATCAACTCCCACGTATAAATCACTGACGGCATAAGCATCAATACGCTGAGTATTCGCTGAATCTAACCAACGCTCACCTAACCATTTCGTTGAAAGACCTGCAGAATACACTTGCGATTGCCAATCAATTGAAAAAACAGCCATATCTTCTACAGACCCAAACACTGTGTTACCAGATTCGATGCCCACGGTTCCATCTGTATACTCTGAATTATTACTTGTATAAGACATATACACAGAGAAATCTTGACTTGGGTAATAAGTCAATGACGCTTCAACACCTGACGATTCAATACCACCGGTGTTAATATAGCTGCCATTTGTACCCACAAGGTAATCGTTACCCGTTTCTGAACCCGGTGAAATAAATGTCAAACGGTTTTGAAAGTCAATACTGTAAAGCGTAATACTGGCGTTAAAGTCTTGATTATCAAAACGTACACCAAAATCCATGTTTTCAGCTGTTTCTGGCTCAACATTGTCTAGAGCTGATGCATCAGCCTCTAGTACTTGATCTTTTATTGCGGCAAAGTTTTCTGAATAACCTGCAAATACTTCTAAGCCATCAACTGGCGTATACCAAACTGCACCTGCAGATAGTAATAAATCAGAATCTGAGTTTACTGCTTTTGCAGTCCCGCTATATTTGTCTTTGCTGTCTAAATCAACAAGGTATTTTTTGAGTCCGGCGCGTACTGTGACAGTTTCCATCTCAAGTGAATCTTCGAGATAAAGCATGGTTGTTTCTACAGGGTAAGTTCGATCATACTGGATCCAATAGGGTGTGTGATCGAAATCATAGCTACTTTTTGAGTCAATGATCTTATGCCAATCACGATATTCTGAACGCTCATAATCTTCGTACCAAATACCTGCACGAACGACGTTAGTGTTATTACCGAACTGCTTTTCCCAAGTAAGGTCAGCGTTCAACCCTAATCGATCTTTTGCATAGTGAGAGGTACGGTAAGAACCTACAGCGCGAGCCCCAGATTCATAACAATTAGGATCATACTCAGGCCCAGCCCCTCCATATGGGAATCCGATTGAACTTTTACACCCGTCTATCGGACTTAATGATTTGCCGTCAGTATCTACAAAATAAATACGACCCAATGAATCTCCACCATGAACTATATTACCCGATACAAGTTCACTATGACCGTTATTGCCATCATTTGTTACGTCAACAATATAAGGGGGTAACCAATCTCCACGACCTTCATTTTTATGGAAGTAAGCATTTGCCTTAACTTCCACTTCCCCAATCATAGTGTCCACTTCAATATAACCAAATAAATTTTCGCGTAAAGTTGACCAACCTTGACGATAAACCTGATCAATGTAAGGCACACCTGTCCAGTCCGCCGTTAAACCATCTGATTCCGGGTTTTGTTTAAAGCTGTCTAGTGATACACGCTGATAGTTATCTTCATGGGCTTCGTCGTAAGAAAGATACGCTGTAATTTCGACATTACTGTCCATCCCTTTTACAAATTTAGCTGCAAAATGGTCGCGTTGGTTTTCAGCAGTACCAGTGATCCAATCGCTATTATTTGAATTTGAGTAACTTACCCAACCAAAGGTGTCGTCAAATACTTCGCCAGTTTCAATACGCATATAGTATTTTTGCGCATCGAAGTTACCCAATGACAAACTCGCAATCACAGCTTGCTCTGTACCAGGATCAATAGTTGTGAAGTTTAATGTACCACCTAATGCTTCATTTGAGCGTGACGCCACGTCAGCCGTACCCTGAGATACCTCGACGGCCATTAGATTTTCAGTATCAATATAACGGTTTGCTTTAGCACCGCCACCATAGTTTGAATTACCGTTAGCAATACCATCAATGGTAATACCAACTTGTTGTTCATCTAAGCTGAGTTGAAAACCACGAATTGATACTGTGGTTGACCAGTCATCAGAGCCAAAAGTGTCACCTTCATTAATTAATACGCCCGGTAAATTATCAATCATAGCCATAGCGCTAGTCATTGCTGATTGCTGTTTAAACATTTCTTCAGACGATGCATTATTGGCATAAGATACACTTTTACCAACTACAGTAATTTCTTCTATTTCTTGATCTTTTGATGTCTTTTTTTCTTCTGCATATACAGGTAGAGAAAAAATAGCAGCGATAGTCGCTCCCAAAATAGACGGCTTAATAGAGTTCACAGAGTTTAAGGTTTTCATGATGTCGATTACTTTCCAAATTTTAAATTAAAATTAATCTGGTACATACCAAAGTTTTGAACTTTTTAAATGATATAGGTACATTATTACAAATAATTGACAGAATTATGTATTGTTTAATTAAACCGTATGTACACCATATTTTAGCGTCTTTATTTCTTGAAGGGTTTAGTGTGATGTGGTAACAATAACGCACGATAAAACAACCAAATATTCAAATAAAATGAGCAAAAATATCTATGCATACGCCTTGGTAAGAGAGGCCATTGCTAAAAATATTATTGAGAAAAAGTTAACAGGTAACTTACCTTCAGAAAGAGAGTTATGTGCAACTTATGAAGTTGCTCGATCCACACTTCGGCAAGCATTAGGACAATTAGAAAATATGGGGTTGATTTTCCGTAAAAATCGAAGTGGTTGGTATGTCTGCCCTAGAAAGCTAAAATATGATCCAATGCGCCACGCTTCATTTTTACAATATACAACTGAGCAAGGGTTTCAACCAAGTACAGTTTTACTTTCAAAAAAGCAAATAAAGCCATGCAAAGAAATTTCTGAATCTTTACACGTAGATAAAAATACAAGCCTCACAAGTATCAAAAGAGTACGTTCTGTTGACGGACGAGCCGTGGTTGTTGAAGACTTAAGTTTTAGTAACGCACACTTACCTGAAATAGAAAAACACGATCTATCTTTATCTATCAGTATATTACTTAAAAACACCTACAAGCATCATAAAGTGTTGTATGACATTTCAGTTGAATCATGCTGCTTATTTAACCCGATAGCACAGCATTTAAATACTTATGATGGTGCATTAGGATTAAAGGTAACTCGTATTGTCAGAGATCAAAATGGCGTAGCTTTTGAATTTGATAGGGAGTATTGGCGACACGACGCACTGATGATTGAAAATAATGCTAAGTTAGACGTATTTATCCAACACTTAAAACCTTAATTTAAGTGAAATATAAATATCACAAACTGAATATATACTCTATTTGTAAGCTGACAAATCAGCTTATCCATTTTTCGCAACTTAAAAATCTGGTATGAACCAAAAACCCACTAAATAGTTTGATTGAATATGTTCAGTATTGTTAATAAACACATACATTTAACCCTTAATAAAAATACGTCTTTATTTTGCATTTATGCAATTATCGCTGCTTGTAGTACCTATGCGTTTATGTACGGTTTTAGAAAACCCATAGCGGTCGGACTTTATGCGGACACGACTTTATTAGGTGTTTCTCTAAAAACGCTTTATCTAACTTCTCAGATTTTTGGTTATGCACTTTCTAAATTTATTGGGATAAAAGTCATTTCTGAATTACAACCACATGGCCGTGCTAATACTATTTTATTGTTAGTAACTATTGCCTGGTTAGCCCTACTTGGTTTTGGTTACATATCTGCACCTTGGAATACTATTTTTATGTTTATTAATGGCTTACCCTTAGGAATGGTTTGGGGCATAGTTTTTAGCTATTTAGAAGGTCGCAAAGTCACTGAAATATTAGCCGCAGGCTTATGTGCCAGCTTCATAATTGCATCTGGGTTAGTAAAAAGTGTTGGTAGCTTTTTGATGTTAAATTATGGTGTCACTGAACAATGGATGCCATTTTTCAGCGCTAGTTTATTCTTTCCGATGTTAATCGTATCCGTATGGATGCTTGAGCAGCTACCTCCTCCAACAGACGACGATATTGCCGCTCGTTGTAAACGAACTCCAATGAATAAAACCAATCGAAAAGAGTTTCTGAATCACTTTGGCTTGAGTCTTGTCCTTCTTATTATTGGTTATACGCTGCTTACAATTGTGCGTGATCTAAGGGACAATTTTTCTGCAAATATCTGGTCTTCTGTTGGTTTTAGTGACGCCCCTGAAATTTTCACTTTAACAGAGATACCCATTGCAATTGTTGTTTTGTTAGTTGTTGCTTTCTTAAAACTGATCACAAGCAACCATTTGGCAATCATTCTTAACTATTTACTTATTTTCTCAGGGTTTTTAACTTCTCTTATATGCTCACTGGTATATCAAAATAATCAATTAGACCCAATTAGTTGGATGGTCATTAATGGCGTCGGTTTATATCTAGCTTATATTCCTTTTTCAACTACTCTGTTTGAGCGTTTGATCGCAACATTTAATAGACCTGCTAACGTCGGGTTTATCACATATATTTCAGATTCATTTGGGTATCTTGGCACTGTAGCCGTTATGCTGTATCACGGGTTTATCACACACCAAGTTAATTGGAATGTTGTTTTATGTGATATCAGCATATTAACCGGAGGAGCTGGTGCTATAATAACTTTACTGTCATTAGGATATTTTTTACACCGGTCAAAACTTGATAAAAATGCTAATTACATCGTTAAAAATCAAATTAAACTAAGTTAATCTACCTATAATATTGTCATAAATATAACCAACCTAGATTAGAAGTCAGGGCGAGAGCGTGAATA
>NZ_PNBY01000117.1 GCF_005886875.1 Pseudoalteromonas aurantia | reverse complement strand
CCAACTGAGCTAATCACCCAAATAATCAATGCTTTGCTTTCACCATGAAATGGTGGGTCGTACTGGACTTGAACCAGTGACCCTCGCCTTGTAAGGGCGATGCTCTCCCAACTGAGCTAACGACCCGCAAATTTTCTAAAATGGTGGGTCGTACTGGACTTGAACCAGTGACCCTCGCCTTGTAAGGGCGATGCTCTCCCAACTGAGCTAACGACCCATTTTAGAATGACAAATAATCTGGTATCCACAAAAAGATGGTGGGTGATACTGGACTTGAACCAGTGACCCTCGCCTTGTAAGGGCGATGCTCTCCCAACTGAGCTAATCACCCAGATATTTATTTTATTTGGTGGGTCGTACTGGACTTGAACCAGTGACCCTCGCCTTGTAAGGGCGATGCTCTCCCAACTGAGCTAACGACCCAAATAAAATATTTAGATAATGGTGGGTCGTACTGGACTTGAACCAGTGACCCTCGCCTTGTAAGGGCGATGCTCTCCCAACTGAGCTAACGACCCATATCTAAATCAACAACGTTTGCCGCGTCGTTGTGGGGCGCTATTATAGGGAGACTTGAAATAGTGTCAATACTTGAAGTTACAAAATTAGTTTATATGCGGTTTTTATCGCCAATAAGTGAAAGTGCTACATTTATTACCTACAGCGAAATTATTTTGTTATTTAATGAGGGGGGAAGCAACTTAGTTACTGAAGGAGTTGAAAAGAGGCGTGGTGATAAGGATTTGAAGCAAAATGGATGTGTGTATGGTTACTTCTTCTGATCTTTATTCATAATAAACCACTGTCATAGAAAGGGTGTTAAGTTTAGGGGCTGTTGATCCTTCAGGTTCATTCTTGCAGCAGTTTGACTGGCTTTTATACAAGGCAGAGGCTGCGTGGCATAGTTATTCCATGTGAGTCAGCCGATAACATAGTAGACAAGCCAATAAATCGCTTCCTACCGGTCCTTTTGAACGCCTTTTTCTCTTTGATTCGCTTAGATTACTAGGCCACCATTAAGCGCCGTGATAAAAGCACGCTCAAAAAAATAGAACAGCAAAGATCAACAGCCCCTAGTGCTCTGAAAGCGATTGGTGTGAATAGAGCTTAAATTAATATCATCTTAAAAAGCGGGAGAGGGCTCTGTAGCAGCTATATATTCACCTTATTTAACTGTGCACTCAATATGTAAGCGTAAGAAACGGTAATAATCTTTGCTCTTAAAGTTTTATATAGAATGAAAGTCCAGAAGAGCTGTGATTGATTTACTGAGTTTACATCGTTATTAGTGAAACCAGATATGTCATGCAAAAAACCTGTCAATTGGTATATATTGTGGAATCCCCGTTTAGATTAAGCTGGTACTGTGAGTAGGTGAGGTGAAAAAAGTAATAGGGAAAGGGGATTATATTTTGTCTTTGATAAAAGGCATGCTTGATAAATCTTCGATGAATTAATTTGGTACTTTTTTGAGCAAAAACAAGAGTTTTAATTGAAGTTCGATTTTGATGTGGTTATATTAGCAACAGCTTGGTGGTTTTTAGAGCGCTTGATAAAAAGTTAACTGAAAACTGTTGACTTTGTTTGTGTGCCTGCATAGAATGCGGCCCGCACTCAGCGATACAGGCTCGCAAGTTACTTTGCTAAGTTTGTTACTGGTTTGGGGCTATAGCTCAGCTGGGAGAGCGCTTCGCTGGCAGCGAAGAGGTCTGCGGTTCGATCCCGCATAGCTCCACCAAATCATTCAGTGCATTGTCCTAGAGTACACGTTTTATGTGTCCCCATCGTCTAGAGGCCTAGGACACCGCCCTTTCACGGCGGTAACAGGGGTTCGAATCCCCTTGGGGACGCCACTTTACTCAGGTAAAGTCATGTTATCTAAAAATCTTCGAGTGGTTTCTAGATTATACTAACTCATATGGTGCGAGTTAAAATAGCCAGTCCTAGTGACACAGATTTAATTCTGCAATTAAGAATAAGGCCATTGCCTCACAGGCTCGGTCTCATCTAACGCAGAAATAGCAAATAACTATTTGCAAATCAATTTCTGCGTCCCCATCGTCTAGAGGCCTAGGACACCGCCCTTTCACGGCGGTAACAGGGGTTC
>NZ_PNBY01000116.1 GCF_005886875.1 Pseudoalteromonas aurantia | reverse complement strand
GGGAGTGTCCATATATGTCTGATATGTCAGATGAATAACAATTAAATTTAAACAAAACAGCTCTCTACGGTTGCATGATTAACGAAAGTGAGTTGGTACTCATTATATAAAACACGTTTTATGCGGTATTTTTACACTCTCTCGTAAAGATACCAGCTACCCTTTAAAGGTCAAATTATACGAAGCTCGAGCAAGAGGAAAACGGTAGGTTTAGGCATTTTTTGATTATTCTTTGACAATTGACAGATATCTGAAAAATATATACTTTTTATGTACTTTATACTTGGCGATTGTACGCAAATAAACTAGCTTTAATACAGTGCCAAGGTTATTTTGGCTTTTTATTCGAAGAGGTATCAGCGTGCGTATAAAAACAAAGATTATAATGAATGTAGCTGTCATTATTGCTGTTGGTGTACTCACCACATCAGTTGTTTTGACCAAGTTAGCGGAGTCGATGACATCGACAGCGTTAGAAGAGCAATTACAAAATCGATTGATCGGGCTGCGAGATGCAAAGGCTGAACAAATTACCAGTTATCTAGATAACATTGAACACCATATTGCGACATTGGCGTCATCTGTTATGACCGTTGAGGGAGCGGTACAATTTAGTGATGCTTTTAAGCAGTATACCCTTTCATCCACATCGGCTTCATCAGCACAAGTAGATAGCAAGTTGTCTCAGTTCTATCAGCAACAGTTTTTATCGACTTATAAATCTCTTAATGACAACAAAAATATCAATGTTCAGTCTCTGTTAACGACGTTATCTGAGCATGGCAAAGCATTGCAATATACCTATATTGCTAATAATTCACATCCACTAGGTAGTAAAAGTGAATTGATTAATTCCGATGATGGGAGTGCTTATCAGCAGGCGCACGTTCAATACCACCTTTCATTTAAGAAAACATTAGAGGCTTTTGGGTATTACGACATATTTATCGCAGATGCGAAAACGGGGGATGTTGTTTATTCTGTATTTAAAGAACTTGATTTTGCTACTTCATTAAAGAATGGGGCATATGCAAACTCAGGGCTGGGTAAGGCATATCGTGCTGGCATGAACTTATCTGAAGGAGAAGTTAAAATTATTGACTTCCACCCTTATACACCTTCATATGAAGCACCTGCTGCTTTTTTTGCGTCGCCGATATTTAAACAGGGCACTCGCGTTGGGGTATTGATATTTCAAGCCCCTGTGGACCGAATTAATGACATTATGACATATCACGAACAATGGCAGTCTCGTGGCTTGGGTATGTCTGGGGAAACCTATTTGGTTGGCGACGATGGCTTGATGCGCTCACAAAGCCGGTTTTTACTTGAAGACAAAGCTGCATACTTGGCTGCACTGACCAGTTCAGGCATTGACAATAAAACCATTAAGCAAATCGATATCAGAGATTCTTCTTTGGGGATTGCACCAGTAGATACGCAAGCGGTGCGAGCGGCATTAAAGGGGCAACAAGGGTTTGGTTTAATCGCCGACTATAGAGGGGTGAAGGTTGCATCAGCCTATGGATTTATTGAAGTGGGTGATAATCGCTGGGCAATTTTAAGCGAAATTGATGAGTCAGAAGGGTTTGCGGCAATGGATGGCATACTCAGTTCGTTAGTCACTACTGCGATTATTAGCACGCTTATTATTATTGCTTTGGGATTAACCGCAGCATGGGCGTTGGGTGGATACCTTTCTAAGCCGATATTGCAATTGAATGACTTTGTTATGCGAGTTGCGAATACACTCGATTTGTCGCTTAGGGCTGACTTGCGAGCAGGTAAATCAGATAAAGATGAAATTGGTCAGGTTGAACGCTCATTCAATTTAATGATGCAAAGTATTAATGGTGCAATACAGGAAGTATCTGACTCATCTACTAATTTAAGTCGCTCGGTTAACTTGCTTAGAGACAACTTTAATGTGGTGACATCACAGTCACAAGAACAATCAGGCATGACACTGCAGCTATCGGCTGCAATTGAAGAGATGGCGCAAACATCAGACTCGTTGGCCGAATCTGCAAAAAGTTCTAATCATGCGACACATGCGGCGGTTGATCAGGTAAATGACGGTAAGCGTAATGTTGAAGCGAATATGCATTATAACGAAACGCTTAAAGAAACGATTTCAACGACTTCAAACAGTGTCGATAGAGTGGCAAAAGACAGTAACGATATTGGCTCTGTATTAGAGGTGATCAGAGGGATTGCTGAACAAACAAATCTACTGGCGCTAAATGCCGCCATTGAAGCTGCCAGAGCGGGTGAGCAAGGCCGAGGTTTTGCCGTTGTTGCTGATGAAGTTCGTTCGCTTGCACAAAAAACTCAGGATTCTACCAAAGAGATCCAAACAATCATCGAAACACTACAACATGGTACGCAACAAACAGTAACGACGATGAAAGTTGCGCTCAAAAGTGTTGAAGACACGCTTGTTACTACCCATAAAGTGACAGACTCCTTTGAAGGAATAAACAAAGAAGTTGCTGAGATTGAAGGTTATAACTCTCAGGTAGCAACCGCAACATCAGAGCAAAGCGCCGTTGCACGTGATATGGCGCAGCAAGTGTCGTCTATTAGTGAGTTGGCTGCAAATAACAACCAATCAATAGAGTATGCATCTGGGTGCTGCAATGAACTTGAAGGTGAATATAAGCGATTAAGAGATCTAGTATCTCGATTTAAATTGTAGACCATATGCAGCCTTGCATAGTAAGTGTTCTGTATATTTTATGACAACGTCAAGTATATTAAAGAAGGGCCAAATATAGTTTATTAATGTGCTTGTAGTTGCAATACATAAGGGGCGAGTACTTGCTCAATCGGCTGTGGGGTCGAATAGAGGTAACCTTGAAATTCTTGCATCCCAAGTTGGGCAAGTGCGTCGCGTTGTGGGGTTGTTTCAACCCCTTCTGCAAGGGCTGCGATACCCAGTTTAGCACATATTTTGACCATACCGCTGAGTAATGCATGCTGGTTTCTATCTGTGTCTATCTTGTCTAATAAACTTCGATCAAATTTAAGTCGATTAATAGGGTACTCAATCAATCGAGCGATATTTGAGTAACCCGTACCAAAATCATCTATAGCGAGCTTTATACCGAATTGACTCAGTGATTTTAGTTGCATCAGGGTGTGGGCTCTATCATTTGCAATGCTATATTCGGTAAGTTCAAGTTCAATAGCACTTGCTGCTAGATTGTACTTTTGTAAGTGTGCTTTAATTTGTTGTGCAAAATCGTCTTGTTCTAAATCTTGTGCGCTTACATTAACAGCTATGGGCACGGAAAGTGCTGGGTAGTTTGCTAAGGTTTGACACAATTTATGAATAATATACTGGGTTAATGCTTCGATCAGTCCAAACTCCTCGGCGATAGCAATAAATTCACCTGCAGGGACGAAGCCCAGTAAATGGCTGTTCCAGCGCGCCAGTGCTTCAAACCCAATTAATCGACCACATGCGAAATGCTTACCTTGCAAGTAAATTTCTAACTCATCGTACTCTAGCGCTTTTTCTAGGAGCAGGGCCATTTCGTGACGACCGAGACGCTGTTTTTTCAGGCTAAAGTCAAAAACAGAATACAGCACATTTGAATGACGTAATTCGCATGCTTGAACAGCGTTTTTTAATAAACGTTCGGCGCTATAACCATGCTGCGGATAGGCCGCAACAGAAACTGCATATTTAGCGTGGTATTGCAGGTTTCCTAAGCGTATCCAAAAATCAAGGTTTTGCTGCCACTGTTTGACCGTATCGATGACCGCTCCGTTATGGGCTGCAATAAAACCTAATCGACCAGAGCCTAAATAGGCAACAGCACTATTTGCCTGATTATGGTGTTCAAATATTTTGTTTATGTGTTTGTATAATAGTTTGCGTTGTTCAGCGTCTATGCCGTGTTCTAGTACTTTTAAGTTTTGGTTATCGGCAATTGCGACAATAAAAGGGGCAGCCCCTTTAACGGCGATATCTATTTGCTCACGTAGCCATGTTTTATTGGGTAAATTCACCTGCGTATTGAAGTACTTGGTTTGATGGTGTTGTGCACCGAGTGCTTTAAATTGTTGTTGAAGGTGAAACTGTTCAGACGCATCACTGACATACCATGCAGATAAAGATTTTTCATGGCGTTCTTTTGCATCAATTTGTAGTATTGAGTTAGCGCGTTTATAAAGCTGGCCACTATCACCAATTGCTTGGTTGAATATGAGCTTACTATGGCATGGTAGAGGGTGATGATACAAGTTAAGTAGTTGTTTTGCTTTTCTATTTGCTTCAACGATTTGTTGTTTTTCATTGACTAAAATAATGGCGGAGTATGCATTTTGGAAAAATTTTCGGTATAAATTCTTTTGTTTTTCTAGTAATGCACTGTGCTGTTGTAACTGCTGTTGTAAATGCATGGCTGCAAGGCTTGTACGCCATACAGCCAATGGGATACAAATATTAAAAAAGAAAAAAACAAAAGTATGAATATAAAAGTGTGCATTGTGCAGTAGTTCAGCTTGGGCATTTTTAGCTGGCGAGCCTAAATCTTGGAAAATGATGTATAGCGGTAACAAGTTTAAAACCGTATAACACGTCGACGTTTTTCTGCCAATTAAGAGAAGTGCAATTACAGGCGTCACGTAGGTAATGGTGGCGCTGATCTGTATGGCGTGTATCGCAGGCGTGAAAAGGTGAATGTAAATCGCAAAAATGGTGATACTCAGAAGCAAAGTATGCGCACTAAAAAAATAGTACTTACGGCTAAATAATAAGAGGCTAAATATAATCGTACTTGCAACACTGGTTATCGTTAAGTGGCTTGGGGTTTGCGATGCCACATAGGCATATAGGCTGTGTGATGTGATAGCAAGAGAAATGAGAAATACAGTCATTAACATTAGCCGCAGAGCACTGACTTGCCAATGTGCGATATGCCGAGTGTGAGGTAAGTTGTCATCTAAGTGGAAAAATTGTCGCAAGTTATACAAATTAATTCATTATAAATCATTGGCTTTGTGGTAATAATATCGACTGTGGTGAAAAGCTGCAATTGTTATAAGTTATTAAATTTAAGAGTTTTAATGACAGCGCTATCATTTTCTTATTTTTATTGTTGATCTAAATGAGGTTTTGGGACTCTGTCAGTGTGTATTTATTTCAATAAGCGACAAGACCACAGATAAGATACAGTGTAATTGTGATTACTGTTTAAGCAAAGTATGTTTATTGAGTTATCTTTACTGGAAATAAAGTGTTATTGCTTCATATTATGGTGTTTTGTAAAAACGGCGCTTGATTTTGTTATTTTTTGTAAATTCAACAAGATTTTATGGTGATTAATCGCTTTTATAATTACCATTGGGATAATTAAAACGTGTATCAACAAAAAATATTAACATTTAAGTAGCATACTATGAATAAAATGAAAGCGTTATGTCTTTGTACATTATTGAGCACTAGCAGTACAGCTTTTGCAACGATTGTGGAATTTGAAACCTCTCAAGGTTCTTTTCAAGTTAACCTGTTTGATCAAACAACCCCAATCACAGTAAATAATTTTTTACGTTATGTAGATCAAAATAGTTATCAAGACTCTACGGTACATCGTAGCGTGCCTAACTTTGTGTTACAGGGCGGTGGTTTTAAGTATGAAGGGACAATTCCGTTAGATAGAATTGAAACATTTTCTTCAATACAAAATGAGCCGGTATTGTCTAACGTCCGTGGTACAATTGCGATGGCTAAACTCAGTAACAGTGCAAATAGCGCGACAAGTCAGTGGTATTTTAATCTGAAGGATAATAGCGTGAGCTTAGATGCGACTAATGGCGGTTATACTGTCTTTGGTCAAGTAACTACTGAACAAGGTATGGCTGTTATAGATAAAATAGCGGCTTTAGATCGCTGCGGTGAAGTACCAGTCGTTAATTACACCTCTTCCCAATGTAGTGACACGAGTGTTGATCCTGATGAAAGTAATTTGGTGACTGTTAATAACATAGTGATAATTGATGCAGATCCTACTACGGCAGCAAACTTGTCACCAAAGTCTAATACGTTAATTGATAACGTACCTACACCAACTCCTAATCCAGTTCCAGAGCCCGAAAAGTCGTCGAGTGGTTCATTATTAACGAGTTTATTTCTTATGGTTGGTATTGTGGGGCGACGTTATAGGAAAAAAAGGTAAAATTAGGCAATACACACCCCCAATAGTTCAGTGAGGTGTGTATTGTTAGTGTGTTAGCCAAACATATTAAATAGTAAGGCGGATACTGACAGTAAACCGACAATGAGCACGAAATAAGTACCTATCTTGCCCTTATATTTATGTAATGCAGGGACTTTAAAAATAGCAATAGTTGGCATGATAAACAAGATCATAGCAATAATAGGCCCCGAAATTGCTCCCATCATGTCTAAAATACTTGGGTTTAATACAGCGCAAATCCAAATAGCGACAAACATCATTGCAACACCAAGTTTATCGATCTGTTTGATTTCAAGTGAGGTTTTTTTGTTCATTAAACCATTAAAGCTTTCTCGTGCGCCTAAGAAGTGCCCTAAAAATGACGAAGTAATCGCGATAAACGCAACCAATGGGCCAAGCATGGCAATATACGGGTTATCATAAACATTCGCTAAATACGATAATACTGATACGTTGGCCTGTTTTGCCTCTGCCATTTGCTCAGGTGATAAAGATAACACACATGAAAAGACAAATAATAATACAAAGACAATGAGCATAATTGAGGTGCATTGTAAGATGTTTTCTGACTTGCTAAGTGCATGTGTCTTATAGTGGCGACGCTGTACGTTTGCAAAGCTAGAAATAGCGGCTGCGTGGCTAAATGAGAATACAACGATAGGAACTGATAACCACAGAGTTTGGGTAAGGCTTGCTGCATCGGGTGTGGTGATAACTGGTATTTGCCAATTAGGGATCAGGTATAACGATAGAAATAGCAGGACGGCCACAAGTGGATAAACTAAGACTGAGAATGTACGCATGAGTAATTTCTCACCACCCATCATAATCGCAATCATACCCGCAACTAATATACCCGACAACACAACTCTTGGTGGTGAGCCCATGTTTAGTTGATTGACAATAAAGCTATCAACAGTATTGGTTAAGCCTACACCATAAATAAGTAAAATTGGAAAGATAGAGAAAAAGTAGAGTAATGAAATTAAGCGCCCAGCGCCTGGACCAAAATGCTCTTCAACAACATCAGTAAAGTCAGCATCAGTTTGCTTTGAAGACAATACAAACCGTGCAAGCCCGCGGTGTGCTAAATACGTCATTGGAAACGCAAGTACGGTCATGATCAACAGTGGCCAAAACCCGCCAATACCGATATTAATTGGTAAAAACAGAATACCTGCACCCACTGCGGTACCAAATAAGCTTAGAACCCACTGTGTATCATGCTGACTCCAGCGCTCAGCATCGTTTGAAGGCATATCTGAAGATATCGCTTCTGAGGCGTTACTCATACTTGTTGTCCTATTCATTAGAATTATATTTGGGCGGCATCATATAGAAAATGGAGGAGTGATGCATGTATTTAGGGTTACTTAAGCATTGTTATGCAGTAAACATCTATTGACGCGCGATTTTTAGCCTTTGTAACTTATTGCCTTTCATTGTAAAAATAGGTGGTTGGTTGTTTATTGAGCAAATGTAATAACACATATTTTGCTTATTTATACTTAGGTAAAATACCGTGTACGTGGTGTGACCAGTCGTAAAATTGTCATCTGTACTCATTACTATGCGTGTTCTTTAATAGTTAGTCGTAATCTAAGGAACAAATATGGGTAGTTTATCTCGTCGTGATTTTATGAAAGGCACTTTATTGGGGATTGGTGCTACAACGATGGCTTTATCTTTAGCGGGTTGCAGTAGCCATGATAAAAGTGCATTGGCGAGTAACGATGTAACCATTGATTTTAAACATGGTGTGGCCAGCGGAGATCCGTTATCAGATAGCATTATTTTGTGGACTAGAGTCACCCCAGAGGGCACGCCTGCGCATATTAATTTAACCTTGCAGGTTTTCGAGGAGGAAGAGCAAACTATTGCTTCAATGAGTCAGACTGTTGCTGCTTTACAAAAAAATGATTACACAGTAAAAGTTGACTTAAGTGGCTTAAAGGCTGACACCCAATATTACTATCGGTTTGTAACAGACAATACCATTTCGCCGCTTGGTCAGTGTAAAACTTTGCCACAAAATGACGTATCACAAGTGAAATTTGCGGTGATGTCATGTGCGAATTACCCTGCAGGATACTTTCACGCTTATGCCGAAGCGGCGAAAATAAACAACTTAGATGCGGTTTTACATTTAGGTGATTATATTTACGAGTATGGTATGGGTGAATATGCAACAGAACAGGCTCAAGCCTTAGGTCGTGAGCTGGATGCTGACAACAGCCATGAAATAATCACGTTAGATGATTATCGTAAGCGATATGCGCTGTATAGAACTGATACCGGGTTACAAGCATTGCATCAAAAAGCGCCGTTTATCGCCGTATGGGATGACCATGAAATATGTAACGATACTTACGTTGAAGGAGCTGAAAACCATAATGCAGGTGAGGGAATGTTTAGCGAACGTAAGTTGGCCGCACTACAAGCTTATTATGAATGGATGCCTGTTCGACCTTATGTGAAAGATCAAGCTGAGGCATTATATCGAAAGTTTGAGTTTGGTGATCTAGTATCGCTTTACATGTTAGATACGCGTAATGAAGCACGAGTTAAAGCATTAGATTATCAAAACTATATTGACCCAAACTCCGCAGAAATGGATTTTTCGCGTTTTCAAACCGATTTAGTTACGCCAGAACAACACCTATTAGGCAATAAGCAGCTTACTTGGTTGACCGATGGAATGAAAACATCTAATGCCAAATGGCAAGTGTTAGGTCAACAGGTATTGATGACGAAAATGATGATGCCAGCAGAGTTGCTTACCTCATTGGCTGATCCATCACAGACCATGGCGCAGCAATTAAGTGAGTTGGCACAACTTAAAGGACGTGTAAACGCAAGTGATCCGTCATTAACGGCACAAGAAAAGGCAAGAGTTGGTTTTGTCGCACCCTATAATTTAGATGCATGGGATGGCTATCCGGTTGAACGAGAAGTGATATTAGAAACAGCAAAGGCAACCAATAAAAACTTGGTTGTATTAGCTGGAGATACACATAATGCGTGGTCTGGTAGGTTATGTAATACGCAAGGAGAAGTCTGTGGCTATGAATTTGCAACTGCCGGTGTAAGCTCACCAGGCTTAGAGTATTATTTAAAGCTATCGGACCCACAAGCAAAGCAGTACGCCCAAGTGTTGCAGTTGCTAATAGATGACCTTGATTTTGCTAATATTCATCAACGTGGTTTTATGACTGTTACTTTTAGTACTGAAACTGTAGAGACTGAATGGCATTTTGTCAGCTCTGTGCATGATGCCTCATTTACAATGGCACATAGAACCATGACGACACGTGCAAACGTGTAACGGTGATACTATTCACTTTCGACTTGCTGAGGTTATTTATGCGAGTGTAACAAGGGCCATTTAAAAGCCAGCAACCTAATGCGTTGCTGGCGTGTCTGGGTCGATAGCGCACTCTAATCTGGTATTGGAGACGCTAAGTTTGAACTGTCGGCTAAAAATTGTGCCTTGTCATGGGTGTCGAGTTGTCGCTCTACTTTTTTCGATTGCGCCTTTTCTACATCAATGATGATAATTACTTCACCTGAATCGAGTCTTTCATTGATCAAAGACTTAAAATAACCATCAAATGATCCACCGGTAATCAGCAGAATAAAACTTATCACCACATAAGCACATATTGCTGCAAATATGGCCCAAAGTAGTTGGCTGTTGAACGCATTTGTTGAAAGTGCAACGGCGGCTATCATAATTGCCAGTGCGCCTGATGCCATCATTTTTGCGCGCTTTTTAGCGGCGATAATATCCGTTTTATCAATATTAGAAGACCCATGTAGATGATGTGATTTTATGCCATTTTCATCACGGCTGAGTACGTAAAAATGATGGTCATCTATCCCTAATTTATGTACTTCATCAGAAATAGACTCTGCATCATCGAGGTTGTTGGTCGCATAAAACAGTCTTTTCATTGTGCCCCCAATAAATATTTGAACAACATGACCTTAAATTAGTGTAGTTGCCAAACGGCAAAAGATAAAAAAATCTTTGATCTACATCAAGGAGGGGTTGAGTTTCGGCCTAACAACATTTAAAATTGTAAAGGAAATACAAATGGTAACTATTATCATATCAATTAAATATTCTAACCTGTTATTATGCTTTGAATAAAAAGGATAAATATCGGTGTAGAACTGAAATCAGATAGGTTTCGTATGCTTAAAAAGTTGTTGCTGGGCACAATTATTATTGTACTCACGCTGTCTCTAAGTGGTTGTGAACTGGCATTATTTGACCCGAAAGGGCCGATTGGTGAACAGGCTAAAGACCTCATTCTAATCTCTACTAGCTTGCTCTTAATCGTCATTATTCCTGTTTTGTTTATGTCGATTTACTTTCCTTATAAGTTTAGAAAGGGTAATACCAAATCGGAATATAAGCCGCATTGGGAGCACTCTACTAAGATTGAAATCATCGTTTGGTTAGTTCCTTGCTTAATTATTGCCGCATTGGCGTATGTAACGTATGTGACATCACACTCACTCGACCCAAGAAAACCACTGGGTAAAGATGAAGACACACTCACCATTCAGGTGGTTGCGTTAGATTGGAAGTGGCTATTTATTTATCCAGAGCAACAAATTGCGACGGTGAATGAAATTGCAATACCAGTTAACAAGCCTATCGAGTTTTTGATCACCTCAGATACGGTGATGAATTCATTTTTTATACCACGTTTGGGCAGCCAGATTTATGCAATGGCGGGTATGGAAAATCGATTGAATCTGATGGCATCAGAAGAAGGGGTGTTTAGAGGTTTATCGGCAAACTACAGTGGCTTTGGTTTCTCAGGTATGAAGTTTAAAACGCACTCTGTATCTGATGAAGCATTCCAACAGTGGGTTGATAAAGTAAAAGCTTCGCCAAAGGTATTAGACGAGCCGACTTATCAAGCTCTGACCGTAAAGTCTAAAGACAATGAGGTTGAACATTTTGCCGATGTTGATCCATTGCATTTCAAGAAAACCATAGAAAAATATACTGGGGTACAAAATGGGCAGTAAAGCCACCATTATTACAGATCCAGATCCGCTTACGGGTAAGTTGACATGGGATTCTATCCCAGTCCATGACCCCGTTATTTTGCCGGTAATGATTGCCGTTGCGTTGGGTGGTATCTTCTTATTTGCACTAATAACCAAAATGGGTAAATGGCGTTACCTATGGGACGAATGGATAACGTCAGTTGATCATAAAAAAATAGGCATAATGTATATTATTGCCGCGATCGTCATGTTAGTACGTGGTTTTGCTGATGCCCTGATGATGCGAGCGCAGCAAGCTCTTGCCACCGCCGACAGTGTTGGCGCGGGCTATTTACCTCCTGAACATTACGACCAAATATTTACCGCCCATGGCGTGATCATGATCTTCTTCGTCGCCATGCCATTGGTCGTGGGATTAATGAATATTGTGGTGCCACTGCAAATTGGCGCAAGAGATGTGGCATTTCCCTTCTTAAACTCATTGAGTTTTTGGCTATTTGTGGTCGGTGCAGTATTAGTTAACGTGTCGCTGTTTGTAGGTGAATTTGCCGCAACCGGTTGGTTGGCATATCCTCCTTTATCTGGGTTGGAGTACAGTCCTTGGGTCGGGGTTGATTATTGGCTCTGGGCATTACAGATCTCAGGGATTGGCACCTTGCTTACGGGTGTTAACTTCTTCGTAACGACCCTTAGAATGCGTGCGCCTGGCATGAAGTTAATGCAAATGCCTGTATTTACCTGGACTTCATTGTGCGCTAACGTATTGATAATCATAGCGTTTCCTATCTTAACAGTGACCATTACCTTACTGACCCTCGATAGATATATTGGTACTAACTTCTTTACGAATGATCTGGGTGGTAATCAAATGATGTATGTGAACCTCATTTGGGCATGGGGTCATCCAGAAGTTTATATCTTAATCTTACCTGCTTTTGGTATTTTCTCTGAGATAACGGCAACTTTCTCTCGTAAACGTTTGTTTGGGTATACATCATTGGTGTGGGCGACGGCGGTGATCATGGTGCTGTCTATGGTCGTTTGGTTACATCACTTCTTTACCATGGGGGCTGGGGCGAGTGTGAATGCTTTCTTCGGTATTGCCACTATGATCATATCCGTCCCCACCGGGGTGAAGATATTTAATTGGCTATTTACCATGTACAAAGGTCGCGTCGAGTTTTCTGCGTCAATGTGGTGGACATGTAGCTTCTTATTTACTTTTACAATCGGTGGGATGACAGGTGTCATGTTGGCGGTTCCTGCAGCCGACTTTGTATTACACAACAGTTTGTTTCTTATCGCTCACTTCCATAATGTGATCATTGGCGGCGCCGTATTTGGCTATTTTGCGGGTATGACTTATTGGTTCCCGAAAGCTACAGGTTTCATGCTAGATGAAAAGCTTGGAAAAGTAGCCTGTGCTTTATGGACGATCGGTTTCTTCGCAGCCTTTATGCCACTTTATATTTTGGGCTTCAATGGCATGACGCGTCGTCTGAACTATTACGATAATCCAGAATGGACACCATTATTGTGGATTGCGGCTAGTGGTGCATTGATTGTATTGGCAGGGATCATGACGCAGTTCTATCAAATTTTTGTCAGTATTCATGACCGTCATAAAAACAAAGACGTGACGGGCGATCCTTGGAATGCACGCACGCTTGAATGGGCAACGTCGTCACCGCCACCGTTTTATAACTTTGCTGAACTGCCGAAAATTCACGACAGAGACGAACATTATTATAAGAAAGAGCACGGTCTTGCGTATCAAGCGCCAGATAAATATAAAAAGATCCACATGCCGAAAAATACTTGGGCTGGCGTGGTGATTAGTGCCTTCTCATTGGTGATGGGTTTTGCATTTGTTTGGCATATTTGGTGGATGGCTGCATTTGGTTTCTTGGGCATGATTGGATCTTGGATCATGTACTCATTTGAACGTAATAAAGACTATTACGTGCCTGTTGAGCAAGTAGAAGAAATTGAAGCAAAACATCTAGATGCTGTTAGGCAGCACGCTAAAACTAATAGCTAAAAGAGGATTAGAATTAACTATGTCTCAAAGTCACGCAACCGATCATGATGAAATAGATCATCATGACCACGATCATCACGACTCAGGTGGTGATACGGTATTTGGTTTTTGGATCTACATAATGAGTGACTGCATTTTGTTTGCAACTTTGTTTGCAACATATGCGGTACTCAGTGGTGGATATGCGGGTGGGTTAACCCCCAAGGACCTGTTTGATTTAAACTTCGTTGCAGTAGAAACAGCGCTGTTACTGTTAAGTAGTTTTACTTTTGGTATGGCGATGCTCTATGCCAATAAACGGCATATGAAAGGCATGATCTCTTGGCTGGTGGTGACACTGGCCCTGGGCCTGGGCTTTTTAGGCATGGAGCTTTACGAGTTCTATCATTTTAGTAGTGAAGGCGCGACGCCACAAAGCAGTGCTTATTGGTCTGCGTTTTATGCCTTAGTCGCCACGCATGGTTTACACGTACTAGGCGGCTGTATTTGGATGTTGGTGTTGTTTGCACACTTTAAAAGAGACGGCTTTACCGAAGATAACTTAGTACGTTTGTCTTGTTTAAGTTTGTTCTGGCATTTCCTCGATATTATTTGGATTTGTGTGTTTAGCGTAGTGTATTTATTAGGAGTGATGTAATGAGCACAGCAACAGCAACTGATCACAGTCACGGCGGCGCAGCGCATGGTAGCGTCAAAGAATATGTAATTGGTTTAATGCTTTCAATTGTATTAACGGCTATACCTTTTAGCGTACTGATGTATGACTTACTGACACCGGTGTTGACATTAACGGTGATTTTGGTCTGTGCAATCGCACAAATATTTGTGCAATTGATTTTCTTTTTGCATATGAATTCATCATCAGAACAAATTTGGAATACCACGTCGGCGGTGTTTGTGGTGCTTATTGTTGCGATTGTGGTCATTGGATCTATTTGGATCATGGAGCATTTGAATCACAACATGCTGATGGGCCACTAGCATGTTCAAAGAGTTTTTAGTGTTAACTAAACCAGGGATCATCATAGGCAATTTAATTGCCACTGTTGCAGGTTATTTTTTGGCTGCACAAGGTGATTTTCAATTAGTGACTTTTTTGGCTGTCTGTATTGGTACCTCAGGTGTCATTGCGTCGGGTTGTGTATTTAACAATGTGATAGACCAAGACATTGATAAGCTCATGCAGCGCACGCAGAACCGAGCTTTGGTAAAAAAGGTCATTACGTCTAATGGCGCTTTGTTATATGCAACGATACTGGGTGTGATTGGTTTTGGTACTTTAGGGTACTTTACTACGGAGATGGCTGTGCTATTTGCCGTGATTGGTTTTGCCGTTTATGTTGGGCTATATAGCCTGCATTATAAACGCAAATCGGTATACGGCACTCTAATTGGCAGTATTTCTGGCGCATGCCCACCTGTTATTGGTTACTGCGCGGTGACAGCACAGTTTGATGTGGGGGCGTTGGTTATTTTACTGACATTTTGTTTATGGCAAATTCCACATTCGTATGCCATTGCTATTTACCGTTTTGAAGATTACAAAGCGGCTAATATTCCGGTGTTACCTCTGGTTAACGGTATTGAGTCAGCGCGCAAGCACATGGTGGCTTATATTGTCGCGTTTACGTTGATGGCATTGGCATTGTTTGTGTTTAATTATGTGGGGACTTTATACGCTGTTTCAACGTTACTTATTGGTACAGTGTGGTTAGCCATTACCATTGTTGACTTTGGTCGCTATGAACAACACATATGGGCAAAGCGTGTATTTGTGGTGTCAATATTGGCCATCACATCATTGAGTGTGTTTATGTCGCTGGACTTTGTCAGCCTTGCACCACAAACATTACTCACGGTGAGGTAACACAAATGCAAGGGAATAATTTACGGAGATTGTTTTTACTCAGTTGTGTACTGGGGGTTGTTGGCTTAGTGATTTTCTATTTAGCAACAACCAGTAAAGACTTTAATCAACCGAAAAAGACCTTTGCAGAGCTCGGCGGGGACTTCACCTTACAAAGTAGTGAAGGCCCCGTGTCATTGTATGATTTTAAAGGGCAAGTGGTGGTGATGTATTTTGGCTATTTATCGTGTGCTGAAGTGTGTCCTAATTCACTTGCTGTTTTAACCGGTGCAATGATGCGGCTTGAGAAGAGTCACCCAAATGCCATTCAAGGGTTATTTGTGACGGTTGACCCAACGCGTGATACACCTGCTGAATTACAAGAATATACCGCTTACTTTCATGACGATATTTTGGGACTTACTGGCACGGTAGAACAAGTTAAATCTGTCAGTGGCCAGTATGGTGTGTTTTACGATAATAATAATCTAAGTGACTCATTTATGGAGTACTCCGTGTCTCATGCATCACGGTTTTATATCTTAGATAAATCTAGTAAGTTGATCACGGCCATGAGTCATACCACAACCCCTAATGAATTAGCGGCGAAAATTAGAGAGTTATTATGAACCGTTTGATTTTGTGGTTAAGCGCATGCTTATTGACGATGCTGAGCATTGCATGTCTTGCAAAAACCTCTATGGAAAAAGTGTTAGCTGCTAAAACTAACCCAGTGTGTGCCGCGCAGCTGATAGAGCTTGCGACAAACACCATTGGGCTAAATAAACACCGGTTACTTGAATTAAACAGTCAAAGCAAACAACGGCATAGTAGCTTTGTTTCTGGGGTGATCGAATACAAAGATAGACAAAGCCATGTGGTTTATGCGGCCACTAAAGATACGCAAGGCCAGTGCGCGGTGACATTTCAAGAAACATTTACCGTAAAGTCTCCGTGTATTTTGGTACGTGAGGAAGTATTTAAAAAATGGCAATATCAAGGCAAGTTAAACAGTAATACGATGGTGTTCAAAAACCAAAGAGATACCAGTATGAGCGGCATGTTAAGTGATGCTTCAGACGGGTCATATTGTTTAGTAAGCCGCCATAAAAATGGGGCCTAGCGTGGCCCGAACAGATGACGAGTTTCGTTAATAACTGAGATGAGGGATTTATGACTACGCGATTGGTGTTAGAAATAGATGCATACAAAAAAGAGTTTGATCATGCTAATTCAGAACTCAGTGTTAGATCTTTGATTTTAAAACACACACCAACAGAGTATGCCAACTTATCCGCATTTCTTGATGCTTGCCATAAAGTAAAGCAAGTATGTCTTCGTTATGGTGATGTTCAATGTGTTGCTGACTTACAACTGTGGTTGAGAAATAGTATTGTATTACAATATAGCCGCTGTGAAAATTGTCAAAAGCAGCAAGGAAAATGTATTGCCGAACTCACTAAGTTAGATAGGCAAATGAGTCATCTGTTTCCAAAACTCGGCGCTAATGTAGTGCCACTTAAACAACCTTTACGTTTAAAATCTTAACGTAAAGGTTGCTTCCCGTCCTTAATAAACGTCCCGCACATAGCGTTTTTGTTTTTTCAAATTGGCCATGTATTCTTGCGTTTGGTTTTCATCATATTGACCATACCGCTGAACAATCGTGTGCAGCGTTGCATCAACATCTTTCGCCATTTTATAGGCATCGCCACAGACATACAGATACGCCCCGTTTTCGAGCCAGTTAAATAGGGTTTCGCCTTGCGCTAACATTTTATCTTGTACATAGATCTTTTCTGCTTGATCACGAGAAAAGGCCAAGTCTAATCGCGTCAATAGGCCATTTTGATACATCTGGGTTAACTCTTGCTCATACAAGTAATCGGTTTTTGCATTTCGGTCACCAAAAAACAACCAATTATCTCCTGTGGCGTGTGTGGCTTCCCGTTCTTCTAGGAATGCTCTAAATGGTGCAATACCGGTACCTGGGCCAATCATAATAATGGGCGCGGCTAAATCATTGGGTACAGAGAAGTGTTTGTTGGCCGAAAAGTAACAAGTTACTGACTCTCCTATTTTTACCAGGTCGGCTAAGTACGTTGAACACACTCCATTGTGTTGACGTTCATCTTGTGTGTATCTCACACTGGCAATGGTTAAGTGTACTTGATCTGGGTGCTTTTTGAGACTCGATGAAATGGAATAGGCTCTGGGTGCCATTGGCTTTGCGAGCTGAATAAATTGTGCTGGTGAAAGAGCATTATCTGGGTAACGCTTAAGTAGCTGAACCGTGTCAACACCCCATAAATAATCACTCATGGCCTGATTATCGCCCAGTCGGGAAAGCAGTTCAGGGCAGCTACTCAGACGTGCTATTTCATGAATGAGATCTTTACTGGGCTGGCGAATTTCGAGTAATTCAGTGAATATGTATTCTAGCTCATCGGTTTTACCATTGTACGTTTCATGCTGTTCGGCTCTGGCATTGAGTACGCTGAGTAAGTCGTTAACGAGTGTGGCACTATTGTGAGCGATAATATTAAGGGCATCGCCAGCATCATAGTGTTCACCTGAGTCCATTAAAGAGAGTTCATAATGAATGGTTTCTTTACTTGAGCACTCATCGGTTAACCGCATTTTGGTTAAAAGCTTAGCCTTCAGCGGTGACTCTTTATTAAACTTGGCTTTGTGTTTTTTAGGCTTTTGCTCAGAAGTACGCGCTGGTTGCTGATCTAAGTTACTGCCTTTTTGCGCGATTGTGGGCAGTACTTCAGCCATCCATTGTTCTGCTGGGGCTTCATAGGCCACATCACAATCTATACGTTGTGCGACTCGGGTCGCACCCAGTTGTTCTAAGCGTTCATCCCATTGAATGCCGGCAATACAAAAATCATCATAATTGGTGTCACCCAAGGCTAAAACGGAAAAGTAAGTTGATTCAAATGAGGGTGCCGACTGGGCATTTATCTCATCCCACAATAATTGTGCGTTATCGGGCATTTCACCATCACCATAGGTACTTGTGATCACTAGTAGTCGCTCAGCTTCACTTAATTGCGACACAGAAATATCATCCATATCGAATACCGAAGCCAGCAAACCATGGTTTTTAGCCATTTGTGCGGCTTCTTCAGCTAGGTTTTCAGCATTACCGGTTTGCGAACCATAAATTATGGTGAGTGGTTTAATTTGCATGGCTGGCTGAACTGATTGCGCAACAGTTTCTTCTTTTATTAATAAGCGACTATGTAAACCCGCTAAAAAGCCACCGAGCCATTGCTTTTGGTCATCATTGAATGGCATATCCTCTGGTAAATAGGGGACTAATTGGGTGTTATTTGAGTGTGTCATAATTCTTTTCCTTACTTATGCTGTTGCGCGAATTGCTTCAACTAGCACATGGCAAAAATGGGTCGCAAGTAGTTGTTCAAATGGTCGATGTTGGCGCAGTGCCTCTTGGACACAGTTATCGCGATGTAATATCCAAACGCTGGTACCAAACGCGTTACTATCCCAAACCTCACGGCGCTCCAATGCGTCTTTGTAATCTTGCACGCGCTTTTGTGCGAGTAAGCAGCTAAGCGCATCGCTTTCGTAGCTGGCTAATGCCTCTTTGGTATCTTTTACCAGTGTTTCTTGCAACTTTCGATCAAGGGCCGTGACCAAGTATTTAGCGCTGTCTTCGCTGGTGCGTGCTGTGGACTGTGAGGCTAACTTTTTGGCAGCTTCATGGGCGCGATGAAATACACCCGCTGAGATCACATATTGATAAATGAGAGTCGTGTCTCGATCTCCATAATCAGGTAATTGCCCATCAAATAGGTATTTACCGTCGTCTTCGTTGTGTTGATATGCAATTTGAGCTTCTTTTAATAGGCGGTTTGCCCAAGCTTGTGAGAGCTCTTCAAGCATGGTTCTGCGCTCATTAGCGTCCACAATATTATGTGGGCAATGATAGCTATAGAGTGTTTTTGGGATTAGGACATAAAAATGCGCCTTGTGCTCAGCCCAGTTATTAATCAGTGATTGGGCGTGCGTAGAGCCGGTAGCATCAATATGGCATTCCAAATGATACAAAAGCGCAGCTTCATGGCCTAAACACAAGGGAGTGTGTTCATCTAAGCGCAAAGCGACGACACTGTCTTGGCTGCACTGCGTGACAATATCGCCGCTTGGATCGTATTGATACGCGGTACCGCCACTCATCCCGTTGCCTAAACTCTTTCCGTAATGAGATAAATTAACCACTGAACCATTGGTCATATATTCGCAACAAAAATCACCAACTCCTTCCACCACGGCTACGGCACCTGAGTTACGTACACCAAAGCGGTCGCCTGCTTGGCCTGCAATAAACAATTCTCCACCTGTCGCCCCAAACAATGCAAAGTTGCCGATCAGTACATTGTTGGTTAATGGTTGTTTTGCGTGTGAAACAGGACTCGTGATCTGTATGCGACCGCCGCTGATGCCTTTACCTACACCATCATTGCAAGTACCGATATGTTGAAGTTGCATGCCCGTATTCAAAAATGCCCCATAACTTTGGCCTGCTGAGCCATACGTATGCAACGAGAGCGTATTACTTTTTAACACGACTCTGCCATTACTCAATCTATATATTGCAGGGTGAGCGGCAATGGTCGCATCGCTTAATTGATAATTTAGGGTCCGCTCGATATCAATCGCCAGTTGCCCAGCGACTGTTTTGTTACAGTTATTCAGTGTGATGGGAGGCAGAGATAAGTATTCAGTTTGGTTATCAAATAAGTTTTTTTTCAGCTGCATCAGCCACTGCGTGTCATGATCAAAGTTTGCTTCAAGGTACACTGGTGTGGTAATTTTTATGGGCTCTACTGGCGCGAGCATAGCCGTCATATCTAGTTGTCCGACCATCATAGGATGCGCAACGAGGTGTAACAAATTACTTTTTCCACGTATCTCACGTAAAGATGTATAGCCAAGGTGTGCCAATATTTCGCGGGTTTCGTGCGCAACATTCATAAAATATTGCGCCAATGCTCTCGGATCACCTTGATAAACCTCAGGGTTGGTTGTCAGCCCCGCAGGACATTTTTGATGGCAGTTTTTAGCCATCACACACTTGAGCATCATCAGTGCTGTGGTACCAAACTCAAATGAGTCACCCCCTAACATGGCTGATTTGACCACATCGAGCCCCGTTTGGTGAGCATTAGAACAGCGTAAGGTTATTTTATCTCGCAAGCCGTTTTCAGCGAGCGCTTGATGGACTTCAGCAATACCAATATCGGCGGCCCGACCTGTGTGTTTCAAGCTGGTCACTTGGGCTGCCCCAGTACCGCCTGTATTGCCTGCGACATTGATAACATCAGCGCCTGCTTTGGCAACGCCAACTGCAATGGTACCAATACCTTCAGATGAAACGAGTTTAACGACGACTTTGACTCGTGCGGCTTTGGCATCGTGGATGAGCTGCCCTAAATCTTCAATCGAATAGGTATCATGATGCGGTGGTGGAGAGACTAGTTCAACCCCAGGTGTGCCACCGCGTGCTGCGGCTATCTGTACGTTGACTTTATGTGCGGGAAGTTGGCCACCTTCGCCAGGCTTTGCGCCTTGGCCTATTTTAATTTCGATTTCTTGCAAGACTGGGTCGGCAAGGTAGCCTGTCCAGACCCCAAATCTACCAGAGGCAAATTGCTTAATTTTACTGGCTTTTACAGTGTTGTACCTCGAAGCACTTTCGCCACCTTCACCAGAGTTACTCATTGCGCCCGCAATATTGGTGCCTTGCGCTACTGCTTGGTGAGCCTTTTCGACTAAAGCTCCATGGCTCATAGCACCAGAAGCAAAAGCAGCAGTGATTTGGTGTGCTGGTTGAATCGTTGTCACAGGTATTGCCGTGCGAGCCGGGATGACTTTCGCTAATAGCTTATCGAGTACGCTATCTTGTATCACTGCAAGTGTTAGATGTGAGTTCACTATGCTGTGGGTGAAAATATCTTTGGAAAATACGTCTATGAGCGCAGCCTCTAAACTCTGGAGGTTACCAGTAGGGTCGAATGCGACATGCCAATGTTGTGCAATGTCATTAGAGCGCTCACGGCGCACCGTGAGCCCGGTTATGGCAAGTGTAAATGAACCTGACACTGATATGTGTTTAAAGCACTCTTTAAGAGTTTGCTCTGATGCATCTGCTTTGATTTGAATCGGTAGGCTTAATATATCTCGCAATGCAGCAGGGCGATGTTTGCGTTCAAGATAAAGGTTTTGACTAAATTCACGGTACGCTTCCGTGATGGTAAAGTCATCTATTTGCTGGGGGCTGCGTGCGTCATAGCCTAAATCTCGATACCCTTCATCTTGCGGCAATATGACTTGTTGGTCTTGTGACTCAAGCTGTGATTCGTCGACATATTGAATCGATTCTTCAGTCATATTGATGTATTCACGAACCGCAGTTATACCAAAGCTATGACCTGCTCCTTGAGCGCGCTCTTTGAATAACCCGAGTACAGGGATCTGGTTTTCAGATTGAACATGGGGGACTTTTTTATGCCAGTACTCAACGCTTTGTACCAAATCTTTAAATTGGGCACCTCCTACAGGGGAGTGAATATTGGGGAAAATGGCTTTCAAAGCTGGATCATGGGTATCAATAAAGTTGGCTTCGAAAAATTCACCGCCAATGTAGCTCTCTACAGTGCATAAACCAAATTTGCCCATGGTTTTCATTAAGGCTTTTTCAGCGGCTTTCTTAAATTTCAGTATCGCCGATTGCACATCTGTTGGGCTATCGAATAACTCTGTGGCACGATTTAATACCGTGAGCGGGCATACCGCAGAGGCTCCAAAGCCAAGTAAACATGCGATGTCGTGTGTACTCACTGCTTGTCCGGTATGGCAAACAAGGCTGGTAGTAAAACGCAGCCCTCGACTTATCAGCCGTTGATTAATTTTAGCAACAGCTAGCAATGCTGGAATAGCAGCTTGGCTATGTGAAATGTGCTCGTCGCTTAGAATGATGATATCGACTTGTTCGCGGGCTTGTTGTTCAGCGAGATCCGTGAGGGTATCTAGCGCATCAAGCAGTCTATGCTCGTTGTTGTTGTCTAAGTCTATGTTGAACAGTAGGGGTAAGGTTTTGGTACGCAACGCACTTTGTTTTTCTAGCGCGAGCAGGTGTTGTGGCATTAAAATAGGGGAGTCTAATACAATTTGTTTATGGCTATTTGGACTGATATTGGGCTTTGGGCCCAATGCCACACGCAGTGTCATACCATCTGTTTCACGAATGCTGTCGAGCGGCGGATTGGTTACTTGCGCAAACCGTTGGCTAAAGTATCGAGATAGACCGCCTTCATCTTTGTTAAGAGCATTTGGGGCCAAGCCATATCCCATGGCAGAGATTTTTTCTGCCCCATTTAACAACATGGGGTCGAGCATAAATTTAAAGCTTTCTTGATTTAAACTAAATGCCACATGTTGCGCGCTGGTACTCAGTGAAGAACGTTGCTTTACTTCTTGTAATTGCGGTATCGGCAAGTCGGATAAATTCACCCTTGATTGGCTCAATAGCGCGGCGTAATCTTGTTGCTTAGCTAAGTGTTCTAAAATTTGCTGGGTTTCTTTAATTTCTCCGGTGCTATGGTCAAATACAATCATGCCTCCGGCTTCAATACGGCCGCGGCGTATGATGTCGCTAGGGTCAAAATCTATTTGACCCGCTTCACTCATCACCACCAAATAGTCTGATGTCTCGACACTCCGTAAAGGTCGCAGCCCGAGTCTATCGAGTCGTGCGCCTACCTTAACTCCATCACCAAAAATGAGTGCTGCGGGACCGTCATTTTTCTCTTCGTATAAAGAAAAATATTCAAGCATATTTCTCACTGAGGGGGGTAAATCGCTGTCATTTTCCCAAGCAGGCGGCATCATGGCCAATGCGGCGACATCAATCTCTAAGTTATCTTCGATTACTCGCCTTTCTAATGTTTGGTCTAAACGCGCTGAATCTGATTGCCCATGAGGGGTAATGATTTTCTTATTTTGCGACTTGGCGATTGCGTCTTCACTTAGGCGATTTTTTCGGTCGGTATTAAGCTCGCCGTTGTGGGCCATTCGTCTGAAAGGTTGTGCAAACATTGGATTTGGTGCGGTATTGGTTGAAAACCGAGTGTGAAAGAATAACGTATGAATTTGATGATCTGCGTCACATAGATCGGTAAAATAAGGGATCACTTCACAGCTATTTAAACGGCCTTTCAATACTTGGGTACGGCTGCTCATTGACAAGGGATAAAGTCCACTGAGTTCAGGGTCAGTAAAAGCCACATTTTCGATGTCGTGAAGCGCGCGGTGGAGCTGTTTTTCAAACTGAGTTTGGCTATCACACTGGCTTGGTTTTAAAAAAACGGCTTGTTTGATTTGTCGTTGTGCTTGTTGGCTAGCATGATTAAGCACGGTTTCATCGGTTGTGATAGTGCGAAATGTAACAATGGGTAAGTTATACTTCGATAGTGTGTTTTCAATTAATTGAGTGGCTTTGTGATGGTGCGTAAGTTCTTTGGGGTAAAAAAAGTTGGCTACCCCAAATTCACCAAGCTGTAATGCGGCGTTGCCGGTCACTTTTTTGAAAAAATTAAGCGACAAGTCAATATTAACCCCAGCACCATCACCAATGCCTTGTGCATTCATACCGCCTCTGTGAGGTATACGGCAAAGTGCTTGGTGAGCATGTTCTAGCAATTGATGTGTTTGTTCGCTTTTTTTGTGGGTAATAAACCCAACGCCACAGCTCGAATGCTCTAAATTTCTATCAAATAAATATCTTTTCATTGAGTACCCAATTTACTAAACGGGTGAGTTCATTGCATAACAAGCACTTAATTTGAACTACACATTTTTTAAGCAGGTCATCCAAATTAATATTCAATGCATAATTATGCAAATGATAAATATTTGTATTCGCCTTTACTTTTCGGGTGTTTATTGAAATTCAGCGGGTGCTAAATGTTAACTGTTTGTTTGAAAACGTTTGTTTTTGTACTGTTAATGACATTTTAGATAGGCTGAATTTTTTTCATGTATAAGATCGCACGTAGCTAGACTAGACAATAATTGCACGATATCGATGCAAGTAAACAGACTAGGTATGTGAGGCTGGTTAATCTGTTTTATTAAGAGAAAAGAAAATCAAAGCAAAGAAATGCGCCACGATGAACGTGGCGCTGGGTATTTCTGATAAAAATCATAATTAGTGCTGAATAAGTAAACGGAGACTTTATCTGTAATTAGACACAAATAAAGGTGTTCAAGGAAACACACTCAGTCATATTAATTAAGAGCGTTCCTTTGATTTGGAGTTTTACGTTTTTTAGTTTCATGATGCCAATTCCTTCTGCGCATAACTCAGCACTTAGTTCAGTGTACCTATTTGTATTGTAAATGGAATGTTTTTTTTGTGTTTTTTTTGTTTTTATATCTTTTCTTTTAATTCTACTGGACTCGTTACCAAAAGAACTACTTGCAATTATGTTTTGTTATAATATAACATTAACTCCAAAGCAGAGAGTCAACGCACGCTCTCACGAATTTAGACTCTTTAGACAGTGACGACAATGAATATAAAATTAAAGTTATTAGCAACACTTGTTGCTACAGCATTAACTTCAGCGTGTGGCGATACAAAGCATACGTTAACACCTGTAGAAACACCGGCTACACAACAACCTGATGGCTCAGGTTCAACGGGTGATGATCACGGTCATACAGAGGTGGGCATCGAAGGTCGTTTGGTTGTGTCTACTTTCGATAGCAATGTGCTTGCCGTCTTATCTGCAAAAGATGGTGAACATATAGATAGCATTGGCATTACTGGGTATCCACAATATTTATATGCCACTGAACACCATCGTTATGTGATGGCGGTGCAGCGTGATGCGGGTATGGTTGAATTTGTTGACGGGGGCGTGTGGCAAGAAGATCATGGCGATCACTTACACCCTTATGAACAAGCCCCAAGCCTTGTTGATTTTGCATTACAAGGTGTAAAACCGACCCACGTAAATGCGGGCCAACACAACAGTGTTGTGTTCTTTGATGGTGATAAAGACACCGCAGAAAATGCCCAAGTAATGGTATTTGATGAGTCGAACATCACCAACAACGACCGTGATTTTGCAACGCTTGATTACAGTACATACCAACATGGTGCGATGCAAACAGTTGGCGAATACTTAATAAGCACCATTCGTGATGAGCAAAGCAGCTCGACTTTACCAAGCCAAATCGGTTTATTTCATGGTCATGGAGACCATTTTGACCAAGATAAAGTATTTGATGTAGCTTGCCCAAGTTTGCATGGCAGTGCACAAAGCAGTGAGCTGGTGGCGTTTGCTTGTGCCGATGGAGTGGTGATGATTGACACCCATGATAATGCCTTTACTCATGAAAAAATCATGAATCCAGCTGAATTTGCTGAAGGTGAGAGAATTGGTATGTTGCGCGGCCACCCAGAGAAAGATTTGTTCATTGGCAGCAGCGGCACTGGGGTGTACGCCATTGACCCAAGCAACAGTTCAGTAGAAAAAATGGAATGGCAAGCCAGTGACGATGCGCGATTAAGCGCTGCGTACTTCAGTGCTGAAGGTGAGCATGTGGTATTAATGGACAGTGCTGGTGTTGTTTCAGTGTTTGAAGGTCATACACATGATAATGAATACCACTGGGAACTGGCACATAACATTACGGTAACGACCTCTGATTTAGCACAGATGCCAGCTGAACATGGTTTTACCATGACGCTTTCACAATCACAGCAAGTGGCTTATGTCACAGATCCAATCAACCAACATATTCTCGCCATTGACTTAGAAAATGGTGAATTTGCGCATACCTTTGAGTTAGATATTGTGCCAAAAAATGTAGTTTGGTTAGGCATTGCAGGTGAAGCACACGAGCACGAACATTAAGCAGTAAACACTGATTTAACAAGAGACGATTCTTAACCCTGACGTTTAGCCCGCACTGCGGGCTTTTTCACGTTATGTAAAATGTTAAGGCGAGTAAAAAAATTTAAGACGAAAGAGGCTAGTTGCGAATGAAATTTCCACAAAAACGGATGGACCAAGCAGCAATAGGTGTGTCAATGTTATGTATTCTCCATTGCATATTTTTACCCTTAATGCTGCTGTTAGTACCAGTGATTGGGTTGCAGGCTTTGGCAGATGAGTCGGTTCATCAACTGTTAGTATGTATCGCTTTAGTCATAAGCCTTGTTGCACTCAGTATTGGATGTAAGCGGCACAAAGCATGGCATATATTAATTGTGGGAATTGCAGGGTTAGCGTGCTTAGTATTTGCGGTGGTATTTGGCCATGATCTTTTAGGTGAGCTTATGGAGCGTATTATGACGGTCGTGGGTTCAGGGCTTATTATTGCATGCCATATTCGCAATTATCGTTTATGTGCAAAAACCATGTGTACCTAAATTAATGGTTTATCGCAAATAGTTGGTGCTTTTTTGGTTTTTGACTATTTTAAGCTGAGAAGCATGTAGGAGTTGAGCTATAAACATAGCAGCTCTGAGTCATAACAACGCCAACGAGTCGAGTATGAACTATTTAGATATTAATAAAGAAACTTGGAATAAGCGGACTGTGCTGCACGTAAAATCGAAGTTTTATGATGTTGCCAGCTTTTTACAAGGTCAATCATCGCTTAATGATATTGAAATTAATCAGCTAGGTAACGTGAGTGGAAAAAGTATACTTCATTTACAGTGCCCTTTGGGCAAGACTCACTGTCGCTCGCACGACTCGGTGCGACGGTGACAGGTGTCGACTTGTCTTCCTCTGCAATCGATGAAGCAAAAATATTAAACAAACAGCTTGGCTTAAACGCCACATTTGTGTGTGATGATGTGTGTCATTTTGCTGATATTAATACGCAACAATTTGATATTGTGTATACATCATATGGTGTTTTGTGTTGGTTACCTGACTTAGCAAATTGGGCACGAGGGGTTGCTAAGGCATTAAAAAGTGGGGGGGGGGGGGGG
>NZ_PNBY01000115.1 GCF_005886875.1 Pseudoalteromonas aurantia | reverse complement strand
TGGGAAGGCCGTTTTAAATCACAAGCTTTACTTGATGAAGCGGCATTGGCAGCCTGTATGGCGTATGTTGATTTAAACCCAATTAGAGCCAAAATGGCTGAGACACCCGAAACCTCAGACTACACGAGTGTTAAGACCCGCTGTGAACATGCCAAAGAAGGCAAGCAACCGAAATACTTGGCGCGTTTTGCAGGTAGCCCCCGAAAGCACATGCCCAAAGGTTTACCCTTTGAATTAAAGTCCTATTTAGAACTGGTAGAGTTGACAGGAAGATATATGCGGGCAGATAAGCGAGGCGCTATAAGCCCAATCAACTCACCAATTCTAGACAGACTCAACATCGCCCCTGAGAATTGGCAAAAACTCACCACACAATTTACTAAAGTATTTCACGGCGCAGTAGGGCGACCTAAAAAGCTTGATAATTATTGCGCGAGCCTAGAAATTAAACGGCGGGCCAACTACACACAGTGTGAAAAGTTACTGGCTTAACGTTCAGAGTGATCAGCTAACGCCTTCAATAAGCCTTAATAACTAACGGTGGATTAGGCGTGTCTCTTTGACACTGAGTAGTTCAATTTCGTTATCTCTTTCAGTGTAAAGCGCATATTATCCATTCAACTTTGTGAACTCAACAATATCTCAGAGGTATTTTTTAAGGCTAGCAATAATTTTAAATGGGTGTCATTGTTCGTTCACGTAGTAGAAAAATAAAAACCATTATTTTCAGTTAATTAAACTTTATTTGAATGGGATTAATTAGCTTTATGTCACCATTTGGTTTTAAGTTTGTCCCAAACACTAAAAAGATCGAGATAACTTAAAACAGGAAACGTATTTTAATTTAACACTTTAGCAAGTGAATTACAGCTGTACGGAGTAATTCAATAAATCACTTTTACATTTTAATCATGAGAATTGATGAACTGCTCAATTTTACTTACATAGTATAGCGGTAAAACTAAAGCATCAGGGTTATCTACGGAGCCTTGTGAGCCTATCAATTTAATTGTCTTTTCAGGTTGGTAACGTTGCACATAAACATCGAGTGATTTAGCTCTTGTTCGCTTACCGCTTTTTACTTCAATCGGGAAAATGCTTCCTGATTCATGCTTGAATAAAAATTCAATTTCACTTCGAGCATATTCCCAAGAATAGGTTGGACTACCATATTTTGCTATTAGCTCGTTTTGCACAAAATTTTCGGCAATGTAGCCTTTATAATTGAAGCCCTGATCTCTGTGCTCTTTGTATGAAAGCCCAAGCATATTTCCTAGTAAACCAATATCGAAAAGGAAAAGCTTAAAGATATTTTCCTTAGCTAATGCGGGTAATGGCGAACTTGGCTGAGTATCTATAGGTTGGCATTTCGATAATAATTTACACTTGTCCAGCCAATTAATCGGCCCTGCTAATTCTTGATACCTTGTTTTCTTCTGAATAACATCTTTAAACTTAAACCGCTTTACTGAGTCATCAATGTTTTGTGAGAGTTGAATCGGTATGTTACGAAATATTGCTTGGATATGTTGCGCTGACACTTTGTCTGAATACTTGCCAAAGTCACGCTCATAACCAGCAATTAAAGCTTTGTGAATTTGATTTACTATCTGCGTTCTTTCGAAAATTCCGGTTGATTCTTCTGTTTCAAACCACGCTTTAACCGCTTCTGGCATTCCTCCCACGTAATAATAATCGAGCAACAAACCAAACAACTTATCATGTACAACAGGTGTCATTTTGTTTTGCTGAAACGATTTAATCAGGGGTGCTTTATTAGAAGCTAGTAAAAACTCTTCGAAAGTCAGCGGATAGAGTTCTAGCAGCTCTACTTTGCCTACAGGAAACGAACCTAACAAACCAATGTTAGAGCCAGATGCACAAACAAACATTTCAGGGCATTGTTCTGAAAAAAACTTTAACGAGTTAATTGCGGATTGGCACTCACCAATTTCATCAAAAATAATTAATGCGTTATTGCGCTGAATACTTACATTAAGCTCAAGCTCTATGTTATCGAGAATTTCTTGCGGCTTTAACGAGTCATTAAAAAGGTTAGCTAACGCTGGTTGCTCTAAAAAATCTAAACGAATAACTTGCTCGAATTGAGCACCAAATAGCTTTTCAAGTAAGTACGACTTACCTGTTTGTCTCGCGCCATCAAGAAGGATTGGCTTACGAGTGTTTTTATTTTTCCAAGCAATAAGCTTTTGAAGTAATAACCTTTCCACCACATACCCACTTTGAAAAATTCGCTTGCTATAAAGTATATGTCAACACATCTATATGCGCAATAAAATGTGGTTAATTACCTTTTTTATGCGCATAAAAGTGTGGTTTTAATCTGATTTTATCCGCAATAAAGTGTGGTTTAGCTATTTTTTCCTAATCCACTCTTGCACATCGGTTAACCGCCAACCTACGTTACTTGCAGTTAGTGGCACTCGCGCTGGAAACTTTCCTTCCCGTTCTAAGCGCCAAATGGTGGTTCTTGATAACCCGGTTAGCTCTTGAACTTCTTTCGAGCGAATAATTTTGTCTGGTGGTGGACTAGTATTTGATTGGTGATTTGATGAATTGTTCACCGGGGCGGTTACTTGAATATTACCTAATAAATGATTAAGCAATTGAAAACCAAAAAACTCAGTTTGTTTTTCAGTTAATTGAATGAACTCGATTTGATGATTCGCTTAGTAGTTTAGTTATTTCAGCTAGCGGACACCGCAAAAATAGTGATGCTTCAGTAGGCGTAAATCGCTGATATAACGATATACCCATACTATCAGCGAGTTCACATAAATTTGGGGTAAACGGCTTATTCATTGAGTCGTTTAAATCCTTATCACTACTTAATCAGCCACATAAACACGTATGAAAATATCGAGTCTTCGAATGTTATTGATTTCCTTTCAATTAGCATACAAAATAAATCATAGGATCACTAGAGAATAGTTTACATGGCACTTGCAGCTCACCTATCAAAATCAAACGAAAACTCGCTTGAAGCACGAGTGAATAACTTTCGTGTCGCGTTTGCTGCCTATCGTGATATTCAAGCTAGCCAATCACTTCATCAGCAAGCCCAAATGCAAGATACATTGGGCACAAAAGAAGAATTGACCGAAGCCAATACCATTGTCAAAAATAGCCTCGATATGGCCGCAAAAGACTTCAGTAAAAGTGAGCTTGAACAGGCACAAAAGCTTGGGCTAATTTCTAATTAAGAAGCTAAAAATATAGATGCGCTGACTATGGGGAGTGGTTTTACCATTTTCCCTTCTGAGCAGGAGATCCAAGAGAATCAAAAGCGTATAGCTGAAGCTCGCGCCTCAATGAGTGCTAAAAACAACGAGAAGAGCAAAGATAAGTCTCGCGATATTTGACTTAGGAACAGGGACGCATGAATTTACCGCTAAAAATACTCATTAAAATCTTTACGATATTTTCTTTCTTATTGAGCACTACAATAAACGCAACGTCTTTTGAATTTCAAAAACAATGTATTGCTGAATCAGATGATAGCAATATCAGCTATAAGCAACTTTACCAGCATCCACTAATCGAAAAAAAGAATCTGGCGTTATTTGGTCGTATTTGTCAGAACAGTGAACAGACAGCTCAACAGGGCGTTGTTTCCTAAATAATTGAACTTCTTTGGTTTGGTGCGATCAGATCATTAAATGCCTTAACCCATGATGTGAAATGAAGAAGAAAATCAGGAATTGGTCACAGT
>NZ_PNBY01000114.1 GCF_005886875.1 Pseudoalteromonas aurantia | reverse complement strand
ACTACACGAGTGTTTAGACCCGCTGTGAACATGCCAAAGAAGGCAAGGTACCGAAATACTTGGCGCTTTTTGCAGGTTGCCCCCGAAAGCACATGCCCAAATGTTTACCCTTTGAATTAAAGTCCTATTTAGAACTGGTAGAGCTAACCGGCCGATGTATGCGGGCAGATAAGCGAGGCGCTATAAGCCCAATCAACTCACCAATTCTAGACAGACTCAACATCGCCCCAGATAACTGGCAAAAACTCACCACACAATTTACCAAAGTATTTCACGGCGCAGTAGGGCGGCCGCAAAAGCTTGATAATTATTGTGCGAGCTTAGAAATAAAACGTCGCGCTAATTACAAGCAGTGTGAAAAGTTACTGGCTTAACTTTTATATCATCAAGGTAATCTCTAGATAACCAATACGTCATACATTGGCGGCTTAGCCGTGCCTTATTGCTG
>NZ_PNBY01000113.1 GCF_005886875.1 Pseudoalteromonas aurantia | reverse complement strand
TTTACCAAAGTATTCCATGGCGCAGTAGGGCGGCCGCAAAAGCTAGATAACTATTGCGCGAGCCTAGAAATTAAACGGCGGGCTAATTATAAGCAGTGTGAAAAATTACTGACTTGACTGCTATACCATCAAGATAATTTCTAGATACCCAAAACATCATAGCGTGGCGGCTTCGCCGTGCCTTATTGCTGCGTATGAGTTCAGTTTTCCCTATCTTTGAGCTTATAGCGCATGTAGTTTATTCGACTTTACTAACTAAACGATCTTTCAGATTGAACGTGGTCTACTTATTAGCTTTAATTTTTTTGAATGGGTGTCACTGTTCATTCTTTTCACGGCGCAGTAGGGCGACCTAAAAAGCTTGATAATTATTGCGCGAGCCTAGAAATAAAACGGCGCGCTAATTATAAGCAGTGTGAAAAATTACTGACTTGACTGCTATACCATCAAGATAATTTCTAGATACCCAAAACATCATAGCGTGGCGGCTTCGCCGTGCCTTATTGCTGCGT
>NZ_PNBY01000112.1 GCF_005886875.1 Pseudoalteromonas aurantia | reverse complement strand
GCTAAAAGACTGAGTGATATAGCGATTATTATCAGATGGCATAAGCTGTTTAAAGGCACCATACTGTCTCATAAGTTCCTTCAGGGTGAGCGGCTAGACTCAGCCCAGCAAACCTTTTTAAATAAAGACATTGAACAATTTAGAGAACGTTTAGCGAGTATCAGTTGGTTTATGCGGGTGCTGAACGAAAGCATTGCCCGCAAGGCGAATAAAGAAGATAACTGTACAGGCAGATTCTGGGAAGGCCGTTTTAAATCACAAGCTTTACTTGATGAAGCGGCATTGGCAGCCTGTATGGCGTATGTTGATTTAAACCCAATTAGAGCCAAAATGGCTAATACACCCGAAACCTCAGACTACACGAGTGTTAAAACCCGCTGTGAACATGCCAAAAAGGGCAAACAACCTAAACACTTGGCGCGTTTTGCAGGTAGCCCCCGAAAGCACATGCCCAAAGGTTTACCCTTTGAATTAAAGTCCTATTTAGAACTGGTAGAGCTAACCGGCCGATGTATGCGGGCAGATAAGCGAGGCGCTATAAGCCCAATCAACTCTCCAATTCTAGACAGACTCAACATCGCCCCAGAGAACTGGCAAAAACTCACCACCCAATTTACCAAAGTATTTCACGGCGCAGTAGGGCGACCGCAAAAGCTTGATAATTATTGTGCGAGCTTAGAAATAAAACGTCGCGCTAATTACAAGCAGTGTGAAAAGTTACTGGGTTAACTTTTATATCATCAAGGTAATCTCTAGATAACTAATGCACCATACATTGGCGGCTTAGCCGTGCCTTATTGTTGGGCATGCGTTCAGTTTTTCTCTCTCTTTGAGCTCATAGCACATGTAGTTAATTCAATTTGACTAACTAAGCGATATTTCAGGTTGATCATTGCTTGCTTATTGGTTTTAGTTTTTTGAATGGGTGTCACTGTTTGTTGTCTTTTTTTGAATGGGTGTCACTGTTTGTTGTCTTTCTAATTACAAGCAATGTGAAATGTTACTGGGTTAACTTTTATATCATCAAGGTAATCTCTAGATAACCAATACATCATACATTGGCGGCTTAGCCGTGCCTTATTGCTGGGCATGCGTTCAGTTTTTCTCTCTCTTTGAGCTCATAGCACATGTAGTTAATTCAATTTGACTAACTAAGCGATATTTCAGGTTGATCATTGCCTGCTTATTGGTTTTAGTTTTTTGAATGGGTGTCACTGTTTGTTGTCTTTTGGTTTTCACTGTTTGTTGTCTTTAGGTTTTTGAATGGGTGACACTGTTTGTTGTCACTTCACTGTTTGTTGTCATTTAGCCACAAGCGACCATTGTTGTTTTCAGCTGAGTTATAGCCCCTTCTCAGATTAACTAAAGTTTTTTATCTTCATATATAGCGATGGGGTTATGACTATAGGGCACTTTTATTGAACGGACTAATAAATAGCGCGGAAGGATTTGATATAGTTTCGAGACTAAGGCCAGTCCTTTGATGCCATCACTGATGGTTATCTGGTATTATGATATTTATACGGCGAATAAATTACTGAGAGGCTGAACGTTTGCACGCTTCTAAATAAAGGTAATTTGTTTAATTTAAACATGTGATTTTAAGTTAACTTTATATGCAATTATCTCCTTCGCTGACAGCGTTAATTGAAGCGCTGCGCTGCTTGCCTGGCATTGGGCCAAAATCTGCGCAACGGATCGCCTTTCATTTACTTGAACGAGATCGTTCAGGTGGAACACAACTCGGCGATAGTTTGCTAAAAGCCATGCAGGTTATTGGCCACTGCGAGTCGTGTCGTACATTCTCTGAAGCACCATTGTGTGATATTTGCTTAAGTGTAAAACGTCAAGACAGCCGTTTATTATGTATTGTGGAATCACCAACAGACGTGCTTGCGATTGAGCAAACAGGGCAATACCAAGGCTTATATTTTGTTCTTATGGGTCATTTATCGCCATTAGATGGTATTGGCCCGAAAGAAATTGGGTTAGATGTACTTGATGAAAAGTTGTCAAAAGGCAATATTGATGAGGTGATCTTAGCGACAAACCCGACGGTTGAAGGTGAAGCTACTGCACATTACATTGCAGAGCTGTGTCAAAAATATAACGTAGACGCATCTCGAATCGCACATGGTATGCCAGTCGGTGGCGAGCTTGATTTAGTCGATGGCATGACATTAATGCATGCATTTTCCGGCCGGCGTAGTTTAAGCTAATATGGGTATGGAATGGGTTAAGATAGTTATTAGTGTGACAGTCGTTAACCCTTTTTGATGGCGGTATCGAAAAAATACACTTTCCCCCTTGAACTTGAAAAACTCCCCCCCATATCCTTTTGCATAATATTTAGTATCAACTTGGTTAGACGGAGAGAACGATGACCACAGCTCAAAAAGAAACATTAGGCTTTCAAACAGAAGTAAAACAACTATTAAACCTAATGATCCATTCTTTGTACTCGAATAAAGAAATTTTCTTACGTGAACTTGTATCTAACGCCTCAGATGCCGCGGATAAACTGCGCTTTTTAGCACTGTCTGATGGCAGTCTTTATGATGGTGACGCAGACTTGCGTGTGCGTGTCAGTGTAGATAAAGAAGCGAACACTGTAACCATTTCTGATAATGGTATTGGTATGACACGTGAAGAAGTGATCAGCTCATTAGGAACGATTGCTAAATCTGGTACTGCTGAGTTCTTTAGTAACCTAACGGGTGATCAAGCACAAGATTCACAGTTAATTGGTCAATTCGGCGTTGGTTTTTACTCTGCATTCATCGTTGCTGATGCAGTAACAGTCACTACGCGTAAAGCGGGTGAAAGCACAGGTGTTGAGTGGCATTCACAAGGTGAAGGCGATTACACGCTTGCTGAAGTAGAAAAAGAAGGCCGTGGTACTGAAATCGTACTTCATTTACGTGAAGAAGAAGGTGAGTTCTTAGACGACTTCAGATTACGCGGTATTGTGACTAAATATTCTGATCATATTTCTATTCCTGTTGAAATGTTCAAAGCGCCAGTGCCAGAGTCAGAAGGCCCAGACGGTGAAAAGATTGAAGCAGTTCCGGGTGAGTGGGAAGCCATTAACCGTGCTACAGCATTATGGTCTCGCGATAAGTCAGACATTTCTGATGAAGAATACAAAGAATTCTATAAGCACGTTGGTCATGACTGGGAAGAGCCACTAACATGGGCACACAATAAAGTTGAAGGTAAAACAGAATACACAAGCTTATTGTATATTCCGAAGAAAGCACCATTTGACATGTTCAACCGTGACCGCCAAACGGGCTTAAAGCTTTACGTACAGCGCGTTTTCATTATGGATGACGCTGAGCAGTTCATGCCAAGCTACCTTCGTTTTGTGAAAGGTTTACTTGATTCAAACGATTTGCCACTGAATATTTCACGTGAAATCTTACAAGATAACAAGATCACGCAAGCAATTCGTAAAGGCTGTACATCTCGCGTACTTAAAATGCTTGACCGTATGGGTAAAAACAAGCCTGAAGAGTATCAAACATTCTGGAATGAGTTTGGTCAAGTGATCAAAGAAGGTCCAGCAGAAGATTCAGCTAACAAAGAAGCCATTGCTAAGCTATTGCGCTTTAGCTCTACGCATACAGATGAAGTGACACAGAATGTCTCTTTAGAGCAGTATGTTGAGCGTATGAAAGAAGGCCAAGACAAGATTTATTATGTTGTTGCTGACAGCTTTGAAGCAGCTAAGAGCTCGCCACACCTAGAGATCTTCCGTAAGAAAGGCATTGAAGTATTATTGTTGTCTGACCGTGTTGATGAGTGGATGATGAGCCACCTAACGGAGTTTGATGAGAAGCAACTACAATCAATCACTCGTGGTGACTTAGACTTAGGTGATTTAGATGATGAAGAAGCTAAGAAAGCACAAGAAGAGAGTGAAAAAGAAGTTGAAGGCTTAGTTGAGCGCATTAAAGAGGTGCTTGGTGATAAAGTAAAAGAAGTACGCTTTACGCACCGTCTAACGGATTCTCCAGCGTGTGTTGTTGCTGATGAGCACGATATGAGTTCACAAATGCAAAAACTGATGGAATCTGTGGGTCAAGCAGCACCAGAGTCTAAGCCAGTATTTGAACTTAACCCTGAGCACCAACTTGTGAAACATCTAAATGTTGAGCAAGATGAAGACAAGTTTGTACAGTGGTCAGAAGTATTGCTCGACCAAGCGTTACTTGCTGAGCGTGGTAGCTTAAAAGATCCAGCTGGGTTTGTTGCACGCTTGAATAAGCTAATGCTTGACCTAAGCAAATAAGCGTTTAAATTACGTAAGGAAAGGGGGCTTTATGCCCCTTTTTTTTATCTATAACGAATTAACCTTAGCAATTAGTATAAGTTGCTTGAGAAACACCGGCGCTTATGAAAAAATTCAACCAAATTTAAATAAACTCTGATACGAGGGACATATTATGCGCATTATCCTTTTGGGCGCACCGGGTGCAGGTAAAGGCACTCAAGCACAATTCTTAATGGAAAAGCACGGCATTCCACAGATCTCTACTGGCGACATGTTACGTGCAGCTATTAAAGAAAGCACGCCTTTAGGCCTTGAAGCAAAGAAAGTGATGGACGCAGGTCAACTAGTCTCTGATGAGATCATCATTGGTCTTGTAAAAGAGCGTATTGCGAAAGCAGATTGTGCAAAAGGATTCTTACTTGATGGTTTCCCTCGTACAATTCCACAGGCTGATGCAATGAAAGAAAATGGCATTAGTATCGACCATGTTATTGAGTTCGATGTAGCTGATGACATTATTGTTGAGCGTATGGGTGGACGTCGTGTACATCCAGGTTCTGGTCGTGTTTATCATGTTGTCTATAACCCAGCAAAGGTTGAAGGTAAAGATGATGTAACAGGTGAAGACTTAATCATTCGTCCTGACGATGTTGAAGAAACAGTGAAAAAGCGCCTTGGTATTTATCATGAGCAAACTAAGCCATTAGTGAGCTACTACCAAGCTGAAGCGGATGCAGGTAACACGCAGTATCATAAACTTGATGGTACACAGGCTGTTGAAGCGGTAAGCGCTCAACTTGCTGAGCTGTTAGGTTAATCGTTTGATTAATGCCTTAATTAAAAAAAAACCGCCTTTTGGCGGTTTTTTTATAATGTTTTTAACTTATCGACGACTTGACTGTAATCAGGTTCAGTTGCCAAATTTTCAACTAGTTGTTTATAAACAATCTTGTGGTCTTTATTGAGGATAAAAACAGCTCGGCTAAGTAGCCCCATATCTTTAATATATAAGCCATAGTTTTCACCAAAGTTTCGCCATACTGAGTCAGATAAAGTAACAACTTTGTCGATGTTTTCTTGCTTACAAAAGCGCTTTTGGGCAAATGGTAGGTCAGCACTGATTGTGAGCATTTCAATATTTGAAAAAGTCTTAGCGACTTGCTCATTAAAGTACTTGGTTTGCAGGCTACAAATACCGGTGTCTAAGCTTGGCACAACACTTATCACAATAGCTTTACCTTGAAAGTCCGATAATTTCACAGGAACGAATGCATCGTTAACGACTTTAAAATCAGGAGCCTGTTGACCTTCAGTAACACCTCGGCCTAATAAGATGATCGGTTTTTCTTGGGCATAGACCTTACCTGAGTCTATTTTGTTCTCTGGCAGGGCATATGCCGATACGCTCATAGCGAACAAGTTTGTGGCAATGATGAAGACTTTCAGCATAAAGTATTCCTTTTCGAGTTATCTTAATTGGTGTCAGTGTATTATACTGTAAAACGCTAACAAAGTATTATGGGATAAGTGCGTTGTAAATCATCAGGGATTTTATTAACATTAGCCGTAAATTTGAACTACCAAAAACTTATAATAATCATTAAGTCTCAATTTACAGACCATTGAGAATAACTCGAGCAAAGAGAGCTTTTATGTCAACATTAGTTTTAATATGTGATGACTCTAAATTAGCGCGCCGTCAGCTGGCTCGCTCATTGCCTGAGGATTGGGATATTAAGGTAGAATTTGCAGAACATGGCTTAGACTGTATTGAAAAGATCAAACAGTTCCCGCCTGAAATTCTATTCTTAGATTTAAATATGCCGCAAATGGATGGCTATGGCGTATTACAAGAAATTCAAAGTCAAGATCTAAATGTGTTAACGGTTGTGGTATCAGGGGATATACAGCCTAATGCACACCAGCGAGTTATCGAGCTTGGCGCAATAGACTTTATTCGCAAACCATGTGATGCGGCAAAACTTGCTGAAATTATAGAACATCACGGTATTCGAGATCGCGCTATTCGTGAAAGCTTAGTGCATAAATTGGGTGAGCAATTAGACCCTGAGATCCGCGATATTTACCAAGAATTAACCAATGTGGCAATGGGTCAAGCTGGCGACTTACTCGCCAGACTATTGAATGTATTTGTTGAGTTACCAATTCCAAATGTGAATGTACTTGAAGTCAGTGAGTTACACATGGCTTTACAGGCCATTGATGCGAGTGCGAGTACATCAGGGGTTTGCCAAGGCTTTATTGGTGGTGGGGTATCAGGCGAAGCACTGTTGCTACTAAATGACTCAAGTTTTAAAGAAGTTGCATCACTCATGAATTACCACGGTGAGCTAAATGAAAAAGTAGAGCTTGAGCTGTTGATGGATATTAGTAATATTTTGATTGGTTCGATTTTAATGGGCTTATCAAGACAGCTTGATATGCCTTTCAGCCAAGGTCATCCCGTTGTGCTGGGGCAGCACTGCGATGTATCAGATCTGGTTAAAGCAAATAAATCTAGATGGCAACGGACGCTTGCTATAGAAATTAGCTATGGAATAGAAAACCACGATATCAATTGCGACTTAATGCTGCTCTTTACCGAGGACTCATTGAAGACCTTGAAGTATAAAGTCGAATACTTATTAGAAGATTAAAACTATGCCTGCTGCTGATTTTGACATGAATGAGATACATTGGTTAATGGATATGTTTAATACGGTTGATGTTGGGTTAGTCGTATTAGATAGGGAGTATAAAGTGTGTATTTGGAATGGTTTTATGGAAAACCATTCTGGGCTATTGCCAAGTGCCGTTAAAGATAAAGATATTTTTGACTTATTTCCGAGCATTGATGAACAATGGTTTAGAGGTAAAACAGAGTCGGTATTTGTATTAAAAAATCGCTCTTTTACTATTTGGGAACAGCAACCCTATATATTTAAATTTAAGAATTACCGACCGATCACCGGTAAAGCTGAACACATGTATCAAAGTTCGACAATTATTCCTTTGAGTACCATCACGGGCGAAGTAGGGCACATATGTATCATTATTTATGATGTCACTGATGAAGCAATGAATAAGCTTGAGCTGGAACAAGTGAATCAGAAGCTTGAACAGATGAGTCGTACCGATAGCTTAACAACATTAGCCAATAGGGGCTATTGGGAAACAACTTTGCGCAAAGAATTTAAGCGGTTACAGCGCTGTGGGGGCGTGTGCAGCTTGCTTATGTTTGATATTGATTACTTTAAACGGGTAAATGATAACTATGGACATAGTGGCGGTGATGAAGCTATTAGGCATATTTCAGACCTTTTGAAAAAAACCTTACGTGAAACAGACACTGCTGGTCGATATGGCGGTGAAGAATTTGTAGTGACCTTGGTTGATACTGATAATGAGGGGGCACAAATATTTGCTGAACGCTTAAGAAGCTTGATTGAGAAGTCGTCAATTTATTATGATAACAAGCAAATACAAATAACGGTCAGTGTTGGTTTTGCAGTTTATACCAGTGACTTTGATAAACACGAGCAGTGGATTGAAGCAGCAGACTTTGCGTTATATCACTCCAAAGAAACGGGTAGAAACAAAGTAACGGGTTACACCAGTGATATGAAAAAATAAGAATAGTAACTTTAACGTGAGCCGTCACCGTATGGATTAACACCTCTAGAATAAAGCGCTCGATGTATCTCATCGAGCGTTTTGTGTTTTAAGCCCGTTTTTGGTGGTAATTTAAAGGAACGCGACTAGTCTTTTTGGGGGTATTTTAGGTCAGGGTGTTATTACGCTCCTCGAGTTAAAATTGGAAAAGTATCAACTCGATTTAGAATGGACCTGTAACTTCATTAAAAAATAAAAAGCCCTAATAATTAGGGCTATTTTGAACAGAATTTATTGAACTAAAATACTAAGCTGATGCTTCTTTGCTTTCTAAAGGACATTGACCTATGACGGTTTTGGTTCCGTCTGCATCAACTTGCTCTAACTTAACCGAAAAGCCCCACAGCCTGTATAGGTGCTTTAACACTTCTTTTTTAGAGTTAGCCAAAGGTATGTCATTTTGAGGCACGTAGCGCAATGTTAAAGAGCGATCTCCGCGAACATCTACATCATATACTTGAATATTCGGTTCATGGTTACTTAAATTATATTGCGCTGATAAGGAAGACCGTACAAACTGATAACCTTCATCATTGTGAATGGCACCAACCTCTAAATGCGGCGATTTTTGTTGGTCGACAATTGTAAATAGTTTAAAGTCTCGAATCAGTTTTGGTGATAAAAACTGACTCACAAAGCTCTCATCTTTAAAGTTCTCCATTGCAAAATGAAGCGTATCTAGCCAATCTTTCCCGGCAAATTCAGGAAACCATTGTTTATCTTCATCTGTAGGATTTTCACAAATACGACGTATATCGACCATCATATTGAAACCAAGTGCGTAAGGGTTTATACCAGAATAAAATTTGCTGTGGTATGGGGGTTGATAGACCACATTCGTATGGCTTTGTAAAAACTCTAGCATGAAAGCATCGCTGAGTTTACCTTCATCATATAGGTGATTCAAAATAGTATAGTGCCAGAACGTTGCCCAGCCTTCGTTCATAACTTGTGTCTGGCGTTGAGGGTAAAAATACTGCGATACTTTTCGTACTATACGAATTATTTCTCGTTGCCATGATTCTAATAAAGGCGCATTTTTCTCAATAAAATAAAGGATATTCTCTTGTGGCTCTGTTGGAAAGCGGATCCGCTTTACCTTTTCTTCATGAGCGCTCACTGGGATAGTTCGCCAAAGCTCGTTGACTTGAGATTGCAAATAATCTTCACGTTCTTTTTGTCTTTTCTGTTCTTCAAACAAAGAGATCTGTTGAGGGCGCTTATATCTATCAACACCATAATTCATGAGCGCATGGCAAGAGTCTAGTAGGTTTTCAACTTCATCAATTCCATATTTCTGCTCACACTGCGCAATATAGTTTTTGGCAAATAATAAATAGTCGATGATTGATGATGCATCAGTCCAAGTTTTAAAGAGGTAGTTTCCTTTAAAAAATGAATTATGTCCGTAACAGGCATGTGCCATTACCAATGCTTGCATGGGTAATGTATTTTCTTCCATTAAATACGAAATACATGGATCTGAATTAATAACAATCTCATAAGCGAGGCCCATTTGGCCGCGCTTATAGTTTTGCTCTGTTTGAATAAATTTTTTGCCATATGACCAATGACTATAGCCGATTGGCATACCAACGCTCGAATATGCATCCATCATTTGTTCAGCGGTGATCACTTCTATTTGGTTAGGGTAGGTATCTAACCTGTAGTGTTCAGCTACGCGCGCTATCTCAGCCTGATATTCTCCTAACATCTCAAACGTCCAATCAGGTCCGTCACTCATAGGGTTATAACTCATATAGTTCCCTCCTATTAAGGTTAGGCAGCGCCTTGTTGTTGACGATTCTTTTTAAATAACTCTCTAAATATCGGATAGATATCTTCGACACTTTTAATATGCTGCATAGCGAAGTTATCAAACGTATTTTCGATTGCTTGATATTCTCTCCACAGGCTTTGGTGTGCCCGTGTTGTAATTTCGATATAGGCATAGTAACGCACTGTTTTTAGCAAGTGGTTGGTCATAATGTCAGTGCAATGAGGCGAGTCATCGGCCCAGTTATCACCATCAGATGCTTGTGCTGCGTAAATATTCCAATCACCTTGTGAATATCGTTCTTTTACGATTTCATCCATTAATTTAAGCGCACTAGATACGATAGTACCGCCCGTTTCTTGTGAGTAAAAGAATTCTTGTTCATCAACTTCTTTGGCTTGTGTATGATGACGGATATAGACCACCTCTATATCTTTATAAGTACGAGTAAGAAACTGATAGAGCAAAATATAAAACCGTTTTGCCATATCTTTCGTGGCCTGATCCATTGAGCCAGATACATCCATTAAACAAAACATCACTGCTTTGCTTGTTGGGTGTGGCCTTTTCTCATAATTTCTGAACCGTAAATCATAGTTATCAATAAAAGGAACCGCAGCGATTTGCCGTTTTAGTCCCTCTATTTCAAGTTCTAGCTGTGAGATTTGATGCTGCGGTGGTACTGGCTCATGAAGAAGTTCAGCTAATTCACGTTCCGCTTCTTTGAGTCTGCGCCGTTTTCCCGCTGACATAGCAACACGTCTAGCCAATGAACCTTGCAATGAGCGTACAATATCCAGATTACTGGGCATACCATCGTTACAAAAGCCAGCTCGGTGCGTTTTCATTTGCACTAACTTATCAAGCTGACTTTGTTGCAAATTAGGCAGCTCTAAATCTTCAAATAACAAATCAAGATATTCGTCTTTGGAGATTGAGAATACAAAATCATCTTCACCTTCACCTTGATCACTTGCTTCGCCTTGCCCTGCGCCACCAGACTGACCAGAAGGGGGGCGTTGGATTTTGTCCCCTGTAGTAAACTGGTCGTTACCAGGGTGAATCATTTCTCGATCCCCCCCTTTACCTTGGTGAAATGCAGGCTCACTCATATCTTTTTGCGGTATCGAAATACTTTCACCGCTGCTCACATCAGTGACACTGCGTTTATTGATTGCATCAGAAACAGCTTCTTTAATCTGTTTCTTGTAGCGTCGAATAAAGCGCTGTCGATTAAGCGTGCTTTTATTTTTACCGTTCAGGCGACGGTCTATAAAATGCGCCATAAATCACCCTCTCAGTCGAATTAATCTTATTGTGACTTTCTCACTCTTAGATACCATTCAGAGAGTAACCTAACTTGTTTTTGTGTATAACCTTTCTCTACCATTCGATTGACGAAGTCTTCATGCTTTTTCTGATCTTCGGCAGAGGTTTTGGCATTAAATGAAATAACAGGTAATAAATCCTCAGTGTTAGAGAACATTTTCTTCTCTATTACAGTGCGTAGTTTTTCGTAACTCGTCCACACTGGATTGCTTCCGTTATGATGTGCTCGAGCTCTGAGTACGAAGTTAACTATTTCGTTTCTGAAGTCCTTTGGATTTGAAATACCTGCTGGCTTTTCAATTTTCTCTAGCTCAGCGTTTAATGCAGCTCTATCAAATAGCTGACCTGTATCTGGATCTCTGTATTCTTGATCTTGGATCCAAAAGTCAGCATAAGTGACATAGCGGTCAAAAATATTTTGGCCGTATTCTGAGTACGATTCTAAGTAAGCGGTTTGTAATTCTTTGCCAATAAACTCTACATACTGAGGGGTTAAATAACCTTTTAAATGGCTAAGGTAACGTTCTTGCAGTTCAGCATTAAATTGTTCACGCTCTATTTGCTGCTCCAATACATAAAAAAGGTGTACAGGGTTTGCTGCAACTTCAGCATGATCAAAGTTAAACACTCGAGATAAAATTTTGAATGCAAATCGGGTTGAAAGTCCATTCATTCCTTCATCAACACCGGCATAATCTCGATATTCTTGGTAAGACTTTGCCTTTGGATCAGTATCTTTGAGGCTTTCACCGTCATATACACGCATTTTAGAATAGATGCTTGAGTTTTCAGGCTCTTTAATCCGCGACAATGATACGAACTTAGCCAGTGTTTCTAATGTACCAGGTGCACAAGGTGCCGTAGCAAGCTCACTGTTTTCAATCAATTTATCGTAGATCTTCACTTCTTCAGAGACGCGTAAGCAGTATGGTACTTTTACGATATAAACTCGGTCTAAGAATGCTTCATTGTTTTTATTGTTTTTAAAAGTCTGCCACTCTGATTCGTTTGAATGCGCCAATATCATGCCATTAAATGGCAAGGCTGATATACCTTCGGTGCCGTTGTAATTACCTTCCTGAGTTGCTGTAAGCAGTGGATGTAGTACTTTAATAGGCGCTTTAAACATTTCTACAAATTCCATCAACCCTTGGTTTGCTAGGCACAAAGAACCTGAGTAGGCGTACGCGTCAGGATCATTTTGGGCAAAGTGTTCTAACTTTCGGATGTCTACTTTACCGACTAGCGCTGATATATCTTGATTATTTTCATCGCCAGGTTCTGTTTTGGCGATGGCAACTTGATCAAGAATAGAGGGGTAGCGTTTTACAACTTTAAACTGGCTAATGTCTCCATTAAACTCATGTAATCGTTTAGTCGCCCATGGCGACATCACTGTTTTTAGGTAGCGGGGCTTGATCCCATACTCTTTTGAGAGTAGCTCTGCATCTTCAACAGGGTTAAATAAGGAAAGAGGGTGATCATTCACAGGCGACCCTTTAATTGCATAAATGGGCACTTGCTGCATCAAATATTTCAGCTTTTCAGCAATGGATGATTTACCACCACCCACAGGCCCAAGTAAGTAGAGTACTTGTTTGCACTCTTCAAGCCCTTGTGCTGCATGCTTTAGGTAGGCGACTATTTGCTCTATTGCATCTTCCATGCCATAAAATTCATTAAATGCGGGGTAACGTGCGATCACGCGATTTGAAAACAGCCGACTGAGTCTTGCATCATTTGATGTATCAATCATTTCAGGTTCGCCAATGGCCATAAGTAGACGCTCGGGAGCACTGGCATAGGCTGATTTGTCGTTCTTACAGATCTCTAGAAATTCAGCGATACTGTATTCTTCTTCTTGAGCTGCTTCATATCTGGCTTGGTAGTGTTCAAATATCGTCATAACGACCTCCAATAACCTGCTTAAGTAAGGAAAGCTATTTAATCTTCAATGGGAAAGGTTAACTTTAAGTCTAGACGTGAAAATTAGAATTTGCCTAAAAATTCCAAACATTTAATGGAATAATTCACTGGTTTATAGGAATAAAAAAAGGCGCCTAAGCGCCTATTTATTGCAAAAAAACAAATAGTTTATATTGCAGGTGTTTATGCTAGGTTTGCGTTTGCAAATTCCCAGTTTACCAGTGCCCAAAAACCTTTTAGATAATCAGGACGCACGTTACGGAAGTCGATATAGTAAGCGTGTTCCCAAAGGTCAACAGTAAGGAGTGGTGTTACACCAGCTTCAGTTAGCGGTGTTGCCGCATTTGAAGTGTTAACAATATCAAGTGAACCATCAGCTAATTGCACTAACCAAGTCCAGCTTGAACCGAAGTTGTTAACAGCTTTATCGTTGAAAGCAGCCTGAAAATCTGCAAATGAGCCCCATTTTGCATTGATTAATTCTGCGATTTTACCTGAAGGTTCACCGCCTGCATTTGGTGCAAGGCTGTTCCAGTAGAAAGTGTGGTTCCAAATTTGTGCTGCGTTGTTAAATACGCCACCTTCTGAATTACACACAACTTCTTCTAGAGATTTCTCAGCAAGCTCAGTACCCTCAACAAGACCGTTAAGTTTAACAACGTAGGTGTTGTGGTGCTTGCCGTGGTGAAACTCAAGTGTTTCTTTTGAAATGTGTGGCTCAAGTGCATCAATTGCATAAGGTAGTGACGGTAGTACAAATGCCATTTTTTTCTCCAATTATTAATAAATGCCAAAATCGATACGAAACATAGCGCAGTTAAGTGCACTTTTCTATACGAGCTGGCTTTATAGTGATATTATAATTCTTGAGTATTTTACTCAAGTTTTGGCAAACAGCAATGGCGTTGCCTTATACTTATTTAGGAAACTAGCCTTATCGATTTATTTTTAATCAATAAATAATTGATTTAGGCTGAAGCTATCGTCATTTTTGAGGTTAAAGATGGAAACCATTGATAAAATTAAAGAGCAAATTTCAGAAAACCCAATCCTTCTTTATATGAAGGGATCACCAAAGTTACCAAACTGTGGTTTTTCGTCACAGGCGTCACAAGCACTAATGGGGTGCGGTGAGCAGTTTGCTTATGTTGATATTCTTCTTAACCCAGACATTCGTGCTGAGTTACCGCACTACGCAAATTGGCCAACATTCCCACAACTTTGGGTTGAAGGTGAGCTAATTGGTGGCTGCGATATCATCATTGAAATGTTTCAACGTGGTGAACTACAACCGCTTATACAAGAAACAGCTGCAAAACATAAAACTCAAGAGGCTGATGCTGCAGAGTAAACAGCGTCAATTAGTTAATTGAAAGGCCGAGCTTATTGCTTAATGCCGATCAGAT
>NZ_PNBY01000111.1 GCF_005886875.1 Pseudoalteromonas aurantia | reverse complement strand
AAACACAGCGCCTTCAACACTTGCGTCACCAGCAAGTAACGTTTCAGCAAATAAATTTCCAGACGATGATTGATTTGCAGTAAGCGTGATATTACTGATCACATCACTGTTGTTGCTTCCAGATATAATGCTGTTATTGCGACTATCAAACCCATCTTGATAACCCGATAATTGACTTTGGATAGACTGTTTTAACTGATAAGTACCTGCTGATAAATCTTCAAATACAAATTCGCCGCTAGTGCCGGTATTTTTTAACAGCGGGCCAATGTTTTTACCTGTGCTCTCGGTACCACTTAATTCAATAGTGATGCCTGAAATACCGGAGTCTGCCGACGTTTGCAGTACACCATCATTATTTTTATCGAAGAATACCTGCCCAGAAATATTTCCTTTACTCAATGGAAGTGTGAGGTCATCTCGATTATTGCTAGGGTTAACATCAAACCCTTTGGTTTCAATCCATGCATCGTTGTATAAAGTGCTACCAGTAGGCACTGATATTAGTTTAACGGGGATGGTCGCTGTTAAAGATTGCCCTTTTGCGATTGTATTGACAGTACACCTCACCCGGGTTTTTGCTATTGATTCACCCGATTTAATCGCTTGGTCAGTAACACAGCGCCCACCAGCAATTGAGGGTATGCCAGCCAATTCAAGATCATGACTTAAATAATCATAAATGATATTATCTGCTGCATCACCAGGACCCGCATTTCCTACATCGAGAAAGTAATTAAAAACGCTGCCCACAGCGACTTTGCTCAATGAGGCCCGTTTTATTAAAGATAAATCAACTGCAACTCGAATAGAGGTTTGCTCTGCTTCACTATTGTTTGCAGTAATAGGATCATTTTCATTTGAGAAAATACGTGCCGTGGTCGCGCTCACTTCACCGGTTGTTTTTGGTCGAGATAACACTTTAAAATAAAGATATCGCGTATAAATATTATCCTCAGAGCCATATCTATTTTCGCGTAATTCAAACTCAGCCAAATCATTCCCTGAGTTTTCTGGTCCTTTACAAGTAATGGTGTGAGCAGAAGAAATCACTGTATTTATACTATTACATCGCGCTTGTGCCGCTGTACACCCCGTTTTTGCGCTCCCATCACATAAAAACTGAAGCTGTTTATCAGCGCCTGATGGTGTCATTGTAAAATCGTAACCAACACCACTGGCAACCGATAAGTCGCCGGTATTATCAAACAAATATTCAAGATCAACTTTGTACACGAGTACATTATCTAATGAACTGGGAAACGCACGAGGAACCGGATACCATGCCACAGGGTCAGTAACATCGTTATTTTCAATTTTTAAATTGGCGTCTCGCACATTAACTTGTAATGAATTTAACTGGGTGTTATTACCTTTATTTATATCATTATCAATATTGGCAGCCGTAACGTTAGAGGTACTGGCCAATATCCAACTTTTTCTGTCATGGTAACTTTTTGGTCGAAGTTTAACCGTAACAGTTTGAACTTCATTCCCACCCAAAGTACCAATAGGGCAACTCAGTACATTACTGGCATTAAAGGTACATATACTCGCTTGTCCTGACCGTGAAAATGTACTACTTATAAATTGAAATGTTCGTCCAGATGGTGGCGTAAAGGTATGCTTTAGCACTACACCCGTTGCTGTGGTGGCACTCATATTCGACACTTCAAGCGTTAACAAAGCCTCATCACCACTTAAAATAGGAGTGGTAGCATACGAGGCGAGTGTAATACCGACATCAAATTTCGGCACAACTGGTACAGATACATTGCTTTTATTATTACTGGTATCTGTATCTACATGAGTTGAAGAACTGACCTCAACGAGGTTGTTTAAATTGCCATTGACCGTAACGAAAGGTCGGCTCACATGCATGGTTAAAATTAACTTGTCGCCGACTTTAAACTGTTGGCTATTACCTAGCCGACAAGTTATGGTGCTTACGGTATCTTGGTACTGACCTGCATCACTTCTTGCACAACTAAATGTTGCACCAAGCTGGCTACTAGCATTCTCTGCAAAGCGAATACCCGTTTCAACATTGCCCTTTCTTGCCTTAAATGTACCCGCAAAAGTATCTTTAATTAATAATGCACTAAGCCCATCACCCGTGATGGTTTCACCACTGACATTCTCAACCTCGATTTGATAACTTAACTCATTTTGCACCGCTGATAATTGACTAAGATTGGCTGTTTTAGTGACTTTCAAGTCAGCAGATTCCGTGGAGAGAATAGACACTTCACCTTTAACTTGGCCTGGGAAACCACTCTTATCTTCACCAGCAATATGGCTTGTTAGCTGGCCTTTAGCCTCAGCCTTGGTAGTAATTGTAAGCAAGGAAGCTTGCTGTGCTTGATTAACCTGAATACCCTGCCAAACCCCTGTAACCATTTTTTTATATTCACATGTAATACGTTTTCCAGAGGCCGTACAGTGCCAATTTCCTCCATTGCTGCCTGTTGAAACGAAAGATTCTTTATCTTCTAACAAAATATCAACCGTTAAGATCCCTTGCGTCAATATAGGAGTTTCGTTAACCACCTTGATTTCAGTATTTATATTCTGCCCAACCCTAACTAACCCATTCTCGACGCCTGTAACAGCTTCAATTTTCTTTAAGATCAGTTTTAGAGGAGCCTTGTCTAGAGGGTTAATCGATGATTGACCCCACCCGTTATACGTTGCGGTTAAGTCAGTAGTTAATGAACTATGTTTCACTACGGCAGTGTTTTCTGGCCTTGCAACTACAAAAGGTGAACGCGTTCTAATAATGACCTCAATATAAGCACCAGCGCTAATATCCCCCGTACATTCAATATTTATAGAGCCTTGTGAAGGGCAAGACCATACATCGCTATTATTACTGGTTTGCACCGTCGCCGACTCGGCGGTATAGCCATTAATTAACGTATCGAAAACCTTAACGCCAGTTGCCTTTGCACCACCTGAATTGGTTACTTTAATTTTAAATTCAAAGCGTTTTCCCATGTGGTTTTTATTCTTCCACTGCAAACTACTTGACTTTGAAGCGGACAGCACCGGCTGTGAATCTATGGTGCTAAACGCAGCAGAGGCTGCGATTGATTCATTACTGCTATCACTAGAATCAAAAACGATATTGGCGCGATTGATAGCAGTAGCATTTGAGACCGACGCCTTTACCTTGGCTACGATGGTGGCACTTATACTATTATTAGCCGCTAACTGCGCTGTGTTTGGCGTACACACAACCTGACTGCCTGCAGCTTGATAATTACAATTAAAAGCCGTTGAAGAGTAACTGACAAAATCGACACTATCAGGCAATGCGTCAGTCAATGTTTTTACCGTCAAAGTTTGTGCTGAAGCATTGCGTGCAGTTAATAAAAAGGTAATAGTGTCATTAGCACCGTATTGTGACTTTAATGAAGTAATAGACTTAATCAACGACATCTTCGCAACGTTGCTTTTAGTCACTTTTATTTGTGCGCTGGCGGTATTATTCGCTTGATTACGATCAGAAAGATTCGCCGATATCAACGCACTATTTGTGTACGTAGCCTCGGAGCTTGGTGCTTTGGCAGTAACTTTGAGTGTATCGCTCCCCCCTGAGGCAACCGCCGTTCTATCACAGGTAATTTTAGGCTGAGCCCCAGCCATATTAACTGAGCAACTCCAACCACTGGCTTGCGCCACAACCACATCACTGATTCCTGCGGCGAGTGTTAAAACAAATTGCGCAGAAGAAGCCGTGTTTGGTCCATTATTCTTCGCCACAATCTGATATTGATGCGCTTCATTTGGCGTTAACGAAAGAGGCCCCCAATAAGAAGGCGTACCATTGCTTTTTAACGCTTTCAGTTCAACTGCCACATCAGCATGTTCTTTAACTTGATTGCTTACACTGGCTTGATTATCCGCGCTATTAATTTCTGCCGTTGCACTGCTTACACTGGATGTCGCTGTTACCGTGCCACTGCCTAGCTGAGATAATTTTGCTTTGATCACCAACGATTGTGATGCACCCACTGCAAGCTTACTTAAGCTACAGATTAAAGTTTGTGCGCCGCCACAAGACCAACCATTGCTATTGCTCTCAGATTTTTCAACCCAAGTGGCATAACTGGGAAGCACGTGCTTGACGGCAACATTTGTTGCTTCATCTGGACCATTGTTGGTGATGTGTAGGGTGTAGGTATAGGTTTCATTAATATAGACTTGTTGAGGCTCTGAGCGTAACGATACAATTTTTAAGTCAGTACCCGCAACAATAGAGGTATTCTGGGTCTCTGCGTTATTTTGTAGTTTGCTAGCATCCTCATTCGTCGCCGAAACAGACACCTCAGAAGCAATCGTTTGTGCAGTATCTTTACTGGTTTTTATCGTAAATTGAACACGTTTTAGTTTATCAAGCACATCAGTGCCGTCAATACTAGGCCAAAGACACTCAAGACGACTTTGACCAGCATTAAATTTACAGACAGCGCTGTCACTCGAAATAAAAGAAGTGGTTGCTGGAATTGGAAAAATCAGTTGGACGTTATTAGCAACATCTTGCTCAACGTTTTCAAAGTCAACTTGATAACGTATTTGTGCACCGCGTGGTACCTTAGTATCTAGATCAATAAAGGTAGATATTTGCAAATCAACCGCAAGTACCTGAACACTGACAAGTATCAACCATAATGCACAAAATAATCTCTTCAAGTTAACTACCCCTAGATACTACATATTTTGAACACATTTGTGTGTTTCAATTTAATGTACGAAAAGCGGCGTAGATTTTATTGATTACAGGTACTGTAATCCAGTGTAATTTTGCATTTTTGGGGATATTATCAAGAAAAAAATAAGGCTTTAGAATAAAAGCCCCACTTAAGAATTTGGTGTGTTTTTTATGCTACAACTTTTGTATGAATAGCTTGCAACGCCGTCACGCTCTCTTTTGCAAAACTGTGTAATGCCTGCCAATGGATCGTTTGCCCTTGCTGAAGTTGCCCACTTGCAAATCTCAGCTCATCACTCAAAGCAGCCATGCCGAGTAAGTCACTTTCTTGCGCTAATTGTAGTAACTTCTCATATAAAATATCGGTCGCTTTAATATCCGCCAACCCCTGTAACTGTGCAAACTCATAATCAAATGTATCAGATAAATACATCAATTTAGTCGTCAAAAACTTACCGTCGAGTTCGCTACTCAATTGACGCAAAGCCTCTTCGTTGACTAAATGTTTGTCTAAAATTTGCGTGCTCTGTGCAGCACACACTTGCTCTAGTACAGCAACCAGCGTTTTAGGTGATACCGGCTTGCTAATACAATAGGTAATACCATGGCGTAAGTAAGTTTGTTGGGCCGTTTCATCGGCATCTCCTGTCAGTGCAATCACCGTAGGAGAGCTGGGTAATATCATAGTGCAAAATTCATCGACAAACCAAGATAAACCATGACCATCAGGTAGATGCATATCAAGCAAAATAATATCAAATTCGCGTTTGGTTACCTTGCTTGTGGCTTGAGCTAAATCATGAGCAAATTCAAAAGTAGTACCCAACTCTTTCAAGTAATGCTGTAAGACTTCTCGATTTAAAGCATTATCTTCGACGACCAAAATATTACACGCTAACCCGCCTTGCTGATGGTGGGTGTATCTCGCGATGGGAGTATTCTCTTTGCTCGTTTTCGCTTCTTGCAGTAATAATTCAAAAAAGAACTCAGTGCCACGCCCGATTTCACTGCGTACGCGAAGCTCCCCTTTCATATTTTCTAGCAATTGCTTACACAAAGACAAACCCAGCCCAGCACCTTGCGCCACACTTTGCTCTGATGCGACTGTTACAAATGGCTCAAAAATAGTCACTAAATCAGCGTCATTTAAGCCCACCCCAGTATCTGATACGTAAAACTGTACACTGTGGTAGTGACTACCAACATTCTCTGACTTTATGGTAACCACCACACTGCCATCAAGCGTGTATTTAATCGCATTTGACAGTAGGTTCTTTAAAATAAGGGTGAGCGCTTCTTTATCAACGAAGCAATCCTGTGCCATTAACGATGTCGTATCTAAAGTCACATCCAGTTTTTTTTGTTCCGCCAACGGCGAGAGTAAATTGACTATCTCTTGGCATACATTGGCAATGTTGACTGCGGTGAGTTCTTGCGGTTTTGTTTCGCCCTTCGCTTGCAGCAACACTTGATTTGCCAGATCTGATAAAGACATCGCAGCCCCCGCGATAATGTCACATAGCTCCGCATGTTTTTTCGGCTCTCTTGGAATACTTTTGAGCATTTCAGCATGCCCAACAATGGCATTCAGTGGCGTTCTTAATTCATGACTAAGTAATGTGAGATAACGGCCTTTTAATAATGACGCTTGCTCGGCAGCCTGCTTAGTTTGTTCTACCTGTTCAGCTCGTCGACCACTACACAGTAAGCTTAAAGAAAAGCACAACAACAAAGGAATTGCAATAACCGCAATGGTAAAAATTTGATTACTCATGTTATTGGTTAAGAGACTATCTGAGGGGTTATACGCTCCCAGCATAAATAGCCGTAGCGTGAAAATACTGAGCATACCCACACAGGCAAGCAGAAAGCTCCAACGAGCAATGGTTGCTTCCGTTAACTCACTGACTTTACTTTGAAATAATGCTCTGATACACAGCCCTAATGACAAAGCCCAAATAGTGTAGTTAAGCACCACTCGTACGATGAAATGCGGTTCAAAAAAAGTGAACCACACAAAGCCTATAATATGAACGGTAGATAACACGACCCAGGGCCAGTATTTTGATTTAATTTGAAAAAATTGCTCAGTTCCCAGCGCTAAAAAAATAAGCCCAGCCAAAATCAAGTGATTTGCCACAAAAATACGCCAAAAATCACTCAGCTGTGGCTGTGAAATAAGCACACATGCCACGGCAACCAAGGTCACAAAAAACATCCATTGTTTAGTGCCAGCTAGTGTTCGATGAATTAACCAATTCAACAGCATAAACACCCCGCACACTGATGTGGTAAGTGCTAATACAGGCATGAGGAGTTTTGGCTCTAACATCGTAACCTTTGCTTAATAATGATTTAGGATGACTATACTATCAAAAACCGACCTAATAAAAAGCCTTTCTTGTTAAAAGTAATTTGACCTCAGTTAACATTATTAGTGAATTGAATCCTTATTAATTGCTTACAACCAGCCTTTTTGTTTCGCAATACGCGCTGCATCCACACGATTACTAGCATTTAGCTTTGCAATTGCATCAGATAAATAATTCCTTATGGTACCTTCACTTAAGTATAAACTTTTCGCTATTTCAGCTGTTTTATAGCCTTCACCTGCAAGTCGTAATGCCTTTCTTTCTTTTTCTGTTAACGGATCTGTATCATCTAGTGCAGACAATGCTAACTCAGGGTCAATGACTTTTTTACCACACACCACCTGTTTAAGCGTGCGAATTAAGTACTCACTGGGCGCTTCTTTTAATACAAACCCTCTCGCCCCTCCAGATAATGCCCTACGGATATATCCAGCACGAGAAAAAGTCGTCATAATAACCGTCTGACATGTCTCGTGTACCTGCGATACATGCTCTAACAGTTCTAATCCTGTCACGTTTGGCATTTCAATATCTGTTAGAACGATATCAGGGCTCACCGATTGCAACAGCTGCTTTGCTTCTGCTCCATCGGCAGCTTCAGCCACCACTTCAATGTCATGATCTAAGCTTAATAAAGCACTGATCGCCCCTCTTACCAATGCTTGGTCTTCCACAACCATCACTTTAATCATACCCACTCCTACCGCAGCTTTACGGTCACAGAAAATCCAGCACTCGTATCAATTATTACAGTTGCCCCAAGTGCTTCAGCTCGTTCTACTAAACCAATTAACCCATTGCCATACTTGAATTGGCCCACATGCCCATCATCGAAAATACGCATATATACAGTGTCTATTTGACCTATTTCAATCGAGACATGCTTACCATCACTGTGGCGCAAAATATTCGTCACAAGCTCTTTGGCAATAAAACACAATGCGCTTTCATGCTCTGCTTTTAAGTCCACTACATCTAGCTGTTGCTCGACGTTAAACTGCGCATCAATTAAACGCTGCTCGAGTAAATTGAGTTGTGCGTATAGCCCCACCTGTTTTAATCCAGAGACCGCTTCGCGCACTTCACTTAATAAATCTCTTGCAAGTTCAGCTACCTGCCGCGATTCTAAGACTGCTTTTTGCTGTAACCCTGCATCATGTAATTTACTAGCCAGTTCTGCCTTTAATGCTATTGAAGATAAAGAGTGTCCCAATGTATCATGTAAATCCCTCCCAATTCTCTCTCGTTCGGCAATTGCTGCAAGTTGCTCTAATTTCTCTTGGCTAGTGTGGTGCGCAATTTGATGAAAACGTGCTTGGCGCTCAAATACACCAAAACTAAATAAGCCAATACTAATGAGTAAAGCCGGCGCCCAAAAGTACAGCGGGTTACTCGTGATCAAATACTGACTACAGAGGTACATGATGAACAACATGATACCTAACATAAAAAAGCTATACGGACGACGGTAATTAAAACCACAAAATGGCGCTATATAGCCAAACAAAGTGCTGGTTCCAGACGTTACCAAGGATCCTGTCGATATCACTATAAGCATCAAAATAATGGTAAGCGTGACATTACCGCCTTGTTTGAATACCGCAACACAGTACAAGGCAATAAAACAACTGTAGATAACCACCTGTAACGCTAGATCATAAAAGCTAAGCCTCCCCCACAGACTAAACATCGGAAAAAAGTAAAATAGCGAAAAAATCAATGGCCCAATGCCTCTTACAATTTTGTGCTGTTCAGCCAATGCTAAATGTTTGCTCACAGAGTCTGCTGCCTTATGCGTAAAATTAACTTTAAAATATCGACAAGCAAAGATAGCAAAAATAGCAGCAAACATTTAGTGACAAAGGTCATCTGGTTAGTGTTAAACTAAATAAAAAAGGTAGGCCACTCACATGCGAGCCGAGCAATCTTCTTTGCTGTATTTACATATCGCCGTTTTATTATTCGGTGGTACCGCACTTTTTGCAAAACTCATCGATTTATCAGCATTAGACATTACCGTATACCGAACTGCAGTGGCCTTCGTTGCACTTGTGCTCTTGTTAACATTACAACGAAAGAAAATTACCTTACAGACTTCAAAAGATTATTTAATCGCTATTTTATTAGGTGTTGTTGTTGGCTTGCATTGGGTGACCTATTTTGCGGGAATGCAAATGGCAGGCATAGCCATTGGCATTATCGCTTTTTTCACTTACCCAGTTATAACGGTCTTTTTAGAACCCTTTTTCACCCAAAAGCAAATAAAACGAAAAGATATAATATGTGCTGTTGTCGTACTCACTGGTATATACCTACTCATACCCGAGGCCAGTTTAGGCAACCAAGTTACATTAGGCATCATAACGGGTGTGAGTTCTGGCGCTTTATTCTCGCTGCGAAATTTACTGCAAAAAAGATACTTTTCCCATTATGGTGGCCCTCAAACCATGCTGTATCAAACACTCGTAGCCAGCGTCATGCTATGTGCCTTTATCACCGTTCCCCCCAGCGCTCTTTCACAATCTCACCTTAGTTTGATTTTACTTGCTGGCATCATATTTACAGCGTTACCTCATGCACTTTTTGCCAGTAGTTTACGACATTTGTCAGCGACGACCGCGGGGTTAATTTCTTGCTTACAGCCCTTGTATGCAACCTTTTTGGCCTTTATGCTATTGGCAGAAAAGCCCAGTATAGTAACCTTTATAGGGGGGTTACTTGTTGTTAGTACTGCTTTTTATGAAACTTGGTCTGTTACAAGGAATAAAGCCTAATGCATATATTTGCTCACCGTGGTGCCAGTGGTAATTACCCAGAAAACACCTTAAGCGCAATTGATGCCGCTCTGCAAGCTCAGGTTGATGGCATAGAATTAGACGTACAAAGTTGCCAAGATGACTTTGTCATTATTCATGATACTTGGCTGGACCGCACGACGAATGGCCAGGGTAAAATCAACACCACCCCCCTTGAAAAAGTGCAGTCTTTTGATGCTGGTAATGGACAATATATACCGAGTTTACAGCAAGCATTAATCGCCGTGGGTCAACACACTCTCATAAACCTTGAGCTCAAGCATACATTTAGATTAGACAAGTTTGTTACATGCATTGAACAGAATATCCATGATGCCACCTTGTCACGTGACCAATTACTTATCTCATCTTTCGACCACCACCAGTTACTGTGGTTACAACAACAATTACCTTGGATTAAAATCGGCGCACTAACAGCATCTATTCCACTGCAGTATGCGCAATTTGCTCAGCAATTAAATGCTTACAGTGTCCATATTGATAAAAACTTTATAAATCATGAATATGTACATGACGCAAAGCAACGAGGTTTAAAGGTTTATGCCTACACGGTCGATAAGCAGCAAGACATCGAAGACATGCAGCAGCTTGGTGTAGATGGTATTTTTACTAACTTTCCCTGTTATGCAAAAATGATTTTGTCGCGTTAACTGAATAAATAATTCACACTGTTCTATGATTAAATAAAATGGCACAGTGAAGAGCCTAAAATGGGTCTATACATGAGTATATATAATCAAATTGAACAATCCTTTTTCTTTACCCTATCGCGTAAAATATTTGGCAATTTAAGCTTTGTGTTTTCGTTTCAGTTACTCACTTTATTTTGGTTGTATGCGGAACTCAGCGAAAAAGAACAAGGCTTAGGTTGGTTTTGGCTGATGGCATTTGTCGCAGTCGCTGGCTTTATTTTTACATTATTTTATATGCGGTTTTTAATAGTGAGACCAGTCAGGGCAATGCGCGATACGTTAAAAAAAATTAACCGCAAAGATGGCGATCTAAACGCAAAACTGCCCCACTTTACTTTCGATGAATTTAGAGAATTGAGCGAGCAATACAATACGTTTACCAGTAATTTAAGTAAGCTTCTTGCCAGCACGTATAACAGTGCGCAAACCGCTGCAAACAGCAACCAAGATGTGACACAATCAATGCAGCAAACCGCGGAGTTTGGTGCACAACAATTGCATATTAGCGACTCTATTATAACCGCCAGTGATCAAGTCACACACAGTCTTCAAAGTATCGTGGGGAATACGGAACAAGTATATCAAGCCAATACCGAGAGCTTACAATTTGTGAAAGCGTCTTCTACCTCATTGGCAAAATTGGTAGATGAAGTAAAGCAAATCACCGCATTACTTGGTAAGTTCTCTACGACCGTTTCAGGATTAAAAGAAAACAGCGAAAACATTCGCAGTATCCTCAAAATGGTTGAAGAGTTTTCAGACCAAACTAATTTACTGGCTTTAAACGCTGCGATTGAAGCAGCTAGAGCCGGAGAAGCTGGGCGCGGCTTTGCCGTTGTGGCCGATGAAGTCAGAAGTTTATCAGTCAAAGTCAATGAAGCAACGCGTCAAATTAGCGATTTCATTAATCAAATGAATACACTAGTGGGTGAAACAAACCAAGAGTCAGAACAGCTGATTGATCACTCCAAAGGTGCTGAGCAAGCCATCAGCACAACCTCTCAAGGGTTTACGGATATGAGCCGAGAATTTGAGCGTAATCAAGCACAATTAGAAGACATCGTCAGTGCGGTGCATCAGTTAGAAGCCACACAAAATAATACACACCAAACTGTGCAGCAAATCGTAGAGCTGGGTCAACAATCCAAAACACAAATTGACGATGCTGTAAATCACTGCCAACAAGCGCAACGTTTAACAAAAACAACGCAAGATGAATTAAAACGTTTCGTATAATTTCCTACATTTACAATGTGTGATATAGCGCTATGCGCGCGCTATATCAAATGCCATCACTTCTTTAATTGCGCCTTTGCCTGTAGCCAACATCACAAGCCTATCAACACCCAGTGCAACGCCTGAACATGTAGGCAAACCATGCGCTAAGGCGTCTAAAAAGTGTCGATCCATCTCAACTGGGTTTAAACCTAACTCAACCCTTAATTGGTTGTCTTGTACAAAACGTGCTGCTTGCTCAGTCGCATCTGTGAGCTCATTAAAGCCATTTGCCAACTCCATGCCTTTATAATACAACTCAAAACGCCCAGCGACGCGTGTATCCTCTGGATTGAGTTTTGCCAATGCAGCCTGCGAAGCAGGAAAATGATAAACAAAACAGGGAGCTTGTTGACCAATTTTCGGTTCTATTTCCATACAAAATAATAATTGTAACAAGGTATCTCGCTGTGTTTCGGCCTCTGCAATATCACCGTACCCATATTTAATAGCTTCACTTTTGAGTTCATCTAGGCTGGCTGACAGCGGATCAATCGCCAGCACATCCATAAACACTTGCTGGTAAGAAATGGACGTACATGGCTGACAGTCTAAAATATGCATCATTAATTCATTTATTTCAGCCATCAGTGCAAACTCATCAAAATCAGGACGATACCACTCAAGCATAGTGAACTCTGGATTGTGATGCTTTCCCGATTCTTCATTTCGAAATGCTTTGGCAATTTGGTAAATGGCACCACTACCAGCAGCCAGCAAGCGCTTCATGGCAAACTCAGGGGAAGTTTGCAGATATAACGGCAAGCCCGCACTATTTCCTGGTCCAACGAATTCTGTTGAAAAAGTGGCTAAGTGTACATCGGTTACGCTCGCTGCACATAAGCTCGGTGTTTCAACTTCCATCACGTCACGTTCAGCAAAGAAAGTCCTAATTTTGTGCAAAATCACCGCTCGTTGACGCAATGTGGCTATCTCACCACTTGGCGCCCACAATTGTTCAGACATAATGCCCTCTTTTATTACAGCCATAAAAAATCCCAGTCAAAGCTGGGATTTTTAATATTAATACCGTGTATTACTTTACACGACCTTGATATTCAGACGTACGCGTATCAACTTTAATTACTTCGCCAATTTGCACGAACAATGGTACACGTACCACAGCGCCGGTAATAAGCGTAGCAGGTTTACCACCTGTACCCGCTGTATCACCTTTAAGACCAGGATCTGTTTCAGTGATCTCTAGTTCTACAAAGTTTGGCGGTGTTACAGCAATTGGACTGCCGTTCCACAATGTAATCGTACATACATCGTTTTCTACTAGCCACTTCACATTTTCACCCACGGCTTTTTCATCAGCAGCGATTTGCTCAAATGTTTCATTGTTCATGAAATGCCAGAACTCACCATCTGTATAAAGATACGCAAGATCAGTATCCATCACATCAGCGCCTTCCACTGAATCGCCAGATTTAAAGGTTTTTTCTAATACCTTACCTGAGATCAATTTACGGATCTTAACACGGTTAAACGCCTGCCCTTTACCAGGTTTAACCATTTCATTTTCTAAGATGGCACATGGTTCACCATCTAACATAATTTTTAAGCCGCCCTTGAACTCGTTGGTGCTATAATTCGCCATCGTATCCTCTAACTGTCTTTTTCGAGTAGTAAACTTGCTAATGATACAAACAAATGAAGTAAATTTGCAGAGCAACTGGCAAAAAGAATTGGCAAATGTCGTCACAAGCCCAGAAACACTAGTAAAAATGCTAGGTTTGGCAGCTTATTTTAGTGAAAGTGACCTAAAAGCTAGGCGTTTGTTCCCAGTACGAGTGCCATTGCCCTTTATAAAAAAAATGAAATATGGTGATCCTAACGATCCCTTGTTGCTTCAAGTCATGCCGCTTCATAAGGAGTTTTTAGCCAAAGCAGGCTTTAATAAAGACCCATTAGATGAGCAAGACAGCGCGCAACCAGGTTTATTACACAAATATCGTTCGCGTATTTTACTGATGCTGAAAACTGGCTGTGCGGTAAATTGTCGTTATTGTTTCAGGCGTCATTTCCCCTATCAAGAAAACCAACTAAATAAGCGGTCCTTACTTGAAAGCATCGACTATCTCAAAGCACATCCGCAAATCAATGAAGTGATTTTCAGTGGGGGCGATCCACTTATGGCAAAAGATGACGCCATTGAATGGATAATAGATGAGTTAGAGAAGTTACCTCAGTTAAAGCGCATTAGAATACACAGCCGCTTACCTGTGGTGATCCCTAGCCGAATTACACGCCAGCTTTGTCAACGTCTTGCCAATAGCCCATTAAAAGTGATTTTCGTTAATCATATTAACCATGCTAACGAAATTGATGACGATTTTATCAAAGCCATGACCAAGCTCAAAAGTGCCAACGTCACTTTGTTAAATCAAAGCGTGTTACTCAAAGGGGTGAACGACACCAGTTCAGTCCAAGTAGCATTAAGCGAACGTCTATTTGAAGCTGATATTTTACCTTACTACTTACACCTGCTAGATAAGGTCGAAGGCGCAAGCCATTTTGATATTGAAGAATCTCAAGCACGGGCTATTGTCGCAGGTATGCTGGACGCATTACCTGGCTTTCTTATCCCCAAATTAGTGAGAGAAATCGGTGGCAAAACAAGCAAGACACCGATTGATTTACAGCTGAGGTAATAAACACTAACGCGACGTTAAACGTATACGTTAATGTTGTTACCTAAACTTGCTGTGGTTGACTTTGCAGGGCTTTGTGCACTGGCACTAGACCCTGCGGCTTCAATCAAAGCAAGCGCTGCTTTCCCATCTGCTTGCTGTTGCTTTTTGGCCAAAGAAGCGCTGTAAACCTCGCCACTTGGACCTGCACCAGACATCGCAGGTAGGTTATTTCCAGAAATATTCATTAGCATATACCTGACTTTTTAAGTGAATCCACGTAGAATATCGGCCGTTTAAGCAACAACTTTAGGAAAAATATGCACGCTGTTATTGAAAAGCTCAACGAAAATTTAAAAGTAGTTTATCGTCAGGCACTTGATGCTGATAAAAAATTAGACGAGTTGCAGCAGCAAGGCCACGGTAAATTCAAAGCGCTATTTACTGAAGACGCTGGTTTTACGTTCGACGCGAAACGTTTCAAACCTTACGTATTGGATGTTGCTGCTGATGTTGAAGCATTAAGCAATAACGACGAGCTTGATCAGCAAAAACTCACTTTAGCGGTTACTAAGCTGCAAAACTTATTAAAGTTACTCGCCACTTTTAAGTAACAATTATCAGTCGCTTAATGTCGTAAAAGGCCGTAAGGCCTTTTTCATTCTCTTCCACCTATTCAGTCAATCAACCCTCGCCAAAAGAAACATACCATTAACAATTCAACGTATTTATTTGTAATCATAAAATACCCTTCTACGCTATGAGCGGGTATATCATTTTTTTATTTTCAGGGAAAGACTATGCAACTTCGAAAGCATTGGCGCTTCTCGGTCCGGATCACTGTGGTTACCCTTTTTTCCGTGGTGTGCAGCATTGTTGCAGCTCTCACTGTTTCTCTACGGTACTACAATAGTATTACACAACTAGAACGACAAACGGTTCGGCCGTTTAATCAATTTGCCACGAGAGTAAAGCAAACAATTCATCAAAACGATTTAGCCGCAAGCAGAATGGTTGACATCGATATTTCGCAGTTTTTTATGGCTGCTGACTCACAAAATAAAGTCGTAAGTATGGCGTGTTAATAAAGGGTATGTAATAAAAAAGGGTAATTACAATAGAGGGTTACCCCTTTTTATATGTCAGTAAAATTAAGATTTCGGAATAACTGCATCTATGTGCTCATCAAACCAATCTTTCAATAAACGCTTATCAAAATACAAAGCTTCGTCTCGCCCCATGCGGATCCTATCCATAAAGCTCAAGTCTTTAATGACTTTCTTATCTTCTTGCGCCAGTATCTTTCCAGACTTATCTGTAAGCGTATAGCTAAGCTTCATCCGAGGGAAATGAACAGATTTTATAATACGAATATCATGCATATTAAAACGTACATCACCTGCAAGATCGATGTCTTCAAACGTTAAATCCAGCTTATAACCTGCTGGCACACCTGCCATCAGCTTTTGTATGTGCTTTTCAAACTGCTTTGCGATACGTTTATGATAGCCACTTTTAGACTCATTAGCCGGTCTTACGTCTCGGTAATCATTAAAATCTAACCACTTCACAGATGCTTCACCGGCATTTGCAAGAAATGGGGTACACACTATCAATATTACTAGGTTTAGTTTATTCATTTTCTATACTCCGATTAATGTTTACACAATTAGTTTGACTCGATTGGGCTGAACGAAATCTTAATTCCCAACACCTTTACCAGCCTTTACTTTGAGTTACACTTAACTACACGTGAGTGCAATCAATCCATATCATTGCTGCTGTAATACATACTCTACAGCACGCGTTAGCTGATTATCAGCCCCTTCAACAATAGACTCTCTACTGATTGGGACAGCCATATCAGGTTGTATTCCCGCGCCAATGAGTGATGAGCCATCATTTTGCGTAACTTGTAATCCAGTATATATAAATGTAACACCGCCATTATCAGGCCCAGAAAAAACGGATTGCACCTGAATATTACCGTTAATACCCGCGGTCGCTTCACCCATAATAGGTAGCCCTGCATTCTGTATATAGGCTAAAGCATGTTCATTTTGACTAATACTGTCTCTAGAAGCTAATACAACAATTGGCTTATCAATAAGCCCCCCCTTGGGCTGAATAAATTGAAACAGCCGTTGTACATTACTGCTAAATTGATTTGGTGCCCGTTGCCAATGTTCATACATAGGCGCACTGCTTATTTCCTGAGACGAGAACCAACCTAAAGCATGTAACCACGCAAAAAAAGTCTTCAGGGTAATGGCGTAAATCAATCACAATACCTTTTGCAGACGATAACTGCTCTCTCACTTGCGATAAAGCAGAGTGAGAGAGCTTATAAAGTACTAAGTGATGAACTCCCTCATCCAACACTTTATGCATATAGTCGTATCTGTATACAAGTCTATTTCCAGCATACCTTTGCGCCATAGCAGAAATAGGAAGAGGCTCAAATAGTACAGTATAAGTCGTCCCATCCATTTTTTTTAAGGTCGCTTCTATTTGCGTATCATCTCGTCTAAGAAAAAGCGATTCTAAGCCCCGATATTTTGCATTGTGCTCTGATGTCAAAATCACCTGAGTATTACGCTCTATTACTAGCTCAATAGGTTCATTATCAATTGTTACTAATTCATCCCCTAACTCAACAAGATTAAGTGCATCGGGATGAATTCGTGTGATTACTGCCTTCCCTTCAACCATATAGGGTTTAAATGGCAATATCCACTCAAAACTCCTGCTTGGCGATATATGTCTAGGCAAATGTATAGATATATGCTGATCTTGAAGCAGATTCATAGACGTAAAAATTGTCTGCCAAGTGTCTTGCGGGTCGTCCAACAAGCATGCTGAGAGCATCTCTTTGTGCTCAGGTTTGCAGTTAACGTCCACTTCTGAAAAGTATGGCCAAAAATGCTGAATTTCAGCCCAAATATGACTCGCAGCTGACATACATAACTCAGTTTCATCAATAGAGTGAGACATGTCATACATATCATAACCATTATATATACGCCCATGTGATGACTCATGCTCATTTAAATACAGTGGAATATGTAAAGGCTCATTATACAAATGTGTTGTGAAAAACCACTCTTGTGCATGACGAATATCGTCTTGTAAGCTTTTATAAGTGCCACTAATCAACTTTCGAGTAAACACCGAATCATCTGAACTGCTATTAGCCAACCAACTCGATACTCGAGATTCTTCGCTTGGTTCATTAGGTATAGCGGCCCCCAATGATATATGAGGGGCAATTGATTGTAATATTTGGAAAGACTCAGCTAAACGCGCCTACTTACTCATTTGACTCACCTTAACGATAGCCTCAGCTATAAACACATCCCAATGGGTATTTGCCACAGCATCACTGGGGTAGAAAAACCGGATCTGCTGGGCAACTTCAACAAAGCTGACTATGTCATCTTGCAACGAAGAAGAGTAAGTGATTTCTGGCTTACTCTGTAATTCGACTACTGGAGGACTTGTCGATATTGGCACTTCAGCCTGTTCTGGTAGCCCTGCTGTTTCACTACCGGAACCACACGCACTGAGTAGATAGACGGTTACAAAGTAGCTTAATGTCCTTTTCCACATAAATTTTCCTTTTTATTGTAATAGGGTAAACACCACCAGTAATACCTAATGCAGGAAATTTGTAAAGAATAGAATGATTTTTATACAGTATAAATAAACTTACATGAAAAGTAAGCGAAGCACTTAAGACGTATCCTTTGATTTATTTTTTGACTTGCCCTTTCTGGTACCCAGTCTTCTCGGCGTTGTGAAATAAAAAAGATAGTCACCTCAGTGACTACCTTTTACTTGTCCAAACTAATATTTAATGAGGCTAATGCTTAATGAGACTAAATTAGCTTGTGAGGTAACCTAAAAAACAGTGCATACAATACTGGGATAACACCAAGGGTAAGTACAGTTGAAAACAACAGCCCTCCCATAATACTCAATGCCATCGGTTCCCACATTTCGCCCCCACCTAAATATAAAGGCACTAACCCCAATACGGTGGTGGCAGTGGTTAATAAGATAGGTCGCATTCTAGCTTGCGCCGCGTTCACAATAGCTTCAATCGGTGAGTCGGGTAAATCATCTAATTCAATTTTGATACGCTCTAACAACACGATGGCATTGTTTATTACGATCCCCGCCAAAGAGATCACCCCAAGCAACGTCATAAAACCAAAGAACGACTGTCCAATTAATAGCCCTGCGACAACCCCAATAAATCCAAGTGGGATTGTTGCGAGTACCATGGCAGATTTGCGAATTGAGTTAAATTGACCAATCAGCAGAATGACGATAATTAACACCGCAATGGGCATCTTATCGGCTATCGACTGATTTGCTTTGCCTGATGACTCAGCTTCACCACCTAACTCATAACCATAACCCAATGGCCATTGCAGTTTTTGTTCATCTAACCAGGGCGTTATTGCTGCAAACCCTTCACTGGCAGTGATCCCGTCAACCTGTGCGCCTACCACAACCGACTTTAACCTATCGCGACGGAATATCTGTGCGTTTTCCCATACCACTTTGATATCTGCAACTTGTTTAAGTGGCACCGAACTGCCAGATGATTGCGAATAAACCACCATCGCCTCTAACTTACTAATATCTTGTCTGTCGGCAGCAATAGAGCGCAGTGTAACCGGAATAATGTCATCACCTTCACGGTATTGTGTTAGCTCCAAGCCACTTAAACCTGTTTGCAAAGACGTTGCAATATCTTTACTCGACACACCAGCTCTGCGAGCTCGAGTTTGATTAATCTCTATCTGTAACTTTTTAATCGGTAAACCCCAATCATCACTAACCGACTTTAACCCTTGCGTTTCACGCATCTTTTCTTTCAATTGCGCCACGATTTTCATTACTTCAGCGGTGTCACTGCCTGCAATTCTAAATTCAACAGGGTTTGCAATAGGCGCGCCGTTTTCTATTTTTCGCTGCTTAAGGAGCAAATCTGGATGGCGTGCTAATGCATACTCCTCGATATCAGCCATCAGATCATCAATTATCTGATAAGACGTAACCGACACTATCATTAAGGCATAGTTTGAACTGGTTGACTCCGGTGTATGCGTTAACAAAAAGCGCGGACCACCATTGCCAATATAACTCACCCACTGAGTTACACCCGCCTCACGTTCATCTGTCACTTGCAGCTGTGTTTGGAAGTATTCTTCCATATCTTTAACAAGGGCTTCAGTGGTCCGTAAACGTGTGCCGACTGGCAGCTCCAATTCAACCTTAAAATAATCTCTATCAGAAGGAGGAAAGAACAAATTAGGGATAAGCTTTAAACCTTGAACCGCCAAAACTAACATACCTATGCATACCGCAACGGTTAACCACCTAAATTTTAATAAGGTATACAAAATAGCCCTGTAACTTTGATACATGCTCCCAGTATACTCATCACTATTTTGCTTCACATTCACTTTGGTAAAGTACACACAGAGCATGGGGATCATTGTCATCGCCAATAACCACGAACACAGTAAAGTAATGGTGACTACTTTAAAGAGCGATGCTGTGTATTCACCCGTTGATGATTCAGCAAGAAATATAGGCAAAAATGCAGCGCCCGTAGTAAGCGATGAAACCAGTAACGGCACCTTTAATTCATTGGCAGAATCAACCGCAGCATCAATGGCTTTTTTTCCTTTCTCCATTTGTACCATGATGTTTTCAGACATAACAATCCCATTATCAACAAGCATGCCCAGCGCAATGATCAACGCTGCCAATGAGATTTGGTCGATAGAAATATCAAGAAATGACATCACCAAAATACCACAAACCATACTCATCGGGATCAAACTGGCGACAATCAAACCAGTGCGTAGCCCCAAGCTAAACAGCATCACCACTGTCACCACTAATATCGCTTGAACTAGGTTTGAGACAAAGTCGCTGACTTTTTCTTCTACTTCTTGTGGCAAGAACGAGAGAAGTTTAAATTCAACACCAATTGGGTAAACACTCTCTAAATAGCGAATACTTTCAAGTACCTGATCCCCTAACGCTAAATTATTACCACCGGCACGCATAGAAATAGCAAGAGTTAAACCGGTTTGAGACCCCACACGCACTTTACTTTTAGCAGGATCAACATAATCTCTGTACACTTTTGCTATGTCTGTCAGTAAAATAACTTGATCACTTCCGGGGATGTTGATGATGGTTTGTGCTATATCTTCTACTGATTCAAAATTACCACTGGGCTCAAGCGCTAATGTTTCATCATCGATATATAATGAGCCGCCAGGGTTAACAATGTTACGCGCTGCCAGCTGATCTTTAAGCTGGTTCGCTGATAAACCCAGTGATGCTAACCGCGTATTTTCAAACTCAATAAACACGCGTTGTTCTTGAGCCCCATAGATATCAACTTTTGCCGCCTCAGGTAAGCGTAAAAATGCATCTCTGACTTGCTCAGCTACCTCTTCCATTTCTCGGTAGCTATAGCCGTCCGCGGTTAAGCCAACGACAATACCAAACACATCACCAAATTCATCATTTACAATGGGCGTTTGTGCCCCATTTGGTAAATCATTTTCAATACTCTGAATTTTACGCCGTAAATTATCCCAAATAGGCCGCATATCTTTATAGCTTTCTTTTATATTCACACTCACAATAGACACTCCTGTTTTGGAAGTGCTGGTGACAAAATCAAGCTCTGGGATCTGCTGGGCAACTTTTTCTATTTGATCTGTTACTAACTCTTCAACTCTTTGCGGGCTTGCTCCAGGAAAGTACGTAACTACTTGCGCTGTACGAATTATAAAACCAGGATCATAATCTTTGGGCATATTGTTAAATGCCGACAGCCCAAATAACAATAAAGCCGCAAAGACAACCCAAGCTGTTCGATTATTTTCTAATGCTAAGCGGGTAATATTCACTATGCGCCCCCATTAAATTTTACAACTTGCCCTTCTATCACCTTACTCATACCTGCGGTGACAACATGTGCGCCTTCATTCAAACCCGATAAAACAGTAAAGCCAAACGGCGTAATCTCACCCACCACCAACGGCGTTTTCGTAATTTGACCTTTCCCAGCGTCAAGGGGATTTACCGTCCAAACAAAGTTCCCACTGGCATCTTTAAGAACTGCTTTTATGGGCACATAAATTTGGCTTTTTTGACCTTGTTGTGCGCTGGCACGCACACGAGCCGTCATACCCGGTAATATATTGTAGCCCGCTGGTGGTTGCATACCTAACGTGACTTCATAGGCCTTAGTAACTTCATCAGCCTGTGTGCTCACTTCAACAAAACTCAATGGGAATTGCTTCCCTTTTATTGCGGCGAACTCAGCATAAATTTGCTTTGGAGCCTCTTTAGAGACATGTACCATCATACTTTCAGGTATATTCACCTTTAAGTTAATGCGCTCAATGTCTTGCAACGTAACAATAGTTTGCTTCGCTTGTACCTCTTCAAATTTTTCTATGTGGGTACGAGCTACAACACCGTTGAAAGAGGCATGTAACTGGGTATAGGCTAAATTATTACGAGCAGTGGCTAGCTTGCTTTTCGCACTAGCAAACTGTGCTTTGAGCTGATCATAATCTGCTTGTGAAATAGTCCCTGATGTGATCAGTTGCTCTGCTCGGCCAAAGTCCGCTTTGGCTTTATCAAACGCGGCTTGCGATTCATCAAGGGCGAGTTTGTAATTTGTGTTATCCAATTCAGCGATCACATCACCTTGCGACACATTCTTACCTTGCTTAACCAACAAAGAGACAACTTCACCAGCAACTTTAAAAGACAGATCAGCAGAGTTTGCTGCATCAACTACAGCGGGAAACTCTTGCATAGGTTCACCGCTATTTGCGACGATTGTTAAGGTACGCACAGGGCGTAAAGTAGGCTCTTCAATAACCGATTGGTTTTGCTCACTACACGCACTGAGCAGTGTTAATAAAATGCCGGAAAACAGAAAGGGTTTACTACGTTTGTAATTCATATTGGGCTCCTAATTTTTCGCCATTCTATTGTTAGTCATACCTGTCACAAAATTTTTGATCCAAATATCAAGTATTGCCTTCACAGCCTCAACATTGTCTGCACCATTTGCCTTTACCACTGACTCCAACTGCTTGCTCGCTGTCATCATAAATACCGGTTGTACCCGATTACCTATATAAAAAGCGGATTCTAAAGACACCGAGGTGACCGCTTCGGTTTGCTCTGTTGCTTCTAAATAGGCTGTTTTTCCTACATTATAGACGAGCTTAACTGGCACAAAATCACGCACATCTAGTGACGTTTCCTGAAAATCGATATTCGTAAATGCCCCTTTAATCGTCAGTACTTCATCGTTCAGTGTAGTTGGCTTTTTTGTAACCACCTGATAATAAGGCGATAGCTTCTTTTTCAACTGAGACTGCATATAATTGCTTAGTTGAACAATATGCGACTGATTAACAGATAAAAACTCTGCATTGTCATTCGCTGTGAGCCATACTTCAAATTTGGGTAAGTAGATAGTGCTAATTTTTTGTAGCTGCGTGTTATCAAATTGGGCAGAACGATACTGTAAGGTATCTGGATATTCATCGCTTGGTTTTAATAATTCATAATTATCTAAAAACCCTGTTTTCGTATGTTGCAATGAACTACACGCGCTCATAAAAAAACACAGCATAAGAGTACATAAAATGCGGCTAGATGGCATAAAATAAGCTCCATATAAATACAGAAAAACACAGTCGTTACAAACACATTGATATCGCAATAGTACAAAGAATACATGCACTAAAATGCTAATAAATGTAATCGCATAAACTAAATTTTGAATATAAAACTAAGTTAGGAGAAAAAGGGAAAGAAGTCTACGTTAACATTGAGATTAGTTCGAGACTCGTCATTATTTTTAAAGCCTCATCATAAATACACTGACTTGTTTATCTATATAAAGCAGCGACTTCGAGCCACTACTTTATAAATATATGATTAGTAAATAAAACTAATTAACCACTATGGCATGATCACACAAGGTTGACCAGGACCTGGAGAGCTAAAGCAATCTAGTGAGCATTGTTGTGATTCTTGAGGTGGACAACGATATGACGCATAACTACTACCACCAGCAATGTTTGGTGTCATGTCTTGTGCTAAAGCAGACTGATCATTTATTAAGGTTTTTAATTGTGTTTTTTTTAATTTAATTTTCATTTTTGTTATTCCTTTAATATGTAATTAGATATGAAAACTTTCATATCTAATTACATAAATTACCCATTAAAATGACATAACACAACAAAAAAACACAAATAGTTTAAAAAACGCCTTTATACGCAGTGATGCTGAATCGTTAAAAATAGAGAAAGTATGATAACACCCCATAAACACCACACTGTATAGACAACTCATTCCCCCAAATAAAGGCCACACCAACTAAAATGGCGTGAAAGAGTTCAAATTTACTGATTGAATGTGGATTTAGTTAATTTTCTAGCTAAAGAGGGCAATATAAGCTCACTATTTTGGCCAAAATTAAGACATCATTCATATAAAAACAATTAAGGTACAAGTGAATTTAACTTACATCAACCAACAGTAAAAAGGATTTACTTATGAGATTTAATCTATTTAATGCCCTAGGAACTACACTGATACTCTCCGCCTCATTTTTCACTCAGGCAAAACAAAATGTTTTTGATATGCAATTCAAAGATGATGGCTTTAAAGAGTGCGTACTAGAGCAAGCCTATTGGAACAGTAAGGTATACACCACTGATTTTACGTCACTAAGGTGTGATCAATACGATATTGAGTCCCTGGATGAACAGGGCGAGAGCGTGAATA
>NZ_PNBY01000110.1 GCF_005886875.1 Pseudoalteromonas aurantia | reverse complement strand
ATCTGATCGGCATTAAGCATATGCTGGCTTTTTTACGAGCATTATGTACTCTAATACTTAAAACTGGCTAAGTAATCACTTTTATTACAAACAAAGTTATTGAGCTGGCAGCCCATGCAACTGCTATTAATTTAGGTTTATTTGCTGCACAGTACATCAGTATAGGCACACTCAGTAAAGCACCACTCATATAAATATCAAAGCCCAGAAAAAGACCTGAAAAACACCATAAAACAATACATATCAATGATAGTAAAACAGTTTGTACGCGAAAAACCTTTTTATACTTTCCTAATGACTCCCAAAATAGGCGTGTTTCTTGTAGCTGCTGGTTGGTTTCAATCATTAGTGTTGACCACCAAAGCTGGTTAATAAGTACCGCTGCTAATATGTACCAGTGTAATAAATCGGGTCGCATCGTTTGAATGATCATCGCTGCCCACAGTACTAAAAACGTCGCTGTAGCACGCCAAATTAACGCCCAATAATGCGCTAAAGCATAGTAAAGCCAAAATGACCATATATTGATTGAATACGTCAGATTAGGGGAATTTAATTTAGGTATAAACCAGCAACCACCCAATAGAAGATTAATACCGACTAAAAATTGCATAATAGATGATGTCCACCACAGTAAAATAAACGCGATAAATAGCGCCCAAATCACCGTTTGCGGTCGATATAGTAACCCGACTGCAAAACTCACTTGAGTCAACATAAATAGTAAAAGCTGTGGTGCCTGACTTAGCTTCTGTGGCCCCATGGCTAAGGCCAATATCATTGTTGTGATAAGTAAGGCATGGCTTGCTAATAATAAAACAATATCGGCCAAATATTGGTGCCTGATACTAAGTAATATACTAATTTGAAAACATCGATGTCGACTATCTAAAATGGCAGGTTTAAGGACCGTGATTAATAGGGTTTGCAGCAGTAAATAAGCAAATGCAACTTGAATACTCACCAGTGCACTGTCACTTTGAACAATCTTACCTAAGCCAAAAAACAGCGACGCAATTAACCCCGGCAAAAAGATATAAAATAGCGTTGTGATCATCAAAATAAATTGATTAAGTTGGTTTACTAACTCTTTGAGCTCGGCCTTAAAGGCCTGGTATCGATATCGATAGAAGTGTGTCATCATGATTTGCTAAACCCCTTGTTTGTACTTAAACTTTTTTAAGCGACTGACTAACAAAACCAATATCAAAAAAGGGTTGAGGTTCATGGCTACTAATGAGCACTTGGCCAGAGTAGATGCTGAGCCACTCCAAAACTACATCAAGTCCTCGTTTATCCAGTGCAGCACTTGGTTCGTCTAAAATTAAGTAAGGAGTATTACGCATCACCGCATTGATAAGCTGTAATTTTTTTAGATTGCCAGACGATAAATCTTCCACACGCGTATATAGGAACGTATCAAAGCACAGATCTGTTATCAGTTTTTGAGGTAAAGCACACTGCCAGCTGGATGCTGTCATCGCGAGTACTTTCTGGGCAGTTAAAAATTCGGGAAAAACAATTTTATCTGACGCTAAAGCAACCTGCTTTTGCAACTCAGTGTGTTGCAGACCATTGAGTAAAATGTGTCCAGAGTAAAACCTATCGAGTCCAGCTATTATCGTAAAAAGCGTGGTTTTACCGAGGCCATTTTTGCCTTCGATACAGAGTTTTTGTGAAGAATAAGTACGACTATAATTTTCGAAAATGCAGTTGTCACCAAAATACTTTGTTAAATTATTGATTTCAATCATTATTGCGTTAGGCCTATTTTAGTTCCTTTATTAGGTGACTTTAACATAGGCTATGTTGCAGGTGTCGTTAAGAATGTTACACGATGTGTGAATGATTCATTTAATAATGCGTATTACAAAAAAATGGGCACCGAGTACCCATTTAGAAAATATCGATATTTGGCGATATTACAGCGCCGCTAAAATAGCTTCAGCTTTGCTGACTTCAAATGTTTTAGGTGCTTCCACGTTAAGCTGAGTAACAACGCCATTTTTTATGATCATGGCATAACGCTGTGAACGAACACCACCAAATGAAGCTGTGTCCATTTCCAACCCTAAAGACTGAGTAAAGCTTGCGTCACCATCACCGAGCATCATTAACTCTGATGCATTGTGTGCCTCACCCCACGCTTTCATAACAAATGCATCATTCACTGATACGCAAGCAATAATATCAACGCCTTTGGCTTTAAGCTGATCAGCCAGCACCACATAGCCCGGTAAATGCGCCGCAGAACATGTCGGTGTAAAAGCGCCCGGCACTGCAAATAAAACCACTGTTTTATCTGCAAATAACTCTGTGACTGGGTGCTCTACCATACCATCGTCTGTTAACTGGCTAAGTGTCGCTGCAGGTAAATTTTGCCCTTGTTCAATCATTGTGTTCCCTTAAAAAGAAAATGTATTTATTTGATAACTGAGTTATTCCTATAGTGCCGTGAATAACTCCGATGTCCTACGACAAGTATACAAGATTAATGCAATGTATGAGCACGCCCTGCATATTCACTGTAAAAAGATTCAATCGCTCCCCGTTTTTGCATTGTTACAAACACTTGCTTACCGTCCTGACCACCAAATGCGATATTGGTTGGATACCTACCTTTTAATCGCACTGTCTTTAACAGCATCGCCTTGGGTGATAATACCACCACTTCACCCGCACCATATCGTGCAACATATAAGTTGCCTTGGTTGTCAGTACGCATACCATCTAAACCATGATCAACAAACTGATAAAACAGCCTCTTATCGCTCACATCACCTTGTTCATTGAGTGTAAATGCCCATATGCGTCGTTGCTTACTTTCATTCACATACAAGGTTTTGTTGTCAGGGCTCACCTCTACGCCATTGGTCGTTCCCATATCAGCTTTTAGCAAGGTTACTTGACCATCGGTTTCTACTCGCCAAAGTTGACCTCGACCATTAGCCCAGTTTGGATCACTCGCAAAAATTACCCCATCATCACGTATTGCAATATCATTTGGCTGGTTCATCAATGGCTCATGAGCATGAACCAACACTTCCCCTTGTGGCGTTATTTTTAAGATATTATGACGGACATAATCAGCAACAAACATGTCACCATGCTGATTAAAGCGAATGCCATTACCAATACTACCTTCGGGTAACGTCACCCAAAGCTTTGTATCACTTTTATCATGTACAGCCCCTATCGTGCCTTGCTGCGCATAATTGACCACATATAAAACCCCATTACTGTCAACCGCTGGACCTTCAATCCCCTCGGTGAATGTGCCATCAGATACCCAGTCAATCGCATGATAGGTCTCTTGTTTAACATCACTAAAGCGCTCAATGGTATTATTGTTAGTCACTGTGCTTTTACTTGCTATATTTGTGCTATTTTGGCACCCGCCTAATAGCACCAACATCCACCATAAATACTTATGCATTTTGACTTATTATCCTTAAATTTATCCAGTATGACCTGTGGCACCTTTGTTGTTAATTGAGAATAAATAATACACAGGTCACAGTACTATTAATTAGCTAGATATTACAAAACAGCTAAACCTTGCTGCGCGTCAATCTAGGTTCAATGATCATTAGGGCAACACCCAATAAAACGCAAGCCAAACCTAAAAACTGCAACAACGTATTGCCAAATCGTGTTTGCTGTTTAACATCTTTACCTACTCTATAAAGCCGGCGACCCTGTTCAACCTCTTTAATAAATTCATCACCTAAATACTCAAACGATAAAACAATTGATATGTCTCTTCGTTTGAGCATGATTCGCTGTGCTTCTCGCTTATCTGCATCATCTGGTACAAAACGAGACCAGCTAGAAAAAATATCTTGGGGCTCATTGGGTAAAACAACCCCTCTTGACTCATATTCATACAGTGATTGTGGAAACACTAAGTTTTGAAAGCCGACATAAAAGCAGCTACCACCGAGTGATACGAGCAATATCGCAATGTACAACAGAGTGCGCTGTTTGATTGAATTATCGCGACACTGGCGGGCATACCATGATTCTATATCTGGAATTTGACTAAAATGATGCTTGTTCGCTTGCCCTTGAGCACCGAGCATAAAGTTATCGACTGTAAGCTCTAACGCATCGAGCAACTGACGAAAAACCTCATTAGAGGGCACTGATTTATCATTTTCTAATTTTGATAAATAACTTTGTTCTACGTCCATTTTCTCTGCCAGTTGAGGTTGGCTCATATTTGCCGTAGTACGTAATTGTTTTATGTATTGACCGAGTGTCATCTTTGTAATCCTTGTTATGGCTTGAAATCACACCCTATTCTTGGCTAGTCATGCATTAATACCAAGGTGAATATTCAAGAATAACAAGGAATATTAGTAAGTTAAAGTTAACTTATTCTCAATTACATTAAATTCAAAAGCCATATCTAAATTTCAAGGTGATACGCTCCTCATTCGGCGTTTGCCAAAGCTGCTCCACGCTTCGTAGCCAAGATGTAGATGCCACGCTCTGTTGTTGCATCGTGTCAATTTGCGTCGCTCCACGCCCGTAGACCAAATATATATCCGAAAACGCGCCTAAGCGATAACGCAGCTTAGTTTGCGATACTAGCCGCTTGTCTTCAAAACTAGTATCAAGGTTCGCCAGCTCTATTAAAGCCTGCTCGTCAATACTAAACACCTGTTCGGTTTTTGCTTCAAGTACAGCCCACTGCAAATAAAAACTTAATTCGAGATTGTCAGTTAACCGCCCTGTAATTTTATTTTCATTTACAAAAACAGCTCTATCATACTGTGTTAATTGATTATGTGCATTTGCTATTAGCCACCCGTCACCTTTACGGTAAAAGTTATTAATATTGATAGTCCAGAGCTCATGAGGCATAAACGTGAGATCTAAAGCAAACTGTTGCGCTATGCCATTTAGCCCTTCTTGATCATACTGGTAACTGGCAGCCCAGCTAAACTTCCCGACATAAGAACTACGATAAAATACTCGGGTCCCCCATGTATCTGGCTGATAAAAACGCGCACTATCGTAACCCATATTATCTTGCCACCCTGTTGAGTTGTGCGTCAGTGCTGCCGATAACTCTGCTCCGCTATTTAACATCACATTCGCACTATATTGACGCTGAGCAGGCAATTTAATGCCTTCATCATTTGATTCATAAGACACTAATATTTTTTGATTTATACGTGTGATAGACGCAGAATCAAAGTTAATAGAGTGACTGAGTTCCCCTTGCCAATTACGCCAGTTATTACGTTTAATATACCCTAAATCACTGACATCAAACTGCTCGTCTAGCCGTAGGTAGGATGACTCAAATTGGGTATTGGCAGAGAATTGATATCCTAACTTGAATGACATACCATTACCTTGCTGGCTTGCCTGATTGTGCGATATATCACTGTGCATCAGGGTGCTTTGCATTGACCACGTTCCGCTTTGATACTGAGAATCCCACGCGACGCTATGAGCCTTTCTCGCAATAAACGGGCGTTCCGTATGCGTCAGCAGTAACCCTGTCTGCCAAGATTCATGGCGGTATTTCCCCCTCAGAGCATAAAATGATTTACCCGCATCACTTTCTAAAGTATCTTCTTTTACAGCAAAAGCACCAAACTGTAGTTGCTCTGTCTGTTGTACAAATCTCACCGCAGCGTCAATGGGAGTTATAAGGCGCGTTGCATCATCGCTACTAGCCCCAATACGCCGAGTATGAATAAGTGTCGTCTCTTGCAGACTTTGGACATTAAAAACGTTAATATCTTGAGTAAAGAATGGTCGCTTATCTGAGCGTCGTGTCTCTACAGCACTATAATTTAAATCAACTTCGTCACTGTCTACCTGACCAAAATCCGGGTTAACTGCAACACTCAGTTTTTGATGGTGATCTGGCTTATAAGTGAAGTCAAAACCAATATCATTGAGCCCGGTATTGGTAATTAAATCTTGTTGACGAGTGATATACGGCACAAAGGTGATCTGATGATTTTCTGGGATAATCGCTTTGACTTTAGGCATTTCTAAAAAGAAGTTTGCGTTTGCCGTCGTCTGTTTATGTGATGCATAGAGGTGATTATTACTTAACTGATACAACTGAACTGATACACCAATCTCTGATGCATCTCGAAGATTTTTTTTATTATAAAAAGACACGGTATGCCATGGAATAAACGTTTCACTAGACCAGTGATCTGCGGCCTCATAGTATGAGGTCTGCCAATCTCCATCCCAATCATTGTCAGTCGTTAACTGAGGAGTAAGCACTGCGTCTTGAACACCTCCTCCTAATCCCACTACAAATAGATACGCACCGCTACCATCACCCGAAAAATCTAAATAAATACGATTAAAGTCAGCTTGGATAAACCCATCTTGTAAATTAAACTGCTTCTTTCTTTCTCCTATTTTTTGCCAATTAATAATACCCACATACACTCCTTTTTCAGTGGTCATTATTCTACTTTCAACTTTATCTTTATATTCAGTATGGGTTGCTGGCACAACTTCAAAAAAAGCCGTTGTCGCAGACACACTCTGCCAGGCTGTATCATTTAATTGACCATCTAATACAATCTGTTCTTTGGCGTATACCGATAAACCCATCAACCATAAAATCAATACTGCTATATCTCGTAACGTACTACTCATACTTCAACCTAATTGGGAAACCTTCCACAATAAAAACAAATATCTAGATTAAAAATACTGAATATTCTCTGAAGAAAGCTAGCTAAGTCCTTAGCATTCTTGACTTTATACTGATAAAAGTTAACTTTGTACTCATATAAAGAACATAGATGACATGCAATGAATACAAATACACAATTTTTAACTTGGGTATTTTTTGACAATACAGATGAATTGCTCGATCTAAATACAGAAAAAACCACAAAGTTAGAGCCACAAGTCGCACAGTTGCTGAGGTTACTTATTTACAGTAACGGCGCGCTGCTTACTCGAGATACCATATTTACACAAATTTGGCCTAACATCGTCGTTGAGCATAATAGCTTATATCAATTGCTGACTAAATTAAGGCGGTTACTCAACGACAATCCAAAACAGCCAAGGATCATCAAGACCGTGCCTAAAAAGGGCTATCAGTTTATAGCTCAAACACAAACTTATGCCCCAGAGGTCACATCGAGTAAAAAAAAGATGCTCACTCAGCTCTCATGGTGGAAATTATCCATAGTGCCTATCTTCATTGTCTGTGGTAGCGCGATTGCTTTTTATTCCCAAAATACGATAAAAAACCCAAAACCTCACTATGAAATGTCAGATATAAGCTACGAGCTTGGTCTTGAGTACAATGTTGATGCACATAAAACAAAAGATCTCATCGCGTATATCAAGAACTTTAACGACCTCGTTTTTAGCAATAAACAAGGGGTGATATTAAATACTATCAAGTTCCCCAGTCGCATACACCATCCAAGCTGGCACAATGAACTAGATTTGATCACATTTTGGCAATACTACCAAGATCAATGCATTCTTCATGTTTATAAATCTTCTGGTCAAGCAGTGCATCGCTCTAAAGGGCAAAAATGTAGCCATTCTCGGGCATCATCATGGAAATCAAACACACAATTGGTAATCAACTTAGCTCACGATGGACACTTTAAACCTTTTCATTACGATATTAATACTGGTCACATCCTTGAAATTCCCATTGTTCTTAAAGAAAGAGAGAAGTTTCAGCACAACATCACAGCTTGGCAGGGAAAAACTTATTACTTGATCACATCGACAGATCATAAAAGTAAATTGATCACACTAGATGGCACCGTGCATATGGAGTGGTCGCACCCTATCACCATGCTGACTTACGACCCTAAGCAACACACTATAATTTCTAATAACTCTGATAAACATCACAAGTTAGTGTCCACATCAAGAGATGGTCAGCAGCACATCATTGCTAATGCTGTGCAAGGTATATTCACCGACTTATCCGTCGATGCTGATGGAGATATTTATACTGCAGTTGAAACTTGGCAAGTGAACATTCGTGATAAGGATGAGCTACCCATTTTTTCAACCACCAGTATTGATTACCTGCCCGTCAGTAATCTGCTTGGTGAAACGGCGTTCATGTCTAGAAGAAGTGGCGTTTATGAAGTCTATTTATACTCTGACGATCAAGTTAAACAACTTTCCTATAATCAAGGCTACGAATACGTTAAGCATATAGAGTGGCAACCGCAACTCAATCTGCTTCTCACTAACCGTGACAAAAATGTACTTGTGTATGATAGGCAGGGCAAAGTCAGACAATTTCAACCTGTACAAGCCGCGACTATTGCACAGTTGGGCTGGCATACCAATGAACAGGTGTGGGTATATGATACCAACTCGCTTTTGACTTATGATCTAACAGGGCAACAACTTGACAATATAACGCTGCAAGTCGACGCCCTTATTTACAATAATCAAAGTGCTCAGTGGCTCGTGTTTGACGACTATACGTTATATAGTGTAAATAGCTTAGCAAGTCTAAACACTCGTGGAGACTGGACCCCAATCAATCGTTTTTCAAAGCAGCAATATAACCAACTTAGAAACTTCAAGCTGCGAGATAATACCCTATATTGGTTATCTAGTTGGTCTGCGAAAGACTATATTTGGCAACTCCCGCTAGAGCAAACAACCATCTCACTTATCAAATCCGATGAGCTGATCTGGCACTACGATATTGCCCAAGACAACTCTTTGAACATTGCAAAAATGGAAGCCATTGAAGGTGATATTAAAAAACTCAGTTTACTAAGTACTCATAACATCCCCTAAATACCCGACAGCCGTCCGCATCGTACGCCTTCGGCTATTTTCTTAGATCCACAACGTCATTGTTTTGTAGGTAAGCACATAAAAGATACATAAATTAATGAACGTAATGAGTTTTATTAAATGAATAAAGGCAGGTAACTATAAATATATGCTTGAGAAGTATTTAACATATATGGCGGAGTGGACGGGACTCGAACCCGCGACCCCCGGCGTGACAGGCCGGTATTCTAACCAACTGAACTACCACTCCGTAGTGGTATATGACGTATTTCAGGCGTCCCCTAGATATCAAATGGCGGAGTGGACGGGACT
>NZ_PNBY01000011.1 GCF_005886875.1 Pseudoalteromonas aurantia | reverse complement strand
ACAGATCTGAGGTTAAGTAGCAATCCATTTACTAAAACTTCGACCCTGCCTACTTCGTGTAAATCTCCTATAAACACAACGGGCCAAGTTTCAGCAACGCAAACGTTCGATCATTTTTGGCATACTTTTAACGACTATTACGCATTTTTTGAACTCAGAGAAGTTGACTGGCAAGCACAGTATGATCGGTTTAAACCATTAATAACTGATGCGATGGACGATGAGGCACTCTTTACTATCATGTCGACAATGGTTGAACCTTTACAAGATGGTCATGTCTTTCTCAGTGCAGAACAATTTGAGTTTTCAGGCGCAAAACGGTCCCCGTTATTAGATGCAATTCAGGGGCTCGCTCGCGCCTCGCTGCGAACAGGTCAAGAACTTGATGAGTCAGATGTGATCAGCAGCCTTATAGCCAGCCACCAAAGTATTACCAGCAAGTATATTACACCCGCAAGCTTGCGCGCATTACCCGACACGAAAGACACGAAAACGTTTATTTGGGGGAAAACTACCGATAATATCGGCATTTTGACAATTAATAATATGGCTGATTTTGATGCGCTGGAGGATGCTAGTAACGCCGAGCAGTTGCAGACTTTGCAAAGTCAATTAGATATGATCATGCAAGACCTTGCTGAGACAGATGCATTAATTGTAGATATTCGTATTAATACAGGGGGAAGTGACAATCTAGCCTTAGCCATTGCAGGCCGGTTTGCCACGCAAGATATTTTAGCTTTTAACAAACAAGCCATCAATAAGAGCGGCTTAGGTATCCCCGTTCGAGCACTAATAAAGCAACATAGTGCGCCATACAACAAACCGGTTTATTTACTTACCAGCCAAATTACAACCAGTACAGCTGAAATTTTTACCATGGCGATGCGCCAATTTTCTCATGTAACACAAGTTGGTGAGGAAACATCTGGCGAGTTTTCAGATGTCCTTTCTTTTACGTTACCAAACGGATGGAGGATGGGCTTATCGAACGAGGTGTTTCGTAATGCGCAAGGAGAGAATTTTGAGCGAGTTGGCATATCACCCCATATCAATGTGTCTGCATTCAACACCTACGAAATGGATTCAAACCGCTTTGCCAGTTACGATTATATACTCAATCTCTTAGATAAGCAGAGTTATCTTCCACTTGAGCCGCATGAATTTACAGCACAAGTGAATGAGATTATGACTAAGTACCACTTACCAGGGCTATCAGCTGCCATAATACATGAAGGCGCTACGGTATTTTCTGCTGGGTTTGGGGTACAAGATCTTAGTAACACTGCAGTGTCTGCAGATATCCCCTTCTTTTTGGCTTCAGTGAGTAAAGTATTAGTCGGCGCAACTCTTGCTCAAGCTGTAGACAAAAAACATATTTCATTAGATGAAAAAATTGCCCCGTTACTCTCCTTCCCATTGTATGTGCCTAATAAACAAGCCGACGAAATCTCTTTTCGTCATCTTATTACCCATACCAGTAGCATCATAGATAACCCGTCGATTTTTAACTGTACTTACTATGTGCTAGACAGCCAAGTGAGTTTATATAATTTGATGACAGAAGAAGAGCTTTGTCCATCACAAGTCGATGCCAATTTACCTAAATTTTTCCGTCAATACCTAAGCGACAAGGGAACTTTTAATACCCCACAAAATTATAGCCAGCAATACGGCTATTCTGTCGGTGAAGTACACATATACTCTAATATTGCGACTGATTTAGCTGCTTATGCACTCGCGAAAAAATTAGATACCCCGTTTACCGAACTGTCAAAGCGTTATGTCTTCACTCCGTTAAATATGCACAATACCTATTGGGGCCTAGATACACCCAGTTCAGATGTTGCCAAACGTCTCTATCTAGATCCAATCACGATGCAACCTGCCGTATACCCTGATTACCGAAGTATTACCTATGCCGATGGCTCAGTGATCTCCACCGCCAATGATCTGACATACTTTCTCAAGGCGGCAATGAATAAAGGTAAAGTAGATGGCAAACAGGTCTTTTCGCGCAATATGGTCAACTTAATGCTGTCATCACAAACTGGGATCCCAACACGCAGTCGAGACATAGGGTACTTTTGGCAGCTAGATGGCGACATCATTCATCACAATGGGGCAGACCCTGGTGTACTCACTTATTTAATCGGCGATACTCGCACACAAAATGGCATCATCTTGCTCAGTAATGGCGATATCAACGAAGATATGCATGGAGCAGCTCTGGATGAAATAAAAACGCTAGCATTGCGCTTGGCTTACACTTACCGACCATAAACGTAGTCGCGAGGTGCGATACACCTCGCCCTACTTTTTCTAACAACTTACTCTCTTATCAAAATAGGAACATGTATGTGATTGCGATGTACTCTATTTACTGTGTTTTAACCAAATCATACAAGCCCCAACTGAATAACGGTTTACTAAGGTGATTGAGGCAACAATGCTTTTGGAATTTTGGGCAAGTGGTAAGGCGCGATGACTCTGTCTAAAGCGCCAACTTTAGCCATATCTATCATGCCTTGATTTAACTGCATAGCAAGCGCGCTTTTGGCAAACGCTTTACTAAACGCCATATGACCATAAATAGTATTCGTATAACGATAAGCGACTTTTTTTAATTTCGACGCTGGTTGCTCTAATGCACTCATCGCAACTTCGGCAGTCTCTTCAATAGCAATGACTAAGTCAACCCTGCCCTTTAATAGCAAATCAACAGCCACGCGCTCAGAAGGAACTGCAACTTTATTTAAACTGCGGTCTTCGTTGAATTGCGTAAAATACACCCCCCCGCGCATCACAGCTATGCGTTTATTTTTAAGATCAGCATACGTATTAACTTCAATGTCACTGCTTTGTTTGGCATAAAAAACGAAAGAAGACGGCAACGCCATGTAAGGAGGTGAAACAAACTGCATCATTCTTTCACGTTCGGGCGTACGAATAAGGCCACCTAAAACATCAACTTCACCTTGGATCAACATACGCATACAGCGTGAGAAAGGACAAGGCACAGGCTCTATTTTGTACCCTTTTTTTGTATACGGCTGCAACTGCGTTAAAATATCAATAATAAGACCAGATACATCCCCCTCATCAGTGATAACACTGTATGGCGGTGCATGGTCAATAGCCACATATACTTTATCATGATCAGCATAGGCGGTATTTACCAGTAGCAATACCATTAGCCATAAACTGACAATAGAGCATTTCAAATGCATCTTACCTCTGCTGTTTGGTAGCAACCCATTACGTTTATTTAAGTGTAGTGCCCAAGCATTGTCTATTCAATGACCCTCTGTTTTGTACCGCGAAAATGTGCCTTATCGCACAGTCACAAAAATGTCATAATAATATGTAACGCTGGCGCGCTAACCATAACATAAGGTGACCCATGGTATTGAGTATTTTCTATCAGTTTTTTTTGTTAGGTTGCACCAGTTTTGGTGGTCCAGCTGCACATCTTGGCTTTTTCAAAAAGCACTTTGTTGATAATTTAAACTGGCTTTCAAACGAACGATACAGTTCTATGATCAGTTTGTCACAAATACTGCCTGGGCCTGGCTCGAGCCAAGTCGGCTTTGCTATTGGAGTTGAAAAAGCGGGTTTATTAGGCGGCATGGCGGCATTTATTGGCTTTACGTTTCCCTCATTCTTAATCATGTTCGTATTGGCATTGACTGCGTCCGAATTACAAGGCACTTTGAGTGCCGTGATCCATGGCTTAAAACTATTTGCGGTGGTCGTTGTCGCTGATGCCATTTTAACGATGGCTAAAAGCTTTTGTAAAACAACAGCACTGAAAGTTGTGACTTTCGCAAGCACCTTATTTATACTGACCTCACCCAGTATATTTAGTCAGATTTGGTTGCTTGTAATAGCCGCTTTCGCAGGCTCTATTTATCATTTCTCACATGTACCCAGCACATCAAAAAATACCACGGCACAATGGAAATGGCCAACTTTGGTCATATTTATCGTATTGTTTGCTTTATCTCTACTGAGTTTGCCCAGTACTATTTTTGCCCAATTTTATCAAGCTGGGGCATTGGTATTTGGCGGGGGCCATGTGGTACTACCGCTATTGCAGAACAGTGTTGAACATGTTTCTCAAGAGAACTTTCTCACAGCCTATGCTGCTGCACAGGCTGTGCCAGGTCCTATGTTTACTATTGCCACTTATCTAGGGGCTATTGCTCACCCTGATAATGTCATCTTAGGCGCTATTATTGCGACGCTGGCGGTCTTTCTACCCGGGTTATTACTCATGTATACATGTCAAAATAGTTGGTACGCATTAAGTAATTTACCTAAATTTGCCAGTATTACGGCCGCCATCAATGCGGCAGTTGTTGGGTTACTTGCCGCTGCATTTTATCAACCTATTTGGTTATCTGCGGTCTCAGAGCTTTGGCATATTGCCATCGTACTCATCGGTTTTACTTGCATGAAACTATTTAAGCCGCCCATCTGGACTATGCTCATTGCCTTTGCGGCTTTGGGCTTCATCTTGTAGGGTATTGATTTGCAGTTGCCCCGATACACTTTGGTACGGGCGCAACTCAAATTCCGACATCACCGCCAACATATGATCCATTATGTCGGCTTGTAAATGCTCATAAAAAACCCACTGTTTATTTACGCTAAAACAATAAAACTCAATCGGTAAACCATGATGTTGTGGGGCGAGCTCTCTCACCATTAAAACGCAATCTTGACTAATGTCTTTATGCTTGCGCAAATACGCCTCACCGTAACGACGATACAACCCTATATTGGTCAAAGGTTCGGGTAACTCCCCCATATTCGCAATTTCAGGGAAGGTGCTTTGTAATTGTGCGACTTGGATCTCAGTCAAGGTTATAATGCTATGCATATCAAGTAACAAGGCCCGTTTAATACGCCTTCCTGCAGACTCTTGCATTGCTCGCCAATTCTTAAATGAATCGGTGATCAGCATATAAGTTGGGATCGTTGTAACCGTATTGTCCCAATTACGAACTCGCACCGTATTTAGCCCTAAATCTATAACCTCACCATCAGCGCCAAACGCATCAACTTGGATCCAATCACCAATGGTAACAAGTCGATTGGCCGCAATTTGTATTGAAGCAACTAATCCTAAGATCGTGTCTTTAAACACTAACAAGGTCACTGCCGCTATGGCACCAAAACCCGACAAAATATAGGTAGGTGATTTATCAAGGAGCAAACTAATAATTAAGATACTGCAAATAATAAAAGTCATGAGCTTTGTAACTTGCACAATTCCTTGTATTGGCACATCTTTGGCAAATCTTAACTGGCTATAAATACCATGGGCCAAATTCACTAAACTGCTCACCACAAAGCCAGACACTACAATCAGAACGATTTGACCCACTGACCTTAAGCTGATCAAGACCCACTCAGGTGCGACCAACACTCTGGGATAAAATGCAAGAAAAGCAACGCAGCTGAGCATCGCGGCTAACCGGCCTGTCAACTTATTAAGGTGCTCACTAAGCATGCCTAATCGTGATGGGGAAAACTTCGTTAACGTATTTTGAATTGTTGGAAAAACCAACCTACGTGTGAACAAATACACAAGTACAACGGCCATAAATCCAATACTGTTCGCTGATATAGCACTTAACAGTGTCTCTTTTGGTAGCCCGTCAAACCAAGGCGCTAATAAATCTGTTATGTGAGCGATACCCATAATTGTCTTACTCCTTATTCACGACTTTGTATTATTCACCACGTCCATGTTGAAAACTCAACTGACACATCAACCCCAATACCCTGATTATAGTGTCAGTGCACTATTTCTGCTTGTGGAGTGCTCGCAGCTGATCATCTTTGTCATTCCATAAGCGGTTCAGCTCTGACTGGAAGCGCACTCTAAACTCATTATCATTACTATAATCACCAATAAGTTCTTCACTCACTGGCATCACCTCAATATGTACATCTACTTGGTTCACTTTACCACTAACAAAATCAACAAAATTCGGGATCCCTTCAGGGTAATGAATGGTTACGTTGACGACTTTGTTGATTTGCTCCCCCATCGCTTGCATAACAAAAGCAATACCACCCGCTTTGGGCTTTAACAAATTATCAAACGGGCTTTTTTGTCGTTGGTGCTTATCAGGTGTAAATCGGGTGCCCTCAACAAAATTTACAATACTCACTGGCATGGTTTTAAATTTTTCACAGGCCTTACGTGTCGTTTCTATGTCTTTACCTTTCAATTTGGGTTTTTTACGCAACTGACTTTTACTGGTCCGTGTCATGAAAGGAAAATCTAATGCCCACCAAGCCAAACCCAATACAGGTACATACAATAACTCTTTCTTCAAAAAGAAGTTTAAAAACGGGATTTTCCTATGTAATACACGCTGCATAATTACAATATCAACCCAGCTTTGATGATTTGCGATCACCAGATACCAATCTTTTTGCTTAACATCTTCTAGCCCTGTCACAGTTAACTTAAACGGGGAGATTAAATTTTGATTTAAGTTATTGCCTGCTACCCATAAGCTGGCACACTCTTTCGCCACTATACTGCATGCCTTTTGCCATGCTGGAATAGGAATTAACTTTAATAGCCCAAGGAGAAAAATGGGAATAAACCAAACGAGAGTATTCAGTACATACAAGAGTAAACTGAAAATGCGACGTAACAACGACATTCAATGTTTCCTTTACAACCTAATTCAAAAGGCACACACCTTGCTATACATATGCGCCTAATTCATGGCAGAGAATAATACCTTGTTTTTGTATTATGAAAAACCACAGAACCTAAAAACCTCAGTCCTCAAAGTAAGTATACCCTGCAAGTCCTGCATTTAATTCAGCCAAATATTGTTCTTTTATTTGCTGAGTAGTATCTAATTGGCTCACTTGCTCAGAGAAATTCTCCGAGAGTTTTTCATGGTCATAGTGCACCACTTTGAGCACATCAGCGACACTGTCTCCTTTTATTGCATTCGTTAACGTATAACCTTGCTCCGTCACCTCGACATGCACCGAGTCTGTATCACCAAATAGGTTATGCAAATCCCCTAAAATCTCTTGGTATGCGCCTACCATAAACATGGCTAAATGGTACTGTTGACCAAATTTGTACGGCGGTATCGGTAAACTTGATTCAATACCTGAGCCTTCAACATATTCCCGAATTTGTCCATCTGAATCACACGTAATATCTTGGATAATGGCACGTTGTGTTAGCGGCTGATCTAACGACTCAATAGGCATCACAGGAAATAGCTGCTGGATCCCCCACACATCAGGTAAAGATTGAAATAACGAAAAGTTCACAAACAATTTATCGGCCAGTTTCTCATTTAAATCATCTAACACTTCTCTGTGTGAACGCGCATTATCGTTTAACGTTTCACGGACTTGGTGCAAAATCGTAAAGTACATCAACTCAATTTGTGCCCATTGCGTCATACTCACTAGCCCATGCACATACTGCCCATGAGCCTCACTGAATAAATGCATGGCATCATGATAGGCCTCAAGCGCTAAACGCGGTGTAATACCATGCAATACTTGCCATAACTGATGTAAAATAACATGGTCTGTTTTGCTTGGCGCAGTACCACATGTTTGTTTGGGCGCTTGTTCAATATCAATAACATCTGTCACTAACACCGCATGGTGCGCTGTTAATGCACGGCCCGATTCAGTAATAATCGCAGGGTGTGTCAAGCCATGTTGTTCACAAACATCTGCAAATGCACTCACAACATTGCGAGCATACTCCTCAACGGTATAATTCATTGAGCAAGCACTACGAGAACCTGACCCCTCATAATCAACACCGAGCCCGCCGCCTACATCGACGGTCTTGAGCGGGACACCTAAGCGTGTCAATTCAGCAAAGTGGCGGGCGCACTCTATTAGTGCACGTTGAATATCTCGGATATTGGCAATTTGCGATCCAATATGAAAGTGTACTAAATTCATCAGATGCAATTTTTTATGCTGCTGTAATGTTTCAACAGCTTCTAAAACCTGACCCGCCGTTAAGCCGAACTTACCTTTTTCGCCACCAGTATTTTGCCACTTTCCTTTGCCGACTGAGTTTAAGCGAATGCGAATGCCAATCGACGGTTCAATACCCAAATCATCACTTTCTTTGATTAACGAATCCAGCTCTGAGAGCTTTTCGACAACGATATTGACTTTATGACCCATCGCCTGTGCAATACAGGCTAACCTTAGAAACTCGCTGTCTTTGTATCCATTACATACAATGGTAATAGGACTCGTCGCGATACCTAAAATAGCCATTAGCTCAGGTTTAGAACCCGCTTCAAGCCCAACTAAGCCACTCGGGTGTGCCAATAACTTACTCACAACTGAACGCTGTTGATTCACTTTAATTGGATATACACAGGTATATTCACCTTGATATGCCTTTTGCTCACAGGCGAGTGAGAAAGCATCTGTCATGGTATCAACTCGATGCTGCAGAATATCAGTAAATCGCACTAACACAGGTAAAGTTAACCCTTGAGCTTTGAACTGCTCGACTAAGTCAGTAAATAAGATTGCCGGCGCGTCTTTTTTACCATCAGGGAAAGCGATCAACTCACCTTGTTCATTGATATCAAAATACCCATCGCTCCAATGCGCAATATTATAGATATCTCGTGCTGTTTCTAAGCCCCACTTCATGGCAACCTCAAATGACCGTAATCTAGACGCATATTTTAATACGCTAAATAATTATTAGCACTAAATTTCATATCAGTCCCTTAAGCAGGTAAATCATATCTATCCACTCTGAAAATACCCATAACTTATTTACATTAACGTATTAATCGGCATAGACTAACAAAGCTGCATAAAAAAAATACATGTGAAAGCTAAATGTAAATTTAAGATAAGGAAGATATTTATGTTCATTAAATCACTATCAGCTGTAGCGCTAATTGCTCTACTATCAGGCTGTAACTCTACCTCTGACGATACTGATACAACGACAAAAGTCGCCAGCACAAAGAAAACCAACCTTGTTTGTGACAACCGCCCTCGTACAGGCAGTAATGTACGCCGCAAAAAATGTATCACGAAAGAACTCGCAGACGAGCTAAGACGTGAAAGCCAAGAAGCTATGAGGCGAACTGAAAGAATCGGGCAAATTGGTGAGAAAGGTTAGCTTTATCACTTAACTCAATATTAAAAACAAGTGCACATTGTTAATAATTGCACTTGCTTTCTAGACTAAGAATTGCAATTTATCTCTTATAATGCGTTATACTTCTTACCTCCACCTTTTATAAACCTGCTGAAATAGCATTAGCCTGTATAAACGTAAATTTAGATTGAGCTAATCCATTAGCACTGGCAAAATTACATGATATAAAATTAGTAAGTGTGAATATAAAGATGGCAAATTTAGAAGCTAACCGTTGGTTCACCGAAGTTAGTGACCGTGACGGTAGTGCATTTTCATTACGCATAAACAAAAAGCTTGATGAAATTCAGTCCCCATTTCAAAAAGTCGAGATGTACGAAACGACTGATTTTGGTAAGTTAATGATAATTGATGGTTGTACTATGGTCAGTAGCCTAGAGAACTTCTTTTATCATGAAATGATGAGTCACCCAGCTTTATTCTCACACCCATCACCAAAAAATGTGGTGATTATTGGTGGTGGTGACTGCGGCACGTTGCGTGAAGTATTAAAACACCCTGACGTTGAGTCTGTGACTCAGATAGACATCGACGAAGTTGTCACGAACATGTCTCTCAAATACTTTCCTGAGCTATGTGAGTCTAATAACGACCCACGCGCTACCGTGATGTTTGACGATGGCATTAAATTTATGCGCGAGGCTCCCGCTGACTCGATTGATGTCATTATTGTAGATGGGACCGACCCTGTCGGCCCAGGTGAAGGCCTGTTTAACCATGCGTTTTATACCAGTTGCCTCAATGCACTGCGCACAGGTGGGATCATGATCCAGCAAAGTGAGTCACCACTCATGCATATGCCATTATTAATAGAAATGCGTAATGCAATGCGTGACGTTGGATTTGCCGACTTACAAACATTGCCTTTCCCACAACCGATTTATCCGAGTGGTCTATGGTCGTCAACCATGGCAAGAAAAGGAGAGACTTTCTCAGGATTTAGAGAACAAGATGCTGACAATGCCAGATTTCATACTGACTATTACAACGTCGGTATTCATAAAGGCGCTTTAGCAACTCCTAACTTTATGAAACGTGCTTTTGAAAAATAGATAAAATGGTATCTACAAAAAACCCAAACTGATGTTTGGGTTTTTTATTAATTTAACACAATGCGTTACTTATGATATTGCGCACTGAACTCATGTACTGCATTAATAAATACGCCTGCATTTTCAGGGTCAACTTCAGGTGTAATACCATGTCCTAAATTAAAAACATGACCATTCCCCTCACCAAACCCAGCTAAAATATGCTGAACTTCTGCGCGTATACGCTCTGGCGTGCCATGTAACATTGAAGGGTCCATGTTACCTTGCAGTGCAACTTTATCACCCACACGACGTTTTGCATCACCAATATCAATAGTCCAGTCAAGCCCAACAGCGTCACACCCTGTCGCTGCAATTGCTTCAATCCACTGACCACCATTTTTAGTGAATAATGTTACTGGCACTTTACGGCCATCACTCTCTCGAATAAGACCGTCTACTATTTTATGCATATATTGCAAAGAAAACTCTTTGTAATCTCGTGGACTTAACACGCCACCCCAAGAGTCAAATATCATCAATGATTGTGCACCAGCTTTAACTTGGGCATTTAAATAATCAATCACCGAGTCCGCTAGCTTGTCCAACAGTAAATGTAGCGTTTTTGGCTCAGCAAATGCCATTTTCTTGATTTTACCAAAGGTCTTGCTGCTCCCACCTTCAACCATATAAGTTGCTAATGTCCAAGGTGAACCAGAAAAACCAATTAAAGGTACTTCACCTTGTAATTCACGACGAATAGTACTTACCGCATTCATAACGTAACCCAACTCATCGGTTGGATCTAATTTAGGGATCTTCTGAATATCAGCAAGCGAACTGATTGGACGTTCAAATTTAGGGCCCTCGCCTGTTTCAAAGTATAAGCCTAAACCCATCGCATCGGGAATCGTCAAAATGTCGCTGAATAAAATAGCCGCATCCAGTGGATAACGACGTAACGGTTGCAATGTTACTTCACACGCTAACTCAGCATTTTTACACAGGCTCATAAAGTCACCTGCTTGAGCACGAGTAGCACGATATTCTGGTAAATATCGGCCTGCTTGACGCATCATCCATACAGGAGTGACATCAACAGGTTGTTTCATCAACGCACGTAAATAACGATCATTTTTCAATTCGCTCATAGCGACTCTCTCAATTCCAATGCTTTAAAAATTGTGCAGATTGTATCACTATACAAGCAAACGCTCTATCAAAAGCCCACATCAAAATGACGGAATATGATCTAGATTCCCCCCCCCCAACACTGCAAAACACAAACAAACTAACCCCAAAGCAAAAGTCGCACATAAAAACACAAAAACGCTACAAAATATAAACATTAGCATTAAATGATTTAATTACCCAAATCACAACAAACAATTTTATGATAAAAATAGCAATTATTATCAATGAGCTATTTAGAATATTAACTGTTAATTTGAATACTTTTTATTGCCTCTCAACATTAAATTACCCAAAACAACAACAGCATATAAAACAAAGGCTTATATTATTAATTAATAAATAAAAGAAAAATAGGTTGACCTTTGAGGCAGATTTCATTTTCATAGAGGAAAACAACCCGCTAAAGGAGTCCACTATGCTTTCTAGATTAGAACAAGCCCAACAAAAGTGGGGAGGTAGCCATAGTGTTATTGATGCATGGTTGGCTGAACGTCAGGAACTGTTATTGCTATATTGTAAAATTGCTGGCTTTTCACCTTATGAAAAGAATGAGCAAGCACTGCCAGATCAGATGCAGATCCAATCATTTTGCCAAATATTAATGGACTATCTATCTGCTGGCCATTTTGAAATTTATGACAACATTGTTGAAGCCTGCAAAGAAAAAGGCCCTCAAAGCGCGCAGCTTGCCCAAGCCTTATATCCTAAAATTGCCTCAACGACTGACATTGCTTTAGATTTTAATGACAAGTACGCAGAGGCCAATCAAGACAGTGCTCTGGTTGAGTTTGATAATGACTTATCTCAGTTAGGTGAAACTTTAGAGCTGCGTTTTGAGCTCGAAGATGAGTTGATTGACAACCTTTATGCAAACTATAGTCGTTAACTCGTTCTACATTGCGGGATGTTGAAATACATCTAATAAAAAAGGGCCTGATGGCCCTTTTTTATTATGAATCATTGCTTGGCAATTATTCTGCAGCCGCTTCTGCTTTTTCATCTTGAATTTCAAGTAATTCTACTTCAAAAATCAACGTTGAATTAGCAGGGATCTTACCAAGGTCACGTTCACCATAGCCTAAGTTTGAAGGAATAGTGAACTTGAATTTAGACCCTACTGGCATTAACTGTAAACCTTCAGTCCAACCAGAGATAACACGGTTCAATGGGAACGTAGTAGGCTCGTTACGAGAATAAGAGCTATCAAACTCAGTGCCATCAATCAAAGTACCTTTGTAATGCACTTTAACCACATCAGTAACTAATGGTTTTTTACCGTCGGCAGTACTTAGCACTTCATACTGTAGGCCAGATTCAGTAACCGTAACACCTTCTTTTTGCGCGTTGTCAGCTAAGAATTTTTCACCTTCGGCTTTGTTCTTTTCAGCATCAGCTTTTGTTTTTTCAGCTTGCAACTCACGTACTGATGTATCAAGTGCAGTTAATACTTCACGAATTTTTTCTTCGTCAAGTTTCGCTTCACCCGCTAACGCATCTTGGAAGCCACGCATTAATAACGCTTGATCAAGTTCGACACCAAAGCCTTTTTTATCCGCTAAATCTTTTTGTAAGAAATTACCTACTGAAGCGCCAATACCATAAGCTTGTTGTTGTAGTTCTGTTTCAAGCTTCACTTCTACCGGCTTCTCTTCAGCCTTTTGATTACATGCAGTCAATGCTAAAATTGACGCAGCAACTAAAGACAATTTAATCGTCTGTTTCATTCTATTTTGTCTCTCTTAATCTGACTTACCTTACAGTAGTCTGTTAATATTATATTAATGGTTAAATCTATTGTAGCCACATTATCATTCATCGCAGTCGATGCCAAACGCAAACGCTAAACAGCGTATAGTAAACGCGACTTTAGCGGGTTGATACGCTAGTATCAAAGAATGCATCACTTTAAAATGGGCAGATAGCACATATTCTACCCTTTGAGTAACATGACGTTAAGGGAAAATACCGATATTATGCCCAATGTTTTTCATGCCACTGCTTTACTGTCACTTATGACTTTACTCGGCTGCTCTGATGCACCAAATCAATCTGATTTGACCATTGAGCATGCTGCACGAGGCGCTTTTGCAGCCGCTTTATCTCATGACGGTCGTTATAGCCTAGTTTCGTCTGTAGAACATGGTGTTAGTCTATGGGATAATCAAGAGCATGGTTTAAAATATCAGTGGCACCAATCCCAAACACACAACAACTTAGTCCATTCGCTCGCTATTGCCTATGACAATAGCTTTGCTGTTACTGCTGAAAACAACACCTTTGCTATTTGGAATATACAGAATGGCCAAAACCAAGGGTTCTTTAAAATAAAACAAGGGACCATTCGTGATATTGCAATTAGCAATCAAGGCCGGCACGTCTTATATGGTCGCAGTGACAACGTAGTTGTTCACTTAGACTTAGTCAGTGGTAGACGTATAGAGTTCCTTGGTCATCAAGAAAAAATTAATAGTATTGCGTTATCCCCCAATGGCCACTTTGCACTCACCGGTGCCAATGATTACAGTGCCTACTTTTGGGATACACGAACAGGCCAAGTCATTCACCGCTTCAATCACCCCAGTAGAGTAACTAAAGTCGCGCTGGATGCCAGTGGGCAATACGCTTTCACAGCCGACAGTTTAAAAAAAGCCAGTATTTGGCAATTGACTTCAGGTGATCTTGTTTCACAATTGCAGTATATTGCGCGACAGAAAATATTCAGTGCAGTGCGCTTTAGCGAAAAAAGCACTTTGCTGTTAACCGGCTCTCCCAGTCGCCAGCTTGACTTATGGCAAGTAAGTAACGGTAAAAAGCTAGATTCTTGGCTGGTTGAACCCAGAGCTGGCAGCAGACCAAAATCGGCTGTCGTATTTGACGTCGCATTTTTAGAGCAAGAAAACGCACTGCTCACCGAAAGCTCCAGCGGATTACTAGAGCGATTTAAGCAAGCGAGCCATTAATGACCGATTTAGAAAACAGAGTGATGGAACTTGAGGCTAAAGTATCTTTTCAAGACGATACGATAGAAACCTTAAATGATGAACTGCGCACGCATCAAAGACACTTGGCAAAAATGCAGCGCCAAATTGAATTGATTGGCGAGAAAATGAAAGAAAGTCAAGATTCAGGGCTTATACCTCAGCATCAAGAGCCACCGCCCCCCCATTATTGATACGTTTAGGCCAGAGTTTATTCTGGCTTAAATACTCCAATCACTTGTTCAAACTGCCGAGTAGAAGCTTGTACCGCTTCTTTTGGTTGTGTCATAACGTGCCCACACTCAACACACTCTACTTTTTCTACGTCATGCTCTTTAAAGAGCATCATCACATCCATCTTTTTACATTCTGGGCAAGATGCGCCGGCAATAAATCGTTTCTTTTGTCTCACTCTGCTCCCCTAATACTGGGTTATACTACAACCCAGCTATTTTATCCTAAAGCGACTAACCATGATACGCTTGAAAAGGGTAAAGCAGATCATGTTATGATAGCCACAATGCGTCTTTAGAATTGAAATTATGATCCAGCTGTCTGATATTGAATTACTTCGTGGTGGTAAAACACTGTTAAAAAATGCCAATGCGACTTTATTTCCCGAACATAAAGTCGGCTTAGTTGGCGCAAATGGGTGTGGTAAATCGTCTCTTTTCGCGCTACTAAAAGGTGAATTACAATTAGACTCTGGGGATTTTCAATTTCCTAAAGACTGGTCAATCGCCTCAGTCAAACAAGAAACCCCCGCATTAGAAATAAGCGCCCTTGAGTATGTATTACAAGGTCATACCGAGTATTACCAATGCCGTATGGCACTGAAAGAGGCTGAAGTCAATGGCGATGGTGCAGCGCAAGCCAAAGTACATCAAAAACTAGAGCTAATTGAAGGCTATAGTATTGAATCTAAAGCAGGCGAGCTGCTTCATGGTTTGGGGTTTAACAACGAGCAAATCGACAACCCTGTGAGTGCTTTTTCTGGTGGCTGGCGAATGCGTTTAAATTTGGCACAAGCACTTATTCGCGATGCTGATCTACTGCTTCTTGATGAGCCCACCAACCACTTAGACTTAGACGCAGTGTATTGGCTTGAGCGCTTTTTACGCGCTTACACTGGCACGCTGGTACTCATTTCGCACGACAGAGAGTTTTTGGACGCAGTGGTTGACCAAATCTGGCACATAGATCAAAACCTCATCAATGTATATAAAGGCCACTACTCTCAATTTGAGCGTCAAAAAGCAGAACGAATGGCACAGCACCAAGCTATGTTTGAAAAGCAGCAAGAACATATAGCCCATTTAGAACAATTCATTACTCGATTTAAGGCCAAAGCGAGCAAAGCTAAGCAAGCCCAAAGTCGCGTAAAAGCCTTAGAGCGCATGGAAAAACTGGCGCCCGCCCATGCGGACTCACCATTTAACTTTGAATTTGCACAGCCCAACGCACTGCCTAACCCCTTAATGACATTAGATAACGCCGTGGCAGGGTATGGCGATGTCACCATCTTACATAAAATCAAATTAAACCTTGTTCCGGGTAGTCGCATCGCTTTACTGGGTCGCAATGGCGCGGGTAAATCAACACTTATTAAGCTACTGGCCGGCGAATTAACGCCACAAGCGGGCGAAGTATTTCAGCATCAAGGGCTAAATGTCGGTTATTTCGCTCAACACCAGTTAGAATCGTTAGACTTACAAGCAAATGCCATCACACATTTACAGCGCTTAGATCCTAAAGCCAGTGAACAATCATTAAGAGATTTTTTAGGTGGATTTGCATTTATTGGCGATAAAGCCCTAGAGCCAGTAGCCCCTTTCTCTGGAGGTGAAAAAGCCCGTTTAGTACTCGCTATGCTCGTGTACCAAAAGCCTAACTTACTGCTACTTGACGAACCAACCAATCACCTAGATCTCGAAATGCGCCACGCACTCGTTATGGCACTCCAAGGGTTTGAAGGCGCGATGGTGACGGTGTCGCACGATCGCCATATGCTGAAAAATACTGCTGATGAATACTATTTAGTCGATAACGGTACTGTTACACAATTTGGCTACGATTTGGATGAATATTATCAGTGGTTACTCAATGCCAACAAAGAAGCGACTAAAAAGCCAGAAGCTGAGTCAAAGAGTCATTCGAGCAGTAACCGTAAAGAACAAAAACGCCTAGAAGCCGAATTCAGAAAATCTGTCCAACCGCTTAAAAAGCAAATAGAAAAATTAGAGAAGTCACTGGATAAATATACGGATGAACTATCTGCAATTGAACTACAGCTGGCTGACAACGACCTTTATCATGACGATAATAAAGCCAAATTGACGATACTGCTTAGCCAACAAGCCGACGTTACCCCAAAGCTTAATAAAATTGAAGAAGACTTACTGTTGTCATTAGAGGAGCTAGAAGAAAAAGAGCGCGCATTTGAAGAAGGCGTTGATGCATGAAGGTGCTTTCAGCGGCACATTTCTGGCTGTTTTCTTGTGAAGTCTATGCAATGAAAGATATGCAACCTCAGCTGTTGTCATTGCAAGACAAACACAATAAGAATGTCAATTTATGCTTGCTGTTACTGTATTTGGATACGCTTCAAATACAGCTTTCAGCTACTCAGTGTCATGTGCTGGAAAATATTTGTGGTGATATCGATGCGCAATTTTTAACGCAGCATCGTTTATTTCGCCGTACCTTGAAATCAACCTACCATCAGCACCCTCATTATCACGATATTCGGGCTCAATTACTCAATAGTGAGTTAGCACTTGAAAAGTTTCAACAATCACTATTAATTGACGCATTAAACAAGGCCGTTATGGCTGAGAATTTAACAGCAGATAACCTCAGCCTATATCTTGAAAGTCAGCACCTGAATGCACTTAAACAGTGCTATTTAGGCCCAAAAACATGATCGAGATCAAAGTGTCCGACTAAGCCCTACACCGCACCTAATAAACTTGATCTTGATCATCATTTGCTCAGCCTTACTCGACTAATATGAGTACATCAACTAATTAGGAGGCACGGCAATGAGCGTATTCTTCAGAGACTTTTTTACTGACCCAGTCTTATTTTTATCATTCGGGTTTTTAGCGATTGTTATCGGCCTGTGTCTTTTCTATGTGTATTATTTTATGAAAAAAATAAACGATGCTAAGGTGCCTGAACAATAGCAGTGTTATTCAGTGCATAAATAAACCGTCAATTCCCAACATTAAAGAATTAAGCACGACGCACAAAGCACCTTACTGACCTAGTTAGTCGGGTGCTTTTTATTAGCTGCGATTTCGCTTATATAATCCTCAACAGCCACAGTGTTTTTTGTTAAACTAATTGACCCGTTGATAGCAAGATGTTTTATGGACTACTCATTTAAAAGTGCATGGTGGATGCACAATAGACATGTGCAAACGATACTGCCGCGTTTCTTTAGACCTTTTTATAAAGTCCCGGTGTGCTTTGAAGAGCTGAATACGCCAGATGGCGACTTTCTTGAGCTAGCATGGGCACCACAGAAAAAAAACAAAGCACCTATTGCCATTATTTTGCATGGTTTAGAAGGTAATATTAATAGCTTTTATGCCAAAGGTATGTTGAATGCACTGAGTAATCATGGCTTTAATACCGTCCTAATGCATTTTCGAAACTGCTCACGCGCGCCCAATAAATTAGCCAGAGCTTATCACAGTGGCGAGACAAGTGACTTAGCTTACCTAGTACAAACATTAAAGCAACGCTATGTTGACAGCCCACTCTACGCCGTCGGTTTTTCCTTAGGCGGAAATGTGCTAGCAAAGTATTTAGGTGAACAGCAGCAAAATAGTGGTTTATCTGGCGCAGCGGTGATTTCAGCCCCTTACCACCTGTCATCTTCTTGCCAAGTGATCAGGCAAAGCTGCTATGGTCTATACCAAAAATACCTGCTTGATAGAATGAAAAAATCATTCTCTCGAAAGCTACCAACTATTCAAAGTGTATTACCAATAGATAAAAATACGCTGAACAACCTAAATGACCTGTGGCAGTTTGATAACCTAATTACCGCCCCTCTACATGGTTTTAAAGGCGCGGAAGATTATTATCAGAAGGCCAGTGCCCAATCTTATCTAAAAACGATTCAGACCCCGACTCTGTTGATCCACGCCAAAGATGATCCCATGCTTTCTACACAGGCAATTCCTGATCAAGATCAAGTTAGCGATTCTGTTAAACTGGCGGTATCTGAACAAGGTGGGCATGTTGGTTTCATTGGCGGAAAAAACCCATTAAAACCTCAGTTTTGGCTTGAACAAATCGTGCCACATTATTTCTCTTCTCTTAAAGTTACGGACAAATCTCAATGATCATTCCCCATCAGCAGCTCGACCCTAGTACGCTCTCAAACCTGCTAGAACATTATGTATTGCGTGAAGGTACTGACTATGGTGAACAAGAGTTCTCTACTGAGCAAAAAATGGAGCACGTTAAGGCCTTGCTTGTTTCAGGAGAGGCTTTAATTGTATTCTCTGAGTTGCATGAATCCGTCAATATAGTGACTAAAGCCCAATTTAATGCCATGCAAAGTGAAGATTACTCATAAGAAAGTTTTTACCGCTTTACTTTTCAGTTATAGTCTAGTCATGAAAACTAAACTATATAGGCAAAATCATGACCTTACGCTATTCTCTTTGCGCTTTGGCATTGGTAGTTTCAGGTGCACAAGCTAAAGATTATCAAGCATCTGAACTTGCTCACCGTCTTGCACAACAAAATATCCTCATCGATACACACATTGACGTACCGTATCGTTTAAAAATGCAATGGGATGATGTAACTAAAGCAACAGACGGTGGTGACTTTGATTACCCAAGAGCAGTACAAGGCGGCTTAAATGCGCCCTTTATGTCAATTTATATTCCTGCTAACCTAGAATTTGAGGGCAAAGGGAAAAGCTATTTACTGGCAAACCAATTAATTGATGGTATGGAAGCTTTAGCATTTCGCGCACCAGATAAGTTCGCAATTGCCTATTCAACAAAAGATATCCACAGCCACTTTAGACAAAAGAAAATGTCTATTGCGATGGGAATGGAAAATGGCTCACCGATTGAAGGAGAGCTAAGTAACCTTAAGCATTTCTTTAACCGTGGGGTACGTTATATTACCCTCGCACATTCGCAAAGTAACCATATATCAGATTCGTCGTACGATGTACGTAGAAAATGGAAAGGGCTGAGCCCATTTGGTAAAGAGCTCGTGGTTGAGATGAATAAGATTGGTATGTTAATTGATGTATCACACATTTCTGATGCTGCTTTTTACCAAACCATGGAAATATCTAAAGTACCAGTTATTGCTTCTCACTCTTCTTTACGCAAATATACACCCGGCTTTGAGCGAAATATGGATGATAAAATGCTAAAAGCTTTAAAGAAAAATGGCGGCGTTATCCAAATTAACTTTGGCTCTAGTTTTGTCACCGCCACGTCAAGAAACTGGTACGACGGACGCAATAAAGCTCGTCAAGAGGCGCAAGAAAAGGGTACTGTAAGCACCAACTTTGCAGAAGCCTACCGCGCGAAAAACCCATTCCCATTCGCTACGTTAGAACAAGTGCTAGATCACATTGATCATGTTGTTAAACTCATTGGCATTGATCATGTGGGCATTGGGTCTGATTATGATGGAGTCGGCGACTCTTTACCGGTTGGTTTGAAAGACGTATCTACCTATCCCAATCTAGTGCAAGGATTATTAGATAGAGGATATAGCCAAGGTCAAATTAAAAAGATCTTAGGGGGAAACACACTTCGTGTATGGCGGCAAGCTGAAGAGTACGCTCGTCAATTCTAGCGTTTTTATAAGGCAATGATGAGGTTATTGTTGCCTATACTCACTTCATTTTAAATAGTCATGCAGGTGGTTTTCTGTAAACTTAAACGTAATTTAGAAAAAATCAGGAAAGACATCGCTTTAAGAAAGCGATATTTAAGATAAGGAGTTTTAGATTTAAAATACAGGAATTGGTTGCGGGAGCCGGATTTGAACCGACGACCTTCGGGTTATGAGCCCGACGAGCTACCAGGCTGCTCCATCCCGCGCCTGTATTGCAGAACTTGTTTTAAGTTGCTCTACATAACAACTTTGGCTACCAAACTTATAAAAAGAATTGGTTGCGGGAGCCGGATTTGAACCGACGACCTTCGGGTTATGAGCCCGACGAGCTACCAGGCTGCTCCATCCCGCGCCTGTAGTTTAAGCTATAAAATCTTAAACTTAACTCTCAAAAAACCAGTTTAAATAACTTGTCTTTCGAAGAGGTCGCTATAGTATAGGATTCTATTTTAAATGCAAGTATTTAAGTACTTAATTTACACTAAACACGCTTATTTATAAGGTTACTGCGCAACTTTGGTCTCTATTGACCATTTTTTACTCTTTAGTGCGTGTGTGTGGTGTGATGATTGTGCGCCACGGCCAATCGGCATGACCCATCACTATGAAATCAGGGTTTTCAATACTATCTCGTTGATTGTAAGTTAGCGGGTTAAATTCAGCATCAGTAATACACCCACCCGCTTCTTCAACAATCACTTGTGACGCGCCGGTATCCCATTCCCCCGTAGGGCCGACTCGCAAAAAACAATCTGCTTTACCTTCAGCAATAATACAGGCTTTCAGTGAACAAGAGCCCATAGGTACCGTGTCAAATTGATTCTCTACAAATTGGCTTACCACGGCTAGGTTTTGTCTGCGGCTCACCGCCAGTGTCAAATTACTGGGTTGTGACACGTATATCTGTTGCTCACTGCCATCGGCTCGCTTAAACGCACCAGCATCTTTTAAAGCATAATAGGTTGTATTTTTCACTGGCCAATAAATCACCCCTAACACAGGTTCATTATTCTCAATTAAGGCAATATTCACCGCAAAATCGCCACTTTCTAGAATAAACTCCCCTGTCCCATCTAGAGGATCTAACAACCAGTACCGCTGCCAATGTTGGCGCTCTGATAATGCAGGAATAGGAGTTTCTTCCGACATAATGGGAATATCAGGGGTCAAATGCTTTAATCCAGCCATAAGGACATCATTCGCAGCAATGTCCGCTAATGTGACCGGCGTGTGGTCTGACTTTTCGCGGGCACCGATGTCATCATTTTTATAGATAGCCATAATGGCTGCGCCAGCTTGTTCCGCTAATTTTATACAAGGCTCTAATAATGTATGCAAAATCACGCCTCCGAGGCTAAAAACTGCTGAAGTAGTAATAAGGCAGCAACACTGCGTGCTTCAGTAAAGTCAGGCTGTGTTAATAACGACTGCCATTCACCTATCGGCCATTTGACCACCACCAGCTTTTCAGGCTCATCACCTTCTAACGACTCTGGGTACAAATTTTGCGCCACTAATATATGCATCTTTGCGTTAAAATAACTCGGAGCTAACGACAACGTTTTCAGATCAGAAAACTGCTTTGCCCCCATACCCACTTCTTCTTTTAACTCTCGGTTACCCGCCTCAACCGGTACTTCACCAGGGTCAATAAGCCCTTTCGGGAACCCTAATTGATAGTTGTGCGTGCCCGCACAATACTCTCTAACTAATAAGAGCTCATTGTCAGCGGTGATTGGGATCACCATCACAGCACCGCGCCCACCGCCGCGTACACGTTCATAAGTACGGTTTTCTCCATTAGAAAATTGTAAATCAAGAGACTCAATGGTGAATAGTTTACTTTTGGCCACAACTTCACAAGTTATGATCTCGGGCGGTGACGGGTGCTTTTTCTGTGACATAGGCATTTTTTTGCTAAGATAACGGTAACTTAATCATAAAGCCTTTAACGAAAAATGCCTATGCTAAATTGGTCAAATATCGATACCGTTTTACTTGATATGGATGGAACGCTACTTGATTTACACTTCGACAGCCACTTTTGGTTAACCGTTATCCCACGTGAGCATGCCAAAAAACAAAATATCACGCTGGCTGAAGCAACCGCTGACATAATGAAGCGTTATGAAGCCGTGGGCGGGCAAATTCAATGGTATTGCTTAGATTATTGGCAAGCACAGCTCGATTTACCAATAATGGCACTCAAACGCGAAATACAACATTTAATTACCATACGTGAAGACACACCCGCTTTTTTAAACGCGTTAAAATCGGCAGGGAAAGCACTTATTCTATTAACGAACGCACACCCGGATAGCCTATCCTTAAAGATTGAGCGCACCCAATTCGATCAGTATTTAGACAAAATAATATCAACGCATGAATATGGTGTGAGTAAGGAAAGCCAAAGCTTATGGCAACAAGTACAAGCAGACCTACAATTTGATAAAACCCGTACTTTGTTTGTTGATGATAGTTTAGCTGTGCTCGATGCAGCAAAGCAATATGGTATTGCCCACTTATTAGCGGTGGCAAATCCGGATAGTCAGCAGCCAGCAAATAACATTACTGGCTACCATGCAATCACAGATTACCGTACTCTATTACCATTAACTGATCACTAAATTAGCTTGGGTAGCGTGCGACTAGTCCAGCATAGACGTTCTTCGCAAAGTCTGGGTGCTCTGTATCGAGACTTTTGACCACTTCAACTAAATGTTCATTATCTTCTTGGCCGTTCCACACTTTGATGTATGTGCCGTCTTTGTAGCCATGATCTTGACGGAAAAAATTGAGCGTATTTTTACCCACATAACCCCGGTATAAATCGTCAATACTCATATCAATTTGCTGCATACAACCCGCAAATGCTTGCGCATTGAATGTTTTTTCAGCGACAGCAGAAGCAGCGAGTTGCTCTAATGTTTGCTTAAAATCAGCACCACACTGAGGTTGCTGTAATTGTGTATCAAGCTGCTCTGCAAGCGCTTGGTATGAGGTTTTTCCATCAATGCGCAGTGATAATCCAAAATGGAAAATATCGACAAGCTCTAGAATCACTTGTTCTGTATCAGGCGTTTGTTTTTTCCACCACTTCCAGCCGTAATGGTCCAGCATTTCGGCACATTCAACCCAGATAGCACGATACCAATCAAACCCTTGATTAAACCATTGCTCATGAACTTTAGTGTTCATGGCATTTTGCATTTCTAGCATTACAACCAGTTTAGTGACATTGGCAGACATTGTGCTCTCTCTATGATCATTTCAAAGGCAATATGATACCCCACTGAAAGAAATTCGCCACTTGTCCGTTCTAATACTGTTCACTAATTTAAGAATGAGAGTTCTATGCGTTTTTTTACTGTAATATCTATGATAGTCATGGCCCTAGTGAATATTCACTCAGCAAATGCCGCTCAAATCACCAACATTGCTTCATCTCCTGAACTAGTAAGCCCCCTATTACCTGGACTAAGCGCGCCAAAGCTTACCCTTATGAACCAAAGTAATAAAGCGGTAAATTTAGAGCACCTTTATGCAAATAAAGCCACCGTTGTGGTGGTCTATCGCGGAGGCTGGTGCCCATATTGCTCTCGCCAACTTGCTGGCATAAAAAAAATTGAAAGCCAAATTGCACAATATGGTGCGCAAATTATTGCAGTGGCACCAGACAGCCCTGCAGAGCTGGCAAAAAGCAAAATAGGCTCCCCCAACTACCAGTTACTATCAGATGACAAACTGGCATTTACGCAAGCATTGGGATTGGCCTACTTTTTAGATGATAAAACAGCCAAAGCATATCGCGATCGTATGGGAGTCAACTTTGTTGATTTAGACGGTCAGAGCAAAGTCGCATTACCTGTGCCAGCAGTATTTGTGATTGATAAAAAAGGGCTGGTGCAATTCCAATATGCTAATCCAAATTACAAAGTGCGCTTAGATGAGTCAGTTTTACTAGCAGCAGTGAAAGCAGCCAGCGCGCTATAAGCTATATTTAAAACCGCTAGTACATTGAACTAGCGGTTTTCTAAACGATTGTAGTCAAATACACCATGCTCAATTCCACGATATTCTTTTGCCACTTTATGCAAAAGATCGCTGTATTGCCAGAATTGAGGGTGTGTACGACGAATCGCAAAGTCCGCTTTTAAATCGGCATACTGCGCTTCATTTAATATTTGCTGAATCCGTGACACAAATTGCTCAGCATGCGCTTCATTAGGTAAATACCAAATAGCCTCAGGGTAATCCCCTATAAATCCAGGTACTAACGTTGCTGTATCTTCATGGTAGGCACGTTGCCCCGTTTCATTTAATAAGCTCGAAATATTGTAATGCGCATTATGATGGATAAGCGTGTACGCGCTATGCCCATTTCCCTCTTTATTTTGCTGTAAGATAAATGACACCTGTGGTAGTAAATTAACGGCTTGACTAGGTATATTGTTAAGGACGTTAAACAGCTCAGGCACAGCTTGGTAGTCGTATTCTTTACTCAATATCGGGGCTAAGTATTGCTCCATCTTTGTCATTAACTCGTCTTTGGGCGTGTCAGTAACATATTCAATATCTGTCTGTGCTCCCCATAAAGCGTTGCGATTAATGAACTCACTTAAACTAATATGCGAACGACGATACCAGTGCTGCTTTACGTGTTTCCGAGCTTGTTTAGGCAGCAAATTAATAAAGTTTTGCTCTCCTTCTAAGCGTAAAAAGTCCATGTACAGACGAGTATTTAATTGATGCCCAATATTGCCATAGACATCAAACCCAGCCACCAGCAAGTAATGAATACGTTCAAATAGTGCATAATCTAACACCCACATGGTCTTAGGCTGCTGCCCAATAAATCCTTTAACCACAGTGGCACTATCAAAATGACGAAATACCGTTAAAGCCGCATTTTTATTGTGCCCCTCTCCTTGCCATAATAAGTCCAACGTTAACTTATTACGCTGCGCCAACAGTTTATTTGCTAATGCTGTTTTTGCTTTCAAGTAATCATGTTGATGCGCCGCATATTTAGTCCAACTCGATATAGGCAGTACATTACTTTGATCTGATGCAGGCAATGCCAGTGAATCATCGTGAGTCAGTAATAGCTCACTCACCTGCGCTGAGCTATTTTTATCTGGGTCAACAAACGCGACCCAAAAATGGTCATTGATCACATTTAAAGCAACCTGACCACGACACACAGGGCCTTTGATGTAGCCTTTGATGATCAACTCTGCTTCATCCAGCATAAATTGGTATTTAGATTTAACAGGGATCTGTGCAAAAGCTTTGAACGGGTTTGAAGCGATCTTGGGCTGATAACTGGGTAAGGAGTCGACCTGATAGTCCGCAGCGATAAACTGCTCGTACAAACGCCGCATTTTATGACCATTTAGCGCCAGCGGCATGTGTGTTTTAGCTAAAATGGTACTGCGTTCATGCATCAATCGATAATAGACTCGCGATGTATTAGGCTCATCATACGGACGCCGCGTCGCTATTAATTCAATGTCTTGCCCAGGTGGTGTTTTTGAGCGCACCAGCTTAAAAAAGTTAACGGGACGCTGTGTATTTTCACTCGGAAAATAAATATTGGCCAAATACCAATGTTCATAAATATAGCGTGCCGACAATTGATACTTGAATGGGCTTTGATTAAGAAATGCTTCCCATTGGCTCACTTGCTTTTTTTCAAAATCGCTTGCAGGTCCAATGTGCGCCATTTTCGCACCACTGCGCAGCCAAGTCGCTAGTGTGTTAAATTCGCTCGGGGATATTGCAGGTAACCCATAGGGCATACCGCCATGCGGTTGCCGTTGAGCCAGTGTCGCAAATTCATCCATATTGGCACAACTTTGCGTTCGATCTAGCGAGAAATCATACTCACTGCCGAGTACCCCTTGTTGTTGCATAGGGTTGCGTATTTTGAGTAGCAAACTATTGTAAAGCACACTGCCCATTAAGTTCGCTTGTTCTGTTTGCACCCGTTCATTTAAAACAGGTGTAAAACCTTTATCACGCCACGTCTGCGTGTCTTTTGCATCATACAATAAGCGGCTAGGTGTTTGTGCCAATAACCGAGTACCATCATAAACCCGCTCTTTACTAACCCCTCTATCAATCCCTTCGGGAGACGTTAATTTGAGCTGACAGGGTGCATCGTAACAACCATGGCATACAACACAACGCGTATCTAGAACAGGCTTTACCGACGTTAAATACTGCGCCCCCAAACCTTGCTTATTACTGCTTATCCTAGCCTGCGGCTGTGCTTTACCAAATAAATCATCATATTTGCTAAAACCAATTGCCGCACACCCTGATAAAATTACGACTGCGAGTAATAATGTCCAAAGGCGCTGTCGCATTACTCTTCCCCGACTTCTTCACCTAAATCAAACGTTGGCATCATTTCCATTGGTGGCGAGATGAACATTTGCTCAGCGTCATTACTCAAAACCGCACTTAACACAGGGCCATGATTTAATAGTAGCTGCGCTTGATGGCTACTTTCTAGCAGCCCAGAAAAAGCCGACGTTAACACCTCTAATTGATACTGCTCCAACGTAATGCTGACGCTCTGCTCAGTACTCGGATTTTGACATAAATTCGCCAGTAACGTCTCGTCTAACACAACATTTAAAACGACATCTGGTGATTCAATATCGCGAGATTCAATCTCATCATTGAGCAAAAATAAAGGTAAAGACAGTGGGGTATCTTGTGATAATTCCATAATTTTCCGATAATATGAGCACAAACAATTGCACTCATATTAGCATAAATAACCTCAACCTTGCGTGATTTACGTTTTCAGTCACATTTACAACACTACCAAGGCAACACGTCGGAGTTTGAATGCCAAAATCCGCCTGTATTCTCTAGGTTCAACTCTTCAATACGCATGATCAACCTCTGCGCAGCGACCTCAGCAGAAATATCCCCGGCAAAGTTCACCATCGCCGTTTGTACAAAACCCGGGTGTAACAAACCAACAGCGATACCTTTCGGTTTAAGCTCATGCGCTAAACTCACACTGGCTGCATTTAACGCTGCTTTTGACATGCGATACCCAATATAAGCCCCTGAACTATTATCACTAATAGAACCCATACGACTGGTGATCATAGCCACTTTAGCCCCTGTTTTTAAATGTGCTTGAAGGGCATAGGTCACTTTAATCGGCGCAACTGCATTTATTTGCAATTGCCGCTCAATCGCAGCAAAATCCATATTGGCTAACGTTTCATTACTGAATACGCCCGCATTGTTGATTAAAATATCGATTGGCGTATCCGCTTGTTGAGACACCAAGCGTGCAACATCTTCATCACAGCTGACATCAATACCTGTTATAACTCGGATATTGTTAATACTGTCTAATTCTGAAGATGACTGACGAACGACGGCTGTCACGATAAAACCAGCATTAGCGTACTGCTTGCAAAACTCCAAACCAATGCCTCTGTTAGCACCCGTGATCAGAACATGTTTGCTCATATTACTTCCTTTTTAGATTAATTAAGCCAATATAAAAATACTTAAACGCCTCTCATCAGCACTTAAATTTTTGAACTATACACCTATAAATTCAAGCCAAAACGTAACGCTATTTATTCATATACCTGCTATGTTTTAGTAAGTTTTTTTAAATAAATACACTTTTAAATGAAATGCATTTTGGTACTGCCCCTGAGCTCTGCAAAGCCTTATATCATCAATGCAAGTGAGCTTTATCATATCAATTTGGCCAACAACAAGTTGTCGCCATAATGCGTGAAATTTATCGCCCTTGAAACATTGCGCCCCATGTTATCTTTATGCCCAGTCACCGAGGATTAAAACATGTAGCCATGAGAATGCTAGATGCTGAAGGTGAACGAGTCGATATTGTAATGGGGAAGTATAAAATATCATCAAGGTCCCTACGCCAATCGCAAGCTCCCGATTGGCGGAATCCGCCTTACAGAAAAAGCCTGCACAATAAACCGTGATGTATCTATTATATTAATCCATGGGAGCTTAATCTCTGAATATTATTATCAGCGCAAGCGCTTAAATTTTACTGCTGTAAAAATGATGTATCCGCATTTCAAGCGTTAGTAAAATCAAGAGCACACACATTGTTGGCAACAAATATTTTCCCCACTGGTGCATTGTGCGCTTCTGGATTAAAAAGAGTCTATGTCCGCCCATTAAAAGCAGACAAGTAAAACACAAAATACCGTGCCTTAATGGTTTTATTATCATTAAATAAAGCGTTAAAAGCAGGTTAAGTCACTAACTCTAGATAAGGTGCGCTATTAACCTGCATAACTAAGGAAACAGCACGTCCCCGAACCAACGGCTTGCTCATTAGATAACCTTGGCTTTGCTGGCAATGTAATTTACTCAGTACCGCTAACTGCTCAGGTGTTTCTATCCCTTCGGCTGTAACAACTAAATCAAAGCTTTTTGCAATTGCACAGATGGCTTCAATGAGCTGTCGAGCACTGCCCATATTCTCTATGCCTTCAATAAATGCTCTGTCTATTTTTAAACCGGTTACAGGTAATGCATTCAAGCGCGCCAAGCTACTAAAGCCCGTCCCAAAGTCATCAATGTAAATACCAAACCCAAGCTCATGAAGTTGCTCTAACGGCTCGACTAAACTATCTTCTGTCATCATCATGGCCGATTCAGTCAGCTCGATTTTAAACTGTCCAGGCTCAACTTGATTGTGAGAAAACAGCTCAATAAGCCAAGGTACAAATGAGCCGCTTTGTATTTGTAAGGGTGAAACATTGACACTCATAAATAAGTCATGCTCACCACATTCATGCATAAAAGAAACCGCATTTTTAAATACCCATTGGCCGAGCATATTTATTTTGGCGCATTCTTCTGCAATGGGAATAAATTCAGCAGGACTCACAAAACCAAGCTCAGTGCTATGCCAACGCAATAACGCTTCAAATCCGCGTAATCGTCGTCCTTCGCAACAATATATAGGTTGAAATTGCAGACTTAATTCACCATCGCAATCAATATCATGCAAGGCACGTTCTATTCGTAGTTTTCTTGATGCTTCACAGGCAATGGCTGAGCTATAAATATAGTAGCAATTTTTTCCTCTTTTCTTCGCTTCATACATAGCTATATCAGCATCATGTAATAATTTTTCTGCCTCATAATTTACACATGGTACGGTGAATCGTCTCACCCCCACACTGCCACTGATACTGTGACTTTGTTGTTGATATACAAAAGGCTTACGCACTTCAACGAGAATATCTTCTAGTATACCTTCTAACGGCATCGGCAATTTATCGAGTTCTATCAGTACAGCAAACTCATCCCCGCCTAAGCGCGCAATGTCGGAGAAGCTACCGAGTAATGTCCGCATCCGTGTCGCAAACTCAACGAGCAATCTGTCCCCAGCCAAATGCCCCAAAGTATCATTGATTAATTTAAAGCGATCTAAATCAATATATAAAAGGACATATTGCTTTACAGAGGCACTGCGACATGCTTCAACCAAACCTAAAAAAGTTTGCCTATTGAATAAGTCCGTTAAACTGTCGTGCTGTGCCTTATATTTAAGTTGCTCATTAAACAACTTGAGCTGGGTAATATCTGTTACCCTCCCTTCATATAGTGTGCCACTAGGTCCATGCAGCCAGCTTCCAGTTTGCCTAAGCCAAATACTGTCAGCACTTTCTACTTGCGCCAACCACTCCAATTCATCATGTCGTGATTTATGGTCAATGATCTTTTGCCATTGTTTGGCAAACTCATCATCGACGATATACTGACTCAAATATGCACCTAATTGCTGGTTTTCATTGCCCAGAAGTAAACGACGAAATGCAGGGTTGGCATCAACTAATTGTCCATGCGTATCTAAAACAAACAGTCCTTCACTGCTATTTAAAAACAAGCTCTTATACTTTCTTTCCGCACTAATTTGCTGCTGTAGTGCCGCTAAACGTTTGTCTGATTCAATACTTAAACGGTCATTTGCTTGTGCCAAGCTCGTTGTGCGCTCAATCACAATTTTATTAATCACGTTGTTGCGCGATACTAAATAACGAAGCTGCATCCAGACTAACCAAGCACACAAACATGCAACGGTAATAAACCCCGCAATCATTAGCTGTCGGTTCTCTAATAAGCTAGGGGATAACTGCTTGTGACTATAGAGTTGAAGAGTCAGCTTTTGACCATAAAAGTCGATCGTTTGATTTGCACCAACACTCCTGTGAGCAAGATCATAATTATTTTGCCAATCAGAATTAAAGAGTTCTTGTTGCTCCGTATACACTCTTACATGCTGCTGGCTGGTTTGATAAATGTGACCGAATAAGCCTTCCAGTAAAATGGGCAGCTCAAAGCTTAAGCCCAGCACGGATGACGCTCCTTGATGATCAGGTCTTTGTAGTAACAGCGTCCATTTATCCTGATCAGACCAATTCACCGCCATCAAGCTTTGATGCTCATATAACATATCAATTTGCGCATCGCTAAACGCCAAGCTATCTCCCATTGTATGCCCATAGTCAGCTAAGGGCGCCACATTCATGAGAGTAAGATAATGCGTGCTTATTTGCCCTTGTAGACGCACCGTGTAATCGAAAAAACCAAGTTGACGCTGTAATAGTTCAATACTTTGTACTTGTTCAGGTTTGATGATCCGATACATTTCTAAACGTAATTCGACATCTCCTCCAGGTAATTGGGATTGCGCGACTTGGTTAAATAAGTCCATTTTAAAGCCATCATCTAGATAGGCATCAATGGAATAAAGTAAATGACCTACATAAGCGAGTTTAGTATCAAGCTGATGATGATACTGAGATAGTTGCTGCTGTAACGTTTGTCGTTCTTGCTGTTGATAATAATTATTCAGCAAAAAGCCGACATAAAGCATAGCTGAGACAAAAAGCAAAAAGCAAAAAGCACCAAATTGCACTGGAGAGCGTAAAACTGAAATAATCGGCGTAACTATAGACATATGTAATTGACGTTGTATTCTATACACACCTGATAATAGTTCTTATTTACAATGAAGAAAAGCAAACTTTTACTTTATTCCCTTATATTGATACAAAGTACACCAATATTTGCCCAGTCAGCACATTTAAATGTCTATTCATTTCGTAAATATGAACTGATAGAGCCTGTGATCAAAAAATTTGAAGCACAGCACAACATAAAAGTGAACGTCGTTAATGGTAAATCCAAACATCTGCTTTCACGGTTAAAGCAAGATGGTGATAGCTCTTTGGCTGATGTCGTACTAAGCTCTGACCTCATTCAACTCCATGATCACAAGAGTCTATTACAGCCCATACCCGAATTGTCACAGTGGGAGCATATCCCAAATGAGTTAAAAGATGATGAAGGTATGTGGGTAAGTATTTCAATGCGCACTCGTGCTCTATTTAGTCGAAAAGGTGCAAAACTCACCCCACCAATACACTATGGCTCTCTAACTCAAGAACAATATAAGGGTACTTTTTGTGTCCGAGAGTGGCAACATAGTTATAATAAAATGCTCGCTGCTTCTTTGTTTGCAACCAATGCGAAATCTGATATTGCTTGGCTACCGACTGCAAATACCTTGCTGGCAAAACGACCAACCGGTGGAGATAGAGATCAACTGCGCGCACTTGCTCGGGGCCAATGTCAGTTTGCACTGGCTAATCATTATTATTGGACCATGATGAAGCAATCAAATAATAAACGTGATCGTGATCTTGCCAATAAACTTAATATTCATTATATGCTCACAGCAAATGGCAGTACGCCCATTTCCACAACAACCGCTGCGATTGCAAAACATGCTCCTAATAAAAAACATGCGCAAATGTTTATTGCATTTTTACTGACCCCAGAAACACAAAGTGTCTATGCGAACTCATTAGCAGAATACCCAGTGATCACTCAAGTAGATAATACGACGATACCGTTTAAACCCAATATTACCGCGGTTAAACAAAGCTTACCACTGTTAGAACTCGCTACAAAAAGCTTACCAAAGTCTTAACAAGCTACTCAGCGAAAATGATTTGAAGGTTACAATTAAACAGGGCAAGGGGATATGAGTTATGCCCTAAGACTTGATAAGTTGTTGCCTTTTTAGGCCCTTGTAACGTGATCACCTGATGCTGCTGTGCTTCATAAACCTGCTGAAACTCACCATGTGTGCCTGCATAAATCAGCGTCAAATAGGGCGCATGATACTGCCACTTTCCTTCAATATAAGGGGAAATATCTCGGCTAAATGCGCGCCATCGACCACTTGCTAATAAAGTTAGGCGACTATCTGCGTAGTCACAATCAGCCGAATATAATAAATTAGGGAAAGCCGTTTGCTTATTCTGGATTGGAAAATATAACCCTAAGTTTCCTTTAGAATAAAAGTGTTTATGGCGATTAAAGACGTTTACATCTAACCTCTCAAACCCCAACGACTTTACCACAACGGTTAACTTCTCTACAAATTCCGTAGTGAGATCGCTTGGGAAATATACCAATGTCGGGTGACGATATTCTGTGCCTCCTAAATGCGAGTTCGGCAGATAAGTGAACCCCTCACGGTCGAGCTTCTTAGTCAATTCAACCCATTGAGCTTTATCGAGTCCACTATAGAAAACATGCATTTTAGGAGCGTGACAACCGATGCAAAAAAGTAGCCACATAACGAGCCCCATTTTTCCTAATAACACTTTCATATTTAACCTGTTTTGTGACACTATAAATTACAAATGTAATCCATGATATCAAAAACAGTAACAAAGTCACTAAGTTCAAGTGAGTGCGCGTGATTTAACCGTCGAGATCATGCTGCTTAGCCCATTGCTGGACTGATTTTTTTGGGTACAGCACATCCTTAAATAAACGATGTCGAGTATAATTAAGTGTGACTTTCTTCGTTGGTGCCCCAGACACAATTTGGCTGTGATATTCATTGAAATGTGAGATTAAATTAAAGCTTTGTACACTTTTATTTTTAACGCGAGCAAAGTGTAATTTTAAATAATTACGCACATCATCTGCGGTCATCAGATCTGTCGCATCTAAATTCATCAACTCTTTCTTTAACGTTGAACGAATACCCATAATGATTTAACCCTCATAACATAACGCAATACGCTCTGGCACCTAATCCAGTTGTATAGCAAGATACACAACAATTACGGCATTTAAGTTAAAGACCACAAAAACAGATAAAAAGTTTCGTGACCCACCGTATCCAGCGGTATACTGTCGCAAATTGAATAGGAGCTGTGTAAATGTCTAATGAACCGATTGACTATATTGAAGTAGAGCTAGAAGAAGAGCCGATTGAGCTATGTAATTTACTCAAAGTGCTTGATCTTGTTGAGACTGGTGGACAAGCAAAAATGCTCATTGGCGAAGGCTACATTGCCGTCAACGATGCAATTTGTACCGTTAAGCGTAAAAAAATGTACTCTGGCGATAATTTACACTTCGATGGCGATGATTACCTACTCACGCTCTCGCCCGACGCTATACCAGTTCAAAGAACTGAATCTACTCCTGAGCCTACTGAACCAGAAAAAAAGAAAAAACGTAATCGGAATCGAAAAAACAGAAAAGATGCAGATACAGGAAGAAAACCGATCTCGTTTGGCTAAACAAGACACGCGACCATCATTTTAATGAGCTCCTATTCGATACTTTGTTGAGCAATAGTGTTTACCTTTCCACTATTGCCCATTTGCCGCGGACAATGATATAAAGTCCACTCAGCTTATACAAAGGAAGTAATATGTCTATTTGGTTCCGCCCTGTGACATTAGAGTTTTGCAATGAGTTAGATAAAGGCTTACATGGCCAAGGCTCTCTAATGAAAACCCTCAATATTCAAATCAAGGAAATCGGAGACGACTACCTGGTTGCAACGATGCCCGCGACACCGCATCACCACAACCCTATTGGTTTGGTGCATGGTGGTGCGAATGTTGCTCTTGCTGAGACAGTGGCAAGCTATGCGGCCAACTTTGTTATCGATTTCGAACGATTTTATTGTGTCGGCCAAGAGATCAATGCCAACCACCTCAAAGCTTCCCGAAATGGTATGTTGACCGCAACAGCGCGTGCATTACACATCGGCAAACGCTCCTCTGTCTGGGAAGTAAAAGTCGTCAATGCTCAAAATCAATTGTGTTGTATATCAAGGATGACCGCAGCGGTGGTTGCTAGAAGTGGCCAAAATGCGTCGTAATTAGCCGTTCATGGAGACCATTGCTTTTTATTTTAGCCAAACCTAAATTGAATTGCTGAATAATCTCCTGACCTTGAGGATGTGTTTTTAATGTTCCTATATGTAAAGGCCAAAAAATTAAAGCGGGCTTTAATACGGCCAATGTTTTTAGGTTAGGGTATGTTTTAAAGTGATATTTGGCAGCCCATAGATCCGCAACTGCAACATCAGCTCTTCGTTTTTCCACCAGCTCTAGGCATGCTTGTAAACTCGATAAGGGGATCAATTCTAACCCTTCAATTGAACTTAAAAAATCATAATAACCATATCCACGAATGACACTCATGCTTAAAAAGCGCAAACTTCTGGCACCTGAAAAACTCAATGTGTTATCACCATAATGAACCACCACCATTTCATTAGTAAAATATGGTTCAATAAATAACAAAGTGTTTGAACGTTGCTCAGTCGACCACAATGCGGGTACCACATCAACCGCGCCTTGCTCTAACAAACGCATCATTCGACTAACAGGGGCAACCTGCTTTTCAAAGTGGATATCTTGCACCGCAAAGCGGCTGTCACCACATCTTTAACCAGCCCAGAGCCATCTTCAAGTATATAAGGTGGCCATTGATTATGCCCGCCAACCACAGTCTTTATTGGCTGAGCAGTACTCTCCTGAAGCCCAAAAATAAACCAAGCTATGTAGAGTAAATACCTCACCTCCCTCTTCATCATTATTGATTATATCTCGTAATTTTAGTCTATAAATCTCAATTCACGGACAGTATTCATATTCACCGGTGTACGTAACGTGACTGACTAGATGAGCATTTGTTACTATATCGATTAATGAATGCTTAAGCCGTGCTATGGGAAGACGCTATGGAAAAGTTAGACACCGTCGTTGTGGGGGCTGGGGTCGTTGGTATGGCGATTGCTGCTAAGTACAGTGAAAATCAAGACGTATTACTCATTGAACAAAACGCGCAATTTGGTGAACACAGTAGCAGTAGAAACAGTGAGGTTATCCATGCGGGTCTTTACTACCCTACTGACACTTTAAAGGCACAACTCTGTGTGAGGGGAAAAGCCTTGCTATATCAGCATTGCGATAAATACCATGTGCCCTACCTGAAAATAGGTAAAATACTGACTGCAAAAACCGCCGGTGAGGCCGAAACACTGTACCAAATCGAATGCCAAGCCCAACTAAATGGTGTGACAGACTTAAAGCGCGTCTCTCATTCACATATTCAGCATTACGCACCAGAAATACAGGCTACTGAAGCCCTCTACTCCCCTTCCACAGGGATCATAGATAGCCATCAATTTATGCGCTCATTACTAACAAAACTTGAGCAAAACCAAGGACACTATGTCGCCAACACCCAGTTTTTAGGTGCACAGCGGGTGCAAGACGGCTACATTGTTGAATTAAACTGTGATGGCGAACCTTTCCAGTTACAATGTCGTAATTTAATCAATGCTGGGGGCTTATTTGCACAGCGTAATGCCGCGCTGATAGAGGGTATAGATGCGTCTTTTATTCCTGAACTTCATTATTGTCGAGGGCAATATTTTAGCTACCAAGGGCAGCATCCATTTACACATTTAGTCTATCCTGTGCCTGAACAACATGGGTTAGGTATTCACGCCACTCTAGACCTTGCTGGACAGCTTCGATTTGGCCCTGACACACAATTTATATCTTCGCTTAATTATCATATAGATGACCACGAGAAAAATAAGTTTGTACACGCCATTAAACAGTATTGGCCAGCACTTGATGAGGCGAAACTACAGAGTGCTTATGCGGGAATTAGAGCCAAAACCTCCCTTTCTGGTACGCAAGACTTTACGATTCAGACATCTGATACCCACGGTTGTCAGGGTTTAATAAACCTCTTTGGCATAGAGTCTCCAGGACTAACGGCCAGCCTCGCTATCGCTGAGTACATACATCCTCTTGCCCTATGATCCTCCCCCAACCGCCTCATCAATCGTTTTAGCCCTATCGTCCATTAGTTTTTGGACATTTTTAGCATCTTCCATGAGCTTTTTAACTGCACTCGGGTTAAGTGCAGACGGTATGCCTTGCCCAGACTCGCCAACACTTTTGTTGGTCGCCAGCGTCTGTAAAATAGCAGTATCCTCAGCAGCCATCATCGTCACCTTACTTGGGTCTAATGTATGTTGCTGGCTATCACCATTGGCATTGGGCTTGTCAGAATAAATCCAATTGCCTTGCGCGTCACGCCATTTATAAATAACAGGCTGCGCTTGGACTGAGCCTTGCTCATCCACTAATGCGCGCGCCTCAGCTACGGATTTCTCAATTGCCCACTTAGATTGACTCAACACATCACCAGTACCGGCCTCAATTTTATTGATAACATTATCTACGCTGAGCCAAGTCTTGCCGTCTGGTCGTTTCAGCACAAACAAAGATCCTACACCAATCAGCATGATCATAATCATCATATAGGTTGCAGCTTTCATCATTCACTCCTTCGTGTACTTCTGTCATTTTAGTCCTTAACACTGCATCATACACAGAGGATGAACATAAAAAAAGCACAACAAAAGTTGTGCTTGTAAAGGGTATCTGACACTGGAGAACGGTTAAATACCGTCACCGTCAATATGTAAGCCACATTCACGGTTCAATCCAAAAAAACGTGTTTCTTCTTCCGTCATACCTGGTTCAAGTTTGCGAGTGGTATGCACATCGCCCATCGATACATAACCTTGCTCCCAAAGTGGGTGATAAGGTAAGTCATGCTTAGTCAAATATTGATAAACATCGCGGTTATTCCACTCAATAATAGGATAAACCTTGACCGTACCACGGCTAATTTCCACTATTTTCTTGTCAGCACGTGTCGAGGACTGATCTCTACGCAGGCCACTAAACCATGTACCTACCTGATGCTCTTTTAACGCTCTGGTCATCGGCTCTACTTTATTAAGCGTGTTATATTGCTTAATTCCTTCTTCACCAAGTTCCCATAACTTACCATATTTGGCTTCTTGCCATGCAGGACTAAAATTAGAGCGATACACCTGCAAATTTAAGCTTAACCGTTCCGTTAAGTAATCAACAAACTGATATGTTTCAGGAAAAAGATAGCCAGTATCAGTGAGTACCACAGGAATATCTGCTTTTTCTTGCGTTACCAAATGCAGCATTACCGCGGCTTGAATACCAAAGCTAGACGATAAAAATGCATTGGTCGGCAAATTTTCTAAAGCCCAAGCCACCCGCTGTTGCGGTGTCATTGGCAACAGTAAATCATTTGCTTGTGCTAATAAATGACGCTGCTCATCGCCACTTAACTGTAATATATTTTTATAGTCACTCATGCTTATTCCTAAAGTTGGCAGGTTGCCCTGCCAATATCCCATTTGTTTAAGCGTGGAAGTCTGTTTTTGAGACTTTTACTTCAGACACAACGCCTTTGCGGATCACAAAGTCCCCAAAGCATTCATCTTGCTCACGCTCATTTACCCACTGACCGATTAAGGTATCTAGGGCAGGTAAATACACATCTTCGCCTACATTTTCTAAATACAACTTCGGAACACGAGTTCCTTGTTTGTTACCACCTAAATACACATTGTATTTACCTGGGCCTTTTCCGACTAAACCAACTTCAGCTAATAGCGCGCGGCCACAGCCATTCGGGCAACCCACGACACGTAATATGATGCTGTCATTTGCCACTTCATGCTTTATCAGCAATTGCTCAACTTTAGTAACTAAATCAGGTAAATAACGTTCAGCTTCAGCCATCGCAAGTGGACATGTTGGTAATGACACACACGCCATAGAGTTTTTACGTTGCTCCGTATCTGCATCGTCAATCAAACCATGTTCACGGGCTATTTTTTCAATTTCCGTTTTTTGCTCAGTCGGTACACCCGCAACAATCAAGTTTTGATTCGCCGTCATACGGAAGTCACCTTGGTGAATTTCAGCTATCTTGCGGCACCCCGTTTTTAGCGCTTTATCTGGGTAATCTAAAATACGGCCATTTTGAATGAATAGGGTGAGATGATGTTTACCATCAATACCTTCAACCCAGCCGATGCGGTCGCCGCGATGCGTGAATTCATAAGGTCGGCTATCGGCAAACTTAACACCCGCGCGTTTTTCGACTTCAGCTTTAAACTCATCAATGCCAAAGGTATCTAGGGTATATTTCGTCTTCGCATTTTTACGATTAACACGGTTACCCCAATCACGTTGTACCGATACAACGTGCTCAGCAATCTGAAGTGTATGCTCTAACGGAATAAAGCCAAAATCATCGGCTTTACGAGGATAAGTATTCACATCACCGTGCGTCATAGCTAGGCCACCGCCTACTAACACATTAAAACCAATGAGCTTTCCGCCTTCCTCAATCGCCACAAAGTTCAAATCATTAGCATGCACATCTACCTCGTTATTCGGTGGAATGGTCACTGTTGTTTTAAACTTACGCGGTAAATAAGTAGATCCTAAAATTGGCTCGATATCCGTAGTGTCTTTACGCTCACCATTTAACCAAATTTCTAAATAAGCACGTGTTTTTGGCAGTAAGTGCTCTGAAATCTTTGCTGCCCACTCGTAAGCTTCTTGGTGAAGCGCTGACTCTACAGGGTTAGTGGTACACAGCACATTACGGTTAACGTCACCGGCAGTTGCAATTGAGTCAATGCCTACATCATGTAGCGTGAGGTGCATTTCTTTAATATTTGGCTTTAATACGCCATGAAACTGAAACGTTTGACGCGTCGTTAAACGAATACTGCCATACATGGTTTTGTCACCCGCAAACTTATCTACTGCGAGCCACTGCTCTGGCTTGATAATACCGCCAGGCATACGCGCTCTAAGCATCACATTATGCAACGGCTCTAGCTTTTGCTTAGTCCGCTCTGGACGAATATCACGGTCGTCTTGCTGATACATACCGTGGAAACGGATCAATTGGAAGTTATCTGCTGTAAAACCACCGGTCAGTGGATCAGATAAGTCTTCAGTGATTGTGCCGCGTAAATGATTACTTTGTGTTTTTAAACGCTCGTTATCTGCAAACTTAACGTTTTGATCATGCTTACTATTGGGCTTGCTCATTGATGAATTCCTAAATACTTTACTTTGACGGTATACCCTACGCGCATCGCAGGGTATATAAGCACACGCACCGATTAATAGACGTCTTTTTGGTAGCGGTTTGCACTACGCAACTCTTTTAGATATAACTCTGCCTGCTCATCATCTTTACCACCATGTGCTTTAACAATATCCACAAGGGCTTGATGAACATCTTTGGCCATGCGGTTCGCATCGCCACACACATAAAAATGTGCCCCTTTTTCTAGCCAAGCAAACACCGCCGCGCCTTTTTCACGCAATCGGTCTTGTACATAAATCTTCTCAGCTTGGTCACGACTAAATGCTAAATCGATGTGGGTTAACAATCCTGATTTTACATAGCCTTGTAATTCCACTTGATACAGGAAATCTTGAGTGAAGTTAGGGTTACCAAAAAACAACCAGTTTTCACCTTGCGCTTCTCGCGCATCTCGCTCTTGTAAAAAAGCTCTAAATGGCGCAATACCCGTGCCAGGACCCACCATAATAACAGGCGTTGCATCATCGCTCGGCAAACGGAAGTTGTCATTATGCTCGCTAAAGACCTTTACGCTGACCCCTTCTTCCGCTCTTTGCGCTAAATACCCAGAGCAGCCACCAAAGTGCTGTTCACCAAACGCTTCAAATTCAACTAAACCCACCGTTAAGTGTACTTCTTCTTCCACTTCTGCTTGGCTTGAGGCGATTGAATACAAACGCGCTTGTAGCTTACGGCAGCTATCAGCTAAGGCTTGTGCCGTAATATTGGCCGGATTTTGTAAAATAATATCAAATACCTGACGTGCTTCGATATATTCACGCATTGCCGCTTTATCTTCCACCAGTGCCAACAATTGTGCATTATTCGCAGCTTGGCCATACTTCTCTACAAAGCTTGGGTATGACTGTGTCAGCTCAAGCTTTTCGATTAATGCAGTACGAATATCAAGCGTTTCTTTACCGAGTATCACTTGTTCATCGGCTGTGATATTTAACGCAGCCAATACTGCTTCAACTTGTTCTTCATCATTTAAGAAATAGACACCCAATGAATCACCCGGTGTATAAGTAATATCTGAACCTTCTAATGAAATTTCTACATGGCGTACATCTTTACTAGAGTCACGGCCAGTAATTTTTTGCACGATGGATAACTCAGCTGCAAATGGGTTTTGCTTTGTATATTGACTGGCTGCTGCAACGGGTGCACCAAATGGCATGCTGACTACATTTGCACCTGCACTTTGCTGTGCTTTTAATTGCGGTTCAAAAACATCCAACGCGCCAGTGATCCACGCTTGCGCTTCATCTTCATAATCGACGTCTAAATCAGCTCGTGGATACGCTATTTCAGCACCTAACTTTACCAATCGTTCTTCAAAATCAATGGCTGTCTGGCAAAAGAATTCGTAGCTTGAATCACCTAGGCCAATCACTGCTACTTGGGTACCGTCTAATTTAGGGGCTTTTTTACCCGCAATAAATTCATATAATGATTCAGCATCCTCTGGAGGCTCGCCCTCACCATAAGTGGAGACCGCCACCACCAAAAACTTTTCTTTTTTCAGAGCCGACGTTTTATAATCAGACATACTGATAAGCTTAACTGTTAAGCCTCTCGATTCCGCTTGCTCTTTTAACTGGTTAGCAACACCCTTTGCGTTACCCGTTTGCGAGCCATATAAAATAGTTAACGGTGCAGCATCGCCAGCAGGTACAGCCGGTTGACCTACAGTGCCACTTAATGCCGCGGTGTTTGCATTGGCAGCCAAATAACCACTTACCCATGCTTGTTGAATCGGGTTTAGTTCCGCAACTAAACCTTGTAGCTTTTGCACTTGCTCTTGTGTAAGCGGGCTTGCCGCAGCACTAAGTTGACTTAACAACATTGAAAATTCCCCGTAACCCTAAAAGATTGTTCTTCTACAACGCCCTTACAGGACGTAAGGATTTATAAGTTGAAAGCATACGCATCTCTGGCACTAAGAAAAAGACGAAGATCTGCTTTGTTATTCCATTTAGTTATTGATAGAGAGAAAATCCAACAAAAACAGCTTAAAAGAATTGTTTTAAATTTAACAACTCTAAAGTTAACATATACCCAACAAGCTCTGTATAAAAAATGATCTTGTTTAACTTTAATAAAACAATAATTCTTTAAACAAAAAATAGAGAAAAATAATGAAACACGGGAATAAAGCAGCACGAACTATCGTAGTGGCCACGCTCGGATTAACAATACATAGTCACGCTATTGCACAGGTAGCGAACGGCAACTTCGAGTCTTGGCAACAAGGTAAACCTACACAGTGGAGTACCATTGATGGTGGCATCACAGTAGCCAAAAACACCGCCACAGTTAAAAGTGGTATGTCATCCGCTCAAATAACAGTAAACACAGCAGCACAAAGTAATACAGACCTATTACAATCCATCTCGGTTCAAGCTGGACAAACTTATGATTTTAATACGTGGGTGTACCATACAGAAGGCAAGGTTAAAGCACGACTGATCGTCGATGGCTACCAAAATTACTCTGATCCTTACATCACACAGCAATGGCAACAAATCAGTCACCAATATACTGCAAGCACCAATAAAATAATTAACGTCGGGTTGCGCTTTTACGATGTGAGTGGCTTTGATGGTAGTGAAGTCGTTTATCTTGATAACTTTCAACCGTCAGATCCACTTCCGCCCACCACACCACCGCCGACTTCATGTACTAAAAACCCCGTAACATTCAAACTAACTACAGATAAATACGCCAGTGAAACCAGTTGGCAGCTTAATACTGACCAAGGAAATACCATAGCCAGCGGCGCTGACTTTTCGAACAACACAACGCACGTAGAAACACTGTGCGTTGCCGATGGAACATACAGCTTTGTTATTTTTGACAGTTATGGTGATGGTATTTGTTGCGAATTTGGCAACGGATCATATTTATTGACGCATAATAATCAAACTATCGCACAAGGTTCTTCATTTACGAATCAAAAAACTCATCGCTTTACCTTAGGCAGTGATGGTGGCGATAATGGCGGTGGTACTCCGGGTGATTATTACGCATCAGCGATGGGGCTAACCGGGTATGCGCTCAAAACACAATTGCATAACATCATCAAAGCACATAACTCTCAGGGTTACAGTGCCATTTGGCAATTTATCGACCGTTCTGAACGTGATATTTATTTTGAAAACGATAATTCCGTTCTAGATAGGTATTCAGAAAAACCAAGCTCAACTGACGACTACAATTTTGTGGCTGTATCAGATCAATGTGGTGCATACCGTGGAGAAAGCGACTGCTACAACCGTGAACACTCTTTCCCTAAAAGTTGGTTTGGTGGCAAGGTTGAGCCAATGAACTCTGATATTCATCATATTTTTGCAAGTGACGGATTCGTCAACTCAAAACGGAGTAACTTTCCATTCGGTGAAGTCAGCTCAGCCAGCTTTACGTCAACAAATGGCAGCCGAGTAGGATCACCGGTCAGCACGCTAAATTATAATGGTACGGTATTCGAGCCAATCGATGAATTCAAAGGAGACTTTGCGCGTGTATACTTTTATATGGCAACACGCTATGAAAGTAGCATTGGCAATTGGCAGAATAATACCACCTATAGTAACGCAGTATTAGATGGTAGTAGCGCTCGTGTTTTTGAACCTTGGGTAATCGCCATGTTACTGCGTTGGCATCAACTTGATCCTGTTGACGCTTTAGAAAAAGCAAGAAACCAAGCTGCCTATGAGTTTCAAGGCAATCGTAACCCTTACGTTGATCACCCCGAATTTGTTTCCCAAATTTGGTAGTAAATAGGGTGCAGACTTTAATAACCTGCACCCTTAATAAAAAAAACGGCCTAGTCCATTAGGCCGTAACCGACTTAACGGGGAACTCTATTATCTTGGGTTAATATCCAGTGGCTTTATCGTTACCTTTGCATTACCACTTGCACCCATGTAATTAGTATAATTCTGACCTTCAAATAACGTATAAAACACATCAACATAATCATCATCATTACTAAACCAATGGGCAGGCATCGCCTTGATCAATTGATTCGTTAATTGTGGAATAATCGCATAACCTTGTACATTCGGATCGGGGATCGCGCGCATGGCTTGTGTCACAATATCTAAAAAAGTCGTCGCTAAGGTTTGATAATTGGTATTATCATCTTGCTCCATGAGTAATACATCCGCCGCTTGCCAACGATAACGGTTCCAGTGGATCAAGGTTTGGTTTGGCGTATAGTCACGTCCGTCACTGTCAAGATACGGCATATCAACAATATCAAGTATTGGTTCATCCCTCGTTGGGCTAACACCGGTTACTACGGCGTACACTTCTGCATTACCTAGTATCCAAGGTTCTTTATCATCATTCAGTCGAATACGCTGTAAGTTACTTGTAGATAACACCTCAGTCTCATTTACAGATGATTCAATTGCTTGATTAGCACTTGGTTGCCGGCCTTGTGCAAATATATTACGCATGATAGCAAAGCCTTCTCGTGCGCTTTTTCGTGTATCGACTTCCACAATGAGCACCGGCTGTGATGGCATTGTGTGTGCATCTAATAACTGAATATTGCCATCCTGGTCGTACGCTTCAATATAAAACCATGACGCATCATCACCTTTGGGTGCAAATGCAATCAAAGGTTGTTCACCCTTACCCCAACGCTCTAACATGGCGCTGTCAGCCAACCTCAGCTGATAAATTGCATTATTGCTAACATTTAAACCCTTCAGCATTCTCGTATAGCTTGATGCAACATTCACTTGTTCTGCTGCACGGCCTGACATTAAGCTTGCTTCTAACGGAACTGCTAAACGCTGAGCACTCATCATTGTTTGTAGCTGAGGCGAAAGTATTTGTATCTGACCCGCGACGGTTTTTGCTACTTGTTTTTTTATATCAACAACTTGATACTCTTCTGAGGAGAATATATCCAACTCATTAAATGTCTCTGTTACTCGCTCTTGCTGCACTGATTGTGCATGAGCATGTACACCCGCTACCGTGATTAAGGTGGGGAGTATTATTCTTTTTAGTAATTTCATCTTCCTATCCTGTAAGTTATCCGCGTGTATTGAATACAGAAGATAAAACTTACAACAAAAAAGATCAACAAATTTAATTTAAAATTAACAATAAAGAACGTAAGAATAAAAAACAAAAAATTAAATTAATTTTAAATCATATAGTTAAAATAGAACTTTTAATACAAAGTTAATAGAGTTAAAGGTCTAGCAAGGAGCTAAACCTACTCGGATGACACGTCGTTATTCAATTGGGTAAAGTGTGATCTCCATCCCTGCGCCAATAGCAGAAATACGTAACAGCGTATCCGCATGTAATGCTTGTGAATAGCATTTGGGTGAAGTACCTGAATGAAAACCTATATCAAAGGTACGCTTCGAACAAGATAACCATTGTTTCAATCCAGCTTTAGAACAAGATTCTATCAATTCACATAAATGATTAATTGCTTTATCTGGGCTCGTCACGTCAGTATTGGCTTCAATTCTTGCTAATTGACGATATTCGTCTTTGTCATAATGCAAAATCATGGCATTCTTTTTCAAATCATTAATTAATGCGCTTATGTCATGTTTAGATTCTAACTCGAGGTCTACATTTAAGAACTGAATGTCTGACATGTTTTCTGATTTACCTTATGTAATATGATGATGAACGTAGCTTCATAGTAAAGTGTAACCAAGTAACACCATGCTGGCTATAACAAACTCACACTGCGACAATTTAACGCAGTAACAGCTTACAGAATAGGGAGAAACTGCTCCTCTTTTATACTTAAACTCACATAGTCATGAACAAACGCTGGTTTTAACCCGTACGCAAAGTACATAAATGGTTAGGATACCAACACCAAATTCAAATACTTGATGGGGTAATGGTGGTCACAGTCCCCCTAATGACCTCAATAACCAGCTACTCATTAGTTTTGTCTCGTTTGGTGTATTATCTTGCCTTCAGGAATACTGTTACAATCTCCCCCATAGCGTAAAAGAAAAAAAGCAATCAACTGCTATAACCTTTATTGATATAATTGCATTTCTGATGTCCACATACTGTGAGAGAAATGCACTTTATTATTGTGTTATATGCAGCTTTATTGACTTTGCCTAGCTATGCAAAAGAGTTTAACAGCTTTTACCAAGCCAAGAGATACCTCACAAAAACCATAACGAAAAACCAACGAACACTTTATTGTGGCTGTAAAATTATAAAAACAGGCAAAAAGCTCCGCCCCGATGCTCGCTCTTGTGGGTATGTTCCTCGTCGCCCAGTAACCCATGCAGGTAAAATAAATAGCAGAACAACGCGTATTGAGTGGGAACATATTGTCTCTGCTTGGGAGTTTGGTCATCAACTACAATGCTGGCAACATGGCGGCCGAAAAAACTGCAGAAAAACCAGCCCATTATTTAGGAAAATGGAAGCGGACGTACGTAACCTTGCACCGGCAATAGGTGAAATAAACGGCGACCGATCAAACTATCGCTTTGGACTCTTACCGCATACTCCATTGCAACACGGACAATGCCAAGTGAGAATCAATTTTAAAAAACGCATCATTCATCCACCTAAATCAGCCCGAAAAGACATAGCTCAAGCCTATTTTCACATGAGAGACACATATCAGCTGAAAATTTCCGCAAAGCAGACCAAGCTTTTCAATTATTGGTTATCTCTTTAAACTAAAATGTAATGGCTTACCAGCAGGCTAATATAGTTGCTATTGCGCATATTAGTTGCTAATTTCTATACATGTAGCCGTTCATATCCATTAGAGGAATTGTCAATGTTCACTCGTACTACCTCACCTATCACCTCAATATTAGGTATTTCAATAATATTATTAACCGGATGTGGTGGAGGTAGTGGCAGTAGTACAAACACAAGCAATAATGCAACAAATGATGCAACACCACCTGATACTACTTGGCAAGCTGCCCAGTTTCAGCCAGCAGAGACTTTTGCAAATTATTGCGCCAACCCTCGAACAGGCTTGGACCCTTTTGAAAACATGGCTTACCCAGACAAACAAGGCAGTGTCGCGCATGAAAAAATGTGGCTACGTTCTTTAACCCATGAAACATATCTATGGTATGACGAAGTTGAAGACACTAACCCAAGTGACGCTGAGAGTGTAGCGCAATACTTTAATGTTTTAAAAACCTTCCAAACGACACCATCTGGGAATAAAAAAGACAACTTTCATTTCACCCAAAGCTACGAAGATTATAAAAAAGAATCACAGTCAGGTGTATCATCAGGGTTTGGCGTCCGCTGGTCGACAATTAGTAGTACACCACCAAGAGTATATCGAGTCGCATATACACAAGATAATTCACCGGCAGAAATTGCAGGATTTAAACGCGGTGACACAATCACTGCCATTAATGGGGTGAGTATTAACTCAAGTGATACAGAAGCACTCTTGCAGGGTTTAAATCCAACAAGTGGCAGTACCCATACATTTACGCTCGCACGTGAAGGCCAACCTGACCCCGTAGTCGCTACCGTCACAGCGGGCGATATAGTACTAACACCAGTGCAAAACGCACAAACATTTAATGTAAACGGTAAAACGGTCGGCTATGTGCAATTTAATCAATTCATTAGTGCTGGGCAAAGCGGCCTTATCACTGCGTTTAAGCAATTTCAAAGTGCAGGAGCAGAGGCCTTAGTACTCGATATGCGTTATAATGGTGGCGGATTGGTAGAGATGGCAGCCCAACTAGGCTATATGATCGCAGGACCCAGTAATACAGATACACAGACGAGCAGCCCCAAAGTATTTAGTCAGACGATATACAATGACAAGTTGTCGGCGAACAACCGAAATGTCACGTTTAGAAACCAAGAAATTAATTGGGATACCCTGCAATATACCGATACTATTTTACCGAGTACCAGTTTAAACACCGTATACATTCTCAGTACCGAAAACACTTGCTCTGCCAGTGAGCTCATCATTAATGGATTGCGCGGCATTGATTTAAATGTGGTTTTAATTGGAACTCCAACCTGCGGCAAACCTTATGGTTTTTCACCTGCCCCAAACTGTGGTCAAGTCTATTACACCATTCAGTTCACCAGTGCTAACGCAAAGAACTTTGGGGCGTATTCCGACGGATTTACCCCGGTTGACGCTGCAGGGAATTCGGGTGAGCTCGGCCTAACAAGTAATGTTAGCGGCTGCGCTGTCAATGATGACTTCGCTCATGCGCTTGGGGATCCTCAAGAAGGACAATTAAAAGCAGCACTTGAGCATATTAAGACCGGAAACTGCCCCGAGGTCGTGCAAAGTCGCCCCTCAAATTATGAAATATCAGATTACATCAGCGTGGGAGTTGCCCTAAAAATTCCGCAAAATTCCGCAAACAATGGCACACTATTTATTGATATTGAAGAGCCAAACTGATGCGCAAATCACAACGCAAAATATGGCTAATAAGCATACTATTTTTTAGTGTTGGGTGTGAGCAAACAGCGCCACCCGCACCGATTCTTGCAACTATAAAACATCCAACGGCAATGATGAAAGCGGAACTACAAAGTGCCATCGTACAATTAAAAGGCGGCGTTGCTCCTCGCCTAGCTGACAATGTTTTTTCAACTAATAGTGCGTTATTGATAGAGCAAACTTCAAACCTTGCAGGTCCCTTAGAAAGCCCCATTTATGTTACAAATAAAGAAAGTGTCGCTCGATTCGAGCTACAAAAACGGGGCGACTTATGTGTTTTGTACTTTCCCAAAACACAAAACTACGTGCCATTAGAGCATGTTAAGTGTCGCCCTACTTATCCCGCTGAAAAGTAGTGTTTGAATACCAGATATAACGCTTTTACCCTAGCTGTACGGTGGACTGAGACATGGGTAACGAGCCAGAAGTCTAGCTGCTAATATAACTCATTTCCCAGTATTGGCTGCATATTAGTAGTGCACTTGGCTAAAGCATACTGCATGCCACCAATGCCCAACCCATGGTATATTGCGCTTGTAGTCTCGGCTGTCTCTGAGACCCTCACACATAGTTGTTTTGAGTCGATAGATTTATCTATCCCTGAGAAATACGGCGCCGTTTCATTAAAGCCAGTTGCACCTCCTAAAAAATAGTGATTTGGCAATTCTGCAACAGAGTTTGACAGGCCATACCGAGCCACATACTCATCTGATGCATACAAGCCCGCTCGGCGCGATCAAAGTGGCTGCACCACATAATCAGAGTCTATCGGCTTTACTCAGGCCCGGATCGCAAAGTGAGCTTGCCCATGTTCTAATCGCAACTTCTGTTGTTTTAAGATGATTTCGAGCTGAACATACGGATGTTATTGGAATAACAAACACGTACAACTTAACATTACCATTGCCCCGCTCACCATTTTAAATAACAAGCGTCCCTGTAATGTGCTATCGGCGGCGATGATTGAATGTTGCAGTTGCCCCAGTACATCATCAATTCCCTTCCCAACCTGCAATAATTTATCACCGGCCTCTGTGACTTTAATAGCCACGAGCATGGCGGTGAAATAACGGTGTATTTAACTGTTACTCCAATTGCTCAACACGCCTGAGCACTATGCTATGGTAAATATTCAATATCTTTACCGCTGCAGTCAAAGTGCTTTGCTACGAAGTAAGCAATATGACTATCTTGCCAATCTCCAATTTTATCCATTCTCTCGACCACTATTCATTTAATCACCAAATATGATACATTCTCATGCACTTTGTTGCGATATCACACTGAAAAATATCAGTGTCCATTAATTTAGGAACATTATTCGATATGGATACCCTATGTAGTTATCCTCAGGACCTAACTTTTACACCACAACTCCCTTACGCCTTTTACAGCTGTGCCTTTACTAATGAGTATTATACTGACAGCCAATTTACAACGCATAAAATCGATTTTCCAGCCAAACTGAATAACGCAGTCACCAAGCGTAAAGCTGAGTTTTTAGCGGGTCGTATCTGCGCCAAACATGCCTTGCAGCGCATTAATATTGAAGGTGTCCAAATTCTCAGTGGGGAAGATCGCGCGCCAATATGGCCTGAAGGTGTTAAAGGCAGTATTACTCATACCCAAGGTATTGCCATTGCAATGTGCGCTCGCGATACAGAGCTCAAAGGTCTTGGTATTGACGTTGAACGCTTTATGGGTGATGAACAAGAACAAAAGTTACAAAAGCAAATATTACACCCAGAAGAAAATAGCACTTTTAGTTCGCTCTCATTAACTATCGCAAACCCGCTAACACTGATTTTTTCTGCCAAAGAAAGTATTTATAAAGCACTGTATTCAAGTGTCGGTAAATTTTTTGGATTCGATGCGGTTAAGCTCATTAATTTTACAAGCAATAAACTGAACTTTGTGATTGTCGAGCAACTATCAACTCAGCTCCCAGTGGGTAAACAAATCACAGTGCGATATCAATTGAGCAAGCATTTAGTATTTACTGAGTGCGAATATAAATAAAAGACCACAACAAAAAAACCAGCCTACAAGAGGCTGATTTTTATAAAGGTAAATCGATTACTAATTACGTTTTACTTTTACACGTTCAGTAACAGCGATTGTCGCTTCTACGCGGCGGTTTTCAGCATGTGCGGCTAACGTATTAGCCGTATTAAGCAGTCGTTCTTCACCATACCCAACCGTTGAAATACGCTGAGTATCTATCCCTTTCTGAATCAATTCTTTCGCAACTTTATCTGCACGCTTTTTAGATAGCCACTGATTATATTTTGCTTCACCAACCATCGATGCATGGCCTTCTAATACAACTGACGCATCACTATGTTGTTGTAAGAAAGTAACAACGTCCTCTATATCGCTTAAATAATCTGACGATACCGCAGAGTTATTATGAGGGAAACGGACCAACAGTTTTACGGTTGCATCTTTTTTAACATATTTAGTACAACCGTATGCATCAACCGCATCCGCAATTGGCGTATCCGCACATTTATCTCGCGGGTCTAACACGCCGTCTTTATCCGAATCTTTTGCTTGCGCTATGGGCGCTGGAGTAGGTGCTGGTGCTGGCTCTACCTTTGCAGCCGGCTTCGCAGTGCCAAAGAAGTAGTTTATGCCCAATTTGGCCCCAACATCAATATAACTACGCTCAAGACCTTGATAGATTGATGTTTCAGCATTGACAAATAAATGATCATTAAAGTGATGACGGTAACCCGCACCGATATTAGCAAACGTATTACTTTCAAATGCCTCTATAGACTTGAAACCAAACAAACCATAAAATGGACCACCGTCAAAATGATATAGTCCGTCAATACCATAGCGTTCACCGTCTTGAGAACCAGAGCCAGCGCCGGATAAATCAAAATCCATATCAGCATACTCTAAGCGCGCACTCCAATAATCATTGAAGCGATAGCCTAACTCGGCCCCCCAGCCTGAAGAGTTATCTACGTCAACACCACCCACGGCAGCGCCACGTGTATTTTCCCAACTAGCGTCGTAATAATCACCAAATACACCCAAATGTATTCCTTCTTTTTGCTCCCCTGCGTGTGCTGTAGATGCGGCAGCTATTGCAATTGCTAAACTAATCAATTTAAGTTTCATCATTTCTTCCCATATATCATTACTGTGAGCGCAGATCGCCCCTGAATTTGGCTTTATAATAATAGAATATTTCTTAATCTGTACTTAACATTTAAAGATAATTTTATCCTAGTTATTTAGCCCAATTGCCGACCAAATAACGTACTGTACAATCCAGTTTCACGTGACAAAGCTTGATGATTGCCTGATTGTGATACAGTGCCATCATCTAACACATATATAAGATCGGCTTGCTGTATCGCACTCAATCTATGAGCAATAATGAGCGTCGTTCGTTTTGATAGAAATGCTTGTAAGTTTTGATGCACTTTGCGCTCTGTCTCTATATCCAAAGCTGAAGTTGCTTCATCTAAAATAACGACTTTGGGGTCTGCTAACACCATTCGTGCGATTGCTAAACGCTGCTTTTGACCACCTGACAAACGTACACCATTGCGGCCTACTTTTGCTTCAAGTTGCTCTTCTAATGCATCGATGGTATCAGCCAATTCAGCCACTTTTAGCGCTTGCCACATTTGCGCCTCAGTGTGTTCTTTACCCATGGTGAGGTTTTCTCGAACTGTCGCATTAAACAAAATAGGTTGCTGTAGCACGGTTGCGACGTGTTCTCGCACCGTATGATAACCAACGTCTTCTATCGCAGTGCCTGCAATATAAATTTGCCCTGACTGCTTTTCATAAAGCCCTAATAACAGCTGCACCAATGTAGACTTTCCTCCACCTGATACCGCGACGACAGCCACTTTTTTACCCGCTGGAATATCGAGAGAAACATCATTTAACACAGATTGGTCTTTGTGATAGCCAAAGTTTACATTTTCAAAGCGAATATCAATGCTATGTTGTACAAATACCGTCGATGTTTTTTCTGGTGCTGCACGTTCTGTTTCAAAAGCAAATACTTGATTTAGCCTCTGTAACGCCGCAGAGGCCCCATAATAAGCATACTGAATACCCAATAACTCTTGCACTGGACCCATCATAAACCACAAGTAACCAAACACAGCAAAGATCTGACCAACCGTTAAATCAGCAAACACCACCATGAGCATGGCGATTGCTCTAAACACCTCGAAGCCCAGTAAAAATACGGTAAAGCTCAACCGGCTAACCGCATCCGTCTTCCACTGCGACTGAATGGCATAATGCTTAAGGTCTCCAGCAGCCTCTTTAACCTGAGAAAAATATGCCCCTTCACGGCGTACCGCTTTAAGCTGCGCTATCGCATCCAAGGTTTCGACCAAAGATGCTTGAAACGCCTCAAAAGCTGCATTTTCATCTTTCTTTAAATGTTTGATTCTTTTTCCAAACTGCCGAGAAAAATAAATGACAGCGGGATTCAATAATAAAATGATGAGACCCAAAGTAAAGTCAATCCAAAATAACACAATAGCAGTACCAATAATGGTCAGTAACCCAATTAAAAACCGTGACAAAGTCTGGCTAATAAAGGTGTCTAAGGTTTCAACATCGGTAATACATCGTGAACTGATCGCCCCAGCACCTTGTGTCTCATACTCCTTTAACTGAACCTCAGGAAGATGGTTTAATAGTCGCTCTCGAATTTTTAAACTGATGTCTTTACCAATAAAAGTAAATTGACGGGATTGCAACACACCGAGCACTAATGCTCCGAGGCGCATAAACATCACTCCCACTAATACCACAATGATATAAGCACTAGGTTCTTGCCAATATACGGGCAAAAATTGATTTAAAAAATCGATCGCTGCGCCTGGATGACCGAGTAATACCTCATCCACAAGTAAGGGCATCATTAATGGGATCGGCACACTGATCAATGCGGCAAAAAAGGCAATAATATGTGCAATGAACAATGATTTTTTATGTGCTAGAACTTGTTGTTTAATGTCTTGCCAACTCAGAAACTGTGCCATATACATCCTATTCGATTAGGTACCACAAAAAGTATGGTAATTGATGCCCGAAGAAAGCGGTTCAACAAACTCACTCGAGGGCTGTTCGTAGTTGTAAGGGTTGTTCAAAACGCCTAACCATTGTGTCAATAATTGACTGCTTCCACTCTCTGTGAACTGATCAATCACCTGCTCAACCAACTGATTGCGGGGTATAACAGCAGGGTTTGCAAAACGCATAACTTTTGTAATTTTAGTAAGATCACTGTCAACAATGCGCAATTGCCATTTTTTATACCATCCCTCTATCGCTTCAGGCACCCTAAACAAATCACTCGATGCAGCTAAAAGAGAATTTGTCAGCGCCGCAAAAGTATTAGTGTAGTCGAGCTTATGTTCATTCATTAACACCAATAACTCAGATAAAAGTTCACTATCTGACTCATTCCACTCTAAAATACCTAGTTTGCTTGCCCACATGGCTTGGTAAGCCTGATTAAACTTATCTGAAAACATACCAATGGCAGTCGTTAGCATATTTAACGCAGCGTCCCCTTCTGACTCCATAATCGTCAATAATGACTCAGCTAAACGTGCACAATTCCAATTTGCGATATTTGGTTGATTACCAAACGCATAGCGCCCCTGTCTATCTATTGAGCTATACACTTGGTTAAAGTCAAAAGCCTCTAACATCGCACACGGGCCGTAATCAATGGTGTCACCACTCACTAAAGTGTTGTCGGTATTCATCACGCCGTGAATAAAGCCGACTCTTAACCAATGAATCACTAACTCAATCTGCTTTTCGCATACCGCAGTCAAAAACGCCACAACACGCGCATCCCCTGTTTCTGTAATATCGGGGTAATGGGACGTAATGGCATGCTCCATTAGGTTTTGCATACCCTGCTTATCATCTTTCAATGCCAAGTACTGAAATGAGCCAACTCGAATATGACTATTAGCCACTCGACTAACCACTGCGCCAGCAACGGTCTGCTCTCTAAACACAGAGTCTCCCGTGGTCACAACCGCCAAGCTCTGTGTTGTTGGTACACCTAGAGCAGCAATGGCTTGGCTCATTACAAACTCTCTTACCGCAGGGCCCAGAGCACATAGCCCATCACCTCCTCGAGAAAAGGGTGTTCTGCCAGAACCTTTTAACTGAATATCTACCAGCTGACCTTGAGGATCGCTAAACGCCCCCAGTAAATGTGCTCGTCCGTCTCCTAAAGTAGGATTAAAGTGTCCGAATTGATGGCCTGAATAAGCCAAGGCAACAGGCGATACGCCAAGGGGGAGTGTATTACCACTGAGTAATTCCGACGCATCGTTTTGACTCACTGGTATGGCAAGCTTCTTTGCTAAATCCTCATTCCACAACAACAGAGAGGGTGCCGAACTCTTACGGGGTTTACTGACTGGTGCAAATTCTTTGCTAATGTCATCATACCTATTTAAGAATGTCATGATTATTCCCCTGTCTCTGGAAGCAGGTTATCGCCAACACTATAAGCCACCAATTGGCTCAAAGCATGTAATGACCAGTTACTTTGCTCAACCAATTCGTTAAAAAAATCCTGTGCAGCTTGTAATGACCTTTTACTTTGCAGCCCCCCTTCGATGATCTCATGAGCACGTAAATATGCCTCTACGTCTCGACTCAACAAAAAAGTGTCTTTTCCCATCGCCCTCAACGCAAAGGGCCCTGTATTTCCGCCCAATCTTGCACCGTTCTTTTTTAAATATGCCCATAAGCCAATAATATTATCTGAAGGCCACTGTGCAACAAACTCGGAAAATGAGCCTGTGGACTGCTGCACGTCATAAATCATGTAGCAATTCTCAGGGATGGTCTGTACTTTCTTATAATTACGTACAATACGTTCATCCGCCGCTTTTTGTTCTAATACTTCTGGCGACATCATCAATAGTTTAGCAATATTAAAATCCCAAAATACTTCTCGAAAACCCGGCCATTTTGCATTAATAACAGACCAGTAGAAGCCACTTTGAAAAACCTTTCGTGTAAACTCTTCTAACCACACATCATCCGATATGGTGCTTAACTCAGCGGCCGATAACGGGTTACCAATTAATGACATTAATATTTTTTCTGAGCCTTTACGTGCTGAAGCTCTTGCGTAAATATCCGAAAATGTTTCCATTTTTATACGTGATCCTATTTCGAAATCTATGATGATTATCTATATTTAGAATAAAGCGTTGATGAGCCACTCTATGAAATTTATATTTAGTCTGATTTTACTGTTAAGTGTCAATGTACAGAGTAAGCCCCTTGCCAAACGAGTTCATATTACCACAGGCCAGTGGCCACCATATATTGATCAATCAAAAGAACATCAAGGATGCGTTGCTTCTTTGATCAAAGATGTCTTCGCATTGTATGGCATTGAGACCCGCTTTGTATTTATGCCTTGGGAGCGTGCTTATCAAGATGGTATGAAATCAGAATTTATCGGCAGTGCATACTGGTATTTTAGTGAACAACGTAGTGAGGACTACATTTATACCAAACACGCTATCACACAAGAGGTTAGTCGCTTTTATCACTTAAAAAGTTTACCATTAAAATACCATACATATACAGATTTAAAACCCTATACATTGCTACTTAATAAAGGGCTCACTTACCCTGATGACTTGCTCACCTCGATTAAAAATCACAATATCAAAACCATTGAAGCAACCTATACAAATAAAAACTTTCCGCTCATTTTACTCAAACGTGCCGATGTGATGATCATGAATGAAAACACAGCAAAAGTGTACAAGCACTCATTATCAGCGTCTCAAAGAGCAATACTCGCTTCACAAAAAAAACCAGCCTATGTAAAACAAGGTTTTTTATTAATCAATAAACAGCATAAGCAATATGCAAAACTATTTAACAAAGGTTTATATGCCTTATTGGAAGATGAGGAGTATGTGAGTCAGTACGAAAAGCACTGCTCTAAAGTTACAGCACTCCCCTAAATAACTTATCATAATTGTCAGCTAATTAAAGTATGAGTATTATAGATCCTGACCTACGTCAGGAGGACAGATGTGTGATACCAACCTGCTTAAGAAAGTTAGAAAGATGTGCTCAAGAGATTGGGTAAAATTGACCTAATCTTTATGCAGATTGGTACGAGACTCGTCTCCCTGAACTGGTTTCAGGGTCGATCGCTTTTCAGGGTCCATGGCTTTTCACTGCCTTTTCATCCCAAATTCCTTTTTCTAAACCCCAAAAAGCAAAA
>NZ_PNBY01000109.1 GCF_005886875.1 Pseudoalteromonas aurantia | reverse complement strand
AACACCCAACGAAGCTGCAAATGCTTTAACTAATGTCGCCTCACTCTCAGATACAGGCACATCAAAGCGTGAAATACTAGACTTGCTTTCACTAATGGCGTGACCTGGGATATCAACAGGCTCTATATCAGCAACAATGTTATGCCAAAAATTCTTTGCAAGATCGCTATTCAGCTCGCTCTGCTCTAATGCGATATATTCACGGTAACATGTATCTATATCTGGCAAATCTGCCTGTTGACCCGCTAATGATGCTTCATACAACGAGACCAAATCGGACATCAGTACTGAAACACTCCAACCATCTAACAAGGCATGATGAAAACTAAATCCAAAAATAAATGCGTTTTCATCATGCACAAATACCTTCGTGCGGAAGACGCCCACTGATTGCCAATTAAGACCCATCGCCTTTTCGTTTGCGAACCATTCGTCTAATGATTGCTGACGTGCTTCCGTTGACCAACCCAATTGATCTTGCGTATCAAATGATGAATTAACCTGTCCGTAAACAAGTTGTAGTGGCTCTGAATATTCACCAATATTGAATGCTGTTCTTAATATTTCATGGCGTTCAATCAAGGCTATGAATGCTTGTTTGAATGCTTCTGCTTGATAAGGCATCCGAATCGTATGAGTCATTATGTCGTGATAAGCCGACTCTTCACGTTCACGATCTGAGTGATATAGCATTCCCAATTGAGTCTGTGACACAGGGTAGGCATCTATAACCTCTCTCGGTAAGCTCAATTTATCTTCTGGTTGGAGTAATGAAAATGCAGTACTGCTGGCGGTAATGGCTGAGCTAGTCTCACCCGAAGAAATGATCGCAGCCAAGCATGAGATCGTTTTGCTATGCATCAAATCCATTAGGCTAAATTCGATACCCTGCGCTTTCGCTTTTGCTGAAACTTGAATACTCAAGATTGAGTCACCGCCTAACTCAAAGTAACTATCTTGAACACCAACCCTATCAACCTTGAGCACTTGCTGCCAAATATCACACAACTGCACCTCTAACTCAGTTGATGGCGCAACATAAGCATCATTACCGCCCATTGTTGGCTTTGGCAGTGCCGCTCGATTCAACTTGCCATTACTAGTTAATGGTACTGTATCGATTTGTACAATGTGTGCAGGTAGCATATAACTTGGTAGTAACTTACTAAGCGTTACTTGGATTTCATTGGTATCGACACTTATACTATCTGAAACGATATAAGCGAGAATACGAGCATGGCCTCCCTCCGCTTCAGTCACTACAATAGCCTGCTTGATATTTACTTGACCGAGTAACGCAGCTTCAATCTCTCCAAGTTCGATACGATAGCCTCGTACCTTAATCTGATTATCATTTCGCCCTAAGTATTCTATTTCTCCATTATCTATCCAACGTACAACATCACCGGTTTTATACATACGCTCATGACCAAGCGCTTTCATTTGCTTATCGGCAAATGGGTTCTCAATAAATCGCTCTGCTGTTAATTTCTCTCTATTTAGGTAACCTCGCGCTAAACCTGCACCGCCAATGTATAACTCCCCTGGTACGCCAGGCGCAACAAGCTCTAAGTGTTCATTCAGTATGTACGCTTGCATATCAGGAAGCACACGGCCTATTGTTGAAAGTTCAGAAGCATTTGCAACATTAAGTTGATGATAAGTCGTGTGAACAGTTGTCTCAGTGATCCCATACATATTTACAAATTGAGGTTGAGTATCACCATAGTGTGACCACCAGCCTTGCAAGCTAGCTGGGTTCAATTTGTCTCCACCAAATATCACATAACGTAAAGCAGGTAACTGTGCTCGCTCCGCTAATGCTGCTGCAGAGAAGCCTTGGAATGCACCTGGTGTTTGGTTTAAAACCGTAATTGATTCCTGCTGGCACAGTTTAACCACTTGCGGAAAGTCTCGCACAACCTCTGACTGTGGTATCACTAATCTCCCACCGTGAAGTAATGCTCCCCACATTTCCCATACGCTAAAGTCAAATGTATAGGCATGGTAGAGTAGCCAAACATCTTGCTCTGAGAAACGATATTCTTGTTCGGTTGCAGAAAACAGGCGCATTACATTCTGGTGCGTTTGCAACACACCTTTAGGCATACCCGTAGTCCCCGAAGTATAAATAACATATGCTAAATCATTGACGTTATAAGAGAGTGATAAGTCGTATTCAGGCTGAGTTGATAGTGCATGTGCGTCATCACACACGACCAATTCACATTGGTAATCACTATTGAATATAATTCCTTCTACTTGATCTTGGTGTGCATCATTAGTGATCACAAGCTTTGCTGCTGTATCTTCAAAAATATGTACGACTCGAGATTCAGGCACATCTGTGTTAATCGGTACATATGCCCCACCAGCTTTAAGTACAGCAAGGGTGCTTATTATTTGGTCTACCCCACTTTCTAAATAGAGTAATACCAAGCTTTCCCGCGGCATTTCTTTAGCGAACTCATTCTCGAAACGTGCCCGAAGTAAATGCGCAAGTCGATTTGCACGACAGTTCAGCTCTTCATAAGTTATAGATTCATTAGATGTCGTCAACGCGACTGCATTAGGTGATCTCTGAGCTTGCAATTCGACTGTTTGATGGATCCCACGCGCGATACCATAATTAATATGTTCTCGGTGCCACTGATTAGTTATATTATTTAAGTCCTCAGGGATTACTAACTGATGCGTTAACGCTGACCGCTCAGCGGTAAATTGGCAACTTGCTTCTGGATTAGCGAGTAAAGCTGAAATTTGCGCATTATAAATACTTGCAAATCGCGCTCTATCTTCTTGGTTGTATTTACTGGCATCGGCTTCAATAACAAAATAAGCTCTTGAGTTATCAGGTAGTAACCCAGCTTGAATCGTCATTGTAAAATTCGAAGATTCATGATCTAACGCAAGTAGGTCATCCTCATCGCTGAGTGGTTGAGCGAATGCACCTCGCTGAACTAAATACTGTCCATTTTGTTGTTTCTTTTCATAATTTCTAAAGTGAGTAAAATTAAATAGGACATCAAATAACTCAGCCCCTCTCAAGTCACTCTTCATCGCAGCTAATGGATAACGGCGATGCTTTAATAATTCATACTCTTGGCGCGCGACTTGCGTGATCAACTCTTTCCAGCTAACATCCGAAACAGTCGTTCTAAATGCCAACGTATTGATAAACATACCAACTATTTTATCACCATCTAATGCTTCAGGTCGGCCATTGGTCACCAAGCCAGTTATCACATCGCGCTTACCAGACAATAAGCTCATAGCTCTTAAATGCACAGCCATAAACACGGTTTTCAACGTTACGCCAAGCTCACGCGCAATTAGTGACAGTGATTGAGTTTTTCCTGGATCAAGTTCGACGGAAATACGTTCAGTACCACAACCATGAGCCACTCCCAATGGCATGATTTCTGTTTTATCGGCATCTTCAAGTTTATTAATCCAATAATCTCTCGAAGAGGCGCTAGTGAGTGCTTGCTGCTCTAGTTCTATATAATCTTGATAGCTGCATGCAAGCTGGCGATTGAACTGTTCTAAGCCTTGCGCTGGATCGAGTAACAAAGCCAGATCTGATATTAGGTTGGAAGCACTCCATCCATCCAAAATAGCATGATGGAAGCTTAAACCAAGTACAAAGCTATCATCATTAAACACGAACACTTTAACTCTAAATAACCCAGCTCGCTGCCACTCGAAATCTCTCACAATCTCTTGCTCAACCCACTGTTGATGCAGATTTCTTTGTTGCTCAACATCTCTTTTTTCGACCGCTATTTCAACTTCAGGCACAATCTCATCATAAACAAGCTGCATTGCGGTTTCGTATTGATTTATGTCAAACGCAGAACGTAGAATTTCATGTTTTTCGATTACCATTTCTAGCGCTGCAGTAAAATCACGCTCAATAAATGGTAAGTTAATTGTGTGACTTAAAACATCATGGTAAATACCTGAACCTTGCTCAATATCACTGTGATAAAGCATACCAACTTGTGCTTGAGCAGCAGGATAAATCGCACTGACCCCCTCAGGTAATGGCAGCTCTTTATAATTTACAGCTACATTGCTATGCTCAATGTCTTCATCAGCTAATAAATCGGAATCATAAGTATTCGCTAGTTCTTTGAGCTTGCTATATTCAAACATATCGGCAACGGAAAAATTAAAACCCTCCAGCTCTGCTAATCCTGCAACTTGCACACACAGTAACGAATCGCCACCTAAGTCGAAAAAATCATCCTCTTCATTAATATAATCAAGGCCTAAAACGCTTTGCCAAATTTTTCTTAATGTATCTATAGGCTCAATATGCTCTACAGTCGTTACACTACCTAAATGATTTGCCAACGTTTTAATTGTAGGATTATCGAATATTTCACCAATCTCTATCTTAAAACCGTGCACTTCAGCTAGACCCGCAACCTGAATACAAAGGATGGAGTCACCACCTAACTGGAAAAAATCATCTTCAATAGAGATATTTTCGACACTCAATACTTCCTTCCAAATATCTTTGAGCGCCGCAACTAAATCATCTTCGTTTCGCTTATCATTTACCGATTCTGTAATAGGTTGCTTAGCCGACAAATACTGAGCCAAACGTTCAATGGTTGGATTATCAAAAATAACTCCAATGTCAATTTGATACCCTTGCTGTTCAGCTAAACCTGCAACCTGTATACACAGTATTGAATCTCCACCTAGCTCAAAGAAATTATCTTTGATACCCACTGTCTCAAGTCCTAATACTTCTTGCCAAATATTGATCAGATCAGACTCAGTATTGAGGTGTAAATCATTCTGTTTTTCTAGGAAAGCAGCTGGTTTTTCATCCAACATGGCTATTAGAGATTTCTTATCAACCTTACCGTTGATAGTAGTTGGCCATTCACTTACTTTTTGAAAAAAGTGCGGGAACATATACTTAGGTAAAGAGTGCTGAATTTGAGTTTTAATATCCACAACCTCGTGGCTATCAGAACAATAGAAAGCCACAAGTTGTTTTTGAACTTGATTCTCTCTCACAACCACACAGCATTGAGTGACGTCGGCGAGGTTATTGATTGCATTTTCAATCTCACCTAATTCTATCCGAAAACCACGAACCTTAACTTGATCATCAATTCGCCCAAGATAAACAATACGACCATCAGCTAGACATTTAACCTTGTCTCCTGTCGCATACAGCTTTTCACCTGTGCCTAAAGATATAAACTTAGCATCCGTAGTGGTTTGATCGTTCATGTAACCAAGCGCTAATCCTAAACCACCAATGAACAACTGTCCGGATTCACCCACACTTACTTCATTGAGGTTCTCATCAAGAATATATGTACAGGTATTATCCAATGCATAACCGATCGGAAATGTGCCATCTGCTTGCTCTGTATCACTCTTGGTCCATTGATTTACAGCATAGTAAGTACTAAATGTTGTTGCCTCAGTAGGCCCATATCCATTGATCAGTGTTTGGTTACCATCCAATGCTAAAAAACGCGATACACGTTCAGGAGAAATGACTTCACCACCTACCACTAATAACCTCAGACTAGATAAAACTTTTACGTCTTGATCTGCCACTATATGGAACAGAGTACCTGTCAACCAAAGTACTGAAATGTCATTATTAGCAATATCTTCCGCTAACGTGCGTATACTCACTCTATCTTGGGTTGATAAAACGAGCGTTGCACCTCGCAATAACGCTCCCCAAATTTCATATATAGATGCATCAAAAACGATATTTGCTTGATGTAGAACGATATCATTCGGGTAAATGGCTAACTCATTATTTTGCTGCACAAGGCGTAAGATAGCCTGATCGGGTACAATTACCCCCTTAGGCTGGCCAGTAGAACCTGACGTAAATATGGTGTACGCAGGGGACTTTGGCGATCTAGCTGGTAATGGAGACTCGATAGGAGCTGACAAAGAATGTGTGAATCGTTCTAGTGGGATTGTTTTAATCGAACCAAATTTGATGTCAGTATCACTGATAATCAGCTGAATATCACTTGTTTGACACATTGAAGTCAAACGTTCCTGAGGATAATCCTTATCTAATGGAACATATACCCCTCCAGCTTTTAGAATAGCGAGCGCTAGGCAAATTTGTTCAATTGAGCGAGTCAGACAAATACCAACTGATTGCCCACTGCATATCCCTTCGCGAACTAAGGCTTGCGCCATATTATCGCTCAATGTCGCAAGAGCATGATAAGTTATAGTATGACGTTTATCACTCGACTGAATCGCAACCTTTTCTGAATAGAGTGATGCAATATGATCAAACGCGTCAATAACAGAGTCATTTGCTAAATCAAAATCAGTACCCATATTTGTGTTAGCAGATACCGCATTTGCAGGAGAGTTATTATTTATATTTGTTCCGTTATCACTTTTCATGATAATTGAATCCTTTTCCTAATTTAATATTTTCAAAACCATCAAAAAGACCAAAAAAATCAATCAAGGATGGTAAAGCCAACTAAACACGGTTGTTTATAACCGAGTACTCACAATGAACTTCTAAATAAATTCAATAAGATTCAGGAACCACTAAAACCAGACAAAGGAAAAGAACCAGCTAAACACATCTTAAGAAGTTCTTAATCAACCGTTAAAAGCGCAATTTACTTATTGTCTGCAGGTAAATGATTCATTGGTTCATAGAGTAAGGAGATTCAAGGGGAACAAAAACCTGTAATAGATGACAGCAACACTTAAGGCACTGATATAAAACAACTTAGCATATTATACCTGTTACTTTTTACTGGGTATAAGTCGCTTAACACCCCGCCACAACAGGTATTACATAGCAAAATAGATAGGGGATTTTAGGAACAGGGTATGTAATTACACTGATAAAAGAATTACTCGGAGAACTAGCACTTGTGCCGAACAAGCTCAGAGTGAATCGGAACGCAAGCAATATCACCACTGAGCATAAAACCCATAAGAAGCCGGTTGATCATTCATTGCCTCATAAAAACAATGGTCTCTAATATGTAAAAACTGCGTTAGACCAATATTATGAACTGGTTTAAAGGAGCGTAAAGATCATGAAAGTCACTCTCCCTTTTCAATCAAGTCTATTTTCAAGCCTGTGCAGTCAGGGTTTTTTATGGAAAATAAAAGTGCAAAGGTCTAAAGTAAGGGGTATATTTTTGACTTAGGCTAAAGGTACATGCGTCTAATTATAATGTGTTGTTTATTATTTATAAGCTGTGTTAGCATCGCAGACTCAAAGGTATATCGTTGGAAAGACGATAATGGCAATTGGGTATTTTCAGATGTGCCACATAAAGGTGCACAAGAAATACAGCTTAATAAGTCTATGACTATGCCCGCAATTGATACCAAAATACTTAATACCCAAAGCCTGCAGCAAGGCATTAGCTACACCGCAAATATTACCTCTCCAAATAACGAGCAAACTCTCAGAGAAAATACAGGAACTATCTATGTCACCGGTCAGATCGAGCCAAGCTTTACTAACGGATTAAAAGTACAGTTAACCCTAAATGGAAAAGCAACGGGGCCTATGCAGACCAGTACTACATTTGTACTCAATAATGTGCCAAGGGGAGAGCACAATTTAGTCCTCAAACTTTACAATGCGCAGGGAAAAACACTAGCCCAAAGCGACTCTACTACTTTCTTTCTTCACCGCAAAAGCGTTGGAAACTAAAAAGCAAGTATGCCCGATTCGATAGGCAACTAGGAAAAAAAATCATAACAGTGCTATGCTGGTTACGCACCAATATGGTGCAATTATAATTATAGGCGAACCACTATGGTACACTCTGCGGAAAGTTTACTTCCGACCCTTTGGCATAATTTATCGGCGGCTGTTTTAGTTCTTGATGAAAAGTTTATAATTCATTACGCGAATAACAGCTGCAGTGAATTATTTGGTTTAGGGATAAAACGCTTAATCGGGCAACCATTGAGTGCCGCATTTAGTCATCACCATATTAATATTGAACGGATCAATCAATATGTGTTGCTTGATGGTGTAGATTGCCAGCAGCATAGAGTAGACGTGGTTTTCATCGATAATCGCGCTGCAACTTTAAACCTGCATACGCGGCGTATTCAACATCAAAATATCACCTACATTTTAATGGAGTGCCGCAGGATTGATGACGAAGTACGCTTTGATCAAGCGTCAAATCAATTGCATCAATACCACGCAGCCCGAACTTTAATACGTGGCTTAGCACATGAAATTAAAAACCCACTAGGTGGTATTCGAGGTGCGGCGCAATTATTGCAATACGAAGGGTGCCAAAGTGAACGGGATCAATGTGCAGAGCTTATCATTGAACAAGCTGACAGATTAACAGAGCTAGTAGACCGATTGCTAGGGCCAAACCAGCTGTTACATAAAACGCCTTGTAATATCCATCAAACTTTAGAATCGGTGATTAAACTGAGTATGTTAGATAATGAACACAATATAAAAGTAGTCAAAGACTATGATCCAAGCATACCAGATATACCAATCGATCAAGCCAAAATTCAACAAGTGGTGTTGAACATTGTTCGTAATGCTCAACAAGCTTTGTTAACAGGTGGAAAAATTACCCTCACTACGCGTATCAAGCATCGCCTGCGACGTGGTGAACGATTAATGAAAAAAGCGCTCCTTATCCAAATTACCGATAATGGACCGGGTATCGCAGATGAGCTTAAAGAGACACTCTTTTTTCCAATGATCACAAATAAAGACGGCGGTTCAGGGTTGGGGCTATCTATTGCTCAAACTTTGATTGAACAACACGAAGGTATGATTGATTGCGACAGCTGGCAAGGGCACACCGAATTTAATATTTACTTACCGTTTTAATTAAGCGGATATGGAGCACTATATGAAAACAGCATGGTTAGTTGACGATGATGCCTCTATTCGATTTGTTCTCGATAAAGCACTGTCTCGTGCAGGATTTAGCACCGAAAGCTTTTCAAATGGCCAAGACGTACTGACCGCCCTTTCTTATAGTCAGCCATCAGTACTGATCTCAGACGTACGTATGCCAGGACTAGATGGAATGGTCCTACTCGAAGAGGTTACTCAAAACTATCCAAATATGCCTGTCATTATTATGACCGCCCATTCTGATTTAGATTCAGCCGTCAACGCTTTTCAAAAGGGGGCGTTTGAATACCTAGCCAAACCTTTTGATTTAAATGACGCAACTGATTTAGTAGAACGCGCATATCAAGCGAATGCACAAGCTAAAAAAACGAAGCGAACACACAGCTCAAAAGATAAGCCTGATATTATTGGTGAAGCGCCAGCGATGCAGGAAGTCTTTCGTGCTATCGGTAAGCTATCAATGTCCAGCATGAGTGTATTAATTAATGGGGAGTCAGGCACAGGTAAAGAATTAGTCGCAGGGGCTCTGCATAATCATAGCCCCCGTAAAGACAATACCTTCATCGCCTTAAATATGGCAGCGATACCAAAAGACCTCGTAGAGTCGGAACTCTTTGGCCACGAAAAAGGCGCGTTCACTGGTGCAGATAGCATGCGTAGAGGACGTTTCGAACAAGCCAATGGTGGTACACTATTTTTAGATGAAATAGGTGATATGCCATTAGATGTGCAAACCAGGTTATTGCGGGTATTAGCCGACGGAGAGTTTTACCGCGTCGGCGGCCACCAAAGTGTCAGCGTTGATGTACGAATTATTGCTGCCACTCACCAGAACTTAGAGGAGCTTGTAAAACAAGGCCAGTTTCGTGAAGACTTATTTCATCGCCTTAATGTGGTCCGATTACGATTACCCGCTCTAAAAGAAAGACCTGAAGATATCGAAGCACTGGCGCATCATTTTTTATCCGCCAGCGCTGCAGAACTGCGAGTTGAAACAAAAACACTGACAGCAGATTCAATAAAAGCAATGCAACTCTACCATTGGCCGGGAAATGTTCGCCAATTACAAAATACGTGCCGCTGGCTAACCGTTATGGCGCCAAGTCAAACGGTGAACCCTCAAGAATTGCCTGAAGAATTATCTCAGATACCTAATTCACAAGCCCCTGAAGGCGATTGGTTAGATGCATTTCAAAACTGGCTCAACCAAGAACTTAAGCAAGGGAAAGAAAATATTTGGCCGGATGTTCAGGCACAATTAGAAAGTCGTTTGATAAAAACTGCACTTATAGCCTGTAATGGCCATAAACAAGATGCAGCATTAAAAATTGGCTGGGGTCGGAATACGCTCACACGAAAATTGAAGGAGCGAGATATCCAAGACTGATGCCACAGTCATAAAACTTGCTGACTTCTGCTGTAATTATAAAGCTGTTATACCTTTAATGGATACTAACCTTTGTCAGGAAAGCAAAGGGATGAGCGTAATCAAGACCCCGCCTCTAAATAGAAACCCCGTCTCCCTGAACTGGTTTCAGGGTCCATGGCTTTTCACTGCCTTTTCATCCCAAATTCCTTTTTCTAAACCTTAAAAAGCAAAAAACCCGTCGCATCTCTGCAACGGGTTTCTCTAATTTAATGCCTGGCAATGTTCTACTTTCACAT
>NZ_PNBY01000108.1 GCF_005886875.1 Pseudoalteromonas aurantia | reverse complement strand
AATGAGCGAGCTAATCAGCTTGCCCATTGGTTACGTGTACGTTACGAAGCCACCTATGCCAAACCATTACAAGCTAATACCTTAATTGCTCTGTTTGTTGAACCTGGCTTTGATCTTGTACTCAGCATCTTGGCGGTGCTTAAAGCCGGTGCTGCCTATGTACCAATGGCGCCTTCTAATCCCGCTGTTCGTAATCAACATGTGCTCGACGACAGTACACCGGCATTGGTATTGAGTTCTGCACAAGCGCACCCCGCGTTTGAAGCACATTTATCAAGCTCTACGCCGGTGATGATCATGCAGGGCAATGAGTTGGATACATACCCAGTAACAGCGCCGCAAGTGGAATACCAGCCGAATGATTTAGCCTATGTTATCTATACCTCTGGCACGACTGGTAAAGCAAAAGGAGTACTGCAAGATCATGCTAATGTGATGCGCTTATTTGCTGCAACACACCCTGACTATCAATTTAGTGACCAAGATGTGTGGATGCTCTATCACGCTTACACATTTGATTTTAGTGTGTGGGAAATGTGGGGCGCATTATTACACGGTGGTCGTTTGGTGATCCCTGAGCAAGATAGTGTGCGTGACTTTGCTCAGATTGCATTGTTATGTCAGCAAGAAGGCGTGAGCGTATTAAATCAAACACCGGGTGCTTTCCAAGGGTTTGCTGAAGCCGCACTGACATTAGAGCTGGACTTTCCAGCACTGAGGTATGTGATTTTTGGTGGCGATAAGCTTAATCCTGCAAGTTTAATGGATTGGTGGAAAAAGTATGGTGATACTCAACCGCAATTAGTCAATATGTATGGTATTACCGAAACCACAGTTCATACCACTTATCAGCCACTGTCGATCGAGCATGCGTCAGAGTGCTCAACCATAGGGCGTGTACTGCGTGATATGCAAGCGTATGTATTGAATGAGCAAGGGCAACTAGTACCACCAGGGGTCCCAGGCGAATTATATGTGGGTGGTGCCGGTTTGTCGCCAGGGTATTTAAATCGTCCTGAACTTAACGCGGCGCGTTTCGTTGAAAACCCATTTGCTGATGAGTCAATGACGGCGTTGGGCTATACCCGCATGTATAAAACGGGAGACGTTGTACGCTGGTTAGCTGATGGGACGTTAGAGTATCTTGGGCGTAATGATAGCCAAGTGAAAATCAGAGGTTATCGCATTGAATTGGGTGAGATTGAAGCTGCGCTGTTACAGCAAGATAGCGTTCAACAGGCGGCCTTATTAATAGATGATTCGAAAGGGCATGCGCGTTTATTGGCGTATGTTACCAGCGACGATGACAGTTTAGGTCAAACCTTAAAGCGTGCACTTTCACAACTTTTACCAGCCTATATGGTACCCGCACATATCATGGTGTTGAAAAAGTTACCATTAACCGTGAACGGTAAGTTAGACAGAAGTGCATTGCCTCGCCCGACACAAGTTGAGGTGCAAACTTACGTGGCGCCGAGCACGCAAACAGAGCAGGTATTGTGTGATGTATGGCAGACGGTACTGAATGTACAGCAAGTAGGGGTTGAAGATAACTACTATGAATTAGGCGGTGATTCGATCATCAGTATCAAGCTTGTTACGCGTTCAAAGCAACTAGGTATCGAGTTTAGTTTAGCTGATTTATTAGCAACCCAGACGGTTGCCTTACTCGCACAGAGAATAGATAAAGGAGAAGTACAAGTACAACAGAGTGTGAAGAGTCACCCTTTCTCATTGCTCAATAAGGCAGACAAAGCATGTTTACCTGAAGGGGTTGAAGATGCTTATCCTGTTAGTCGTTTACAGTTAGGGATGCTTTATCATACTCAAGTGAATACAGGGAGTTTATATCATGATTTGATTAGCTACCCATTCACGCTGGCGCTGGATGAAGCGTGCTTACGTGACACTTTGGCAGTACTGAGTGCACGTCACCCAATTTTACGTACTCAAATCGCACTCAGTGGCTTTAGTGAGCCATTACAGTTGGTGCATGAGCAAGCTGAGATTGAATTGTATATTGGGCAAAGTGATGACAGCTTACAAGCAGTTCATGATTGGTATGAGCAAGAGCACCAGAGAGGTTTTGCAGATAACGACTATCCATTATTACGTGTTGCAGCACATAAAATTGATGCTCAACGCTTCCATCTTAGTTTCAGTGTACATCACGCCATTATTGACGGTTGGAGTGAAGCGGCGTTAACCGCAGAAGTCGCTGAGTTATATGGTAAGGCGCTGGCTCAAGCCCCATTGTCACAGCCTCCACTGGTCGCCTGTTACCGCGATTTTATTGCCCAAGAGCAGGCGGCGTTAAACGAGACGCGTAATCATGCCTTTTGGCGTAGCCAGTTTGAGGATGTTAAAGCGGAACCAGTGCTATTGGCTCCGAGCGAAGACAGTGATATTGCGAGTCTAGCAGGAAAAGAAAGTGACTATATTACGTTCTCTTTCGGTGCGGCTGAAGCGAAGGCGCTACAGGCGCTGGCAGTACACTGTGATGTGTCATTAAAAACTCTGATGTTTGCAGCACATAGTAAAGCGTTATCACTGGCAACTGGGCATGAGCAAGTAGTGTCTGGGTTATCGGTTCATGGCCGACCAGAAGTGATGGACAGTGACAAGGTACTTGGCTTGTTTGTGAACGTTTTACCTGTGACGGTTGCCTGTCAAGGAAGCTCTTGGAGGCACTTTATTCAAGCCGTACAAACGCAGATGGATGCGGTGGAAGCACAGCGCTTTTTTCCACTTGAAGTGGTGAAAGAGTTGGTGGGAGAAGAGCCTTTCCAGGTTGCATTTAACTACACGAGTTTCAATGCTTATTGGCAGCAAGATAGTGTGGATGCAGAAGACCTACTGGCAGGCAGAATGGGAGTTGCAGAGAACAGTTTGCCCCTGAGCTTGAATGTTCAGACCTATCAAAACAGTGATGATATTGTTTGTTCTTTAAGTACGCTAAGAAGCCATTATAAAACAGGGGTGGGTGTCACGTATGCCAAGTTATATCAACGTATTATCGCGTTGATGTTACAAGATGACTCGGCGTCTCCTCAGCAGGTTTTAAGTTCGATAGAGCAACATCAGCAACTGATACAGTGGAATGGTGAGCAAGTGTGCTTTGGTGAGCAGGGGATTGTCGCGCTATTTGAGCAGCAAGTGGCGAAGAACCCAGATGCTCCTGCGTTGATCACCTCAGAAACGACTTACAGTTATGGTCAATTAAATGTGATGGCCAATCGCCGTGCGGCGATGATCATGGCCAATGTTGATACTCAGCCGATAATGATAGGGGTGTATCACAGTACACGGCTAGACATGGTATTGAGCATGTTAGCGACTCTCAAAGTGGGGGCGGCATATGTGCCGTTTGCGACGGGGACGCCGACATCGAGATTGGTCTATATCATCGATGATTGTCAGCTGAGCTTAGTGCTCAGTGACAGTACTCAGCAGCGCTCGTTGAGTGAGGCACTGTCACACAGTACATGTACACCGGTGTGTTTGCATGTGGATGAATATGACAATCAGTCATATAGCGAAGATAACTTAGGGGTACGCACTACGCTGAGTGATTTGGCTTATGTCATGTACACCTCAGGGACGACGGGTAAACCAAAAGGTGCCATGATCCCGCAAAGAGGGGTGGTGTCACTGGTAAACAATACCAACTATATAGCGATATCACGCGATGATGTATTTGTTCAGTTAGCGAATCCTGCGTTTGATGCAGCGACCTTTGAGATTTGGGGAGCATTGACACAAGGTGCAAGCTTGGTGCTGCCTCATTCGAATATGGTGCTTGAGGCTGAAGAGATTGAAGCGGTACTGACCGATCATCAAGTCAGTGTTTTATTTCTAACACGGGCTCTATTTGACTCGGTCTATAGCGATTCTCCAGACATGTTTGGGGCACTGAAATACTTAATGGTTGGTGGTGAAGCACTGACGCCTTCGATTATGAATCGTCTTGTGAGTCAATCGGTGCGTCCTCAGCATATTTTAAATGGCTATGGACCGACAGAAAGTACGACTTTGACGACGACATATGAATGTCAACTCAGTGAAGGCAGTGTGCCCATTGGTCAGCCAGTCAATGGCCGTCAAGTATATGTGTTATCCGCATCGCGTAGTTTAGTGCCAGTAGGGTGTGTGGGTGAGTTATATGTTGGAGGTGCGGGGGTTGCATTAGGCTATTTGAACAAGCCGACATTGAGTGAAAAAGCGTTTATCAGCGGTGCCGATGTGGATGTGGCTGATGTAGATGCACAAGCGGTGTTATATAAAACGGGAGATAAAGTTCGCTGGTTAGAATCAGGTGATTTGGAATATTTAGGACGAGATGACAAGCAGGTTAAGCTCAGAGGCTACCGAATAGAGCTGGAAGAAATAGAGTCGGTGCTGATGGCACAAGATAATGTGCAACATGCGTTAGTGCAGGTAAAAGCACAAGGCGAAGATGCGAGCTTAGTAGCGTATGTGGTTGCACAAGAAGCGGCTAGTTGGGATGAGTCAAGATTAGTGGCGACGTTAAAGTCGCAGTTAGCGAGTTATCAGCTCCCGAGCCACTGGGTATTACTGCCAGAACTGCCTTTAACAGCAAATGGCAAATTGGATTTGGCGGGATTACCAGAGGTTGATTTCCAGACACGGGCAGCGTACGTAGGGCCACGAAATGAGGTAGAAGCGTGCTTATGTGATATCTGGTCAGATTTATTATCAGTGTCAAAAGTATCGATATTTGATGACTTTTTTAAGTTGGGCGGCAATTCAATACATGCAGTTCGGATGGCAGCAAAGATAAGAGAGGTGTTGGCATTAGAGTTTAGCTTAGCTGCGTTATTTGAACACAAAACGATAGCGGAGCTGGCAGCAAATTTAGGTGTGTCAGAAGGGATTGAAATTCCCAGTTTGGGAGAGAAGCGTGATAGTTATCCACTGTCCTTTGCACAAGAGCGATTGTTTTATGTTGAACAGCTTAACCCTAGCAATGCTTATCATATC
>NZ_PNBY01000107.1 GCF_005886875.1 Pseudoalteromonas aurantia | reverse complement strand
AATTTGTCCAATAAAGCTATTTTCTCACTCTCGTCGTTGCTTTCTTTTTTAATAGCCCGCTATTACTGCATAAAAGCGCCTTGATTTTGAGCATAATATCATCATTAGATTGTGCGTAAGTGTGTTTTAAAAACATTGTTTATTCCAAAACCCTTATCCAAACCTGAGGTTAACTACTTTAGTAACAGGGTTTTTAATCAAACAAGCGTTTGATCAAAAACATGTGCTAGCAAGGTTTTGGGATACTGCAACTGAAATAACAGACGTTGCCACACTGTTCGGGAAGGAGATAAAATCCAAAGTACCTGAAGAAAACCTTCATATACTAGGCTTATTTCACGACGCAGAGATACCGGCAATGGCTATGAAGTATGGAAAATATTTAGATGTGTTAACCACCGCGAATCAACCGTAAGCTGGGTTGCCCATGAAGCAACATACTATCAAACTAACCACGCTGTAATTGGAACTTACCCAAAGCAATTTGACAGTGAATATTACATCATCACGACATCGACTATTTCAGTGAAAACCACCCACAGTGATAAAAAACTATGCATGGCGACATTAAAGATGGCTGAAAAATTGATGTATACCAATAAACGCTTTGTGTCTGATCCCGATTGGCCCGATGTTAAAACCGCAGTATTATAAGTCTTGGATTTAGAGGGAGATGACTATCAAGATATCAAAGACGACGCCCAAAAATATTTTATCGAATAGCTGGAAGATATTTCCCCCACTCAAAACCAATACTAAATAATTAACTTTGGTTTCCTCTCTAAATTTATCCTCCGAATAACCGTCTACATCTTTAAAATAATGTAAACAGAGGCAAATAGCACCTTGAATTTTAATTGTTAATAGCATGTAAAACAGGGCATTCTGATTTGCGACTTTTCAAGCGGTACTTATCTTAGAATAATTGTTTGACTCAAAAGTAAGAAATACAAATCAATAATTCAAACTTATGATTTAAATTAAAAAAAGATACATTGCAACATTTACTAAGCACACACCTTCATTCATTCTTTTATTTACGAAGAGAGTATTAAATTGCAACTTCACAATTTAAATATTGCCATTATTGATAAAAGCAAAACAAATATTGAGCTATTAACGACAACCTTACAAAGCTTGGGCGCCTTCAATATAATTGCTTTTTCTCATACGCAGCAGTTCCTGAATGAAATTGAAACACAACAATTCGATGTCTTATTTTTAGATCATAATATTGAGCAATTACATAATCACTATGACATGATCAGTGACCTCATTTTTGCTGATAAACTTTTACCCACGACTCGATTGATATACCTAACATTTAAAGAGACCTCATTTGACTATACTTGTGAGTATCCATTTCATAGTACACAAATGATCACGCGGCCCTTTAATACCGCCCAAATATCAGAGCAATTAAAGCAACATGTACTCCAAATTTCTGAGTTTAAAACTGCTTACCAGTTTATTAGTCAAAAACATTACAAACGGGCACTTTTACATTTAAAAGATCTCAGAAAGCGTAACTATCCAAACTATTTGAAAAAAGCACGTAACCAATTGTTAGTTAACCTATTACAACAACTTGGCCAATATAATATAGCCAAAAAACTGCTTATTCCCCTAGCCGACAGACACATACATTGGGCTTGTTGGAGCTTATTCCACATCAATTATGAACTGAAAGAACTCGACAAATGTAAGCAATTTTTAGCAACACCTCTGATTCAGAAGGTGTACCCTGTGCGTGTTTTCTATTGGCAGATCTACTTGTCGTGGCAAACCAATAAGCGACATATCGCCACCGAGCAAGTATTGGCTTTTGAATTAGAGAAAATGTCTCCAATGATGTTTCGTTTAGGGATAATAACACTGCATGCAAATCAAGAAGTTGAGGCGCTCGACAATTTATTTAATAGAATTCACAGTATACGTAACGAAAACATCGCGTATCAAAACTTTACTAACTACCTGAAAACAAAAGTGCTTTTCTTATCTGCACTGTTTGAGCCGTCAAAAGAACATACTCTCAATGCAAAGCAAAGCTTAATTAACGTGCAAAAAACTATGCAAATGGATAACCCAGATGAATTTAGCACATTAATGATTTCACTGATGATATTAGAGGGGAATCATGGCCCAGCCAAAGAAAAGCTCATACAGCTAGCCGAAAAAAGCAGTGATGACCCAATTCAAGTCATCTTTTTGGCATTTTTATATCATCATTTAGGGGAACATCAAGATGCCTTTGAGTGTATTTATACGGCACATCAATTAATAAACCGCCAACTAAAAAACTGCCAACATGTTTTAGCTGGCTTGATGCACAAAATTGTGTTTGAGAAAATCTACGCAACAAATAAAGCAAGAGCACAGGCCTATGAAAAAATAGGCCGACGTTTATATACATCTGCTGAATATAAAAATGCAGTGAAAATTTATGGCCATGCACTTAACGCTGGCATTCAAAGTAACGAAATTCAATCACGCCTTGATGAATGCGTACACCTTAGTGGTATCACAGACCATTACTATCAAACGCAAATGCACAGGGTCTCTGCTTAGGCCCCAATGAACTAACCTCTAAGCTTACCGCCCCCATCGCCGTAATTGTAAAAATTTTGTTTATATCAAAAATTACACAAGGTAAACTGCTTCTATCGTTCTCGACAATAACATAACTGATAAAACCCACTGTTTTAATAGCCTTTCAAAGGTTATTGACGCAATAATAGCGAGCATGATTTTAATGTGGTTTTGGTAAAAGGATGGTTTAGTGCTGACAAACATGCAACAAAAATTGAGTTCAATTGGACCTGGAATACTCATGGCAACCGCCGCGATCGGGGGGTCTCATTTGGTTGCCGCAACACAAGCTGGGGCACTGTTTGGCTGGCAACTAGTGTGGTTGATCATCGCCGTAAACTTGCTCAAATATCCATTTTTTCGTTTTGGTGTTGAATACACACTACACACTAAAAATAGCGTCATAGAAGGGTATAAACGTCAAGGTAAGGCAATATTTGCGATATTTATTGTACTCAATGTTGTGGCTGCAATCGTCAACACCGCTGGCGTATTGCTCTTAACAGCGAGTCTATTGCATTACGCCCTGCCAGTCCAAGTGAGCGTCACCGCATTATGCTTTGCGATTTTATCTATCTGCTTAGCTATTTTACTGTTTGGACATTACAAAGTACTCGATAAGGCCAGTAAGTGGATTATGGGCTGTTTAACTGTCGCAACGGTGTCAGCTCTCATTATCGCACTGTCCCAAGGAAATGCTCACCCAACACCGGAAGTCATGCCTTACCCTTATCAATTGGCGATGCTTGGTTTTTTAGTGGTTTTAATGGGGTGGATGCCAGCACCTATTGAAATATCAGCCATCAATTCTCTGTGGATCAAAGCCAAATGTAAAAATGCCACACTGAATTATCATCAAGGCCTATTTGATTTTAATCTGGGTTACGGGCTGACGGCTTTATTAGCGTTGGTGTTCTTCGCGCTCGGTGTGCTTGTGCAGTTTGGTAGTGCCACAAAAATAGAGCTCGCAGGGGTTGCATTCAGTAAACAATTAATCGATATGTACACACTGACAATCGGAGAGTGGGCACGCAGCTTGGTTTCTACTATCGCCTTTTTATGTATGTTTGGCACAACACTGACTGTGCTCGATGGATATGCACGCACTCTAAATGAAGCACTTTGCCTATCTCGTAACAATACACCTAAAAATAGCTTAGCCATTTTTATTCTATTACAAGCCTGTTTTGGCATGGGTGTGGTGCTCTTCTTTAAAGCAAACTTAAAAGACATGCTCACCTTTGCCATGACATTAGCCTTTGTAACCACCCCCTTATTTGCTTGGTTTAACTATCGATTGATGATTAATATTGAGAAGCCGCCCGTCGGGGCACTCAAGCTGTTAACTTGGGTAGGGTTAGTCTATTTATTTGGTTTTGCACTGCTCTTTATTTACTGGCGTTTTTGACCTATGCAAAGAACGTGATAGTACTGTGCTATCGCGTTCTTTAAACTGCTTTAATTCGATTAGCGACGAAGACGAAAGTCGAGTTGTACACTCGACGTGGCAGGTACTGCGACTCCATCAACAAATTTAGGTGCATAACGCCATTGCTTGAGCGCTTTAATTGACGCATTTTGAAACGCTTTTCCCTGATCAGGGTTTAAAATCATAATGTCTTCAACAAACCCACTGGGCGTAACTGTGAATTCAAGCTGTACGGACCCTTCACGACCCACCTTAGCAGCCCCTGTAGGGTATTTTGGTTCTTGCCGATAAAGCGGGGTTTGCTCCATATTATCATTCCAAGGCCGCATTTGAGCAATAGCTATGCAATGTTTTGTTGCTGCTTCTCGGTCCCCTTTTCGCTCATAGGCAACAACCAATCTAGAATGTGCAAACAATTCGTAAGGATGCTCAAAATCAAGGTTGTTATCAAAAACATCCACAACATTAGTTAGGCGCTCTATTGCTGCATTATGCCTTTTTCGCCCAGCTTCATACGCAGCAACCCACATGTCCACCTCAAGACGGTACAGCGAATCTACCGGCAAATGAGTTATATTTATTTCGTCTGTGCGTTTAAGGTATTGTTTCGCTTTTCGATAATACTCTAGATTTGTGAACAATATCTTTGCAGCTTCAAAGTTGACTTTAGATTCTAAGACTATGTCTTCGCTGTATTTTGCGATCTTTAGTGCATGCTCAATGTGCGTATGCCAAGCACTGCGTTTTCCACTTTCAACCAAAGACTTTGCCAGTGATAACAACGGGTCGATCAACTGTGGGCTGTGAGTGTTATATAGTTTCTCAGTCGCAATTACAATTTCTCGATATAAAGCAACTTGCTCTTTTTTCCTATCATCCGGCATCGACTCGGCATAGTTAGACGCCAAATTAAGTGTATTTTGTTGACCCTTACCGTATACCTTTTGCCCAAGCAAATAGGCCTTCCTAGCAAGTTCATACTTATCAGTGTCGTTTTTACTTTCCACTGCGTGTTGATAAGCTTGGTAGACTTGATTGAATTCTTGTTGAGTATTCTGACTAGCAAATACATTAGCAGAGCATAATATCAATGCCGCAACTGTTCCATATGCAGATTTTCGCATTCTATATCCTTATTAAAATGACTATTAACACCTTTCATGTCTTTACATTGTAGATAAAAAAGCCGTGCATAACACGACTTAAATCAATTTTATACTGATACTGTTTAGCTAAGCGCTTTAATTTGTTCCCAAATAGATACTACATGGGTTTTATCTTCGTCTGTTAACTCACCGTTGCGATACGCTTTCACTAAGCTTTTTTCTACGTTCTCGTTAAGCTCGTGCGGGCTTAAATCTTCGCCTTCAACTTGGGCATATCCTACAGCGAGGTCAAAGTGGCCACGTAAATAACCACCTGCGAATAGTTCATCATCATTCGCTTTATCAACGAGATCATCAAAAAATTTCTGGGCGGCTGTTACATAGTCTTGAAATGACATTATCTCTCCTAATTTAAATCTGGGTGGCCTACGGCATACATCACATAGTCATTGTACCCTGTGATCACACGAATATAACCACTTAATTCATTATCTAGCGATTGATCACCCGTATCTGCAATGAGTGGACGTCCATTCAGCGCTTGTAATTTAGTTTTTGTTGCAACAATTATAATATTCTCACGTCCCACCTTACGTATTAAAGCTGGGCTCAATTGTTGATTACCTCGTCCAAAAATGTGCCCTTGGCCCCCGATAAGCGTGATCACTAATTTAGTTGGGCAAGTACCGGTACTATCATAAAGCTGCGCTGCCGTCATATCTTGGCCTATCAAAACATGATCTTTTATCAGATCAACACCTAACAAGGTATTATCTAAGCCTAACTCTTCCATTATTGCTGCAACAGTAGACCCTGAGCCCATAATATACAGCTCATCTTCGTCCATTTCACTGATCACATAGGCAGCTAGATCAGCAAGCACTAATTCATCAGTTTCTTTACCACCGTTTTTTACGCTTTGGACGTAACGAAGTTCTGAGGGCACCTGCATTTCACCATAACGCTTTGCTTTAACAGTCCCTTGTCGAAAAGCAGCCTCATCAATATCCATAACATTCGCACCAGCCAGTGTGACAAGCTCGCCCTTAACTAACATTTCAACGACTCTACCAGCCGCCTTAGGTGTAATAGCATAAACCCCCGAATGTATCTTACACCCAGCAGGCACACCCAAAACAGGAACATTATCAGCAACCACAGCACAAATGTTTCTGGCCGTTCCATCTCCCCCTGCAAACAAAATCATATCGACACCTTGCGCTAAAATTGCTTTTGCAGCCGCTTCAGTATCTTGTGGGCTAGTCTTAATCCCTGTAGTAAACACAAGCTGTGTTTCAAAGCCAAGTTCTTTTGCACAATGTTCACCCATATCACCATTGACAGTGTAAATTTTGAGCTCTTCGGCATAAGGCACTAACAGTTCTAATGCTTGTCGAGTACGCAAATTGGCCTTTGGTACAGCACCCAATGCCAGTGCTTGCTCAGCTGTATCATCACCATCACTGCCCTTGAGGGCCACACTGCCACCTAAACCTGCTACTGGATTAATAATTAAACCAAGTTTAAACTGCATCTAAGAATTCCTCTGGGCATTGCCATTCAAACTGTTCAGCCGTTAGTGGCCAAGGTGTACCATAAAAGTCGCTTAACGCCTTTAGTAACCTATCTGTTCGTTCGCTAAAACCTTCTTCAACTAAGCGTAACACTTGCTTATGTACACGTGTTTGGAAACTAAAACGGCATGTTTGCGCGCCATTTAAATTATCTATCGAGACATTAAAAGCAAACCCAGCAGCAATACTCAGTGCCCACTCTATCGCCTGCGGTTTCACTTCTGCATTTTCAAACTCTAATTGCTGCTCTTTGTTACGGCCATCAGGGCAATACCAATAGCCATAGTCTTCTAACAATCTACGATGTTCTCCTGCCACTAACCAATGTGCAATTTCATGCAACGCACTTGCATAAAAGCCATGGGCAAACACAATTTGATGAAATGGTGTTTCAATACTTGCTGGGATATAAACAGGCTCATGCTGACCTTTTATAAGCTTGCAGTTATACGCTTGATAAAAGCTCTCGTCGAATATACGAATTAGATCGTGGATCTGATGTGTCAAAGTCGTAATAGTTCCAAGTTAAAGGGGGTAAGACAATCGCGCTATTGTAAGGTTTTTTGCCGCTAATGTAAAAAACAAGCCCCCTTCGTCGCGGACTGATGCCCGGTAAAAAACACGACTTTACACTCCCTTTTTGCATAATTAAGCTCTCTAAGTTTATAAACTGTCAGCACTAAAACTTCAAATCACGAACGCAATACCAGATTTCGCATCATCAAAATTTTAAAGCGACGGACACGTGGATAAAAACCTTTTTCTCCCCCTACTTTGCTAACCGAGGTTCTGCTTAGCCGCCTTTTAAAAAGCCATGTATTTCAATAACAAACTGTCCACTTAATGAACAACCAGCTCGTCGGTGATAAATAGTAAAAGGACACATATCTGACTTTCTAGGAGCAGAACAATGCGATAAGTAGTCGAGAGAAATAATGAAAGATAAAGCACTTAGTAATGTGCTATCACTAAAGACACAGTGTGTGCCTTTTTTACTTTAATTGCACAATTATGCAGCCTAAAAAAAGCGAATTTTGCAAAAAAAAAGCTATGCAATGCATAGCTTTTTTACAAAATACCGTAAACCCCCTCTTTATGCGGGTTTGCCTTCGCTGTTTTGTTCTGTTATCTCTTCACATTGAACTGCTTTAGTTGTGTTTGTGTCTTCACTGGACATCTCTACCAATGTAACTTCAGCCTTGTTACTTGCATAAAAACGACCACCCGATTCAGCCAATTCCATTAAGCTTTCAGCGGGGGTAAATGCCGCATTATCTGATGCATATGTAGAAAGCTCAGAGCATACTTTATTGATCCCACGCTTATCCATATAGCTAAACGGCCCGCCTAAGAATGGTGGAAAACCAATACCAAATATTGCACCAATATCACCATCTCTCGCGCTGGCAATAATGCCTTCATCTAAACACCGCGCGGCTTCATTTAGCATCTGTGCCACACAGCGGCTGGCAATTTCTTGCTTATTTAGTCGCGGGCTCTGAGTTATACCCAATAACTCATAGACTGACTCATCAACTTTTTTACCTTTTTTCTCATAGGTATAAAATCCACGACCGGTCTTTCTGCCAAGACGTTTAGAGTCAATTAAGCGTTCAAATGCATTTGGTGCTTTAAACCGCTCACCCAGCTCTTTTTCTAAAATTGGTGCGATTTTAGACCCAATATCAATACCTACTTCATCTAACAAAGCCAAAGGTCCAACAGGGAATCCAAATTCAATCAATGCCTGATCAATTTTATCTATCGGTTCACCCGCAAGGAGTAAATTAGCGGCTTCATTGACATACGGCGCCAAAATACGATTGACATAAAAGCCCGCCTTGTCCTTTACCACGATTGGGGTTTTGCCCTGCTTACGCGCAAAGTTGACTGTGCGTGCAATGGTTTTTTCAGACGTTCCAGCATGAGGGATGATCTCTACCAGCGGCATTTTTTCAACTGGAGAAAAATAATGTAGACCAATCACATTTTCGGGACGTTGTGCTTGTGCCGCAATTTGTGAAATAGGTAAAGATGACGTATTGCTCGCAAAAATTGTATCTTCGCGGCTTTCACGCTCAATATCAGCCACCATACTTTGCTTCAATTGCAAATCTTCAAACACCGCTTCAATGACCATATCCACGTGCTTAAAAGCAGTATAATCAGTTCCACCAGTGATTTTATTCATCGTCAGCTGCAATTCAGCCTTTGACATAATACGGCGCTTTTGACGCTTTGAAAGAATTTTATAACTGTAATTCATTGCGTTACTCACCCCTTGCTGAGCAACGTCTTTTATACGCACTAAAGCACCGGCTTTTACTGCACTTACATGCGCAATACCCGCTCCCATTAAGCCACCCCCTAATACCGCAGTACGCTTAACAGGTTGTGCATCATCCGTTTTGTACTCTTTTTTCATTTCTGTCGTAGCAAAGAAAATACCGCGTAACGACTTAGACACGTCAGTCATAACTAAATCGGCAAACCCTTCAGCCTCGGTTTTGTAGGCTTTTAACTCGCCTAACTCAACCGATGCACGTACCGCCTTAATTATATTCAACGGCGCAGGGTAATGCCCTCCTGTCTTCTTCATAACATTATCCTGAGCTTTCTTGAAGATAATATTACGACCGAACGGGTTTGACTCTAAAAGGCTACTAATTTTATCAAGTTTTGGTTGCGCTGCTTTTGCCTTTCCTTTCGTAGCAAACTTGGCTGCCACATCAAGTAAAATACTGTGTGGTACACTGTCATTCACTAAGCCTGCTTTCTTTGCTTGCTTTGCGCGAACTTGTTTGCCCGTTAGCATCCATTCCAATGCTTTTTGAATACCAACAAGCTTAGGTAAACGCTGAGTGCCGCCGCCTCCAGGTAATAAACCAAGCTGAACTTCAGGTAAACCAAGTTTAGTTATATCACTGTCAGTACAGACTCGATAATCACAGGCTAAAGCAAACTCTAACCCGCCACCCAAGGCTGCACCATGAATCGCGGCAACCGTCGGATAAGGTTGCTTTTTCATAGTGAAAAAGGCCTGCTGGCACATTTCAGACAGTGCTAGCGCATCTTCACGATTTTGCGCGTTATCCAGCATTTTAATATCTGCGCCCGCTATAAAGTTGTCAGACTTGCCACTGATAAATACCATACCAGTGATATTGTCGTCTTTACCTTGTTTTAAGATAGCGAGTAAGTCGTCGGCGAAGCTATCGCGCAGCGTATTCATCTTTTCGCCAGGTACATCAATCGTAACAATAGCAACGCGTCTATCGTTTAATTCATAACTAAATACTGACATTATGCACTCTCCAATACAAAGGCCGCACCTAATCCACCCGCAGCACATGCGGTGGTCAATGCTAACCCGCCGCCACGGCGTTTTAATTCATGTAGGCTTTGCGTAATTAAACGGGCGCCGGTTGCAGCAAACGGATGCCCATATGCCAATGAACCACCATTTACGTTAAATTTATCCATATCAATTTCACCTAACGCTTTTGAGCGACCTAATTGTTCTTTGGCAAACTTATCAGAACCAAACATTTTCATATTAGCCAATGCTTGCGCCGCAAACGCTTCATGCATTTCAATAAGATCTAAATCTTGTAACGTTATTCCTGCTCTATCTAGGGCTATTGGCGTTGAATGGGCAGGGCCCATTAACATATCTTGCTCCACACCTATGGCTGAAAACGCAAAACTGCGCACATAACCCAATATGTCGTAGCCCAGTGCTTTGGCTTTGCTCTCACTCATCATCAGCACAGCTGCGGCACCGTCCGTCAACGGAGTTGCGTTAGCTGCAGTCACTGAACCATGTGCTCGATCAAATACCGGCTTCAGCTTGGCATAACCGTCAAGTGTTGAATTTCCGCGAATGTTATTGTCTTGCTCTATAAATGATTTATAAGGGGGAACATGTGCCGTCATAACCTCCTCAGCCAATAAGCCATCTGCCCACGCTTTTGCCGCTAATGAGTGTGAACGATGGGCCATCGCATCTTGATCTGCGCGACTAATACTATGTGTCTTGGCCATTTGTTCTGCGGTTTGCCCCATAGAAAGGCCGGTAGAATATTCAGCAACCGCTGGCGGGACTGGCATCAAATCTTTCAATCGTAATTTCGAAAAGATCTTTAAACGCTGACCTAATGTCCGCGCTTTGGTCAAATCAACTAAACTACCCGCTAATTTTTTACTAACACCAATAGGTAATACCGAAGAAGAATCCGCACCACCCGCAATGCCTACGGTCGCCGAACCAGCAATAATAGATTCAGCAACATTAGCTATAGCCTGAAAGCTAGTTGCACAAGCGCGCGATACAGAATAAGCGTCAACCGATGTTGGCATACCGGTTCCTAAAACTATCTCTCGTGCTATATTTGGCGCTTCTGGCATTTGGACCACTTGGCCGAAAACCAGTTGATCTATTTCTGTTTTATCAAAATTTAGTCGTTCAAGCATTTCATTAACGACCAACTTACCCAGATCTAATGCGGGTACATGGTGAAAAGCAGTTGCTTGCTTAGCAAATGGTGTACGTAACCCACTTACAATCGCGATTCTATCGCCCTTTGTTGTTTTTAGAATATTTTGTTCAGACATTGATTTTGCTCTCCCGCTGACAGGTCTGACCTGTTTTATTTATCCTGATTCTAAACAACCCCTTTCATAATGCCAATAAAAAATTCAATATAGATGATAAAAGAAGCAACCCCCCCCTACCCTAGTTTGTTTTTCACACAGCTGCAAAAGTTATTGAAAAAACAAGGGAACTAATTAGAAAAACAGAGTCTAATTAAACGCAAAATTATCCATAAATTAATTTGAAAGACTTGAGTTCTTAAGGTGAAATCCTTATAACTTAAGAAAAAATTTGTCAGTACAAGGACAAAGCAATGGCAGTAAATGAATTTTCTGAATTAAAAAACTATCTAGATACGCAAATTATTGGTCAACCTGAGTTGACTCAAGCCTTGTTAATTGCCGTACTAGCGGACGGTCATCTCCTTGTTGAGGGACCACCTGGTTTAGCAAAAACTCGAGCTGTAAATGCACTAGCCAAAGGGATTGAAGGCAGTTTCCAACGTGTACAATTTACCCCAGATCTATTGCCTGCTGACGTCACTGGCACAGACATTTATCGTCAACAAACTAATGAGTTTGTTTTTGAAAAAGGTCCTTTATTTCATAACCTCGTTTTAGCGGATGAAATTAACCGAGCCCCAGCCAAAGTACAATCTGCATTATTAGAGGCAATGGCTGAACGACAAATCACCGTCGGTAAAAACACCTACCCTCTGTCTGATCTATTTATGGTAATGGCGACCCAAAACCCGTTAGAGCAAGAAGGGACATACCCGCTACCAGAAGCACAGCTGGATCGTTTTTTATTGCATTTGAATATTGATTACCCGGGTGCTGGAAATGAGCTGGCTATTTTACGCTTAACACGAGGCGAAGCGCTGACTGAGCAAGCTGCGGCTTTTACACCAATCAGCCAAGCAACCTTATTTGAGGCAAGAAAAAGTGTGCTATCAATGCATTTGGCCGAGCCCCTTGAACAATACTTGGTACAATTGATCATTGCCACACGTGAAGCCAGTAAGCTTGATGCCCAATTAGGTGCATGGATTGAATTTGGTGCAAGCCCTAGGGCAACAATTGCACTTGATAAATGCGCACGTGCTAATGCATGGCTGCATAATCGTGAGTTTGTCACACCAGAAGATATTCAAGGGGTGCTCTATAATGTGCTGCGCCATCGTATCATTTTAAGTTATGAAGCACAGGCCGATGGCATCACCAAAGACCAAGTGATCAGCCGTATTTTAGAACTCGTTCCAGTACCGTAACCATGAGCCAATCTGAATTATCTCCACAGGCGTTTTTAACTCAGTGCCATAGTAATGGCGCTGAGTTAGGCTTGAAAGAGCTATTGTATTACAAGCCCAAAGCCAATTTATTGTCTCTACGCCCAAAACATAAAGTCAAAAGTGCACAAGCAGGCCAATACTTAGCCCCCCATAAAGGTCGTGGCATGGAGTTCGCTGAAGTACGCCAATACCAATATGGCGACGATATTCGTGCTATTGACTGGCGTGTGACCGCCCGTACTGGTGAAGTACATACGAAACTTTACCAAGAAGAAAAAGAACGACCTGTTTTTGTCTTTACCGACTTATCAAATAGCATGTTGTTTGGCTCTCAACTCTTACTCAAGTCAGTACAAGCAGCGCATTTAAGTGCATTGGTTGCGTGGTCAGCAAGCCAACGCGGCGATCGACTTGGTGGCATTGTATTTAGTGAATACGGGCATCATGAACTCAAACCAACTGCGCGAGATAAAGGCGTACTAGCCCTGTGTCATCAATTAGTAGATATACATAAACAAGCGTTGTCGAATCGAGAATTAAACGAAACAAATCGCTTTGAAGAGAACTTAAAACGACTTGGTCATTTAGCAAAACCTGGCAGTTTAATTTATTTGATCTCTGATTTTAGCAACCTAGATGATGCCAGTTTTAAGCAGCTTGAGCGGCTTGCTCGCCACTGTGAATTAATTGGTTGCCATATCACCGACCCATTTGAGCTACAATTGCCGGCGCATCAAGAAGCCTTGACGGTTTGTGCAGGTGAACAAAGCTGGACCTTACCTTTAATGGATAGAGGGTTTCGTGACAAGTTTGCCCAACAGGCTCAATATGCTTTTTCAGTGCGTTTAGAGCGCTTAAAACGCGCAGGCATGACAATGCAAGGGTTTAGTGCAGCCACCGCGCTTGAATCGCAAATTTCGAGGTATTAATTTAAATGCAAGTATCACCACTTGACGCCTTACATGATGTACTGCCCCCGAGTGAAGTCTCTTGGTGGCCTCTCTCGCCAATGGTGTGGGCTCTTCTTATAATTACGCTCTTATTACTATTACTGATAGGCAGATGCGTGTATAAGGCACACTGCCATAAAAAAGCAAAAAAACAAGCCATCGAGCACAGTCAGCAACATCCAGATAATGCTCAAGCACTGCATATCATATTAAAACGACTCACTAAGCATTACTATGGTGTCGCTGCAACCACGCAATCGCAAACGCAATGGGCACACACTTTAAGTCGGTTATCAGGACTGTCATTTAACGAGCAAGAACTCAATAGCCTTTACGCACCAAAGCCTGATAGCCAGTTAGCCAATAAACTGACGCTTGCCATCAATAAATTTAAGCTCAAGGAGAAAATCGATGTTTGAGTTTAGCTGGCCATGGCTTTTTGTGTTGCTACCGCTGCCTTGGCTAATCGCCAAATTTAAGCCAGCACAACATAGTACGCCACAGCGTTTACGCATGCCGAGTTTTGCAAGTTTATCTTCTTTGGCACCCAACATAACGTCACACTCACGAGGCGTATCTTGGCTTGAAGGCTTAGTTTGGGTCTTTCTTGTTATTGCAGCTGCAAATCCACAATGGCTTGATGAGCCCGTCGCTTTACCAAATGAGGGCCGTGATATTATGCTGGCTGTCGATTTATCTGGTTCAATGAACGAGCAGGATATGGAATATCAAGGTCGTTATGTAGATAGATTGTCGGTTGTTAAAGCGGTATTAGGTGAGTTTATTGAACAACGCCAAGGCGATCGCTTAGGTTTAATATTATTTGGCGATACCGCTTTTTTACAAACACCGTTAACACGCGATTTAAACACCGTCAGCCAAATGCTAAGTGAAGCGCAAATTGGTCTTGTTGGCCGTGCCACCGCCATTGGTGACGCACTGGGACTCTCAGTAAAACGATTTAGTCAAAAACAAGACAGCAACCGAATTCTGATCTTACTGACCGATGGACAAAATACAGCGGGTAACCTCAAGCCTGAAGAAGCACTCATTCTCGCCAGAGAAGAAGGCATAAAAGTCTACACCGTCGGAGTCGGCTCAGATGGCCGAGGTGGTTTTAGTTTATTTGGCATGGGGGGATCTGCGGGTAGCAGTATTGATGAAGCAACTTTAAAACACATCGCCTCTGAAACCGGCGGTAGTTACTTTAGAGCAAAAGATGTCAGTGGCTTGCAAAAGATCTATCAAGAACTTGACGAATTAGAGCCAATCAGTGATGAAGCTCAAACCTTTCGACCGCAACTTGCTTTGTTTTTCTGGCCATTGCTTAGCGCACTCGCGCTTATAATGCTTACCATCTTAATCAAAGCCCTACGCGGCTTAAAACAGGAGGCCTAATATGGAGTTTATGTTTATTAGACCCGAATTACTGTGGTTATTAGTACCCTGGTTTATATTAACGTCGCTGCAATTTATAAAAAATGCAAAACATAAACGCAGCCCATTAATTGCGCCACACTTAGCGAATATTATGCTCAGTGAGGGACCGCAAAAAAGTAAATCACACAGCCCTTTGCTTATCGCTGTGTTTATGCTCATCGCCATTATATGCGCCGCCGGCCCTAGCTTCGAAAAACAACAAGTGCCTGTATTTCAAACGAAACAAGCTCGAGTTGTGCTGATGGATATGTCTTATTCAATGTACTCTACAGACATTGCCCCTAACCGCTTAACCCAAGCTCGCTTTAAAACTCTCGATATGATTGACCTCTTTAAGGAAGGCGATACCGCATTGGTCGCTTACGCTGGGGACGCATTTACCGTATCTCCACTGACCAGTGATGCGCAAACATTGCGTAACTTAATACCGAGTTTAAGCCCAGAAATAATGCCGAGTAAGGGCTCAAATGTACTTGCAGGGCTTGATCAATCAATCTCATTGCTTAAACAGGCTGGATATCAAAATGGTGAAATCGTACTCATTACTGATGGCCTTGACCAAGACGATGTAGATGATATTCGCTCTGAATTAAAACACCACACTTACACACTCCATATCTATGCGGTGGGTACCGAGCAAGGTGCTCCTATTGCATTGCCTGAAGGTGGTTTTTTAAAAGACAATTCAGGGCAAATTGTTGTACCTAAGCTAAATGTGTCTCGTCTATCAAGCTTAGCGCGCAGTCAAAATGGGCAATTTGCCGCTTATTCTACTGCGGCTCATGACTTATCGATATTTAAACCACAGGTTGATAGTAACCAATTAAATGAAACGCGTCAGAGTGACATGTTATGGAGAATAGATGCGGGCCACTATGGACTGCTGATCTTGTTGCCCCTCGCACTGCTGCTTATTAGAAAAACAGGCCTCACATTATCTTTGCTGGCATTAATGCTAATACCTAATGAACAAGTATATGCCGCGGATTGGCAAGCTTGGTTTAAAAATAATGACCAAAACGCATTATCAGCGTACCAGCAGGAACAATTTTCAGCCGCTGGATCTGCTGATAACTTGGCGCTAAAAGGCGCAGCCCTTTATAAACAAGGTCAATTTGAAGAAGCTGCAAGTGTATTAAAGAATACAACCAGCGCAATTGGTCAATATAACTACGCTAATGCGTTGGCAAAGTCAGGTCAATTGGAAGCTGCGTTAGAAGCATATGACTCAGCCCTTAAACAAGACCCTGAATTTCAGCAGGCGTTTGATAATCAGAAGCTTGTAGAAGACTTGCTCAAACAACAGCAAGAGCAGGATCAATCGCAGGATCAGCAACAAAATCAAGATCAGCAAAACAGCGAGCAACAAGACAACGAGCAACAAGACAGTAATAAATCTGACCAACAGCAGTCTGATAAACAACAGGGTGACGATCAACAACAGTCGGAGTCGGAGCAAGGTAAATCAGATAGTAGCGATCCAAGCAAAGAAGGACAGAATAATTCACCCGATATGCAAAGTGATACTAAAGAACCTCAAGACGAGCCCCAAGAGGAAAACTCAGCCCAAGCACAGCAAGGTGACGAACAAAAAGGTGAAGAAGATAAGCTGACAGAACAAGAAATGCAGGCTCAACAACAAGCACAACAGAATAGACAAGAGCCTGAGCAGAGCCCTGAAGGTATGGGGGAAGTAACCGCTCAGCCTTTAACCCCTGAAGAAAAAGAAAAAGCACAACAGCTCAGTCAATTGCTTAGAAAAGTACCCGATGACCCAGCTATTTTATTAAGAAACAAAATGCAATTAGAAGCACAACAGCGAGCACAACAACAACGCCGCCGTCAAGGAGTTGAAAAATCATGGTAATACGCTTACTGATCCCCTTATTCCTGTTAACTCATAGTTTTAGCGTATGGGCATTTGATACCCTTACCGCAAGTGTTGATAAAAACCCCGTGCTAGTTGGAGAGTATCTAACCTTAACAATAGAGGCCAATGGTAAAGTATCTGGTGCTCAGCCCGACACCAGTGGATTAGCGCAACAGTTTGTCGTCGGCCCCATGAGTGTTGGCTCTCGCACCAGTATTATTAATGGCAGTATGACCAGCCAAACAACTTGGCAAATGCAAGTGTTAGCGCGTAGTGCAGGCACATTTACCATCCCAAGTTTTACCGTCAATGGAAACTCCTCAGAACCCATTACATTGACTGTGGTTGCGCGAGGCAAAGATGACACTGACCAAAAAGACATTTTTATTGAAACCGCTTTAACACCAGATAGTTTGTATGTTCAGCAAGCCGGTTTGTACAAGGTAAAACTCTACATCGGCAAGGATTTACTTGATGGCCAGCTCACCTCCCCAGCCATGAGCGAAGGGCAGATAACACAAATCGGTAAACAAAGTGAAGAATATGAGGTCGTAGATGGCCGCCGTTATATGGTGATCACCAGAGAGTATTTGATTCAACCTCAAAAAAGTGGCAACTTTACCATCGAAGCACCAGCATTTAACGGACAAGTACGTGAAAACTATCGAAGAATGGCAGTATCAGCAATCGCTGAACCGTCAACTGTTGAAGTAAAATCCGTCCCAAATGACTACTCTGGTGATTGGCTGCCAAGCGAATTGGTAGACTTAAGCGAAGAATGGCAACCAAGTGACAATGAAGTAACAGTCGGTACGCCTATAACTCGAACTATGACACTCACCGCCGTTGGGGTCACTAAAGAACAATTGCCCGACATCACCATGAAAGCGATTTCAGGTATTCGTAGTTACCCTGATGAGAGCGATAGAAAACAGCTTGCCAGAGATGGTCGTGTCATATCGCAGCTCATCTCCTCGTTTGCACTCGTGCCACAAACCCCAGGCACCTATACTTTGCCGGAAATAAGCGTCCCCTGGTTTAACACTGTGATTAAACGCGTTGAATATGCCACACTCCCTGCCAGAACCATCACGGTGATTGCCGATATTAATCAAATCGCGACACCAAATGTGCCTGCAACTCTCACTCCCCCTGCAATTGCACAAACGCCCAATACCATTTCACCGGCACCTGCCACCGTCGAGGTAACGCAAAAAGCATGGTATGACTGGTTAATATTAACATCAGGGTATGTGCTGTGGTTCGCCACGGTTATTATCTGGTTTATGCACAAAAGAAAACCTGACAGCGTTACTGCTGCGCCAAAAAACCTAACCTCCGAAGCCACACTTAAAGATTTACAACAAGCCGCAAAGCTTGGTGACAACCGTCAATTTTATAACGCGTTGCGCCAATACCTGAAACGCCAAGAGCCCACCTTGCACTTAGACGCATGGCTCACTCAATTAGGCACTTCAGAACTCAGTGCTGAAATTGCAAAATTACAAGCGTCTCTTTATAGTAGTGATGAACAATCGGTCGATTTAAACGCAGTTTATCTCTTAATCGAACAAACAATAAAAAAGAGAACAATGAAAGATGAGAAACACTTAACTCAGCTATACTGAGTTAAGTGAAAAAATAATCAAAGAATGCTGCAATAAAATTGACAACAACAAGGTCTTACTTAGCATGGCCATTAAAAAAAAGCGTTACGAAGCCTTGGTTCAGGTATATCACAGCGAATTGTATCGATTCGCTTATTGGTTATGTCATGATCCAACCATCGCAGAAGACTTAGTGCAAGAAACATTTTTACGGGCTTGGCGTTCTCTGGAATCATTGCAAGATGACAAAGCCGCAAAGCCTTGGTTACTGACAATTTTGAGACGCGAGAATGCTCGACGTTTTGAGAGGAAACAATTTGATTATGCCGATGTAGAAAATAACACTTTAGAGGATAACAAAAGTGTCACTCTTGACGATGAGATGGAACAAACCGTCATACACAGGCAAATTAATAAACTATCGCCTGAATATCGAGAGCCGCTCTTATTGCAAGTTGTAATGGGATGTTCTGGAGAAGAAATAGCAGACATTTTAGAGTTGAACAAAAATACGGTGATGACACGCTTGTATCGTGCCCGTAATCAGCTAAAAGAGGCGCTCACTGATAATCATGAACCAATTAAAGGGGCATTAAACTGATGGATGAATTAGAGTTTCGTCGTCGACTTTTTGCAGATCCCAATGACACGGAAGTAATTGATCATGCAATTAAAAATCCTGAGCAGCAAAGCTTGGTAAATGAACTACAAGACTTTGACTCACAATTAAAAAGTGCATTACAGGTCGATGTGCCCGTAGGGCTTGCAGATCGTATCTTAGAAAAGCAGCATAATGATGAAGCAAGTAATGTGGTAAACATCGCCTGGTATCGCAAATACAATAAACCATTTGCAACAGCTGCAAGCATGGTGCTCGCAGTCGGTATTTATTTGATGAGTGCAACCAATTCCCCATTACAAGCGGGTGAGCATGCACTAGAACACGTATATTATGAAGTTAATGCCCTGGAGCGACGTCAAGAAGTCGCATTGCAAGTTGTTAATGAAAAACTCGCAATGTTCGGGGCGCAATTTAACAGTTTGCCCGGAAAAGTAACCTATGCCACATTTTGTAATTTTAAAGGCCAGAAAAGCCTGCATTTAATATTTCAATCTGAACACGGCCCAATGACTGTTTTTATCGTACCTGCTCAAAACAACGATTATAAGCAGGAAAATGGCCATTTCAGTGATGAACGTTTTACCGGCTTTATCGCCAATGGACAAAAAGCAGACACCATACTTGTTGCAAACCTAGGTACTCCTGTGGAAGATTATCAAACTAAAATAAACGGCGCACTACGCTGGTTATAAAGGTTTACAAAAAGGCGCTTTGCGCCTTTTCTTTTCGGCGTCATTTCATCGATTTATATTTATCTTCCGAACGAGTTTCTTTAAAATCCTAACGACTTAAGATTTATAGGATTGTTATGAGAAACTTTATAGTATTGTTTTCGCTAATCTCACTATTATTTGCCACAAGCTTTGATGTTGAAGCGCGCAAAAAATTTGGTAGTAAGAAATCAGGTAAAACCCACCAAACCACCACTGCACAGAAAAAGCAAGTGGATACAAAGTCTTTGGCAGCCAACAAAACAGCTAAGCCAAAATCTAGCAAAAAAGGCATCATGGCGGGCGTACTAGGTGGCTTATTGGCCGGCGGATTAATTGCGTCAATGCTAGGAGATGACTTTGAAGGCTTCCAGTTTATGGAAATGCTTATGCTTGCCATCGCTGCATTTGTTATTTTCAAACTGATCAAAAGCTTCATGGCAAAGCGTCAACAGCCTCAAATGGCTGGTGCGCCGCAATTTAACCAGCAGCAAACATTTAATCAACCTCAACAGTTTCAAGCACAGCAACAGACATCAGGTGGATTTGGCCAACAACAAGAGGTACCATTTAATTTACCTCGTGACTTTGACATCAATGGCTTTTTACAAGGTGCTCGTCAGCACTATCACACACTTCAAAGTGCATGGAATAGCAAAGACTACAGTACAATGGCTGAATACCTAAGCCCTGAGCTTGTTGAGCAATTTAAGCAAGAACGTGAACAACAAGGTGAAGTTGCCACTGAAGTCATGTTTATTGACGCTGAAATGGTTCGTGCTGATACCCAACCACATGTATGGGAAGTGAGCATTATGTTTAAGGGTAAATACCGTGATTTAGGTGATATGCAAGAAGAGCCTATTCATGAAGTATGGCACTTAGAAAGAAAAACAGCCGGTGAGTCACCATGGTTAATTGTCGGTGTTGAAGATCACATCGACAGTTAATCTCGCAGTTAAACAGGCGTCCAAGTAGGCGCCTTGTTAACCATCATAAATTACCAATGTAGCACACAGCCACAGCGTAATCGTTGCAGTGACACCTCTTAGCTCTACTTGAAACCCAATACGTAACTCATTAATATAAAGCATAAATATTAATAAGTAGTGATCAGTTATGGAAAAAATCACGTTTACACAGTACCAGTTGTTCTAGGCAAGTTTTAACCCATGGTGCCCAATTTTTATCGACGTGGCAGACGCCATTATGGCAGAGATTAAACACCCTGACTTTGAGTTTCTGCATTTCGGCTCAAGCTCATTCAAAGTCGCAGGGAAAGGGATCATTGATATTTCACTATTATATCAACCTGGTGCACTAGAACTGGCGATAAAACATCCGGACGACTTCGACTTTTTAAAACAACACAGTCATAAGCCGTTTCCTGACACAAGCCCGCGCAAAGATATTGCGGTAATTTATCTTGGTGAAACCTTCCAAGTACACGTGCATGTTATTGAAAAAAACAGTATCGAACATCATAAGTAATCTCATTTTAAAGCTTATATGTTGGCAAACCCATCTGCACGGGCTGAGTATGAAACACAAAAACGCCGTGTATTAGAGCAAGGGCTATCTCAGCAAGATGATTATGGTAAAGCTAAATCATCTTTTGTAAAAGCCATACTGGATAAACAAGTGTTTTAAATAAGTTTACTGGAAGTGTAAAAAAAAGTATTAATTCACCTAAACACTATTTCCCCCTAACTCAATGCAGGAAATAATTTTGACAACATTTAACAACAAAAAAAGCTATATCTCTCACTCATTTTCATCTTTTCAATGGCGTGTTTTTTTGCTATTAGAATATATGAACTGGAGCAAATACAGTTACTTTTTGCCCCTTTTGCTTTGTATATATATTGTACAGATCATAGATATACGCTTTTAAATAAATTTAAAACGGCAAACTCCATTGACTTTTTTATCAAAAAAGAGGGAGAGCACCTTATCATACAAAACAGTCAATTTATAAAAGGGCGGCAAATCGAAATAAAATGTGCTCGTATATCTATTGTGACGATTAAAGATAACTATTTATCAATTATTGTTGATGGCAATGGTAATGGGTATGACTTTTACCCGATTGCTGATAAAGATCAAATCAAGCACCGGATCATCACCTTGCTTGATAAAGAGCAAGTGAACACTATATGCTTTAATATTGTTTAACCTATAAAAGGTATTTTTAAGCCAGTCATTATGAACTACCCATAATTTATTAAAATATGTGAAGGCATCCGCACTACATCCTGTATTACTCAATAACAAAACGATGTGCTTCATTTACGAAAATGGTTAGATCACTCTGCTTTGGTAATGACGTAAGCCCCCACTCAGTCAAACGTTCAAAGTATTGAATAAATTCAGCGACTTCATGGTCATTCATTCCCTCACCAAGCCTCATCTTAAGTTGTCTCTCTTGCTGTAGTCGCCATTGGTAGACCCTCTCAAATGTGTGTACATCCAAATATATTAATCTGTCGAGTAATGAAAATAACGTAAGCGTCCGGCGAACCC
>NZ_PNBY01000106.1 GCF_005886875.1 Pseudoalteromonas aurantia | reverse complement strand
ATTGAATCCCCACCTAGCGCAAAGAAATTATCAAAACGCCCCACCTGCTCAACGCCTAACACCTCACGCCAAATGTCAGCCAATAATGTTTCAAGCTCCCCTTCTGGTGCTACATAAGCTTTCTCACTTTCTAATTGTGCCGTGGGTAACGCTTTTCTATCTATCTTACCGTTACTATTTGTTGGCAGCACCGGCAGCGCCATTAACACACTGGGTACCATATAATCTGGTAATTGCTGTGCTAGCGTCGCCTTTAGGGAAACCACATCCAGTAAATCTTCGTTATGCCCTGATACATATCCCACTAAACGCTTGCCCGACGGCGTATCATCCGCGATAACAACCGCTTCATTCACTCCCGCTGATTTACGTAATAAGGACTCTATTTCCCCTAACTCTATACGGAAACCTCGGATTTTAACTTGATGGTCTGTCCTACCCAAATACTCCATTTGATTATCCGCATTCCAGCGTACCAAATCTCCGGTGCGATATAAGCGTGAGCCATCTGCTTTAAACGGGTCCGCCACAAAACGCTCTGCCGTTAAATCGGGACGATTCAAATAACCCCGCGCTAAACCGACCTCTTCCGCCATGTATAACTCACCTATCATACCCGGCAGTACTAGGTTTAATTGGTCATCCAATATCCATGCTTGACGTTGCCCTAACACCTCACCTATCGGCGCATACACACTGTCAAAGCTGCTTCCTGGTAACGCTTTCCACGTCAACGGCGTTACCACTGTCTCTGTTGGACCGTAGCCATTAATAAAGAATGCCGGTTTTAAAACTCGCTGAGCAAGTTCAAAAGAGGCTTGTGGCATCGCATCTCCACCAAAGCAATACACTCGAACCGGTGGAGGATTTCCTATTTGTTCAACATACGCAGCCAACTCTCGTAAAAATACCGGTGGGAATACCACCACGCTCACACGCTGTGCGTGCATATTTTCATACGTCTCTTGTAAGTCCCACTGTTTTTCTGGCCTAATAACCACTGTACCGCCATGTGTCACGGCTGATAACCACCGTTCATGTGCACCATCAAAACAAAATGACATGAATATCAACTCTCTGTCTGATGCGCTTAAGCCATAACGACGCCCTATTGAACGACAATGCATCCCTATTGAACCTCGACTTACCAACACCCCTTTTGGATTACCCGTCGAGCCCGAGGTATAAATAACATACGCCCCTTGCGCTGGATACACCGTCTCCATTTGCCAACTATCATTGAGCGTTATCTCTGGTAAACAATGTAACTTTGCTTCTCCTGCAAGTCCTGCGATACGGTTATCTGACACCAATATATGCTGCATATGGCTGTCTTTTATCATATAAGCTAAGCGTTGCTCTGGATAACTTAAATCCATTGGCACATACACCGCTCCCGCCTTTAATATCGCTAAAAAGGCCACTGGTAAGTCGCGGCTACGCTCTAACGCAACTCCCACTCTCTGCTCTGCAACCACCCCTTGCTCACGCAAATAATGCGCCAATTGCGATGATTTCTCATACAACTCTTTAAATGTATAACTGAGACCATCACACGCAACGGCTTCCGCATCCGGCGTTTGCTCAGCCAGCTGGTTTAATGTTGAAACAACATCTTGATATTGCTCAGCTCGTAAAGTCGGTGCTTTTCCATTGGGAATATATATCGGAGTTTCGGTGCCCGATAAATACGCTACAAATTCGTCTCCAAAGCCTTGTGCTTGTAATGACTCTGCTTGAGCTGGTGTAACAAGTGATAGCTCTGATAATAATTG
>NZ_PNBY01000105.1 GCF_005886875.1 Pseudoalteromonas aurantia | reverse complement strand
AAAAATGATTGACCACTACAGGTTTATCACTTTTATAGGTTAACGATATAGCCTTTACATCAGCCAATGACCCGTTTGGTAGGTCATAAATTAATTCAACCCATGAGTTATTTTTCTTATCAACGCGGGGGACACGAAAAAACTGGATATCAACTTGGCCATTTTCAACTAGTGGCCCACTTAATATCACTTTGCTTCCATGCGGATCTGTGGCATAGCGCCAAGCTTCTGCAATCAAATGTTCTGTATGAGCCACACTGACACAGCCGCTTAATGTCATGCCAGCTAACCAAGCAAGTCCACGAAAAACCATAACATTTCCATACTTTTGGGTTTAAAAATATTGTAATGGTACATTGAATT
>NZ_PNBY01000104.1 GCF_005886875.1 Pseudoalteromonas aurantia | reverse complement strand
TGTAATGGTACATTGAATTTGGCCACCTGATTAGAGGTGATATAATCACCATAACTTAATTAGGTGTAATAATGGCAAAACAAACACGACCAAAATACTCTCCTGAGTTTCGTTTAGAAGTCGCACAGCAAGTAGTGGATGAGCAGCGCTCAGTTCGAGATGTTGCTGAAGCACTGGGGCTTGGAAAATCTACCGTTGATAAATGGGCGAGACAGCTTCGCCAAGAGCGTCAAGGCAACTTATCTAGTGTAACTCCCATAACGCCTGACCAGCTTAAAATTCGTGAGCTAGAACGTAAATTAAAGCGACTGGAAGAGGATAATGAAATCTTAAAAAAGGCTTCAGCTCTCTTGATGCAGGACTCCATCAAAGGTTTGCGATGATACGGTCATTTCAAGAGAGTTGGCCGGTAAAGCGCCTCTGTCATCTATTTAAAGTTCAACGTAGTAGCTTCCGTTACTGGCGTAAAAGGCCACAACATATAAATCCTGAACGTCTACGCTTGATTGCACAATTAAAGCGTTGGTTTGGGATAAGCCATGGCTCGGCAGGCCAACGCACCTTAGTTCAGTTGCTAAAGGATTCAGGATTTAACGTTAGTCGTTGGCTCGTGCGTAAGTTAATGAAACAGAATGACTTAGTGAGTCGTCAGCTACCTTCACACAAGTATGCAAAAGCTGAAAAGCTTCACTTAAGCATTCCTAACTTGCTTGAGCGTGAGTTTAACGTATCAACACCAAATCAAGTGTGGTGTGGTGATGTAACTTATGTTTGGTGCGGCTCTCGGTGGGTTTATCTAGCAGTCGTTATTGATCTTTATGCTCGTAGAGTTGTTGGTTGGGCAACATCGACAAGACCTGATAGTGAACTGACTAAAAAGGCATTAAGAATGGCTTATGAGAGCCGGGGAAATCCAAAAAGAGTTATGTTTCATAGCGATCAAGGTTGTCATTATACGAGTAAAACGTTTAGGCAACTCATCTGGCGCTATGGCATGAAACAAAGCTTATCTCGTCGAGGCAATTGCTGGGATAATGCGCCAATGGAACGCTTTTTTAGAAGCTTTAAAACTGAGTGGATGCCAAGAGTAGGATATAAAAATCTAACAGAAGCAACAGGCGAAATATCACAATATATCGTGGGCTACTACAACCGTTACCGACCTCATAGGCATAACGACGGCAGCTCACCTATAGCGAAAGAAAAACAGTATTGGAAAACTTATAACGAGGTGGCCAAAAATGATTGACCACTACA
>NZ_PNBY01000103.1 GCF_005886875.1 Pseudoalteromonas aurantia | reverse complement strand
TTGAATGGGTGTCACTGTTTCTTTCTCGACAATGGCAGCGAGGCCATTGATAGATTTTCGAAAGTCGACCGGTTGGCGATGTAATAACACGCTATCAATATTCCAGTTGATCATGCCAATGCCTTGATTAAATTAGCCAGCCAGATAGCGTCTGTCGTTGTAGGCAGCTCAAGTTTACTTTCTTTACATGAGAGGCGTATTGAGCTTTTCGTTGTGGGTGGCTTCGCAACGTCAGCCTTCGCAGTAACAAATTCACTGCGCGTGGCTTGATTTGCTTTTAATTTGGCGCGACGGTCATAAAATGTTGTGACGCTAAGGTGATGCTCCTGGCAAAAGGCACGTACAGATAAGTCACTTTGTGTGTGCTGCTGAATCAGCTGCTGCCACTGCTCGGCAGTTCTATGTTTAGGCATGTTTTACTCCATGGTTGATTGGAGTTTAAAGCTACCTTAACAAAATCGCGGTTACTAGGTGTGGTTTAGCGGACAGACACGATGATACTGGTAATTTCGATTAAATTCTCGTCAAATTTTTAGTTACAGCAACGAACGTTCGTGCTATTATTTCAAAAAAAGGAAACTCAGAAATGACTTCAAGACTAAAACTATCTGCACGACTTCTGGTTATATTTTGGGCGATACCATTCACATTCTTTCCAATACAGCTACTGGAAGGTTTGGGACTGAATACAGAGGGTTCCCCTATGTTTATACGGCTGTTAGGTGCTGCCTATCTGACACTTAGCTTGGCGCTTTGGCTGTTTGAAGAAAAACAGATACAGATGAAAGAGGTTCGAATTATCAGTATATTATTCCATTTTGGGATGGGAGGAGGCATTATATACACGGCTGTTTTTCATCAACTACCTGTCAATCATAACGTCGCTTTTGTCGCGCTAATATTAACAGCAATTGCCTGTTTACTAAGTGTACTAATAGACTTACTTAATTTTAATCTTATTGAGGCATCAAATGAGAAAAGGCAAACAAACCCGCCAACAAATTTTAGAAACTGCGCTTAATATTGCCACAGGATCTAGCTTAAACGATCTAACTATAGGCAGCTTAGCCGCGGCTACCGAAATGTCTAAGTCAGGATTGTTTGCCCACTTCAAATCTAAAGAGAATTTGCAGCTCGCGGTGTTAGAGTATGCCCATAAGGTGTTTCGCGAACGTGTTATCGAGCCTCAAAGTAATAATGAGGATCCGTTTGATCGTTTACTCAAAACGGTTGAACTTTGGCTGGAGTGGTATGGTCAACAAGCCCAATCCTGTATTTATATTAGTGCTACGACCGAGTTTGATGATCAACCAGGGCCTGTACGGGATAAGTTGAAAAGGGACCTAACGTTGTTACTATCCTTCCTTGAGAACCTCGTGACGCATACAATAGAAAAAGGTGACCTTAAACACGATACAGATGCGAAACACTTTGTATTTGAATTCTATTCACTATATTTAGGCTCTCAGCAAATGAAATGGGTGGATTTTGAAGACAGTGATCAAACTCACTTTTGGCGTGCCTTCGATAATCTCATTAACCGATATAGAAAAGATAAAAGTTAGCACTACTTCTCGTAACTCATGACCCTATCTTAATCTATGGGGGGTTACACAAATCTAGAAAATATGGATAGCAAGTCGTTTAGAACATCCAAAAAAGATCAATAGACTAAGTGTTTTTCAGTGTCGATTATTTGCAGTAACTTTGTTCACCGTGATAATAGCCGCATGCAAAAGTGAGCGTCTTTCTAGCTGGGCTGTTGTTTTCGTCGATGTGATTAACGCGGAGCGTAGCGGTGCGACCAATACTAAATGGCAGAATGGCTTTCGGTTACAGTAGAGAAAGCCTACCGCTGACCATGCAAAAAATTTAGAGGCTTAATCAAACTTGATGTGAGGGAGCGCCTGGCTAGAGGCTACTCCTGACTTCACCATGCATCTATTGCCAATTAACTAATTAATGGCAATAACCCAAACACTAATAAAGTACAAGCAATTAATGAGAGTAGTGAGCCAATACCTACCATTATTTTCAATGCAACTTCTGCGGTGAGGTTTGCTGAAAATCCAGCGCCAGCGATAGGAAGAGCTTTACTTGCTCCTGTCAATGAAGCAAATGTTATTCCTATCCAAATAAGTATGAAGCCCAATGCAGAACCATAAGCGGCAAACATTTCTAAATAAAAAGGAAGCTTAACCAGCGACCAGATAATGCCAAAGATTACCAGTGCCATTGCGCACTGAACAGCAGTTAAGTGACCAGAGAGAGCCATCCGGGAGTTTTTTGCGGATGGTATCAGGGCTCCTTGTATTAAACCGACAAGGAAGAAAGCAACACCAATAAAGATGAGTTGCGCGCCTATCTGTGTAAGTTCTATCATGATGTTCCTTATGTGTTTTGGATAGGTAGAATAAATACCTCTATCCTTTTAATTATTTTTAATATCGGTGTCTTGCTGTCAGACTGGCTCTACAGCTCAAATTTTCTCTCTGGAGTATGCCTTTTTGTAAGCTGACAGCCGTCATTTTCTCCCATGCAAGAAAAAGTACCTGTACCTGTTCAAAAAGGCAAGCTATAAATTGATATCACAAAAAAATCATAAACTTACGCATTCCTACTTGTTCCAAGCCTTTCGTTTTTTGATGTTAGCTGGCGAGCAACAAGGTAAGCGTGCAGCGAACCACACCTAGAGGCTAACGTTCCAAGGCAGTAAACTGTCGATATCACGCTGTGGTTGAGCCAATTCGTTTAAGCAATGCATCACATAATCGAATGGCGTGAGGCCATTTGCTCTGGCGGTTTCGATTAGGCTGTAGAGTATTGCGCTGCTCTCTGCACCACTTGTGGTGAAGCTAAATAGCCAATTTTTGCGGCCGATAACGAACGGTTTGATGGCGCGCTCGGCGCGGTTGTTGTCTATGCTTAACTGCCCGTCGTCGAGGTAGCGAATGAGTTTCGGCCATTGTCTTAGCGTGTAATGGATGGCTTCACCTAGCTTTGATTTGGGCACCACCGTGTGTGCTGATTTTTCTAGCCAGGTTTTAAACTGCTCAAGCAGTGCATACTTTGTGTTTCTCTTTTGGCTTGTTTTTCTTGAGGGCTTGCGGCCTTGATTGAGGTTTCAACGCGATATAGCTTTTGAATATGGTTAAGTGCCCAGTTGGCTTTTCCGGTTTTGCCCTTAGCTTGCGCGTCTGCGGCTTCTTTGAACTTGCGTCTTGCATGTGCCCAGCATCCCACTAAAGTGGCTTGGGTTTGCTCATAGCCGGCATAACCATCTACCTGCAGATAATCGGTGTAACCTTGTAAAAAGCCCACAGGGCAACGCCCTGCACGACTATTCTGATAGTCGAACAGCACAATATTGGGGAGTTGAGCGTCAGCCTCAGGCGAGTCTGTGCTGCTGCAATCCAGCCACATGTAACTGGTCTGTTTGTCTTCTTTCATCACCTTCACTGGGGTTTCATCGGCCTGTATTACCGGTTGCTGTAGCAACACCTCGTGACAGCCTGTCGTAGAGCGGTTTAAATAAACTGGTGCAGCGTAGCATCCAGTCGGCCATAGAACATAATTTTACATGACATCCATTGTAAATTGACTTTTTTCATTCATTGCCTACCCTTTAAATTCAGCTTAAAAGATAGGCACTTCTCTCATGGCAACAGCACGTAAAAGATAAGTGAGTTTAACTGGTACCAAATACTATCATTGTATTTCACGATGTGTGCGTCGTGCTTATCTATGTGGTGAAGATAAGGTAACAGGGCAATCATATGAGCACAGAAGAGGGTGGATAGAGGATAAACTGCTGGAACTTGCTAAAGTTTTTTGTATTGACGTGTGTGCTTATGCGGTAATGAGTAACCATACGCATATTGTGCTGTATGTAAATGATGCCAAAGTAAAAAGGTTAAGTGATAAAGCCGTTATTATTAGATGGCATAAGTTGTTTAAGGGGACCTTGTTAACACATAAATATATGAGTGGTGAAAAGCTCAATAATGCCCAACAATCCTTTTTTAATGAAGAACTGACAGAGTTTCGAATGCGCTTATCGAGTATCAGTTGGTTTATGCGGGTCCTGAATGAAAGTATTGCCCGCAAGGCGAATAAAGAAGATAACTGTACAGGCCGATTTTGGGAGGGGCGCTT
>NZ_PNBY01000102.1 GCF_005886875.1 Pseudoalteromonas aurantia | reverse complement strand
GACTCGAAGTCCAATGAAATCACCGCAATCCCAGAGTTGCTAAAGTTATTAGAGCTAAAAGATTGCTTAGTGACCATTGATGCAATGGGCTGTCAAAAGGAGATTGCGAAGCAAATTATAGAAAAAGAAGCGGATTATTTGCTAGCACTCAAAGCCAATCAGAGCAGCTTATTTGAACAAGTAAAACAACTATTACAGCCAGAAATCACACGGCAAATAGCGAATGATAGCCTACTAAGTGAAGTAGATTATCAACGAGGTCGAGAAGAGTTCAGGGCGGCGGTTGTCTGCCATGATATGACCCACATTCCAGCAAGTGCGAGCTGGCCCAATTTACAAAGTGCAGGCGTGATAGTGTCTTATCGTAAACTGGATAATCAAAAGCAAGGAGAATTAACATATCGATATTACATAAGCTCAGCAAACTTGAGTGCGCAAAGACTAGCGGAGGCCACACGAGCGCATTGGCATATCGAGAACAGTCTTCATTGGTGTTTGGATGTGGCAATGAATGAAGATGGTTGCCGTATACGCCGAGACGGTGCAGCAGAAGTGTTTGCTGGTGTAAGGCATATTGCATTGAATTTATTGAAGAAAGAGACATCCTTTAACAAAGGTGTACGCGCTA
>NZ_PNBY01000101.1 GCF_005886875.1 Pseudoalteromonas aurantia | reverse complement strand
AGTGTCCACACAGATGATTGCTGAATAGAATTAGAGAACACAAACATTGTTTGGGTCTGTAGCTCAGCTGGTTAGAGCGCACGCCTGATAAGCGTGAGGTCGGTAGTTCAAGTCTACTCAGACCCACCACTTTGCTAACCTTTTAGCTTGGTAACAAACAATGTTATTCCAGTATTGTGGGGCTATAGCTCAGCTGGGAGAGCGCCTGCCTTGCACGCAGGAGGTCAGCAGTTCGATCCTGCTTAGCTCCACCACCTTACTTTTGAAAGAAAAGCATACTTCGGGTATATCCTGAGTATGAAGTGTGTTTCTCTTTGAGAAGTTAAATTCTCTTGCTCTTTAAAAATTTGGAAAAGCTGATAAATAAATTCTTATAGATATTTTTATCTATAAAGAGTTTTCAA
>NZ_PNBY01000100.1 GCF_005886875.1 Pseudoalteromonas aurantia | reverse complement strand
GTTCATGATCTTGCCCTGCGCAATATCTAAAGTCAAACAGCATAACTTTTTTAATGTTGTGGTTTTTGACTAAACTTTAATTAGACTTTAAATTCACTCACTAAGTGATTTAGTTGGTGTGACATCTCACTTAAATTGTGGCTCGATGCTTTTGTATGTTCTGCGCCCGTTTCTGTTTGGCTCGCTACTTGGGCAATGCCACTCATGCTGTTAGCAATATCAATGGTATTTTGAGTTTGCACTTGGGCTGAGTTGGCAATTTCAATATTAATTGCGCTAAGAGATTTCACTGCGGTATCTATTTTATTCAATGTGTCATTACACAGAGTACCTGTTTCTAACCCTTGCTCTGTAGCGCGTTTGCAAGTAAGCATTTCAGAGACAGTTGCAAAGACTCCTTGATACAGTTTAGCGATGATATTTTGAATATCATCGGTAGATTGCTGTGTACGTATAGCTAATGTTCTCACTTCGTCAACAACAACAGCAAAGCCTCTACCTTGTTCACCGGCTCTAGCTGCTTCTATCGCAGCGTTTAACGCCAGTAAATTAGTTTGCTCAGCGACTTTATTTATCACATCTAGCACAGCGCCAATCTCAGTAGATGATTGTTGCAGTTCGGCCACCGCTTTTTCAGCTTGCGATACACTGGCGGCGACTTTGTCAATGGCTGCCATATTTGATTGTGAATACACAGATTCTGATGATTTACTCAACGCGGAGATTTTATTTTGCACTGACTCTGTATCATTATTTTGCTGCTTTATTCCTGTTTGGATTTGGTTGGTTACACAGGCTAATTCTTCAGCTTGAGACGCGAGTGAATGGGTATTACCATTGATATTGTTTAGTATATCTCTAAAGTGCTGATTCATGTTATTGAACGTTTTGGCCATGACGGATAGCTCGTCATTACCTTGGCTTTTCAATTGAATGGTAAGATCTTTGTCCAAGGTGATTTGTCCCATGGTACGTGTAAGTTTACTCAGTGGTTTAGTGATATTTCGAGCTATGATGTGCGACAAAAGGAGCAATAAACCGATATACAGGAGTGTCTCAATCATTATTTGAACGATGATGTGCCGATAAGCCTGTTGTACGTCAGTTAAATAAATCCCTGTACCAATAGCCCAATTCCAGTTGTTTAACCGTAAAATATAGGATGTTTTACTTTCTTGCTCTGCAGAGCCTGGTTTAGGCCATAGATATTCTACAAACCCTTGGCCATCGCGTTTGGCAGTAGTTACGAAATCTTTGAATGCCGAAGAAAAAAAGTCTTTGGAATGCAGCGTCATTGATTGACCATTTAACTTTGGTTTGATCGGGTTGCTTACCATATTGCCATTTAGGTCAAACATAAAAAGTAACCGGATTGGTCATAGCGTGTAGCGTTTATTAATTGCTTAGCTTGTTTTTGCTGTTGTTATTTGGTGAGAGTTTGATCCTGCTTTATCGCGTTTAACTGAGAGCTTAAAGCTCCAACAAGATTTTGAGTAAGTGAGCCTTGTTGTTGCAAAAAGCAAGACTCATTTGGTTAAACGTACATTTCACTAACTTAATTTAAGTATAGTGTTAATCTGGTTTTTTCCTTAAAATTAAGGTCACTAAGCCGGTGATGATGAACAATGCAAAGCCTGACAAAAGAAATGGATCTATTGCTAGGTTGCTGTTAAATGAAAATGTCCCCGCTGATATTTTTTTCCAACCCATGAAATGCTGATTAGAGGCAACGACAGCGCCAAAAAAACCAACGACGAGTGCTGTATATTTGGCTATCCAATGGTGGGCATAAGGCATTAAGAGAGTGATCCCTAGAATACCAATAACTGATCGTTGAACTCGACAGTATGGGCATACATAAACAGCACCCATTAATTCAACTGCCCAAGCTGTAACAGAGATAAATATTGCCACACATGCAATTATGCGGGTGTTATTTGAATATGTGTTTAAATCAAAAATTGCCATGTTTTCCTTTCTTCAACAAGCATAATATTAGCTATATAACCATATGGTATAACATATTCTTTTTTACTGCAAAGGTTATGTTATCACGTTTTCTAATGAGATCATTTTAGATCTTTTTTAATTGTCGAAATGTTAGCTTTAGCGTTTGACCTAAACTTAGAGGTAACAGGGACGACTAATTTTCGTGATGTGTATGAGTAAGGTGAAATTGCTGATCCTGTTGTGTATGTTTATCTAACATCTTAAGATGCTACGTTGGTGCATCTAACGACCAGCTTTGCATTTCGACTAAACGGCTTTTGGTTCGCTCAAACTCAAATGCCAGTTGCTTACCTACATAAAGAGAGTGGAGTTCGACTTCGCAGTGTAGAATGATCAAACAGCCTTGATCATAGTACTCATCGACTAACGCAATGAGTCGTCGTGCTTCATCATCTAGTTGATGCGCTGTTGTATGGCTTTGAGCTCGTTTGTAACCATCTTCTATACCTTGTACCGTGATTGTATCGACTGCTTCCATGCCCATTTGGGGGGCGTTTTTTATCAATAAAATAGGAAAGCGTTTTGCTAACGTGATGTAGTCTGAAGCGGCACGCGGAGCAGAACAAATCGCTGTAAAATCGAAAGCAATGATATTATCGTTAAATCATAGTGTAGTGATCTCTCGATTGCATATCGTTATGTTTTGAGATGATGTATTAGTGGGTAAATGTGAGCCCAACAGTTCATGTAACTTTGCGTTAAATGGCGTTTCGTCACCAGTAAACAGGTATTTGGGATTAAAGCCATGATTAAATCTATGATCAACGTGACCATGAACGCTAATAACTTGGCAGTGCTCATTAATGAGTGAAATGGTTGGTAAAAAGCGGTCTCTTTGTAGCCCGTTTCGGTAGAGGGTATCGGGTTCACAATTAGAAGTCGCAACAAGTACCAATCCAAATTCAAATAAGTTATCAAATAAGCGTGCCATGATCATGGCATCACCAATGTCAGAAACAAAAAACTCGTCGAAACACAAAACTTGCGTTTTAATTGCCCAGCTTTTGGCTATTTCACGCAAAGGGTCTTGCGTACCTTGTATTGTATTCAAATCCTGATGTACTGCTGCCATAAAATGGTGAAAATGAAGGCGTTGTTTTGGCGTATTGCGCAAGGTATTGAAAAATAGATCCATCAACATACTCTTACCGCGTCCTGCTGGTCTGTATAAATAAGCACCTTTAGTTGTGTGTTCGCTGGGCAGGGTGTGTTGTAAATTGGCTAAGTAATCAAGAGCAAGTTGCTGCGCAGGATCATGTTTAAGCTCTCCAGTTTGAATAAGGTGTTGATATTGTTGTAGCATTTTTCTTATGGAGTAAATCATTTAACGACATTAGAGCATATTAAATGACGTTAACCTAGCTTAACGAATTAACTTGTGATGTATAGTAAGCAGGGATGGCAAAGCTGAAACACCTATGTGTGTAATGATGATTGTACTTTTACCTATCAGCGAAATAATATGGTCTCAAATTACTGTTTTATAGTTAAAGTTATCGCAAGATTGTAGGTGTTCAACGGGCTAGGTTAGAGGGAAGGGACATAAGTACTCGCACAGTGGGTGTGTCAGGTGCATGTGTTTCAAGCTCATACACCGTCGTTACAGCTGTCAAAGGAAAAGTTTAATATATAAGAGAGCTGGCTTCAACCCTCTCGGATAAATCTCAATTTATTTATAAATCGTGAGGTCTGTTTCTTCGAATTGACAGACATTTGCAATTACTGGGTGTCTAGCAAGATTCTTTAAATAACGGTTTAAGTGTGTGAAGCTTAGCGGCGGTTTAGCTATTTCGTCAGCCCAAATACAAAGCATAAACATATAGCAATCACATACAGTAAATTGATTATTAACTAGGTAGCTATTGTTACCTAGTTTTTGATCTAGGATTGCTAGCGCGTCGCTTATTCTGGATTGTTGTGTTTTGATGATATCGTCATACATAATCGCATTTTGCGTGTGTCGTTCGGGATAAAAATACACCATTAATTCATTTTGTAGTGTACTTGTTAAGTACATCAACCATTGGTAAAACTCAGCTTTAGCTTGTGGTGCATCTGGAATTAGATTTTTTTCTGAATGCTTCTCGCATAGATACAAACATATGGCAGCACTTTCGCACAGAACAAAATCATCATCGACTAAGGTTGGGATCCGTCCTGTTGGGTTTAACCGTAAATACTGCGCCGATTTTTGTGCTACTTTTTTTCTGTCAACGAGCTCAAGTTGAAATGGTACATCTAAGGCTTTCAAAACAAAGTGTGGTGCGAGACTGGCATTACGGGGATAATAAAAAAGTGTATACATAAATTACCTTTGTGATTTGTCTAAATGTTTCATACGAAACCTAAGCTCCTTTTTTGGCAATTTCTACCCAACAACTTTAGGTGAGAGACCGCCATTTAACAAATTACAGTGGCTCCTTTTTTGTTAGTTAATACAATATCCTTAGCTTAATAACAAAAATGCCAGCGTTAGCTGGCATTTTATTACTACATTAAGATGTGTAGTAAATTGGTGAGTTTGGCCCAACCGGGAAGCCGAAACCAAAGACCCAGATATAAAACAGTGCGACCCACCCGATAAGGAAAAATATACTGTATGGCAGCATAGTGGCAACAAGCGTACCAATGCCCATATCTTTCTTATATTTGGTTGCTACAGCGAGTATTAAGCCAAAGTAACTCATCATTGGCGTGATCAGGTTAGTCACTGAATCCCCAATTCTATAAGCTGCTTGTATTGTTTCCGGTGCATAACCAATTAGCATGAGCATCGGAACAAAGATAGGCGCCGTTACTGCCCACTGTGCTGACGATGAGCCCAGAGTTAAGTTAACCATGGCACACATAAGAATAAACAACACAAATACTTCTGGGCCAGTTAAGCTTAGAGTTTGCAATAATGCCGCGCCATTGATTGCTAAAATTGTACCGAGGTTTGTCCATTTGAAAAATGCCACAAATTGTGCTGCAAAGAACACTAATACAATATACATACCCATAGAGCTCATTGACTTACTCATTGCGTCAATAACATCTCGGTCATTTTTCATCGTTCCAACGACACGGCCATACACAAAACCGGGTATGGCAAAGGTAACAAAGATAAAGACGACGATGCCTTTTAGAAAGGGAGACCCTGCTACAGCGCCCGTTTCTGGGTGACGTAAAATGCCATTCTCAGGTAAAATGGTCAGCGCAAGCAATGCAGAAACGACTAACAAAGACACTCCAGCCCATTTTAATCCTGAGCGCTCTTTGTCAGATAGGCGCTGAATGTTGTTATCATTTAAATCTGTACTTGCTTCGTCTGGATTGTATTTACCTAAGCGCGGTTCAACAATTTTTTCAGTGACCAGCGTACCAACAATTGCGATCAAAAAAACTGAAATCATCATGAAGTACCAGTTTGCTTCTGGACCAACTTGATAGTTCGGGTCGATCATTTGCGCTGCTGGGGTTGTGATCCCTGCTAGAAGTGGGTCAATGGTACCGAGCAATAAGTTTGCACTATATCCGCCCGATACGCCGGCGAATGCAGCCGCTAACCCTGCAAGCGGGTGTCTACCTAAACTGTGGAAAATCATGGCTGCTAGTGGAATAAGTACGACATAACCAAGTTCTGAGGCCGTGTTTGATAAAATAGCAGCAAATACTACCATAAATGTAACAAGACGCTTTGAAGCACCCATTACCATACCGCGCATTGCAGCTGATAGCATACCTGAATGTTCGGCAACACTGACCCCTAACAAGGCAACCAATACGGTTCCTAATGGCGCAAAACCGGTGAAATTAGTGACTAAGCCGGTGACGATTTTTTGTAAACCTTCCGCACTTAACAAACTGACTACTTCAATAACACCATCCGGATCGCGCCCAGCAGAGCCGACAGGGCGAGGGTCTATAGCGCTAAGGCCAAACCAATCGGCAATGCCACTAAAAACAACAATTGCTACACAAAACATAGCGAATAATGTGATTGGGTGGGGAAGCATATTACCCAAAAATTCAACGGTAGCTAAAAAGCGGTTAAACCACCCCTTAGATTGTTGAGAGCTGTCATCCCCTTGAGCTGGTGTCTTTACTGCATTTGACATAGCTTTTGTTCTCTAGTCTAAAAATTGGCGATAAGGTATCACTTTTTCAGTCATTGGTCATTTAGATACGGTGATTTATGTCATTAATGCGTTAAAAATAAAATCTTGCTTAATTCAACAGTAATTGGTGAAAAACATCGCAGGTGCAGGTATCTGCTAGTGATGTGAGGCCATTGATTGATATCCCACAGTGGTAGCTTTGGTCGTTATTAGATTAATATTGCTATGTTAGGTATGGGTATTATCCAGTATGCCTCTAAACAAAAGAGGGTAGCGGCGAATACGGTTGCCTATGTAGTCGTTAGCAAGAATTTGTTGTGTGATCCTGCCTATGTCATTGTCGATGATAAGCACTAATTCTATCCGCTCAATTGCTGTTAAAAATCCGCGTTTTAAATGTATTTGGGTTTTATAATGGTCGCAATTATCTTGAATAATTTTTACCTTGTGAGGCGCACGTTGCAGTTCCGCGAGTACTTCACCGATAAAAGGACTTACAGTGACTTTATCAGCCTTTGGATTTCGGGTTTTCGTTTGATGTCTTGGTTTATACATAAGGCCTCTATTTCTTTATTGCGTTGCCAGTTTATGGATCTGTTCGACTTTACTTAGGAAATCATGTTTTTGTTTATCGTGTTCATAATCCAGATGATACGTATTATGAAACCCGTATCGCATCATGACACCACTGCCTGTTAGGTAAACGGTATAACCATCAAAGTCAGAGAATGCCGTTAGGCCTTGATAATGTTTGCCGTCGTTGGTTTGTTCACCATATTTCTGTATGAATTCGAACACGCTTAAAATAGTCTTACTGTTAATATCGTTTTTCATGATTTTCTCCTTGGCTATCTATACGTAGATAAAGTGCGATATGATCTAAGATAACTAAAGTATGTTAAATATTATGACGATGAAAATACAGTTTTTAGGCACTTCATCCGGATCTCCAAGCCAATTAAGGAACGTGTCTGGGACCGCTCTTAGCTTTGAAAAGACCAAAGAATGGTTGCTGGTGGATTGTGGTGAAGCCACTCAACACCAGATTTTAAAAAGTGATCATGCTGCTTACCATTTGGGGATTATTTGCATCACACATATACATGGCGACCATTGTTACGGATTGCCTGGGTTATTGGCGTCGATGTCTATGTCGGGGCGACGAGAGCCTGTTAATTTGATAGCCCCTAAGAAGGTAATTGAGTTTGTTCATAGTACGATGTCGTTGACGGATTTAAGCTTGAATTTTAATTTGTATTGCTACGCGATAGAGAATACTGAACAACAATTGCACATGGCCCACTGTGACATTGATATTATAGAGTTACAACATAGGGTTGCGAGTTATGCTTTTAAGATTACGGAGCGCTGTATCCCAAAAAAGCTACATATAGACAAGTTACGAGCGCAAGGCGTCGAATCAGGGCAGCATTATAATCAGCTGCAAAAAGGTAGAGATGTGAATTATAAAGGTCAGCGCTTACTCGCTGAGCACTTTACCTACGATAGCTGGCAAGCAAGAACGGTGATTGTGTGTGGTGATAACGAACGACCAGAACTGTTAAAACCCTATATTGCTGACGTAGGTGTATTGATACATGAAGCGACCTTTACCGAGTCAGATCTACTCAAGGTAGGTGCACACGCTGGGCACTCTGATGCCAAAAGAGTGGCGAAATTTGCCCAACAAAATCAGGTGCCGCAATTGATACTTTTTCATTTCAGTGTTCGTTATCACGGTGATGGTAAATTGAAGGAGTTAAAACAGGAGGCCACTCACTGGTACAGTGGCCATCTGTTGTTAGCTGAGGACTTTGGTTCACACGTGGTTGTTAAGCACTTGTGCGAGGAGTGATTGGTCTGCCTCCATTTGTTTAGCGTAGTGTTTAGCGGTTACAATTAATGTGTCGATGTGGCTCGGTAATATCTCAACAACTTTCTGTTGGAAAATGGTTGAGCGCCGGTCGCCTCGCATATGTGCTAATGCAAGTGTAAATCCGCAGCTATGAGCAAACTGTTCAAATCCATTTTTATGTACGGCACGCTTTCCTAAACAGAAATCTTCTGGATCAAGACCTACTCTTGCATGATGACGAGAGCGAATAAGCCAGTGTGATTTTTGCCAAAGCGCATCGTCTAATACCAAATCGGGCCGACGTTGCATTTTTCTTTGACAGTTTACAGTAAGATGCGCTGGGTTGAGCTGATTGACAGAGCTTAGGGATGAGAACTCTTTGAGCGGCGCCGCAGCGCGTTGTTGCTTTACTTCGACTATGTGGCACAAATTGAGAGCGAGTGTTTGTGCGTCAGTGACCTTTGGGCCGACAAGTAAATAATAGCGACGCATGTTGTTAGAGCCGGTACCTGCATTGAGCCTCTCTACACAATCTAATATCGTATCGTCAACATACGGAGAGAATTGTGCGATCAGATCTGTTTTTTGTTCTTCATTAAGTAATTCAAACCTTTGTGGATTTACTTTAAATCTAATCGGGCTGCTACTTAACTCTAATTCTTTAGCGAGTGTGCTACTGGTTAGGAAAGCGGCACCTCCAGCCATACGTTGTAGTCCTTTTTGCCACCGTTTATGAAGAATATGTTCTTTATCAAACTCGGTGAGTGCAGATTGATTATTAAGCTCTCCTTTGACGGATAAATCGCACGCTTGGAGGTATTGAGTTAAAAAAGCATGCGCCGCAAAATCAGTTTGTTGTTCCGTCGCGAGTGGTTTTTGTCTAAATTTGAGGTCGTCACTTACTTGTTGTAAATTTTTGCAGTGAACTTGGCTCAAATAAAGACTGACAGTAAATCTAAATAAGTCCCAGGCCACGTTGCCGATACACGCATCATCAAAGTCATTTGGGGCAAAAATGAGAGTGTCACCATGAGCGCCTTCTTCACTAATAAAACCAAAGTTGCCTGTATGGCAGTCACCAACAATATTGGAAAGGGGCAGCGAATATAGGGCTTTAGGTATATCTATTAATTCATTGCTTAAGTCGTGATACATTAGCGCGGCACTGCCACGAAAAAACAGAAATGGGCTACTGGCCATTTTTTTATGTTTGGCTAACCCTTGTTCAAGAGAAACCCCATCTGTGGACTCTAATACACTTCGAATTATGTTTTTTCTGATCATGATATATCCTTTAACTAACAGTGTCAGTGAGTCAGTTTTAGCATAGAAATGCGCACTTCTTTATACGGTTGTATTAACTAAGGGTTGATAAAGAATGCTCTATCGTGACACAGGCTTATACTTTAATTATCACAAACCCTATTACTCACTTTCAAAAGTCGTGTTCATTTAGCGAGATAAATGCGTCATTAGCGATGAAACAAGTTGCGCTAATAGAGTGATGAGTAAATTGCAGCTTTTATAAGCCGACACGTTTTATTTTATCTTAAAATTTACAAAGGTATAAATTGCAAACAGTTGCTTTACGCTACATATCTAAGATGACAGTAATATTACGCGTGTAATTCGAATTCACACACCGTTTGTTTCACGATAGTTGGGCCAATGCTGCACATGGGGGCTTTTATAGGGTCATAGTTTGGTAATTTAATAACGAGCTTAATAACGAGAAAGTGCACCGCTGGGATATTACGGTAAATTCTATGGGTAAGGCTGTGATTATACGGCCTATTTAAGGGCAAAACTTAAGTTTGCTCTTAAATAGGCTAAATTAATAACGCAGAATAATAACTTAACGCGCGTTGGTACTTTCAAATATTTTGTCAGCGGATGCTGCTACAAACCCTGTATATAGCTCACCATCTGGTTTGGCGTAACGCAGCGCAAATTCATAAAAACAACTTGGGATCTTGAATTCTCCGTCGCTGAAAAGCACCGAATGATGATCAGCCAGTGTAGACGACTGTTCCAAGAGTACTTCAGGAGAGCCTTTCACCTCGCCCCCAGCACTGTTCAATTCAAAGCCTGCATCTTTTAAATTTTGATTAACGTCGGTAATTTTAGTGAAATTGCTCAAATAATTAATACTGACAGTAAAGTGGTTCGCTCTGTAGCCCCATGCTGCCATCCATGCTGCATACTCGCTCTCAGCCAGCAATGCTTGATACGTATCGTGACTTACTTGCCAATGTGTACCTGAATATAAAAAGTTATCGGCAGTGATCGCTGCTTCGTCAATTTCATCAATCATTGAATTAACAACTGACTGCAATGCTTGTGAGCATTTTTCTACCAATAATTCAGAGATGAAGACCTTTGGTTTAGTTGGATCTGTGTGCTCATAGTGTTTTGCATAGAGTTTTTTAGCTTCAAAGTGGTATTCGCCACACTCTTTATATCCCACTGCTAAGAAATGGGCTGCGAGCTTTTCTAACCCTATTTTCTCGTGATTAAAAGTTCGTAAAGCGATGTGGTCGTTAATGACATCATTTTGTTGGGTTGAACCTAGAAGCTCGTGAACTTTTACCGCTGATGGCGTCACTTCTAAATAGTTGTCCCAAAGTGCTTGGAATAGGTTATCGACAGTGTTGTGCATAATTGAGTCCTATAATTTGCGGGATATACCGCGTTAAACTTGGTGTGTTCTTAAGCGCGACGCAACAAGGTTATAATCTAAATATTCGAACGTTATCGCCGTTACTTACGTTTAGCGCTGCAGCGACATCTTTGCTAATATCAATGACATTTTCATGTGAGTGATAGCAGACGTGATCAGTAAATGTGGCTCTATAATTTTGCAGTTGTTGATTTGAAATTGCAAAGCTCTGAGCCTGCTCTACTTGGCAAATATTGACCGTCGCAATATGAGAGGCTTGAACTGTTTGTATATTAGTGAGTTTTGCTTCAACTGTCGGGCCTGCATCAAATAAATCAACATAACCACGATGCTCAAACCCTTCTTTTTCAAGCAGGCGTAAAGCAGGTTTAGTTTTTTCGTGTACTTGGCCTATGACGTCCTGCGCTTTTTTACTAAGTAAATTGGCGTAAATGGGATATTTGGGCATTAGCTCACTGATGAACACCTTGTCACCCAAACCAACCATATGGTCTGCTTGAGGAAACTCAATACTAAAAAAGTGCTCTTGTAGCCATTGCCAAAAAGGAGAGTGGCCTTGTTCATCACTTACTCCTCGCATTTCAGCGATAACCGTATCGCTGAAGCGGGTGCTATGATCTGCCATAAAGGTAAATCGAGAACGACTCAAAAACCGTCCCGCAAGGCCTTTTCTATAAGGCTCACGTAAAAATAAAGTACATATCTCACTAGATCCTGTGTAGTCATTACACATAGAGAGAATGTCTACAGTATTGTACACTTTTAATGTCGGAGAATGATGGACCGTTTTACCCAAGTGATAATGATATAACGGCACCGTCATACCAACCGCAGCTTCAATAGCGGTAGTGCCCATGATGTCTCCTGTGGCACTATCCTCTAAAACAAAGAGGTACCCTTCATCTTGTGGTGAGCAGAGTGATTTAGCAAAGCTGTGCTCTGAACGCTGGATCTTTTCGCGTAAGATATCATCATTAACCGGTAATGACGTAAAGCCATGGCCTGATTCTGCGGCAATCTGACGCAATGCGTCAAAATCAGAGTTTTTTATTGGTCTAAGTATATGCATAATGCAACCTAAAGGGCGCCACAGCGCCCTTAATAGCGTTAACCGTTAACAACGTCAGCAACAGCTAGTTCAAATCGAGCTAGGCCTGCTTTAATATCTTCATCGGAGATAACCAGAGATGGCGTAAAGCGCACGACATTTGTCCCTGCAACAAGTGCCATTAGACCATTGTTAGTACTTGCCACGAGAAAGTCACGTGCACGCCCTGTGTAATCATTATTCAGAACAGCACCGAGCAATAAACCCTTTCCACGGACTTCACTGAAAACGTTAAACTTGTCATTAATTGCCTGAAGGCCATCTCGGAAAAGTTGTTCTTTACGCTTCACGTTATCAAGTACTTCTGGTGTATTAACTGTATCAAAGGCAGCTTCAGCGACAGCACATGCTAGTGGATTACCACCATATGTTGAACCATGCGTCCCAATCTTTAAATGTTGTGCAATGTCTGTTGTGGTGATCATCGCGCCAATTGGAAATCCGCCGCCTAGTGCTTTAGCAGTAGTGAGAATATCAGGTGTCACGCCAAGGCCCTGATAAGCATATAGGTCACCGGTACGGCCAACGCCTGTTTGTACTTCATCAAAAATAAGTAAAGCATGATGTTTATCACACAAAGCTCTTACGGCTTTTACAAACTCCAGATCAGGACAGATGATCCCACCCTCACCTTGTAATGGTTCCATCATAACGGCACAAGTATTATCAGATATGAGTGCTTCAAAAGCGGCAAGGTCGTTGTAGTCACAATGCGCTATGTCGGCAGGCTTTGGGCCAAATCCATCTGAATATGCAGCTTGTCCGCCTACTGTAACTGTGAAGAAAGTACGACCATGAAAGCCTTTATTGAAGGCAATGATTTGTGTCTTGTCTTCTGAATGTTTGTCTAATGCAAAACGACGAGCAAGTTTTAATGCTGCTTCATTGGCTTCAGCACCGGAGTTGGCAAAATACACTTTGTCAGCAAAGGTGGCGTCGGTCATTTTCTTTGCTAGGCGCAATGCAGGTTCATTGGTCATGACATTTGATAGGTGCCAGATTTTTTCACCTTGATCTTTTAGTGCATTGACAAGTGCGGGGTGACAATGGCCTAAACAATTTACGGCGATCCCGCCTGCGAAGTCGATGTACTCGTCACCTTTTTGGTCCCAAACACGAGACCCTTTACCTTTTACAGGGATGACTTCTGATGGATTGTAATTTGGGACCATAACGTGATCGAATAATTCACGGTTAGTTTGCATGACGACTTCCTCTATTTTTCTTTAACTTTAGTTTGCCGATGTTCATGATAAATAGCTTAAAAACAATATGTTCAATAAATATTCTGAATATATTGGTTGTTACAGCGTTGTTGGCAAACAGATAAATGCTCTTTCAATCTATGCATTATTACTTGGGTTTAAGTAAATTTGCAGTGCAATTTTTCACAAAATGGTTAAAATAAAAGTCAAATTGATGAGGTTTATAATCAAAATGATAAATAAGCACGATGAGAAGCTAATCGCATTGTTACGAACTAATGCAAGATCGAGTATTTCTGACTTGGCGAGAGGGTTAGATGTTTCTCGTTCTACAGTACAAAGCAGACTGCTTAAACTAGAGCAATCAGGTGTGATCACCGGCTATAGTGTTGAATTTGGTTCAGCTTACATAGAAGGGTTAGTGTCTGCTCATGTATCAATTAAAGTAAGGCAAAAGCTAACGACGCAAACAACGATAGCATTAAAGCATATTGATCAGATCAGTGCTCTGTATGCGATTAGCGGCGAGTACGACATGATTGCAATAGTTGAAGCACAAAGCCTAGAGCAGCTTAATCATATTCTTGATGATGTAGGCAATTTAGATGGGGTAGAAAGAACAAATTCAGCTGTTATATTGGAAACCAAATTTAAACGCTAGTACGTTGATTACTTCTTCCCTTCTGGTAGCCATATGCTCGTTCCTGTCGACGCGACGTGGTTGACGTTGCCTTTGAGCACCTTAGTTCCAACGTTGTGTGATGTTTCTGGGCGACTGACAAGGTAACCTTGAACACAGCGAATGCCCATGCTTTTTACAAGCTCAAATTGTTCCGCTTGTTCAACACCTTCAGCGACAATTTTTAGCTCCAATTGAGTACCAAGCTCACTAATCGAATTGAGAATTTTATGATATTTGGCATTTTGACTGGCTTGGGTAATAAAGAGCTTATCTATTTTAATTACGTCAATAGGTAAATCAGCAAGCGTACTAAGTGAGCTAAACCCTGTGCCAAAGTCATCAATCGCGATAGTTACACCGGCACGACGACACGCCTCTAGCTCTTCGATGATTTTATCACTTGCTGTGATAAATGTTGACTCTGTGATTTCTAGCATAAGCGAGCTAGCAGGCAAACCCGTTTTCTCTAACGTGTCTGTGACCCATTGGGCAACAGGCCTATGCTTTAATTGTATTCCAGATACGTTTACTGAGATTTTAACTTTTTTCATTCCTGCATTGTGCCATGCAGACATTTGTCGACAAGACTCTAGCAAAATCCAATCTCCGAGTTCTAAGATCAAATTAGATTCTTCGGCAATAGGAATGAATTCAGTGGGGGATATTAGCCCTTCGATTGGGTGATGCCAACGGATGAGTGCTTCAAAATAGTCAATGGCACAATCTTCCACATGAACAATTGGCTGAAAGGATAAATGAAAGTTTTGTGATGCTATTGCCAACCTAAGCTCTTCGAGTAAATAATGATAACGCCTAATTTTGCTGCCCATTTCAGGCGAGTAGACCTTGAAAATACCACGACCATCTGTTTTTGCACGATACATTGCCACATCTGCCATTTGTAACAGTGCGTGAGGATGGGATGCGCTTTCTGGATAAATGGCTATTCCAATACTAGCGCCAATTTTTACAATTTTGTTGCCAAGTATAAAGTCTCTTTCAATTTCATTGAGAATTGATTGTGCGACTTGAGTACAAAAGCTTGCGTTATCAATCTTAGGAATGAATATTGAAAATTCGTCTCCACCCAATCGAGATAAGTTTTGTTCGAGGCCATGAATAGGATGTATATCTTGAATCTCGAATTTCTTAACAATACTACTCAACCGATTGGCGACTTGAATTAAAATTTCATCACCAAAGCTGTGACCAAAAGAATCATTAACTTGTTTGAAACCATCCAAATCAATGAACAGTAAACCACAATGCTGATTTTTCTTTTCGGCTTGTGTTAGTTGAATATCTAAATGTTCTAAATATGCATGGCGATCGATCAGCTGTGTTAATTTATCTTGATAAATATGACTGCCTGTTTGTAGTTTAATTTTATTTACATTATCTGTAATAGCATGCACAGCATGACTTATTTGCGCGAGCGGGCCACCGTGGTGCAGCGTTTGTGTTTTGATATCGAGTAAGTTAAGCAGATTGTCTATATCTTGATGGACCGCATGCAATGCTTTATTCTTTTTATGTTTCTTGCTTTCTACTCTAAATACGAACACGATAGTCAGTAATAATGTTGTTAATGTAATTAATGCTGTAGGTGATAAAAATGTTGCAGCAATCAGATCAGAGTTTTTAGCTAGGACTAAATTTTCCCCATGCTTATGCAAGAGTACATAAGTTATATTTTGATGTTGAAAAAACTTTTGCCCAAATATAAAAGATTGATACCAAGGTGTTGCAATTTTTTCACTTGCGCCTGTGGTTATTTCGATAACTGAAATATTGTTGAAGCCATGATGAGCATCAACGCAAGTTTTTGAGAAAAGTATGTTTACAACATAGCCAAATAATAACGTGCTTATGGTAAAGAAGCTTAATATTTTTAATGTTTTGCTCATAGCTGGCTAAATCCGGAATCTTAAATAAACGCACACTTTGAATGCACAACACATTATACATCTCTAAGCCATAAGGTTTATAATCTTTTACACCCTTTTTTTCTTTATATCAAATAATGTTTCTCCTCTAAATGTATTATTGTTGTAGGAATAATCAATTCTATGAGTGTAGTCAATCTTTAGATAAATTCACTTTACATGAGAAGTATTCTCACCTACTTTTTATTCACTCTCACAATTTGGTCTATGATTTGCTACTTCAAGTATGCATCACTTAAATTTAGACTAAGACGGCATGCTGTAGCACTTAATTGGTGCAAATGTCGAAATTTTGCACTGTCATAAAGCATAAATATTGTTTTGTTGTAATGTGTAATATCGCCCACCGTTTCCGATTGTTGAGTAGTTGAAGGCACGGCGCAGTGGCAAGGATGTAATTACCCAAACTTATCTATTTGGAGCCTGCTATGTTAACAAAACGTTTTTTTAAAACAAAAGACGAAGCCGAAGTCACTTTCGAATTCTCTCACCCTCAAGCAAAAAAAGTTGAGTTAGTGGCGGAGTTTACTGGTTGGGAACCCGTTACGATGAAATTCAACAAAAAAGAACGGGCTTTTAAGAGTAAACATCGTTTGCCAACAGATAAGCAATTTCACTTTAGGTATCTCATTGACGGGGAGCAGTGGGATAACGATCACAAAGCTGACGACTATGTGACCAATAGCTTCGGTACCCAAAATAGTGTAGTAAATACGCAAAAAATAGCGATGTAACGGTCAATGGAAGGATTACAACAGTTACTTTATTTACATGGCGTTGGTTATGATTACGTAAAATATACCGGTGAACATGTTGTGTTTGATCACCAAACCCGAGAGCAAGCATTGCGGGCATGTGGTATAGATACACACGATGAAAGGCGAATCGAAGAAAAAATATACCAGCTGGATATTGCTCAGTGGCAGTCAGTTGTTGAGCCGGTAAGTATGGTTGATGAGCTATCTGGTACACTCGCAATAAAAGTACCAGAACACCGTCGTATTTTTACCGGGTTATTGTCTATTCCAAGTTTAGATATCGATTATCGCTTTGATACATCCTTGTGTGAGGTGAGCGGGGAGTATCGGTATATGGGCACCAATTATCTCGAAATTCAAGTACCTTTGCCATCCATGCCAATTGGCTACCATGACGCTGAAATTACTTTACCACTCGGCAAATTTGAGACGCAGATTTGGTCAACACCAAAGCAGTGTTATCGAGCGCAACCACACAAACACATTGGGGTGTCTACACAGTTATACACGATAAAAAGTGCACGTAATTTAGGTATCGGCGATTTTAGTGATCTTGAAGAATTAATTGTTTGCTCAGCAAAAGCGGGGTGTGATTTTGTTTTATTAAACCCGCTGCATTTGTTATTTAATGATGAGCCTGACAGGGCAAGCCCCTATAGCCCGAATCATCGAGGATTGATCAATCCGCTCTATATTGCGGTGGATAATTGTCGGTGGGTTCAAAATAAGACAGAATTCACTATCGCTTTACAGCAAGCTTTTACGGATTTAGAAGCACATAAACGCCAGCCCTACATCGATTACACGGTGGTTAGTGAGTCAAAATATGCACTACTGTCATTGTCATATCGTGTATTTCTAGACGACGCTATAGATACTGAAAAACGAGCTTTTTGCAACTTCAAGGCGAATAACAAAGCGGTACTCAAAGTGCTAGCTAATGATGATTTTTCACTGTTTTGCCAGTGGCTAGCTGCTGTGCAACTTGAGTCTTGCCAACAAGTGGCGAAAGACAGCAACATGGCAATTGGCCTAATAAATGACTTAGCAGTAGGGTGTGCCAAAGATGGTCTTGAATACACACGAAATAGTGCGTTGTATGCAACCGGTGCACAAGTTGGGGCACCGCCAGACCCTTGGGCTCAAAATGGCCAAGACTGGGGCTTACCCGCCTTAGATCCGGTTAAGATCAGGCATGATAAGTTTGAGTTTTTTAAGTCTTTAGTCAAAAGTAACCTCAATAGTGTTGGTGGCTTACGAATTGACCACGTAATGGCGCTTAGAAGGTTGTGGTGGTGTTTGCCGCTTGAGAGTGAGAAGAGCGGGTGTTATGTCTACTACCCGTTCGCACATTTATTGGCAGTGCTTAGAATAGAGTCAAACTTGTCAAAAAGTATTGTTATTGGTGAAGACTTAGGGGTTGTACCCCCAGAAGTTGTCAGTGCAATGAAAGAATCATCGTTACTCGGTAATATTCTTTTTTATTTTGAAAAAGATGAACATGGGCGTTTTGTAAAAAGTAATAACCTTCGAAAAGACACGATATTAATGATTGCAAATCATGACGTACCGCCTTTTGCAGGCTGGTGGGGGTCAGACGATATACAACTTAAATTCCAGTATAACTTACTATCATCAACAACTTTTGATGACGAAATTAGCAATAGAAAGATACAAAAACAACTGTTAATTAGTTGGCTCGAAGAGCACCAACAATGTGGCTTTGATATAAATAGCGATGCTCAATCAGTATATCGAGCAATGCTATGTGTTTTAGCTCTGTCTCCTGCACATTTGTTGTGTATTCAGCTAGATGATCTCGATCAGCAAATATTGCCTGTTAATATTCCAGGAACAGATAGAGAGTATCCAAATTGGCGAAGGCGTTTAAATCGAACGGTGCCGGAAATTTTCTCAGGAAATACTGATTTTATTAAAAAACTAACTCAACTTAGGACAAGTTATGAATAGCATTTTAACACCTAAAAATAAGATATATGACTATTCAGAGCAGCTTAATGCGCTTCAGGTAGGAACGTTTAGTGATCCATTTTCCTTTTTAGGTTTACATAAAGTTGATGAAAGTAATTATGAGGTACGTGTCTATTTACCAGATGCAAAGTCTGTTGAATTGGCGAGTAAACCAGCAAAGTTTTTGTTTAAAAAGTATTTAAATAGTGATTTGTTTTTATTGCAGGTAACTGAACAAGAGTTGCCAATGGTGAACAAGTTGAAAGTTACTTATGCAAATCATACGCGTATTCAGCAAGATGTTTATCAATTCTCTTCAAGTATTAGTGAAGAGGCGTTGTATTTGTTTAATGAAGGAACATTAGAACGTGCTTATCAACATTTAGGTGCACACTTTATTGAACATGAAGGCGCTAAAGGTGTGCGTTTTGCCGTATGGGCTCCAAATGCGAAGAGTGTGTCGGTAATTGGAGAGTTTAACTGTTGGCAGCGAAGCGAACATTTCATGAGAAAACACCTAGCCAGTGGGGTGTGGGAGATATTTATACCAGAGCTAGAAGCACAGCAAACTTATAAATACTCTGTGGTAGACAGCTATGGCAACGTTAGTGATAGATCCGATCCATTTGCATTTAAGATGCAACAAGCCCCAGGTACTGCTTCAGTGTTACAGCCACTGGTATCTCGCAAAAAACCAACATCGAAACAGTTAAAAAGTCGAAGTAGACGAAATAAAATAGATGCGCCTATCTGTATTTATGAAGTGCAGCTCGGTTCTTGGAAGCGCAGAGCAGATGAAGAAAATCGGTTTTTAACGTATCGCGAATTAGCTGATGACTTAGTGCAGTATGTAAAAGAATTAGGCTTTACACATTTACAGCTGATGCCAATTAGTGAATACCCATTTGATGGCTCATGGGGTTATCAACCTGTTGGTTTGTTTTCGCCAACGAGTCGGTTTGGCAGCTATGAAGACTTTGTCTATTTTGTTGAAAAGTGTGAGGACGCTAATCTCGGGCTGTTAATTGATTGGGTTCCGGGGCACTTTCCTTCGGATCCGCATGGACTGCATAAATTTGACGGTACCCATTTGTTTGAACACGCAGACATGAGGCAAGGCTTTCATCCTGATTGGAATACGTATATTTATAATTATGATCGTCCGGAAGTAAAGAGTTTCCTGCTAGCAAACGCTATGTATTGGCTTAATGAATTTCAGCTTGATGGATTACGAGTTGATGCTGTTGCATCTATGCTTTACCTAGATTATAGCCGCAATGACGGAGAGTGGATAGCCAACCAATATGGTGGAAGAGAAAACTTAGGTGCTATCGCCTGTTTACAGGATGTCAATCGACGTTGTTATGGTCAAGATAATAACATTATGATGGTAGCCGAAGAGTCGACAGCGTGGCCAGGTGTTACACAAAGCGTAGAGCATCAAGGTTTGGGCTTTGGCTTTAAGTGGAATATGGGTTGGATGAACGACAGTTTAAGTTACATAAGTCGGGACCCGATCCATAGGCGCTATCATCATCACGAAATGACCTTTTCAATGGCATATGCGTACTCGGAGAACTACATTTTACCATTAAGTCACGATGAAGTGGTGCACGGTAAAGGTGCGTTATTAAGTAAAATGCCAGGAGATGACTGGCAACAATTTGCGACACTACGTGCTTACTATGGCTTTATGTATGCGCATCCAGGTAAAAAGCTCTTATTTATGGGGAGTGAATTAGCGCCTCGTTCTGAGTGGGATCACAATGAAGGGTTAGATTGGCAGTTGTTAGACTCCCCAGCGCATCTTGGTATTCAACGCACAGTAAAGCAGCTTAACAGGATATATCAGGGTGAAGGTGCGTTATATGAATGTGATAATTCACCAGCAGGGTTTCAGTGGATAGATGGCGATAATGCCGAGCAAAGTATATTTAGTTTTGCTCGTTATGGTAAGTCAAAAGAAGATTTACTGATTGTAATAAGCCACTTTACTGCACAAGTGTTTCATCAATATAAAATAGGTGTGCCGCAGACTGGTGTTTATGAGGTAATTCTCAATACGGATGATAAAGCATTATATGGCTCCGGTGTCACGGCGGTAGCGGGTAAGCAGCAGTTGATAGAGTCTGCTGCAATATCTTCTCATGGGTTTGAAAATAGCATTGTTTTGACTATTCCCCCATTAACAACGCTATATTTGAAACGGATCACGGGTTAATTAACATGCTTAATTCATGTCGTGGTTGCCATACGCAATTAGGGAGTACTAAAAAAGATACCGGTGTCAATTTTGCTGTTTTTTCACCGAATGCAACTCAAGTGTATTTGTGTCTTTTTGATGCGAGTGGTCACTCTCAGATTGCAATGATCGATATGTTTTTACATGAAGGTGGGACTTGGAGTGTATTAGTTGAACCTTTAAAAGAGGGGGCACTCTACGGGTATCGAGTTGAAGGAGATTATGACCCTCAGTCTGGTCGCCTATTTAATATCAATAAGCTATTGATGGATCCATATGGCAGAGATTTCTTTGGAGAATTTACGTGGAGTGAGCGTCACTTTTGCCATATGCCTGTTGGTACCATCAGTAAGTTAGACAACGCAATTGACATGCCTAAATCCAAGGTGACGGGTTTAGCTAAATACACAGAGAAAAGACCGAATCACCCTTGGTCAAAAACGGTCATTTATGAATGCCATGTCAAAGGCGCGACTTATAAGCACCCAGATGTTAATCCAGAGTTTAGAGGTAAATTTTTAGGTCTTGCTGATCCCGCTTTTATTTCACATATTAAAAAGTTGGGTATCACGACGCTTGAATTATTGCCTGTTCACGCGTTTGTCAGTGAGCAGTTTCTTACCACCAAAGGTTTGAGAAACTATTGGGGATACAATACGCTAAACTTTTTCACTCCGCATAAACCATATCTAGTTGACAATGATGTAAGTGAATTTCAGCGTATGATGGCCACGCTTCATGAGGTGGGAGTTGAAGTGATATTAGATGTGGTGTTTAACCATACAGCTGAAGCTGGCATTGATGGCCCAACTTTATCACTTAAAGGGTTAAATAATAGCGGTTACTATAGACACTTACCGGAAGAACCCAATGTTTATATTAATGATACCGGCTGTGGTAATACGCTGAACATTGACGATCCAAAAACATTACAGCTTGTTTTAGATAGTTTACGCTATTGGGTTGAAGTGATGGGGGTTGACGGGTTTAGGTTTGATTTGGCGACGATTTTAGCGCGCACAAGTTACGGTTTTAATGCACATCACGCTTTTATTATCGCGATATTACAAGATCCAGTTTTAAATAAGGCCAAGCTTATTGCAGAGCCATGGGACATAGGCCCTGGTGGTTATCAATTAGGCGCGTTTTTATCACCATGGCGTGAATGGAACGATAAATACCGAGATACAGTCCGACGTTTTTGGCGACAAGATGAAGGGGTACTTCCTGAACTTGCAAAGCGTGTTCATGGATCAAACGATATTTTTGAACATAACCAACGAGGACCGTTGAACTCCATTAATTTTATAACCAGTCATGATGGCTACACATTAGCTGACTGGGTAAGTTACGAAAATAAGCATAACTTAGCAAACGGTGAAGTTAACCGTGACGGCCATGATGAAAATTATTCGTTTAATTGTGGCAAGGAAGGGTTCTCGACGGATATAGGCATAGTAAATTTGCGTTTGAAGATGCAAAAGAACGCGCTAGTAACCCTGTTGTTGTCAAAAGGAGTGCCAATGATCGCAGCTGGCACTGAGTTTAGTCATTCTCAAGGCGGTAACAATAATGCTTATTGTCAAGATAATCGGACAAACTGGTTAGCTTGGAAACCTTCGCAGCAAGATCACCCCCTTTCCTATTTTATTCAAGAGTTGTTGACACTGCGTAAGACATTTAGTGTATTTCAGCACGGGTTTTATGTTCACTCAGATGACAGCCGTTTTTCAGTTTGTTGGCTCGATGAAAACGGTCAACTTATGAGCGAGTCTGATTGGCACAGTGAGGGTCGTAAATGGCTATTGTATTCGATTCAAGACCAGCAACTTAAGCAAGCACTATTGATTATTTTTAATGCGCACGATGTGAACTTAGAAGCCACATTACCTTGTGCGCCATTTTCAGAACATTGGCAACTTGCATTAAGTAGTTGTGATTGCGCCAAATATGACAGTGCAAATCCTATATGCACAATCTCAGCCCAATCTAGTTGGGTATTTACATCGCTAAAAGAGGGAAACATACATGGCTAATAAAAGCACAAATGTATGCGTCGTAAAACATTGGGAAGATGCGCCAAAGCTTGATGAGAGTACGCTAAACGATGACTTAACACGTCATTTTTATTACACATTGGGGCGTGATCGTGTTGGTGAATCTCAATTGTATTTATATCATGCGTTGGCTCTGACGATTAAAGATAGAATGGTTGCACGATGTAGGGCAACCAATTTACATTTGACGTCGAAAAAAACTCGAAAAGCGGCCTATTTATCACTCGAGTTCTTAATGGGTCGAGCATTAGGCAATGCGGTTCTTAATCTGGATTTACAAGCCTCAACCGCACAAGCATTAAAGCAGTATTGTAGTGAGTTAGAAGTTGTTGCTGAGGCTGAACATGATGCGGGACTTGGTAATGGTGGATTAGGTCGGTTAGCTGCCTGTTTCTTGGATAGTTGTGCGAGCCTTGCGTTACCCGTGGTTGGCTATGGGATCAGGTATGAATATGGCATGTTTAATCAGAGTATTGAAAAAGGGCATCAAATTGAGCAGCCAGATAACTGGTTACGAGAAGGGCATCCGTGGGAATTAAGTGCACCAGACCAAGCTTGTAGAATTAAGTTTTTCGGACGTGTAGAGAGTTATAAAGACAAGCAAGGTAAAGACATAAGATGCTGGGTTGATTCTCAAGATGTTCTGGCTGTGCCGTACGATGTTCCAATTCCTGGCTATAAAAATGGTGTGGTGAATACGTTAAGGCTTTGGAAGTCGGAAGCAACCGATGAATTTGACTTAAATGAATTCAATGCAGGTAGTTACTCAGAAGCTGTGGCACGAAAGAACATGGCTGAACAAATCACTATGGTGCTGTATCCAAACGACAGCAGTGAAAATGGTAAAGAACTCAGGTTACGTCAACAGTATTTTTTATCGAGTGCCAGTTTACAAGATGTGCTAAATAAGTGGGTGAACCAATACGGGGAAGAGTTTTCAGACTTTGCTGATTACCACGTCTTTCAACTCAATGACACGCACCCAAGTATTGCAGTTGCAGAATTGATGAGGTTGTTAGTTGACAAATATGAGGTGGAGTGGGACAGAGCTTGGTCGATAACGACCAGTACTATGGCGTATACCAACCATACTTTACTACCAGAAGCATTAGAGCGTTGGTCTGTGCCGCTATTTAGTAAATTATTGCCTAGATTATTAGAGATTATTTACGAGATAAATGCTCGCTTCTTAGCGGAGGTCGCACTGCAATGGCCTGGGGATGTTGATAAACAGAGAGAGTTGTCTCTAATTGAAGAGGGGCATGTACCTCAGGTGAGAATGGCTTACTTGGCTATTGTTGGCAGCTATTCCGTCAATGGAGTCGCAGCCCTCCATACTCAATTACTTAAAGCGGGTTTGTTTAAAACTTTTAATCAATTATGGCCTGAAAAGTTTAATAATAAAACAAATGGCGTGACGCCCCGACGTTGGTTAGCACACTGTAACCCTAAATTAAGTGCAATAATATCTGAAAAGATAGGTAATAAATGGGTGGCAGACTTTGCTCAAATAGAAAAAATTAGACGTTATTATGATGACTCTTCGTTTCATAAGAAATGGCGAAAAGTTAAATTAGAAAACAAAGTACAACTAACCACCTTGGTCAAGTCCAGATGTGGGGTTGAGTTTGATCCTACGATGATGTTTGACGTACAAGTAAAGCGTATTCATGAGTATAAGCGCCAACTCCTTAATATATTGCATGTAATTCACCTCTATGATCGAATCTGTGCTGGAGATATACAAGGTATGACTCCCCGATGTGTCCTGATTGGCGGAAAGGCCGCCCCAGGTTATTACATGGCAAAAAAAGTCATTAAGCTTATAAACAATGTGGCTGATGTCATCAATCAAGATAAACGCGCAGCGTCATTATTGAGAGTTGCCTTTTTACCTAATTATAACGTCACAGCGATGGAAACCATTTGTGCCGCGACTGATTTATCAGAGCAAATATCGACTGCTGGTAAAGAAGCGTCAGGGACAGGTAACATGAAGTTTATGATGAATGGCGCAATAACTATTGGTACTTTAGATGGCGCTAATATTGAAATTAGAGAACAAGTAGGTGCGGATAATTTTTTCTTGTTCGGTGCACAAGCAGAGCAAACAGATCAAATCCGCAGCACATATGACCCAGTTTCTATTATCACCAAAGATGAACGCTTACAGCGTGTGATGGCTCTGCTGGAAAGTGGGCACTTCAATCTATTTGAACCTCATATTTTTGACGATGTCATTAATGCGATTAAAAGTCCTACCGATCCATGGTTGGTTGTTTATGACTTTGCGAGCTATATCGATGCTCAAAATCTCGCATCGCAAACTTACCAAGATGAAAAAACATGGACTCGCATCAGCATATTAAACACTGCGGCCAGTGGAACTTTTTCCAGTGATCGTACGATTTCGCAATATAGTAATGAAATTTGGCGACTTGAGCCAATGCAATAGCCCAGCAAAACAAGGATATATGGAGAAGATGAATGCCTAGTTACGCAAATCGCTACATCAGTAGCTTAACAAGAGAAACATACGCCCTTATTTTGGCTGGAGGCCGAGGTTCACGGTTACACGAATTAACTAACTGGCGTGCGAAACCGGCGGTTTACTTTGGCGGTAAACACCGAATAATAGACTTTCCGTTGTCGAATTGTATCAATTCAGGGATCCGTCGTGTTGGTATTGCAACTCAGTATAAATCGCACTCTTTGATCCGTCATGTTAATAGAGCATGGGGTCATTTCAAAAAAGAGCTAGGTGAATCAGTGGAAATTTTACCGGCATCTCAACGATACGGTGATGATTGGTACTGTGGCACTGCAGATGCTGTATTTCAAAATATGGATATAATCCGTCATGAATTACCTAAATATGTCATGATCTTATCAGGAGATCATGTTTATCGAATGGACTATGGTGCCTTGCTCGCTAAACATGTTGAAACGGGTGCAGATATGACGGTATGTTGTATTGAAGTGGAATGCGAAGAAGCTGCCAATACGTTTGGGGTTATGACCGTGGATAAAGATAAACGTGTTAGGCGCTTTGATGAAAAGCCAGCTGAGCCGTCTTCTATCCCCGGCAAAGAGGGCATTTGTTTAGCGTCTATGGGTAATTATGTTTTCAATACTGAGTTTTTATTTGAGCAGTTAAAACAAGATGCTGAACGTGAAGGGTCAGGTCGTGATTTTGGTCATGATATTATTCCTGCGATTATTGAAGAACATAATGTTTTTGCTTTTCCGTTTAGAGATCCCAGTCATGAAGGGCAGCCATACTGGCGTGACGTTGGTACAATTGATTCATTTTGGGAAGCGAACATGGAGCTAGTATCTCCAGAACCACAATTAGATTTGTATGACCCTACCTGGCCGATATGGACATATCAAGAGCAGCTCCCTCCTGCTAAATTCATTTTTGACGATGAAGAGCGGCGAGGGATGGCCGTTGATTCAACTGTTTCAGGAGGATGTATTATCTCAGGGTCAGTTGTACGTCGTTCACTTTTGTTTTCTAATGTCCACGTACACTCTTTTTGTGAAATCGAAGGAGCGGTGTTACTACCTGGGGCTATTGTAGAAAGGCATTGTAAGATTCGTAATGCAATAGTGGATCGCGGATGTCATTTACCGGAAGGGTTGGTCATTGGTTTTAATGCTGAAGAAGACCGTAAAAATGGTTTTAGGGTATCGAAAAAAGGGATTGTATTGGTGACGCGTGAAATGCTCTTAGCATATAATCAGCGCAAAGAACAAGAAGCTGATAAGCTTAAAACAGCGTAGTAAGGCAAATTATGCGGGTATTAATGGTGGCAGCGGAAAATGACCGTCTGCCAAATTGTAAAGTTGGGGGGGTTGCGGATGTTATTCGTGACATCCCATATGCCTTGGCAAAGCATCAAGTTGAGACACTTGTGGTGGTTCCCGACTATGGTCAGCCAGAATTGAATCGTAATTTTGTCTGTGATATTGCCGTGCCATTTCGACAGCACCTAGAAACTGCGACATTATGGGAAGTGAAGCAAGCTGACGGTGTTATCCAGTTGGTGATTTCGCATTCTTTGTTTAGTGAACATGGTGGGGCTGTTTACTGTAATGATGATGGGCAGAGGCCATTTGCAACTGACGCGACGAAGTTTGCATTTTTCAGTGCAGCAGTGAGCGAAGCAATTGAGCATGGGCTATTTGGCCACTTAGATGTATTACATTTACATGATTGGCATGCCGCATGTGTTGCTGTACTAAAAGAGTATAGCCCGCGCTTTGTTAAACTTAAAATGTTGAAGACGGTCTACACGGTGCACAACCTAGCTTTGCAAGGGATCAGGCCGTTTAATTATGATGACTCTAGTTTAGAGGCCTGGTTTCCTACACTCAGCTACGACGGTCAAGTGCTATGCGACCACCAATATCCACATTGTTTTAACCCAATGCGCAGTGCTATCGCGTTATGCGATAAAGTCCATGTTGTATCTCCAAATTATTCTGAAGAAGTACTGCAAAGTAGTGAACCCGACAGAGGTTTCTTCGGGGGGGAAGGGTTAGAACATGATATGCAGATAGCCAATCGGTATGGCAAGCTCATTGGCATTTTGAATGGCTGTGAATACCCTCAAAAACAGAGCCTTCCCAAACCTGACGTAACTGAATTTTTGAATACGAGTGAACAGACATTATTTGTTTGGATGGCTAGAACACAGCAATTGAAATCTAGCCATTATATCGCACATCAACGGGTTAAAATGTGGTTGACGATTCCTTCTTCTGGACCTCTTATCACCAGTGTTGGACGATTAACCGATCAAAAAGCATTGCTATTACGCCAAACAACCGACGCAGGGATTGTCCTCGATGATCTAGCAAAAATTACAGCACGAAGTTCTGGGCGTTTGATTGTACTTGGTTCGGGCGATGCGCACTTAGAAGATGTGTTTACGCAAGCCATGGCGCGTAACGACAATTTGCTGTTTTTAAATGGATATGGGCAGTCTCTGGGCGATATGTTGTATGATATTGGGGACTTGTTTTTGATGCCAAGTTCTTTTGAGCCATGCGGTATAAGTCAGATGTTAGCTATGCGCTCAGGGCAGCCTTGTTTGGTGCATCAGGTTGGCGGCCTCAGAGATACCGTTGCGCACTTCGAAAGTGGTTTTGTGTTTTCGGGAGAAGATTTGCACCAACAAAAAACGCAGCTGCTGAACATGTTCACTCAAGCATTAGATTTATACGATAATGATAGTGAGCGCTATGACCAAATACGTGACGGTGCGCAAGCAAAAAGGTTTGAATGGGATAATGTAGCATTGAGTTACATCAATAGCTTATATACACCTTAAGGACTGAAATTCAGCAAATATACAAAAAGCAGGCGATTAGCCTGCTTTTTGTATTTGTACTGCTATATTTACTTTATGGTGCAATTATGTTGAGTAATCTCTTTGTTCTATATGAATTTTAATCATTTATAGTTAAAATAATATTAAAATTACAGACCAAAGTGCTATCTCCTAGGTAGTGTGCAGCAAGGAGCCACCATTTGAATGTATTTGTAGCTAGGCAAGCTATTTTTAATAGAAAGAAACAAGTTGTGGCATATGAGTTGCTGTTTCGCGATGGGACAAGCAATAGCTTCCCTAATGTAAGCGATGATGCTGCAACCGCAAAGCTTATCATGGACAATCAATTAAACCTTGGTACGCGGTATCTAACGTCAGGAAAAAAGGCACTTATCAATATAGGGCCTGATTCTTTAACAAAGGAATTAGCTCTGTTCTTACCCGCTGATGATGTTATTTTAGAGCTATTAGAAACCATAGAGCCTACAGTTGAAAATTATGAATACGTCAGAGGGTTATTCCACAACAACTATAGACTCGCCCTAGATGATTTTGAGTATACTAAAGAGTGGGAGCCATTTCTGAAGCTCGTTAGACTAGTTAAATTTGATATTATGCAAAACCCTTTGTCGTCGATAGAAGAGCTTGTTGATAATTTTAAGCAACGAAAAAATATGAAATTATTAGCAGAAAAAGTAGAAACTGAAGAAGAGTTTATACAAGCAAAAAGTATGGGGTTTCACTTTTTCCAAGGTTATTTTTTTGCCAAACCTAGAGTGATTGAACAAAGAGACATTGAAAGTAATTATGCAGTCGCTATGTTAATTTACGCGGAGGTACTTAAGCCGCATATGAATATGTCAAGGGTGGCAGAGTTGTTTGCACAAGATACGGCGCTTGCTTATAAGCTGTTGCGGTTACTAAACTCTGGCGTTTTTCCAATAAAAAACAAAATAGAGTCATTAAAGCAAGCGTTGGTTTATTTGGGTAACGAGCGAACAAAAAAGTTCGTTGGGTTAATTATGACGGCTCATATTGCAGAAGGTAAGCCTACAGAATTGACAAGGCTCAGTATTGTTCGGTCAAGATTTTGTGAGTTAATTGCTAAAAAGCTCAGCCCGAATATAGCGGGAATGAGCTTTTTAACGGGGCTTTTTTCTTTATTAGACGCTATTTTAGATAAGCCAATGAACCAAGTAGTAACGCGATTACCTTTTCCTGAACCTCTAAAAGAGGCTTTGATTGGTGAGCCTAATTCACTGTATTATATACTGAATGTTGTAAGAGCGTATGAGTCTGGTAGTTGGTGGCAACTACAAGAAGCATGTACATTGATCAACATGGAAGACGATTGTTTACCAGAATTCCATGCCTCCGCAATAAGTTGGGCAGATATGTATAAAGATAGAGTTGGTTAATGCAAAGAAATACAAATTTAGATGTTTTACGAGGTATTGCTGTATTAGGGCTTTTATCTCTCAATATATATTATTTTGCAATTTTTGAGACCGGTTATATAAACTTAGCCAATGTTCCCTTATCAGACTCTGTAATCGATTGGATGAATGTACTGTTGTTTGATGGACGCTTTAGAAGTTTATTTTGCTTATTGTTTGGTGCTGCTTTATACATTCAAATTGAAAAATACAAAGACATAGAAAAAGTCAAAACGCGTTTGTTTTGGATAGTGGTATTTGGTCTGCTTCATGGCTATTTACTTTGGCCCGGAGATATATTGGTGACTTATGGGCTAGCAGGTTACTTGGCCGTGAAGTACCTTGAGGCAAGTGACCGTAAATTGATGTTACATAGTGTAGCGTTTGGGGTGAGTGGTATTACCATGATGCTGTTACTCGGTTCAATTGATATTGCTGAGCCTGTGATTAGAGGCAGTGAGGCATATTATAAGGTGATTGATGATTTACCCCAAGATGCACTTGGCCATTTTATTCATAATGGCGTGTTCTATTCAATAATGCTGTTAGTTACGCCTTTGATTACGCTGTGGTATAGCCTTGGTATAATGCTCGCTGGAATATACTGTTTCAAAACTGGGGTATTTGACGTTGGTTTACCAAAAAAACTAATGCCTCTGGCCTTGTTAATTGTCTTACTATTATCGATTGTAACTATGTATCTAAAAGTCATTAATATATACACATTATCTGTATTACTAGATGGCGTCATTTGGGTGAATGCATTTTTTTGTGCCTTATTGATGGTGCATGGTGTAGTTAGATTGAGGCTGAAAGGGGTTACATTCACGTGGCTGCAAGGTGTAGGTCGGCTAGCTTTGACTTGCTATATTTCACAGTCATTATTAGCCGTTAGTTACTTTTACTGGTTAGCACCAAATGCGTATGAGCAATACACACGAGTGGAATACTTAGCTGTTGCTGTGTTGTTGATTTTGCTCCAGCTTGTATTTGCCCCGATATATTTTCGATTTTTTAGTCAAGGCCCACTTGAGTATATGCTTCGAAAATTATGTGCTATGAAGCAAGAGAGGCACTATGTTTAAGGTAATTGGACGAGTTTTATTGATTTTTTTGTTAGTAACCGTGGCGATGGGAGCAAAAGCAAAAAGTAGTTTTTCTGTGTTGTTTGTTAATCCATCAGTGTCTGGTGAACCCTTTTGGCAAAAAGTACAAACTATTACGGAGCAAACGGCTTACCAGTTAAATATAAAAATCGACACAATTTATGGGGAAGGGAATAGGCATATTCAACTGGCTGAGTTAAAGAAATATTTAAGCTATCGTGCGACACCAGATTACGTTATTTTAATGAACTACCCAGGTGGTGCTGAGGCCACCCTTGACCTGTTAAACAAATATGGAATTAACTTTATAACGTTAGAACAAACAATTACAGGGCCAGAAAGAAGCTCTATAGGTATGCCGAAAGGTCGCTATAAGACGTGGCTTGGTGAAGTTTATCATGATAACTACGATGCAGGTTGGCGCTTGGCTGAAGCTTTGGTTAATGATACAGGCTTAGCAAAAGGTGATATTACGGCATTGATAATAAACGGTCACTATGGATCTGAATCTGATGTGAGAAGCCAAGGCGCAAATGATTTTTTTGCTAAGCAAAAAATTACAGTACATCAACAAGTACATGCCAGTTGGTCAAAAGAGCAAGCGTATGACAAAACAAAAAAGCTGTTATCTCGTTATCCAAATACCAATTTAATATGGACAGCATCTGATTTAATGGCAATGGGTGCTTTAACAGGAGTAAAAGCATCTAAATTGGAGCATTCAGTAGCAATTGGCGGGTTTGATTGGCTAGGGGATGCGATAGATCTTGTTGATAATGGTGGGATGAGCGCGACAATTGGCGGCCACTTTATGATGGGAGGATGGGCGCTTGTCACCCTAAGTGACCACTTTCACAAACACCCATTTTGGCTTGAAAATTCATCTTTAACCTTTAAGCTTGGCGTCATAAGCCGACAAAATTTGGATGATTACCGTTGGATAGTATATTCCCCCGATTGGTCTCTTATTGACTACAAAGCAATGAGTCTAATTGGTACAGACAAAGTTGATTATGGATTTAATTTATCACAGTTACAGCGAAGTGCAGAAAAATAGGAAATTTAGTATCGGTTAGTTTAAAATACGTTTTTTTCTGTCGTTAAGAGTAAAAAGTGACACAATTAACCCGCCTAAATAAATATATAAGCGAAACGGGATTTTGCTCTCGTAGAGAAGCCGACAAACTCATAGAGTCAGGCAGAGTTAGGGTTAATAACGCTCAACCTGAAATGGGATTAAAAGTCAGTCATTTAGATGTCATTACTGTAGATGGCAAGTCTTTAAAAGAAAAACCAAAGCGCGTATACATTGCATATAACAAGCCAGTAGGTATAACATGTACGACTGAGCGAAAAATCAGAAGTAATATTGTCAATGCTATCAATTACCCCGAAAGAATTTTTCCAATAGGCCGATTAGACCGACCCTCAGAAGGCTTAATATTTTTAACCAATGAAGGTGATATCGTTAACAAAATTTTGCGAGCCGGTAATAATCATGAAAAAGAGTACGTTGTGTCGGTTGATAGGCCCATCAACAGTCGTTTCATTGAGCGTATGGCGGGTGGTATCCCGATCCTTGATACGGTTACGAAAAAGTGTCATGTTAAAAAAACAGGTGATAGAGAGTTTACTATTGTCTTAACGCAAGGCTTAAATCGACAGATCCGTCGAATGTGCGAGTACTTAGGTTACGAGGTGGTGACTTTAAAGCGTGTTCGCATCATGAATGTAAAATTAGACGGGTTGCGGTCAGGTCAATGGCGCCATTTAAGCGAAAGGGAGATGCATGAAATTAACAGCTCAATTGCGTCGTCGGCAAAAACAGAAGAAGGTTCGCTCGATCCAAATAAGAGGCCAGAAAGAAGCCTAAAAGCAGAGTTACAGAGTTCTGCGGAAAAACCTAAGCAGCGAGATAAACCTGAATTCACTAAAAAGCATAAACAACAGAAAAATGGTGATAGGTCAAAAGGGCGTTTTAAAACAGATAAACCAGCCCAAAAGAGTCACAGAAATAGTAAGCCATCAGCTAATAGTAAGCCTACACGCCGAAAAGGTGGTACGTTATCTTTGAAGAAGTAATAAAGTTATTTGGCAAAAAAATAAATTGCGCAGTTAGTCAGAAGAGTCGACTCTTCTGACTGTTAAATTGGCGTAACCCTTATATCATGTTGCTATGGTTAGGTCTGTTGACTGTCTATGTGACTTATTGCCTAGTTAACCTCAGCTCTG
>NZ_PNBY01000010.1 GCF_005886875.1 Pseudoalteromonas aurantia | reverse complement strand
AAATTCCCAGTTTGGGAGAGGAGCGTGATAGTTATCCACTGTCCTTTGCACAAGAGCAAATGCTTCTACTAGAGCGCTTACCTGAAAGTCAGGGCAGCTATCAAGTGCCCGTGTTTACGAAGCTAAATACGAACGTGGATCAGGAGAGGTTGTCTCACGCTATTGACGCTGTAATAGCACGTCATGCGGTGCTAAGAAGTACGTTCGATATGGATGAAGAAGGTGAGGGTTATCAAAAGTTTTTACCGACAGGAAACAAAGTACAGACGTTAAATATAAGCGCAGAACATTTAAAAGCGTTTGTAGATCAAAAGGTGACGTTACCTTTTGAACTGCACCAATCACCAGCTATGCGTAGTTTTATAATTAACACTGAGCAAGATTGTTACTTACTTATTGTCTGGCACCACATCGTGTTTGATGGATGGTCAAGTGGCCTATTTTTCTCGGAGGTAGAAAAGTACTACCGTGCCTCGGATGAGATTTTCAGCCCATTACAAATTCAATATGCTGAATATGCACTTTGGCAGCGCGAATACATGCAAGGTGAAATTTTAACATCACACCAGCGCTACTGGGAAAGTCAGGTGCAAAATGCAGAACCATTAAATGTTCTCACTGATTTTGTTCGCCCGGCGTTGCCAAGCTTTATAGGTGCTGATGCAACATTGTCTGTATCGGGTGGCCTTGCAGAGCAGCTCGCAGCACTTGCAGCACAAAATAGCACTACATTACATACTGTATTAATGACGGCATATTTTATGACGTTATCCAAATTATCTGGACAGACGGATATTGTTATTGGTACGCCAATGGAAAATCGTGCTCAAGTACAAACACAGTCTTTGATTGGATACTTTGTTAATAGTGTACCAATGCGGTGTCAGCTGAAAAGTGATTTATCTATCGCTGAGCTTATTGGTCAAGTTCATCAGTTAAACCTAGATGCAAAACGCTATCAAATGCTGCCTTTTGAGCAAATTGTGGGATTGGCTAATGTGGTGCGTGATGCATCGAGACACCCATTATTTCAAGCATTTTTTACCTTAAATCAGTTTTCGGATGTAGTTGATGTTGAAAATAGTTCAGCGTGCTTTGCCCCTGAATTAGACGAGCAGGTATTGGAATATACCCCAGCAAAATTTGATTTGACCCTAGACGTTACTATGGGAAAAGAACAAATAGATATAGTGCTGAATTATGCGACAGATCTATTTTCAGAACACACTGCCACTAATATGTTGAATATCTACCATCAGGTGTTGTTGTGTATGTGCACAGCTCAGGTGGAGGGCAGTTCAGCACTGAAGTTGTTAAGTGATAATGAGGTTCGCCGTCAAGTAGAGCGGTTTGCACAGCAGAATTTTGGCTTTGAAACACAGACTCTTGTAGAACAATTTAAAGTCATAGCCGCAACACAACCGAATGTGATCGCGGTAGAAACGTTTGAAGATGCGCTGACCTATCAGCAACTGGATACTCGTTCTGATGCGCTCGCGTGCTATTTATGTCAACACTTTGGGGTATCAGGTAGGTTACCTGAAGGGACATTAATCCCTGTCTACTTCAAAAGTGGTATCAATGTCATTGTAGCTAAAATGGCCATTTTAAAAGCGGGAGCTGCATACGTACCTATATCGTCTAAGTTGCCGCAATCAAGGGTGCAATTTATTCTTGAAGACACCGCAGCAAAGGTGGTGTTAACGCAATCAGTTTTAGAAAGTGAATTATTAACCAATGATGTAACGGTTATTAATGTGGACAGCGAAGTCTGCTACCAACACCGCTTTGATTTATCCACGGGTAACAAAAATGATTTGGCTTATGTCATTTATACCTCGGGAACAACGGGCCAGCCTAAAGGCGTGATGATTGAACACGCTGCGATGAGTAATTTAGTTCACAATAATAAGCGCCGATATGCACTAGGTGACAAGGAAAAGTTTGCCATTCTGATGGAGAGTTATGCATTCGATATAACCGCTGGGCTTTTATTTACAGCCCTACTTAATGGAGGTGGTTTAGTCGTAATAGAAGATAACAATAGTATTGAGCGTGCCATTGATCATTTTCCAATTACTCATTTAGATGCAACTGCAAGCATATTACAGATGCTTGATGAACGTACTCTTGAAAAGCCTTTACGGATCATTTCAGGTGGTGAGGTGACTCCACTATCATTCGCAAAACGTTGGTCACATAAGTTAATTAATGCATTTGGACCTACAGAGAGTACGGTTGAGTGCCATCAGTATCGTTGTGAGAATCTGCCAGACGGGATTAATGGTGTACCAATTGGCGATACGGTAATAAACCTACGTTGCTATGTACTTGATGAGCATCTAAATATGTTGCCTCCAGGCTGTCCAGGCATACTGTACATTAGTGGTATCGGGCTTGCGAGGGGTTACCTCAATCAACCAGAACTCACTAACGCGAGATTTATTAACAACCCATTTGCCACACTAGATGACACGGATGATCACCAGCGCATGTATTGCACAGGAGATAAAGTTGTTAAGAGTGCCGCTGGTGAATTGATGTTTTTAGGTCGAGGAGATGATCAAGTGCAGCTCAATGGTACCCGTATTGAGTTGGGTGAAATTGCATCGCAACTGACCGCGTTAGAGGGGATTCAACAGGCTGTGGTGGTGGCGCATGGCACTCAAGATGTGCAGTTGGTGGCTTATGTTATTGCTAAGCCAAATACTAACCTTGATCAGTCTGTCACACTCGATGCATTAGGGCAGTCTTTACCAGCGAATATGATCCCAAGGCACCTGTATATTCTGGAATCATTTCCATTGACAGCAAATGGTAAGCTCGACAAAAAAGCATTACCCATACCAAGTGTGAAGGAGAATATCACAGAATATATACCAGCAAGTTCAGAATTAGAGCATGAGCTCGTTGATATATGGGCAACTGTATTGGCACTAGATATCACAGAGATCAGTATCGTTGAGGACTTCTTTAGTCTAGGTGGGAGCTCACTTAAAGCGATAAAAATGGTGCGGTTGATTGAAAGCCTCATAGGGGTAAAACTTGCTGCTGATTTTGTACTGCGTCATAGCTGTATTCGTGACATGGCAAGCGAGATCCCGAAATCGGGCTCGTCAACCAATGTTGTAGTTAAGCTCAATACAGTAGCGCAATCGAACGCAACACTGGTCCTTTTTCACCCAGTAGGGGGCGGTGTTTATTGCTACAGAGAGTTACTGAGTAACTTAGCCATAAAGAATTCGGTATTGGGTGTTCAACATCCTGAATTTGCTGGTGAGGAAGGTTGGTTAGATGCATCTTTGGAGTCTTTAAGTGACCATTACGCAGATTTACTGACCCGCTGTCTTGAGACCAAATTAGTCCAAATGCTTGGCTGGTCTATGGGCGGAGTAATTGCATATGCCGTAGCACAAAAGTTGATTATTAAAGGGTATCAAGTTGAATGGGTCGGCCTAATTGATAGCTATGTGACCAGTGACTTTACGTCACCAAGTGATGATAAAGCAGTGGCTACACAAGCGTTAAATGACGCTTTGCTGGAGGAGCGTGTCTTACACGCAAACAATCGAGCACTCGATGGGTATGCCCCTAGTGGAACCGTCCCACAAGTCTTTGGTGTGTTTGTTGAGCAAAATAAATCTCACCCTGTCTTATCGAACGCTATAAAGCGCTGGAATGAGCGCTCTGAACAAGAGTTTATTTACTCGTATGTTGAAGGGGATCACTTCTCCATCATGGAGTATCCACATTTGCATTTATTAACGCAGTCTCTGACTCAGTTAATCACAAATATTGAATCAAAAAAAATAAATTATCTTACTAGAAAGGAAAAAACTATGAACACGAATAAAGTATTTTTACGCTCAAACATTAAAGTAGAACCTCTTTGGAATAGCTGGTATGCGTGGCCTTATATGTTACAACCTGCGACAGCAGGTTGTTTGACCAGTAAATTACATCTACGTATTTTAGAGTCTTTCTTACAGGCACCACATTTACATAAAGCCGCAGCTAAAAACCCAGCGATGCGCGGAGGCCCTTTCATGGATTTCTCTGGCAGTATTGAATTGGTAAGCAAGCATGTTGATAAGACAAAAACTGATTTAGGAGATTTAATCGGCATTTGTGAGTCAATTAAGCAAGTTAATGAAATGCTTGAAAAAGATGCTAATGGTTTTTCCATTGAAGAGATGTATGAGAAAGTTCCAGAGAACCTTAAAGGGTTTATCGAAATAGGATATGACCTTAATCATAATGCATCAATTCGCTTCATCGAGCCTTTACTTTATAACAGTACTTTATACCGACCTGAGTTACAAAGTATTAGCCTGTCATTTATTCATGCTGACGATCGTCCATTTGTATTAAGTACCCCTCGTTTTCCTCTTGAGGGAGAACTCCACCTACCGCTTGCGTATAGCGATCCTTTGGTTGACCGTTTGTTCAAAATGCGTGATGAAGCTGCGTCGACAGATATTCTCAATGAAATCATAGAGCGTTTTAATTTATCTGCTCAAGAAATAGAGCTTCTTAAATCATTCTTTGTTGAACAAAAAGAGCTGAAAACTACACCATTACCAGATTCTGGTGTCCGTGTAGATTATTATGGCCACGCGACTATCCTAATTCAGACAGATGAAATCAGCATTATGACAGACCCTGTTATTGCTTATGATTTCGAAGGTGCAAGTCCTCGTTATACATATGAAAACTTACCTGAAAAGCTGGACTATGTGGTCTTGACCCATAATCACCAAGATCACGTTATGTTTGAGACGTTACTTCAAATTCGCCACAAGATTGGCACCGTTTTAGTTCCTAAAAACAATGGTGGTTCTCTACAAGATCCGTCGATGAAGCTACTGCTTAATGCTGTGGGCTTTAACAATGTGGTCGAGCTTGATGAACTGGAAGATTTTGCAGTACCGGGAGGACGTATTTTAGGGCTACCATTCTTTGGTGAGCATGGTGATCTGCATATTAAGAGTAAATTGGCATTTTACTTCGAGTTGCAAGGCAAAAAACTGCTATGTGCGGCAGATTCAAACAACATTGAGCCAAAAATGTATGAGCATGTGCAGAAAATGGTGGGTGATATTGATCACATATTTATTGGTATGGAATGTAAAGGTGCACCAATGTCGTGGTTGTATGGACCGCTGTACAGCAAGCCGGTAGAACGAAAAATGGACCAATCTCGTCGTTTGAATGGGTCTGACTATGAAAGGGCGCTTGGTATTGTGGACCAGTTTAATCCATCAAATGTGTATGTTTATGCGATGGGTATGGAGCCTTGGTTAACTTATATCTCAAGCATCGAATATGAAGCTGAGTCGTTACCAATAATAGAGTCAAATAAGTTGATGGCAACGTGTAAACAAAGAGGTATCGAAGTAAGGCGCCTCAATGGTGTAGAACGCATCGATATTTATGAAAAACAACAATGGAGTCAAGCGTCGTGATAATAGCTGACAATATCAGTAAACGCTACAAAAGTGCGGAGGGCACCGTTAATGCGGTGTCTGACGTCTCATTGACGATTGAAAGTGGTGAGATACTTGGCTTTCTTGGTCTCAATGGTGCTGGGAAAACCACGATGATAAAAATTCTCGCAGGGTTGATAGAACCTGATGAAGGTACCATCGAAATTAATGGTTCTAAACGCAATAGCAAGCTTAAAGTGAGTGCCCTGTTAGAGGGGCATCGAAACTTGTATTGGCGTTTGAGTGTTATGGAAAATTTAGAATATTTCGGCGTACTACGAGGTTTAAGTGCTAAGGCAGCTCGTCAACGTGCATATGAGCTTTTGGATACTTTTAACCTTACAGATAAGGCTGGACAGTACGTTCAAAAATTATCTCGAGGTATGCAACAACGACTTGCAGTATGCGTAGCAATGGTACACAACCCGCAAGTATTGCTTTTAGATGAGCCGACTTTGGGCATTGATTTTGATAATACGCAAGCTCTTGTCGAATCAATATTTAAGTTAAAAGAACAAGGAACAAGTATTTTAATTACAACACATGAGCTTGCTGTCGCGGAGAAGCTATCTGATCGCGTGGCGATTATCGCAAAGGGACAGTTAGTGGCTGATGATATAAAACCAAAGTCATTACATCAAAATGTGCAAGACATTTATCAATTGGATTTGGGTGACGATATTGATGATGAACTACGAGCAGTGTTGGCAGAGCTTAAGTTAGATATTTCTGACAGGAAGGTATCGGGTATTGAAAATGAGCAATTGTATAAGGTACTCGATTTAGTGAACCCTCTGCCTATCATGAGTTTAACAAAAGTGGTTCCCGATTTTGAAAAAGTCTTTTTAAGTTATGCGAGGAGCTAGTCATGTTGCAGTTATTAAGAATTGAAACACTACGTAGCTGGAGAATGTTTTTACGTTACCCCGTTGATGCCATCGCTCTGATTTTTGTCATGTTATTTATGTTTTTTGGGCTGTTTTTGGGTGCGGAATACTTAGCTGGCGGGGCAGAAAAGTTTGGCGATAGGCTACAGTCTATCGTGATTTTGTATGTTACGTGGACGCTTGTTGTATCGGTATTTGCAGGTGTTAGCGGCGAACTGCAAAAAGAAGCCGATACCGGTACGCTAGAGCAATTACTTATAGCTAGAGTCAATTTACCTACGCTCATCTTTGTTCGTGCGATAGCCAGTTTAGGAGTCAGTATTGTATTAACTGTCGTGACGTTAGGTATTGTGATTTTAGGTACTGGCGTGGAGTTATTGTTTCCTGCTGTTGTACTCATTCCAATCATTGCCTGTGTGTTAGGAGGTATTGGCTTGGGTATGTTGGTAGGGTCAATCACATTATTAGCGAAACGCGCGATGGGGCTAATAGGTATATTACAGTTGGTGCTCCTATTCCTAATTACTCTGCCTTGGGAAAGTTGGACAGGGCTAAGTAAAGTCGCTGGATATTTTTTACCTTTGACGTCTGGCGCATCTCAGATAAAGCAAATGATGTCAGGTCAATTGATTGCGTTAGGAAGTGAGCATGCGTTTGCGTTTGCCAGCGGAGTTTCATATTTCCTTGTTGGTTATCTGATGTTTTCTTTAGCGACAAGCCGAGCACAGAAGCTGGGTTTATTGTCACAGCATTAATGTAGGAGTAAAGCGGTGAATAACAAGAATATAACGCCAAGCAATATGTTTTCAGGGCATAAAGTTAATCATGAGTCGGTGGTTCCTGGAGCATATTTTGTGTTACAGGCTAGCCGCAATAATAAGCACAATACTGGAGCGCAGTATTTACAAAATGTTGAGTTTCCGGCTTTGTGTTTTGCACAGGACTTTGTTGATACAGACGTTGAGTATCAAGCTGAATATGCCTCTGTGATATTAACACACAGTGGTCAACCTGCGCTCAAAGCCAACTTATTGCCGTTCCCTTTAACTGATGGTGAAGTTCGCCCTTGGAGCACAGAGCAAAGTGTACAAGCGCAGGAGCAATACGAGCAGCTTAGCTACGTGGGTAACACATTTTTAGATAACTATCGCTGTGTGAATTTTGTTAAAGCAGTGCCAGATGAGTGCATTATTAGTCATCAAGAAGATTTATCTGAAACAGAACTTTTAGATGCCTGTATTCATAGTTTACTCATTAAAAATAGTGAGCTGGTTAAGTCGACTATGGTGCTCAAAGGCATTGAGCAGGTTTGGCTATCAAATCAGACTTTACAAGCGCCGCTTAAGGTATGCTTTGACAATACAGTACATACTAATGCAACGTTAACTTCTGATCTGTGTGTATATGCGCAAAACGGAACATTGGTATGCCAACTTAACGGCATTGTATTTACGGCACTAGATAGCAAAGCAACACAGATGGTGAATGTAGGTGGTTCATTCACGTTACAGCCAATTGCAGAAGCGCTTAATGCATTGACGTCGGATTCTTCTTTGCATGTTGGTACTGAGCTATATGAATACCGACATTGGCAACACTTTTTATTAGAACCTGCTATTCAATCCACGAGTAGTTTGGCCAATGTATTGATTCTTCGTCCTGAAGATCTCATTAAGCGTTCACCACTGGATAATGAACCCAATGATTTGACAACTCACAGCCTTCCAAATGGGATGGAAGTCGCTCAAATAAATATATATGAAACGGATTATTTATATAAAGAAATCTTTTTAGACAGATGTTACGCCAGAAATGGGGTCGTGATTGAAGACAATGATATTGTGCTTGATGTGGGTGCGAATATTGGGATGTTTTCTCTATATGCGATCAATCAGGCGAACAATGTCACTGTGCATGCTTTTGAGCCCTCCCCGATGGCTGCCCAATGCTTGGCGAGCAATGTGTCTGGTAGAGGTAATGTGCATGTTTATCAAAGTGGTGTGTCGGGGCATCATGGTCAAGCATGCTTTACTTTCTACCCAAAAACATCGGTGTTTTCAGGCTTTTTTACTGATGACGAAGCCGATTTTGAAGCAGTACGCCACGTTATTTATAATCAAGTTAAACATATCACGAGCAGTGAGGATGAGGTTTTCCTATCAGAGCTGACAGAGCAGATGCTGAGTGACAGACTTGAGAAGCAAGATATTGATTGCGACCTTATAGGCCTCTCCGCATTTATTGAAGAACAGAAGATAGAGAAAATAGGTTTATTAAAAATCGACGCAGAAAAGGCTGAACTGGGTATCTTGCAGGCAATGACGACAGAGGACTTTGCCAAAGTGAGGCAGATTTGCTTGGAAGTTCATGATGAAATTGGAGATAACCTCAAAGCGGCGGTTACTATCTTGGAACAGAATGGCTTCTCAGTCTTAGTTGAAGTGGAGTCTGAGTTGTCAAATACAGGATTGTATACTGTTACGGCAAAAAGAATCGCACACGAAGCTAACACCTCTCAGCGTACACCATGTGAGAAATATGGGGTTGAGCTTGATTTGTCGACATTAGAGCAGGCATTAGCTACCTATACCAGTCAATCGAATGTACCTCTAACTGTTATTATTGCACCAACACAAGCGAAAGAGCCACTTGCGGCGGAATTAAGAGCATGGTGTTTAAAACAAACGAATCAAAAGAATTTGCAGTTTGTCTTACCTGAGAATTTAACGGCCGACTACCCACAGTTGAAAGCATTTTCTGAGAACATTGTTGCAGAGGCAATGATCCCTTTTAGTCAGGATTGGTATGCTGCAGCTGCAAGTTGTAGTTTGAAATATTTATCCATTACGCAAAAGCAACCACATAAAGTGATTGTCGTTGATGCAGATAATACACTTTGGCATGGTGTTGTTGGTGAGGTCGGTGTACAAGGGCTTGAAGTTCATGCGCAGCATAAGGCGTTACAAAGTCGTTTACTAAAACAAAAGGCACAAGGTGTGCTATTGGCACTTTGCAGTAAAAATATAGAAAAAGATGTTGTTACAGCACTAGAGCAACATCCGGACATGCTACTTTCCAGTGATGATTTTATTGTTAAAAAAGTAAACTGGCAGGCGAAATCAGAAAATATTACAGAAATTGAAGATGCCTTATCTCTCAGTGCCAATTCATTTATATTTATTGATGATAATGAAGCTGAATGTGCGGAAGTTGCAGCTCAACATCCAGAGACGCTATGTTTGTTATTTCCTTCAGATGAATCTTCAGCAACTCGTTTGATCTCGCAACATTGGGTGTTCAATGAGTTTGAAGGCAATGCTTTTGATGCAAAGCGACATCAGCTTTATATTGATCAAGGACAACGAAGTACAGCTTTAAAAAGCAGTAAATCGTACGCGGACTTTATTAAAGATCTGGGTGTCGAGGTACAAATTGCTCCAGTTGGAGAAGCGCAATTGGAGCGGGTCAGTCAATTGACGAGTCGCACTAATCAGTTTAACGCAAACAAGCGTAGTTACTCTGTTAATGAGTTGATTCATAAGCAACAAGATGAAGAGATTCTTACCTTGCATGCTGCTGACAAATTTGGTGATTATGGCCTAGTAGGGGTTGCGCTTTATCAATTGCAGGGGGCAACTTGTCTCGTTGAAAATATTTTACTGAGCTGCCGGGCACTTAACAAAGGAATTGAACACCGATTCTTACGCATGATTGCTCAAAGTGCTCTTGATAATGGTTGCGACGAAGTGCATTTGCAGTGGCAAGTGACGGAAAGAAATTTACCATTGCGCAATTTCTATGGGGATATTGCTAAAACCTTTACGCAAGTTCCGATGAAGAGCCCCTTATGTATTGAAGCAGTATCATTAGCATCTTTAGAGTTTGATCCTCAAACTCGTTCGTATGAACAAACCGAACCAGGCAACGTTAAATTAGAAGCCGATAATCAGGGCTTACCATTACGTGTTTTAGATGCATTATATATGCGCAGTGTTGATCTTGACTTACTTGTCGAACATGCTTGGCCTGGATTTGATAGTGCTGATATTCGTATTGTAGGCGCAACAAGCTTGCAACAAACTTTAGCGGAAATTTGGGGAAGTGTTTTAGGTGTTGCGCCGAACTCTCTTGATGATGAATTTACATCACTAGGTGGCCGCTCTTTATTGCTGGTGAGAGTTTTAGAACTTATTTATCAGAAGTTTGGAGTTAAGTTATCTCTATTTGATGGTATTAAATACAATGCACTACGAACTTTAGCCGAAAAGGTCGAACAGGAAATTAATGGGGGGGCGTCACCGCAGGTATGTGATACCGCATGTGATGTAGATATACCTGATATTTCTCCGACGCTGCAAGGGCTATACTTCGCTTCGCTTCTTAACCCATCTACGTCAGCCTATACGGTACCTATTCTTCTCTCGATAGATGAAGTGATAGTCAGCGACTTGCTTGCCAATGCAGTGCAGAAAATTATTGTTGCTTCTCCTAACCTATCAACGGGTTACAAACAAGTCGGTAGAGATACAAAAGCAGCACAGATAGAAAATACGTTACAAGTCGAAAGTCATGATATTGAGACTTGGACTCAAGGTGACATCGATGGCTATCTGGAAAAAGCAGCACAAAGACCCGTTAATATCAAAACAGGCCCTCTCGTGCATTTACATGTACTGTGTGGCAAAGACAGTACACTTGTCCTCTTGGTGACACACCACCTAGCAGTTGACTTACAAAGTATGGAATTGCTTCTAAACAACTTAAAACAGGTGCTATCAGGGCAGTCGATAGGTGAGCCTCTGGGTGTTCAAAGGGCATTTACCCAACGCATTGTGTCACTGGAGCAATCATTTATAGATGAAGCGATGGCACATTGGCAGTCGAGGCTCTCTGATGCGCCTATATTATCGTTACCTGTCACGGATAATGCAGAACGGCAAGGACTGATGGGGAAGGGATTTACAGTATCCTTATCTTTAGAAAGCTCAATTACAATCAAAGAAAAAATGCAACGCAGTGGTCAGAGTGATTATGTATTTTTATTGGCGGCCTACTTCCAGTTTTTGAATAACTACAGTGGTGACTCGAAAGTGGTGATTGGAACACCTGTCTCGCTTCGTCAAGGAGATGAGCATCAATGCATAGGTAACTTTGTAAATCAGGTACCGGTTGTCATGCAGTTTAATGAAGACAAAACTTGGGCACAGCTTTTAGAGCAGACATCTAAGGAGGTATATGCAAGCTTACAGTATCGGGAAATCCCATTTTTAAAATTAGTTAAAGAGTTTTGCGATCAACCGCCGTCGGGTCGAGCTGGCTTAACTCAGACTACCTTTGCTCTTCACCAACCACGTGCTTCACAGTCACATATTGAATATGCATTTGTGCCAAATGAGCAGAGTCCTCAGTTCTCACTTGGCCCTTACAAGGCTGCTTTGAAAGGCATGGTTCAGCAATGTGGGCAGGTTGATATCGCGGTGGAGTGTTTAGAGATTAGGGGACGGTTACATATAAATATCAAATATGACACTCAACTTATTACAGAGCAAGATGCGGTGCATTTCGCAAACAAATTTATAAGCAGTCTAGAGTCACTTTAGGCATCTAGATAAGAATTTGACCATTCACAACACTATATGACCGTTAGCCATGTTTTTTTGAGATGTGTCTAACGGCTTGGTTAAATCATAATTACACTATTTATTGAGGGAAACGACGATGGATTTTGACATCAAAGCACAGTTAGATTTAATTATTAATACGATTACATCAATGAACCCGATGAGCGCAGCATTATTTCTTGTGCTCTTCCTTTGTGTATGGTTTTTACCAACGATTTTAGCGGCTTTCTTTAACAGGAAAAATCTCGTAAAAATCTTGGTTGCTAATATCCCAGCAGGTTTGTCATGGGCGGCTTGGGGGGCACTCTTGGTATGGGCGTTTTCTGGCAAGATTCAAGGTGGTCTGAAAAAGGATGTCGCAGATGCCAATGTCAGTGGGGATAAACAATGAAAGCTTCAGCTTCAAGCTTACAAGTGCAACAAGCATTTACGCTCATCTATTTATCACCCAGTGAGGTGTTCAGTAAACTGAAAGAATCACGGCATTTAAGCTGGCTGGTTTTTTTAGCCATATTTGCTATGTGCATGCTTAGTAATTTGGTTTTCTTTGGGGCAATTGATCCTGAATGGGTTGTTAATAAACAATTGGCTGCAGCAGGTGATTTATCACCGAGCGAGCGTGAAGAAATGGCGCGAATATTCCGAAATTTTGCAGAGTATTCAGGTGTTTCTGGAGGCATCATATCGATGGTCATGACGTTATTGGGCTCAGTAATGTTAGCTGCGTATTACATGATTGCTGCAAACAGTGCCGATCGTAAAATTGAATTCAATGATTGGTTTCTATTTACCTTATTTACACAGCTGCCGATTGTTGTGAAGTATTTAGGCTTTTTGGTACTGTTTTTTCTGACTCCAGCATATGAATTAGAGTTAGATTTAATTAACTACTCCTCATTAAACCAATTGTTGCTGACACTAAATAGCAGTGAACCATTATATCAATGGGCTGAATATTTGGATGTTTTTTATCTTTGGCAAATAGCATTAGCGGCTGTTGGATTAAAAGTTTGGTGTCAGTTTTCGTATTCTAAATCCATTCTGTTGGCTGCTATACCTTACTTATCTATTTTCATCATTTGGCTACTGCTGATTTAAAGGGAAATATTATGAAAAAACTCATTATAGGGTTAAGTATTGTGCTGGGGATCACCGCATTAGTAGGGGTTAAAAAGTCACAAAAAGCAGAGACAGTAGACGTCGTAGTGGCAACTTCTCAAAAAGGTATTTTGGAACAAAGTATCCTTGCCTCAGGTAATTTTGTGTATGGCTCTAATGTCCAGATCCGCTCGGAGGTGACGGGCAGAGTGATTGAAGTGTTAGTGAAAGAAGGGCAAAAGGTCAATGCGGGCGATCTATTAGTACGCCTAGACGACAGTGCATTTAGTGCTCGTGTTAATCGGGCTGAGGCACAAGTTCGTTCACAGCAAATAACGTTAAAACGTAATGAGGAAGTATACAAAAATAATAAGCGTAAGTTAGAGCGTCACAGCGAGTTATTCACGAGTAATTTAGTTGGTCAGGATTTGATTGATGAGTTGCGAACTCAATTACGGATCGCTAAGTATGATATTCAAGCGGCAAAGCAAGGCCTCGGTCAGGCACAAGCGTCACTTAAAGAAGCTACGCAAGAATTGGCAAAAACAGAGTTCAGAGCACCTATCTCAGGCGTTATAACGCAAGTTGGTGTGAAGGAGGGTGAAACCGTGGTTGCTGGGACGACTAATATCATAGGCTCTGCTTTGTTGGAACTTGCTGAACCAAAATCTTTAGAAGTAGAACTGCGAGTTGATGAAGCTGATATTGGAAATATTAAGTTAGGCCAACAGGTGAAAGTGTTCTCTGCGATGAAGCCAAAGGATCCAATTATGGCTAAGGTGGCAGAAATAAGCCCGTTGGCAAAAAGGATTGATAAGAACCGAGGCTTGGTAATGCTACTTAAATTAGAGCTGGGAGAGCACGACCAAAAGTTATTTGCAGGAATGAGCTGCCGAGCAGAAGTTATTCATCATCACTCTAACCCAGCTGTCCATATCCCGATAGCCGCTGTGTTACAAGATACGTTAGATGATTCTGAACATTATGTCTGGACAGTAAAAGACAGCAGAGCGACGCGTCAACTTGTCAGTCTGGGTATTTCTAATGACACCCAGCAAGTTGTCCTTGATGGGTTGGGTCAAGATCAATTGGTGATCACCGGTCCAGGTAGAACACTTTATTCACTGCGTGAAAATATGCGCGTCAATACAAGTAGTTTATAGGAGTTGCTATGACTAGCAAGACGGTTATTCAGCTGCAAGACATTTGTAAATCTTATCAGTTAGGCGATGAGGTTTTTTACGCTTTAAACGGCATTGATTTAGCAATATATGAGAACAGCTATAACGCAATAATAGGACCGTCAGGCTCTGGAAAGTCGACATTAATGAATATATTAGGATGCTTAGATTCACCAACTCAGGGTGATTATATTTTAAATGGTGAGCATGTTGCTGGCTTGACCCAAAGCCGGTTAGCTTCGGTGAGAAATAAAGAAATTGGATTTATTTTTCAGAGCTTTAATTTATTGCCTAAATCAACGGCGTTGGCAAATGTAATGCAACCATTGATTTATCGGCGTATGCCTGACAAAGCACGTAAGGATGCTGCTTTACATGCATTAAAAAGGGTTGGGTTAACGGATAAAGCCAATTTGTTGCCTAATCAACTTTCTGGTGGGCAGCGGCAGCGAGTGGCAATCGCACGTGCTTTGGTAACAAAGCCAACGATCCTACTTGGAGATGAGCCGACAGGTAATTTAGATAGTAAAACAACAGATGAAATTATGCAGCTATTTGATGAGCTGCATCAAGAAGGGCATACGATCGTACTGGTAACTCATGAGCAGCATATTGCAGAACATTGCCAAAGGACTATTCGTATTGTTGATGGGCAAGTGTCACAAGATACACTTATGATGTCGCCTCAAGGTAACTCTGAGAAGGTGGTACTGTATGTTTGATTTTATAAATATGATTTGGCAGTGCCTAAAGGCATCTGTTATGTCAATATATAGTAATGGCCTACGAAGTATTTTAACGACTTTAGGTATTGTTATAGGCGTGGCAGCTGTGATCTCGGTGGTTGCTGTGATGAATGGTATGAGCTCGATGATCGGTAATCAACTTAATGATTTTGCGAGTGATATGGTGACATTGACAGCAAAAACATCTGAACAGCAAAGGTTACTTGGCCAGCAAAGTGAGTTGAATTATGATGACTATTTATGGTTAAAGAACAAAGCTGATTTTATACGTGATGTATCACCATCAATGCAACCTACGGAGTTTTCAGCACAACTAGAGTTTGCCGGTAAAGGGGTTTCTACGCAGTTGATTGGGACTGACAGTGTTTACCAACGTGTTGTAAAAGTATACCCAGAAGTTGGACGGTTTTTATCACCCAGCGATGACCGATACCGTCGTCGAGTCGTCTTTTTAGGTGCGACGGTTGTTAAAAACTTAAACCTCCCTAAAGACCCTGTGGGCCAATTTGTCCGTTTGAACGATGATTGGTTACGTATTATTGGTGTGGGTGAAAAAAGAGGTTCGTTATTCGGTTTTGATCAGGATAATTATATTATTGTGCCGCTTAATACGCTCCGGTCTATCTATGGAGATTCAATATCTAACAACTTAAATATTCTTTTTCGGCCCAATGACGGAGTGCATTTTGATGCAGTTAAAAGTCAGTTGAGTGAGTTATTACGTTATAGAATGAATGTGCCTGATGGGGAAAAGGATACATTTGAGTTTATTACCGCAGAAAAAATGCAAGAAAAGTTCGACAGTATCGTCAGTATGGTATTAACGGTGACATCTGGTGTGGTTGGATTAAGTTTGCTCGTAGGTGGTATTGGGGTTATGAATATCATGTTGGTTTCTGTAACTGAGCGAACCAAAGAAATAGGTATTGTTAAGTCACTGGGGGCAACTCCTCATTTTATTATGCTACAGTTTTTAGTAGAGTCACTTATGTTATCCATTTTGGGAGGGGTTGTAGGGTTATTGATTGGATTTTCTGCTGCTGCGATATTTGCGATGCTTTTGCCGTCGGCAACAGCCTTAGAGTTAGTACCAAGTTGGGCTATTTGGTTGTCGTTTGGTTTTACATCGTTCATCGGGGTATTTTTTGGACTCGCGCCAGCAATAAAAGCCTCAAGGCTCGATCCGATAGATGCTTTGCGTTATGAATAAAACTACCCAAGGCGCTGTGCTGAGGATAAGAAAATTTCTGCTATTAATACAGGCACCGAAAGAGTATTTCGTATTGCAATGCTTTATTGGTATTGGTTTAGTTATTTGGTTGGTGCAGCAGGGAGCTTTTTATTACAGCAATGAGCTTGTTGTGATAGGTGGTGGTTTATGGATGTTGGCTACTATTGACGTTTTGCATTTTTTACTTCTTACACATCTATGCTTGAAACCGTTTATTGATGTCTATGTATTTAAAAAACCGTTAACTGCATTAAGTGCTATATCCAGTATCGGTTTAGTTGTATTTGTTTCTTTACTGCAAATAGGGCTTACAACTGGACATAGCATAATGTGGCATTCATTAATGATTTCAATATGGCAACAGGTCGATACTAGCCTATTTTTTAATACGGCTGACTTACAGCAATTGCTTTTTACGTTTATATTACCTATATCGAATTACATCATAATGTTTATCGTGTGGTGTGTTTGTTATAGCTTGGCGTGTGCCTATGCGGACCGAAAAAGGGTTCTAGAACAATTAAAGTTATTACAAAGTACTTTGTTACTCAATCAACTCAACCCTCATTTTTTATTTAATTCATTTAATTCTATTAGAGCGCTGATCCATGAAGATCAGTACCAAGCTGAAGAAATGTTACTCTGTCTATCGGATCTTTTTCGCGAGCAATTACAGTTCGATAGAACGCCTATTGCTTCGTTAGAAGAGGAGTGGGATATTGCTCAGCGCTATGTAAACATAGAAAAAATTAGGTTTGAAGAAAAATTAAACCTGAATATGCAAATTGCACCCGAATGTTGGGGCTGCCGGTTGCCGACATTTACTTTACTATCTTTACTCGAGAATGCTATAAAGTTTGGCATTGGCGGAACTCATGCTCATGAGGTTGTGCTGAAAGCGCAGCTTATTAATGAACATCGTTGGCAGCTAAGAATAGAAAATATGATAGTTCGTCAGGTTCAAGTCTATGGTACGGGCACTGGCTTAAAAAATTTAAAGCGTAGACTGAAATTGTTATATGGGCATTCTGGTTATTTACATTATTACAAACAAGCAGGGCAGTTTATTGTAATTTTGGAGCTCGAACGTGATTAAAACAGTGATTATTGATGATGAAAGATTAGGAAGAGTCAATTTAAAGCGGTTGCTCGCAAGCATCGACAATATTGAGATCATCGCCGAATTTGACAATGCACAAGCGTTACTTGATAACGTGGAAAAACTTGCGCCAGACTTAATTTTTCTTGATATTCATATGCCTAATTTATCTGGTATTGAAGCTGCAGCGAGGTTGGGAGGGGATGTTAATTTCATCTTTTGTACAGCATATGCTGAATATGCTGTCGAAGCGTTTGACTTAAAAGCGGCTGATTATTTGGTAAAGCCTGTGCGATTAGAGCGTTTACAGCAAGCAATTGAGCGATGCAACTTTGCAAGCAGACAGCCTATGTATTTATCAGGTAGCCACCAGTTCTTATTAAAGTTTGATGAAATACAACGTATGGTACGTTTAGATCAAATTGAGCGCTTTGAAGTTGTTGGCAACGATATCGCGCTATATACCGTTTATGGTAAATCTTATTTACGTACGCCAATTAGCCGATTAGAGCAAAATTTAGATAGTAATAAATACTTTAAAGCAAATCGGTCTGAAATTATTAGTCTTGATAAAGTCATGCGTTTTGAAGTGACGGTCGGTGCCACAATGCTTGCGATTATGCAGTCATCTGATCAAATCCATGTTAGCCGTCGTCAAACTAAAGAGCTTAAACGCTTACATGGTAATACGTTTACTGAATAAAATTGGTTAAGTACTTTGAATAATAGACGCCTATTGTCAATGCCATTACGTTACAGTTATATATGCTTGCAGCTTATTTTGTACTTGAATTAATAGCATGATGTTGAAGGGGGGGGTTATCACTTGCTGAGCAGATTGATAAAAAAGCCCGCTTTCGCGGGCTTGAGAACACATATGATTTAAAAGCGCAATTAAACGCTGTAGTACATTTCAAACTCAACAGGATGAGTTGTCATGTTTAGTTTTTCCACCTCTTGTGACTTAAGCGCAATATAGGCGTCAATTAGGTCATGAGTGAATACACCACCTTGTACTAAGAATTCACGATCTGCGTCTAGGCTTGACAGTGCTTCGTCAAATGATGCCGCTACAGTTGGAATTTCAGCCGCTTCTTCAGCTGGTAGGTCGTATAAATCTTTATCCATTGCATCACCAGGGTGGATCTTATTCTTGATCCCGTCAAGGCCTGCCATAAGCATTGCAGAGAACGCTAGGTATGGGTTAGCTGTTGGGTCAGGGAAGCGAACTTCAATACGACGTGCGCGTTCAGTTGGTACAACAGGAATACGAATAGATGCTGAGCGGTTACGTGCAGAGTATGCCAGCATAACTGGCGCTTCAAAGCCTGGTACTAAACGCTTGTATGAGTTGGTTGATGCATTAGCAAATGCATTGATTGCTTTTGCATGTTTGATGATACCGCCAATGTAGTAAAGTGCATCTTCAGATAGACCACCGTACTTATCGCCTGCAAATAAGTTTTTACCATCTTTAGCAAGAGATTGGTGGCAGTGCATACCTGAACCATTATCACCAACAACAGGCTTAGGCATGAAGGTTGCTGTTTTGCCGTACAAATGCGCCATGTTATGAATAACATACTTCATTTCTTGAATTTCATCAGCTTTCAATACCATAGTATTAAAGCGTGTTGCGATTTCGTTTTGCCCAGCAGTCGCCACTTCATGGTGGTGAGCTTCTACGACTTGGCCTAGTTCTTCAAGTACTAGACACGTCGCGCTGCGCCAATCTTGGAAGTCATCAACAGGTGCAACGGGGAAATAACCACCTTTAACGCCAGGACGATGACCAGTGTTGCCACCTTCATAATCTTTATCTGAATTCCAAGCAGCTTGCTTAGAATCGATTTTGTACATAGACCCAGACATATCAGTTTTGTATTTTACATCATCAAACACAAAGAATTCAGGCTCTGGACCAAACAATACAGTGTCAGCAATGCCTGTTGAGCGCATGTATTCTTCAGCGCGTTTCGCTACAGAGCGAGGATCTCGCTCATACCCTTGTAATGTTGCTGGCTCTACCACATCACAACGTACAATCATTGTCGTTTCTTCAGCAAATGGGTCTAATTTAACAGAGGCTACATCTGGCATCAGTACCATGTCAGATTCGTTAATACCTTTCCAACCAGCAATCGATGAACCGTCGAACATTTTACCTTCTTCGAAGAAGTCCTCATCGGCTTGGTGATGAGGAATAGAAACGTGCTGCTCTTTGCCTTTAGTGTCTGTAAAGCGTAAGTCTACAAATTTAACATCATTTTCTTGTATAAAATCTAAAACCGATTGTGACATGTGTCCTCCGACGCGTGGGTTATATTTTTGTGCAGCATATTGATGCGCTATTGATAAGTTATAAGCGCGATCTGTGCCAATTATCCAACTTTATGATATATATGGGAAAATAAATATTTCAGTATATTTCCTTTTGAGTTTTGCACCATGGTGGTGCGTAATTGTTTCGTAATGGTGCGCACTAGAATCGAATGCGCTAGTGTGGTGCATAATGAAACAAGCTTAGTGGGATTTATCTGTTGTGCAATTTATTACTCTGAAAAGGCACCAAAAAATACGCTGACTTTATAAAGTCATAAAATTTATGTTGGATAAACTTTCATCCATGGCCGGAATAAGGGATAATGTGCGCCGTTTAAATCCTATATTGGGACATCTCTGGCGCGCCAACATTTAGTGAAATCGCGTAGATCGACTAGGATCACTGAGATTCAACTTTCTCTGAGTAATAATATGAGCATCGAAAAGTTAAGAAATATTGCGATTATCGCACACGTTGACCACGGTAAAACAACCCTAGTTGATAAGTTGCTAGAGCAATCTGGCACACTAGAAACACGCGGCGGTAACGAAGAGCGTGTAATGGATTCAAATGATATCGAAAAAGAACGCGGTATCACAATCCTTGCAAAAAATACTGCGATTGAGTGGAATGATTACCACATCAATATCGTAGATACTCCAGGTCATGCCGATTTCGGTGGTGAAGTAGAGCGTGTACTTTCAATGGTAGATTCAGTTCTTCTATTAGTAGACGCGCAAGAAGGTCCAATGCCGCAAACGCGTTTCGTAACGCAAAAAGCATTCGCATTAGGCCTTAAGCCAATCGTTGTTATCAACAAGATTGATAAGCCAGGAGCACGACCTGACTGGGTTATGGATCAGGTATTTGATTTATTTGACAACCTAGGTGCGACTGATGAGCAGCTTGATTTCCAAGTTATCTATGCGTCAGCGATCAATGGTTGGGCTACACTAGATCTTGATAATAAATCAGATAACATGCAACCGATGTTTGAAGCGATTGTAGAGCAAGTTGAAGCGCCAGATGCTGATCCAGCGGGTGACTTTCAAATGCAGATCTCTCAGCTAGATTACAATTCATACATTGGTGTTATCGGTGTAGGTCGTATTAAGCGTGGTTCTGTTAAGCCTAATCAGCAAGTAACAATCGTGGGTGCTGATGGCACAACGCGCAATGGTAAAGTTGGTCAAGTAATGAGTTACTTAGGTCTTGACCGCCATGAAGCAGCTGAAGCACAAGCAGGCGACATTATTGCAATCACTGGACTTGGTGAGCTGAAAATTTCTGACACTATCTGTGACGTAAATGCTGTAGAAGCATTACCAGCATTGTCAGTTGATGAGCCGACTGTAACAATGACTTTCTCTGTAAATACTTCACCGTTTGCAGGACAAGAAGGTAAGTTTGTTACTTCACGTAACATCTTAGAGCGCCTTGAAAATGAATTAGTTCACAACGTAGCATTACGTGTTGAAGAGACTGAGAACCCAGATAGCTTCCGAGTATCTGGCCGTGGTGAATTACACTTAGGTATCTTGATTGAAAACATGCGTCGTGAAGGTTATGAGCTAGCCGTTTCGCGTCCAGAAGTAATTCTTCGTGAAGTAGACGGTCAGTTAGAAGAACCGTTTGAAACAGTAACTATCGATGTTCAAGATGAGCACCAAGGTTCTATCATGGAGCAGCTTGGTCTTCGTAAAGCTGAAATGACGGATATGGCACCAGATGGTAAAGGCCGTGTTCGTATGGACTTCATGATGCCTTCACGTGGTTTAATCGGTTTCCAAACTGACTTTATGACATTGACATCAGGTTCTGGCTTAATGTACCACACGTTTGACCACTACGGCCCATACAAAGGCGGTACTATTGGTAAGCGTAAGAATGGTGTATTGATTGCGAATGCAACAGGTAAAGCGCTAACTAACGCGTTATTCAACCTACAAGAACGTGGTAAGTTGTTTATTGGACATGGTGTAGAGGTTTATGAAGGTATGGTTATCGGTATTCATAGCCGTGATAACGACCTGACTGTTAACGCTCTTAAAGGTAAACAGCTAACAAATGTTCGTGCATCAGGTACAGATGAGGCGCAAACACTTGTACCACCAATCAGAATGTCTCTTGAGCAAGCGCTTGAGTTCATCGATGATGATGAGCTAGTAGAAGTGACGCCTGAGAATATCCGTATTCGTAAAAAGTTATTGACAGAAAGTGAGCGTAAGCGCGCTGGTCGTCAACTTAAAGACTAATACAGACAGTATAAGTTAAAAACGCCGTTCTTAGAGCGGCGTTTTTTTATGCCCTAAAAACTTACAGATTAAAATAAGCCGTAGCTTTCTGTTTCTTCTGGTTCATAGTCTTGAAGGTGATCCGGTCTAAATATCGCACTGGGATCAATGACAACGCTGTGTGTTTCACCCCGTTTAATGAGTCCTCGCATCATTTTTTTAGTCTGTGAATCTATTTCAAAGCCCACGTTCGTCAATTCACTTAACGACTTAATTTCACTCTCTTCACAGTGAATGTTATCTTCAACTTGATCCACTAATAACCCGATATGTGGCTGTTGCCCATCTTGTGTTGTAAACACGATGATTGGTTTATGATCTAACGATATTTGTTCTCGCGCTGATTCAAATAAGCGGATGAGCTTCATATAGGTTGTTGATTTTTCTTTTGCGAGTAAGCGCTTTGCTTCGTCCACATTATCATCGTGATACAGTGCTAAAATCTTATCGGGTAGTGAATGCAATTGGGTATGTGGTTTATCAAAACGGGCTAATATTGCTTTTAAGTCTTCATTTTCAGTTTTAAAATGATAAAGCCACTTGCCAAACTCACAATGTTTGGCATCTCTCGTTTCGCTAAATACAGAGCCATTGTTTACACTTTGCTCTAGTGCTTGAAACCAAGACTTTTGCTCTTGCTCATGCTCCATCAATAAATCAATAAGTGCACGATTTATATCATGGGAAGATTGATTATTAAGAATAAGGCCCAAATCAAAAATTGGGGTCGGGGCGCCCATATAATCTTTAACGCCCAAAAAGCTTGGATTGCCATTAGGTAGCGAGGTTAGGTTCCCTTCATAACGTTCAGTGAGCAAAATATCTAATATCTTCAGAGATATGGTTTTTTGTCCAACTCGAAAGTTTATTAAATCCATGTTCGCCTCTAAAAAATTATAATTATCTTTTAAGAGTAGAACATTATGACGAATATGAGCGGAAAACTGGCAATTTCTTTTTACCCGATTCTAGGTTAAATAGTTCTTGTAAATCAGCGTCATGCTCTAGCATAAGAGAGAGCTTGTCGAGAATGCACTGATCATCAAAATTAACAGGACATTGTTGAGCCGCTTTACTAAATACAACTGCGTTAAGATAACCTTCGAATAGGACGTGATCAATTTTGATATTTGGGTACTCTGCGGTATGTACTCTAAACTCGTTACATAACCGTGATGAGCACTTGAATGGGTTAGGGACGACTTCAGTGATCATCAATAGTTGCGAGGATTTTATGCGGGCGAGGAGTTCATTGCTTGAGGCGAATGACACACTGGTGTAATCAGCTTTAACTCCTTTCAATTGTGCTCGATTAATAAATTTTGCTAAAGGTTGGTAAGTACCAATGAGCGCAACTGCAGTGGCTCGTGACGCTTTTATTTTTCTTAAGGCTTTATCTACATTGCTAGAATTGCGACGAAAGCGCGTGATAATCGATGGGCTAAGGCCTTTACTTGCTAATAGCTGTGTCAGGCTTTTTTCTAATGTGATCCCAAATTCATCAGCCTGAATAAATAACGCGATATTGGTGTGCTTTCGTTCGTTGACTAGGTAATTAATTTGTTCAGCCGCTTCATCAAAATAACTCGCTCTTAAATTAAATACTTTAATTGCACGGTCGTTACGTAAAAAGTCCGCGCCCGAGAATGGCATAAGCAAAGAGGTTTGGCTGTGTTCTAACAAGGGTCGTATTGCTGAGATTGTTGGGGTGCCCATAAAGCTAAATAAAGCATCGACTTTTTGTTCGTAAATAAAGTAGCGAGTGTTATTCACGGTTCGGCGAGGCTCATACCCATCATCTAATACCAAAAGGTCCACTTTGGCACCCTTTATTCCACCATTTTGGTTAAGCTGCTCAAAATAAATATTTGCACCTGCTTTGAGTTGGCTGCCTATCGCTTGAGCAGGACCGCTCAAAGCTGTAGACATCCCTAACTTAATATCTAAGGGAGCTTGTGCGAAACAATAGGTATGTAATATCAGATAACAGAGAGCGACTTTACTCGCTTTTAATAGAGATCCGTGCATAAAGTTCTTTCACCAAAGCTTGCAATGCAATATCAAATTGCTTTTTTGAGTGCAGCGACAGTGTTTGCTGGACCCATCCCTTAGTATTATTTTGTAATAATAGACGAATAGCTAACTGTTGGGAAATACGCGGTAAGCCTGATAGCAGTGTGGGGCGTGTTGTGAGCACTTGCCAGATTAGCGGTGAATACTGTTCGAGGTTGGTATTTTTAGTCACGACAAAACGAAACTGTGCAAGCAATGCTTCACAGAGCGGTTTTTCTTTAAATTTTAGAATCATTTTGAGTACTAAGGAGCACGGCAAATCACGATAATGATTCATTAGCTGATAGTAAAATGTTTTTTCAAAGTAGTTTTGCAAGGACTGTTGCTGATTCTGCAAAGCCGATTGGCTCTTGATGACCATCGCAGCATATTGTCCACTGGACTTGTCTTTTTTGAAGCCCAATTTAACTAACTGATAGCCACTATTTTGCCAAAATTGGAGTAATTGAGGATCGCAGCCAAAACTGCTGCCAAAATAGTCAACCGCTTCACTGAGCTGTTGCTCCGTATAATTAAGGAGCTGAGTGCCTAATTGACGTTTTTGTTGCTGTGGTGCGATGGCTATTCTGACAATTCGTGCACATCGAGAGGATAAAAAAGCCGCTTGTCCTTGAACATGAAATAGCTGTTGGGGCAGCAAATGCCCTTGTGGCCGTCGAGTTCCCTGGATGATAGCACTTTGTATGGCTTCTTCTAACTGCCCTTCAATATTGACTAAGCAAACCCCTAATATATTGCTTTGTTGCATTATGGCAAATAGGCGTTGGCTGGGGCTATCAAGTAATTGTCTAAAGTCGTTTACTGTAGTTTGATAATGCGCTGTCACCAGCAGGGCAAAGGTTTGCTGTAGTAAAGAGTCGTCTCGTTCAAGCTGTGGAGCTGTCAACTCAGTAAAGTGAATGCTATTCAATGTAGCGATAGCATCGGTCTGGAAGTGCCTGTCTAGGGCAAATAAACGATTTATCGCAAATTCTAAAGGATCACCGTGATTGTATCTGAGTGGCTGTGTGAGCGAGAGTTGTGTATAGGTTGTATATTTCTTTGATAAATAATCTGCAAACTTGAGTGTATATCCTCGCCCATTCCCTTCATAGCCCACCAAAGTACTGGAGAAAATACACTGTGAAGCGCGTTGCTCGATAGCGACCAACGTGGGTACTGGTAAGGTAGCGGCTTCATCGACTAGCACGATTGTATCATCTAGCGGCATAGTTAATACTTGATCGGGTGGCACATAGTGCAAATTTGCTAATTGCTTTTCATATCCTTTATATTCTATACCTAATTCTAACGCTAAATGCTTAAAAGCAGTTTTTATTGCTCGGTATTGTATTGTACAAATAATAAATGATTGTTCGGGCATACTGGCAACCAGCAAGCCTAGTGTTGCAGATTTTCCTCTGCCCCTATCAGCACTGAGTAAGCTGGGTGAAGTACACCCTTGTTGTAATTGGGCACGCAGTGTTGATATAACGCGGCATTGTGTTTGTAACGCGTTGTCTTGGTGGTTGTGTTGCGAAGCGGGTATGTTGAGGTTGGCACCATACTTTTGAGACAGCACACTGATAGGCAAGCTCGGAATAAGTCTTTGCCAGCGCTTTAAAAATAGACTGGTGTTAGTCTGATACCCATACGAAAGCCATGTTTTTATTGCGGGGTCTATCCAGTTATCAAGTTTTGACAATTCAGGAAGAATAAGTATCAATAACCCGCCAGCCTTTACTGTTCCGCTGAGCGCAGCCAGTTTATTGGGTGTGATCCCGCTATAACCATCATATAGTGCAACCGAAAACTCTTGGCCTAATATTTCATGCAAATGTTCTGGCCATTGGGCGTGCTGTAACTGTTTATGGGTTGATAGCGTTAACGTTTGCTCGGCGCCAGTGTCAACGAGGCACGCGTATTGTTTAATCGCCCAATCGTGGTCACCACACAAAACAAGCAACTGGCGATGATGGTTTTTTGCCAGTTGCGTTGTAAGGTGGATTAAGTCACATGGCTTGAAGACGTGCATATGCCGTGACTAACCACTTACTACCAACATCATCAAAATTTACTTGAATGCGAGATTGCGCACCACTGCCTTCGTAATTTAAAACGGTTCCAGCACCAAATTTTGCGTGTAACACCCGCTGGCCAAGGTTATAACCACTGTCTTCAAATACCGCATGAGTAACCGAAGGGCTAAACCTGCCTGTTGCGGCTGGGCGTGATACCTGCGTTTTAATGCGAATTTCTTCTATGCAGTCATCGGGTAATTCACGCAGAAAGCGCGAGGGACTATGGTGTTTTTCTTGTCCGTAGAGCCTGCGACTTTCAGCATGGCTGATGTACAGCTTTTCCATTGCTCGGGTCATGCCGACATAACACAGTCGGCGTTCTTCTTCTAATCGACCTGATTCTTCATGACTTTGCTGAGAAGGAAACATGCCTTCTTCGACACCAACCATAAACACCAGTGGAAACTCTAGACCTTTGGCTGAGTGCAAGGTCATCATCTGCACTGCATCTTCATGCTCGTCGGCTTGACCTTCACCAGACTCAAGCGAGGTATATGCTAAAAAGCCTTGTAATGGAGAGCTAAAATCTTCGTCAATCGGCAAGTCATATTGGCCACATGCACTGATCAGCTCTTCTAAGTTTTCGACGCGTGCACGGCCTTTTTCGCCCTTTTCAGCTTGATACATGGCTATGAGGCCTGATTGTTCGATTGTCAGCTTTGCTTGTTCGGCAAGCTCCAGCTCAGTAATATTATCGTCTAACTGCTCAACGAGTTTAATGAATCGGCTAATGGCTGTTGCTGCTCTGCCTGCTAAGTGTTTTTCTTCTATTACTGCTTTGGCGGCATACCACAACGGCATAGATTCATTGCGCGCACAATCCCGGATATGGCTGAGGGTTTTATCGCCAATACCCCGCGCGGGTGTATTAATAACACGCTCAAAAGCAGCATCATCTTGCCGGTTGCTGATGAGTCGTAAATAAGCCAGTGCATCTTTTATTTCTTGCCTTTCGAAGAAGCGCATCCCCCCGTAAATACGGTATTTTAAGCCTTCTTGTAATAATGCTTCCTCAAGTACTCGAGATTGGGCATTGTTCCGATATAAAATCGCACAGTGTTCTAACAAGTTGCCAGCGTTTAGCCAGCTGCGTATTTTACTGGCCGTAAAGCGCGATTCATCGAGTTCATTAAATGCGGCATAAATGGAAATTGGTTCTCCTTCAGTGCCTTCTGTCCATAAGCTCTTACCCATGCGATCTGAGTTATTTTCTATCAGCGCATTTGAGGCTTTGAGTATCGTCGCTGTTGAGCGATAATTCTGCTCAAGACGAATGGTTTCGGCATCAAAATCACTGACAAAGCGTTTTATATTTTCAATCTTAGCGCCTCGCCAACCGTAAATGCTCTGATCATCATCACCGACGATCATCATGGTATTTTCTGTGCCAGCTAATAGTTTTAACCATTGATACTGAATACTGTTGGTATCTTGGAATTCGTCCACAAGCATATAGCGAAAGCGCTGTTGGTAATGTTGAAGTAAAGTAGGGTTGTGCTGCAGTAACTCGTAACAGCGCAGGAGTATTTCTGCGAAATCAACTAATCCTGCGCGGTCACACGCTTCTTGGTAGGCGGTATAAACCTTGAGTAATAGCTGTTCGTTGATATCATAGGCTTGAATATCTTTTGGACGTGCACCTTCGTCTTTTTTGGCGCTGATATACCAAGCTATTTGTTTCGCTGGCCATTTTTTCTCATCAATATTCATTGCTTTGAGTAAGCGGCGGATCATACGAACTTGGTCGTCAGTATCTAAAATTTGAAAAGACTCAGGTAAGTTAGCATCTCTATAATGTGCGCGTAAAATACGGTGTGATAAACCGTGAAAGGTACCAATCCACATGCCACCAACGGATGATTTAATGGTTTCCTCCACACGGGACCGCATTTCTTTGGCTGCTTTATTGGTAAATGTGACCGCAAAAATACTGTAAGGTGATGCATGTTCGACTTGCATTAACCACGCAATACGATGTACCAGCACACGAGTTTTACCAGATCCTGCACCGGCTAAAACCAACATATTTTGTAGTGGAGCAGCCACAGCCTCGCGCTGTTTATCGTTTAACCCGTCGATTAATTCAGAAACGTCCATCATCACGCCTGTTAGAGAAAATGAACGCAAAGTATACCTTTGTGTACTTCGGATGCCCAGTTTTGTTCTATATTTCAGTGTTTGTAATTATATAAATTATTGATAAGTAGCAAAAAAAATATATATTTCCACTGTATAAACAGCCAGTTATTCTGATGGTAAAAGCGCTTTTAAGCGGTTTTGAACTTCTTGGACAAGTAGGTCTGGTTGAAATTTAGATAAAAACGCATTGCATCCGACTTTTTCAACCATCGCTTGGTTAAAGCTGCCACTTAATGACGTGTTTAAAACCACATATAAATCTTTTAAACGCGGATCGTTACGAATTTCATAAGTGAGGCGGTATCCGTCCATGACGGGCATTTCTGCGTCGGTGATCACTGCTAATAATTTTTTATTTACATCAATGCCTTCGTCTGCCCATTCGGTCAGAAGATTTAAGGCTTCTTGACCATCGGTTGCAGGGATGATCTCAATACCCAGCTGTGCGAGGGTGTCTGCAACTTGCCTGCGTGCGGTAGGGGAGTCGTCTGCATGTAAAATTTTACGACCTTTAAATTCCTCACGAATTGATTCATCTAAGATATCATCTGAAATACCTATGTCATATTCTATTATTTCAGCAAGGACTTTCTCTACATCGATAATTTCGACTATGTGTTCTACGTCACCTCGGGTAACTTTTGTGAGCGCGGTTAGGTAATGGTTTTTACCTACCGAGCTTGGTGTGGGCATGATATCGGACCAAGTGGTGTTGACAATTTGATCGACTCTACCTACTAGAAACGCTTGTACCGAGCGATTGTATTCGGTGATCACTAAATTACAATCTGCATCTCTCTCACACTCAGGCATACAAATAGCACGACGTAAATCTATAACGGGAATAGACTCTCTGCGTATCGTGGTGACGCCACAGACCTTAGGATGCGCATTAGGCATAATATTTAAATGTTGCAGTTTGACGACTTCTTTTACTTTAAACACATTGAGCGCAAATAAATGGCGACTATGCAAATGAAATAGTAACAGCTCAAGGCGGTTCTCACCGACTAACTGTGTTCGTTGATCCACTGAAGCTAATACACCAGCCATTTTATTAACCTATTCTCATCGTGCCATTTCGTGTTTTAGTATACCCAAGTTATTGCAAATTACGAGCTTGTAAAAAAGTTTATATTATTCAATGGCATCTATAAAAATTAAGATTGATTTCAAGCTGAGGTTTTCAAAATTATGCAAATCAAGTAATGTAGCAGCATATTTGTTTTAGTCACTTTATTATGATTATTTTTAAACGCTTGGTGGTTTTATTACGAGCGCATGTTGATAGGGCAAGCTGGCGCTTACTCTGTTTGGTGACAGCGCTACATATGGGATTGGTGTGGGGGCTATTAATGCTTGCCAATGAGCAAGCATTGTTACCAGCTAATGTGTTTTTCTACTATTACATTATTACGACCTCAACTGTGGGGTATGGGGATTTTAGTGCCACAACCGACTTTGGACGGTGGGTTGTTGCATTAGTACAGGTCCCGTTTGGTTTAGGTTTATTTGGTGTCTTGTTGGGTAAAGCAGGGCAGATGGCAACTTTTTGGATAAAACGAGCAATGACTGGCGATAAAGATTATTTTGATTTTCGAAATCACATTATTATTTTTGGTTGGCACCCCACAAGAACAAAAAAAATCATTGATTATATCTTGGCTGATACCAAGCGAGATAATCGTCGCATTGTGCTAGCGGTGACTGATGCTATTGAACACCCGTTAATGGGTTATCCTGAAGTGAACTTTGCGCGGCTAACCAGTTTTACGGAAGATGAGCAATTAGCCAGAATTGCTATTGTGGATGCCGATAAAGTGATCATTGACGGTCAAGATGATGATCAAACATTTACCACCGCCCTTAAACTCAGCCCGATGATCAAAGCTGATGCGCATATTAGCGCGCATTTTCAAGATGAAAGTAAAGTGTCACTGTTGCGCTCACACTGTAAAAATGTCGAGTGTTCATCAGTAAAGTCGGCGGAAATATTAGTGCGTGCGATGCAAGATCCTGGTTCGAGTCGCGTACAAGAAGAATTACTGTCTAGTTTACATGGCGATACGCAGTTTAGTTTGCAGTTACCACAAGGTGTTAAAAGCTATCAATTTGGAGAGTTGTTTCCTTACTTCAAGGCGCATCATAATGCTATTTTGCTTGGCGTCGCTCACGATAAAAGTGCACAAAACTTAGATTTGAACCCGCCGTTAGATTATAAGATCTGTGCCGGCGATGTACTGCATTACATCGCCCCAAGTCGTGTGCTCGCTAAAGAGGTGCTTTGGCAAGCAATATGACCTATGACCTTATGCTTTTAGTCGGCGCTATCAGTGCCTACTTACTCCCTATTGGCTTGATCTCAGGGAGTCGTAGAACACATAAGCATGAAAAGAATGCATGGCTTATCGGTACGTTGGTATTTTCCTGGTTAGCGTTATTGATGTACTTTTCAATCATTCCAAAACAAGGTATGAAGCCAAAACGAAAAATGCGCTAGCCATGCGCAATAAGTAAGTCCCATTCACGCTCGCTCACAGGCATAATAGACAAGCGGTTGGCTTTTTTGAGCGCGAGTTCGGTGATGTCATTATTGGCTTTAATTGCCGCCAGTGTAATCGGTTTTAGGTGTCGTTGATATTGTATGGTGACACCTACCCATCTTGGTGATTTTAATGTTGCTTTGGCATCGTAATAGTCACTGCTCATATCGAATTGATATGGGTCGGCTTCAGCAGCATGTGTAACAATGGCAACCCCGACAATCGCCGGTGTTTTGCAGCTAGAGTGGTAAATAAATACTTGGTCACCAACTTTAACTTGATCACGTAAAAAGTTTCGCGCTTGATAATTTCTTATCCCTTCCCAAAACGTACTTTGCTGCGGTGCCTCTTTTAAATCACCAATTGAAAATGTATCCGGCTCTGTTTTAAATAACCAATAGGCCATGGTAATTATCCTAGTCAATTCAATATCAGCTAGTCTGATAGGTTTTAGGGTGAATGGTAACCAATAAGAAAATAAATGCAAAAACGTATTTCGTTTATTTTATACGGGTTCGGATCGTTGTAATTTATAGTATGATTAAAAGTGTAGATCAACGTATTAGGAAAGCTGATGAGTCAGGTACTAGATAATCTTTTGTCATTGTTAAAATTAGAAGAAATCGAACAGGGCATTTATCGAGGGCAAAGCCAAGATTTGGGTTTCCCGCAAGTATTTGGTGGACAAGTGATGGGGCAGGCATTGTCGGCGGCAAAATACACGTTGCCTGAAGCGCGCTATGTGAATTCATTACATTCTTATTTTTTGCGTCCGGGCGACCCTGCAAAACCAATCGTTTATGATGTTGAAACAATCAGAGATGGTAAAAGCTTTAGCACACGCAGAGTCAGTGCAATTCAATATGGCAAACCTATTTTTTATATGACGGCGTCATTCCAAGGTGATGAAGCTGGGTTATCTCACCAAAGTGACATGCCCAAAGTACCAGAACCAGAAACTCTCAAGTCATCGATAGAGTTTTATCAAGAAAATGCCAGCTTGATCCCTGAGTCACTGCGTCGTAAATTTACACGGGAAATGCCACTTGAAATGCGCCCTGTGGACTTTCAAAACCCATTTAAACCCCAAAAAACCACACCGCAGCGGCATGTTTGGTTCAAGGCAAATGGTGCGATGCCAGATGATCGCCGTATTCATAACTACCTGTTAGCGTATGCGTCTGATTTTGAGTTTTTACCAACGGCACTACAGCCCCATGGCTTATCGTTTATGCATCCCAGTATGCAGGTTGCAACGATTGATCACGCCATGTGGTTTCATCGCCCGTTTAGGTTAGATGATTGGATTTTATATAGTGTCGACAGCCCAAGTGCAAGTAATGGCAGGGGCTTAGTACGCGGTCAGTTTTTTAATCGAGATGGGGAGTTGATTGCGTCGACGATGCAAGAAGGCGTGATGCGTCAGCGTGGTTAATCATGCGGTGTAAGGCGCCTATTTTACATAGGCACCTTGATATTGAACGAAATATCATCATTGGATTGTACGTATGTTTGCTTTCAAAACACTTTCTATTCCAAAACCCTTATCCAAACCTGAGGTTATATACTCACTTTATTGCGGTATCGTTATAGTGTATCACTGATAGATTGCCAGATACTTGCGGGTAATAATGCATGTAAGTGAGCTTTAAGATCGGATAATTGCGCAGTAGGCTCAATACATTGTTGTTCTGAAATAGTAATAAAGCCGTGTGCTTTAAGACTTGAAATGAATGAGACTAATACCTTCTTGTCGAAAAACTCTGGGCTTTTAATGCCGTGTAAAGTGCCCAAACGCTGTGCCAAAACATCATTTTCAGACTCAAGATTTGCACGTGTAATACCCTGATTCGAATCGATTAAATTCACCGTGATAGCATAGCGCTGTAAGGTTAAATGACTGACTTTACCTAGCATTTCGAGTTGGGAAAATGCATGACTGTCAGTACGTGTAACTGCGGTTGTACCATCAAACTCGATGAGGTTGTTGCTGGCAAACGCGTTAAGTATGTCAGTTATATAGCCTGAGCGAAGTGGCGTTAAAAACCACTCCTTTGCAAAAAATGGGTATAAACACGCCAGTTGTGCTTCGCACTCAACCAATGTTGTGGAGCGACAGTTCACCAACTGCTGTGCAATTACACTCGGGACCGCAAATAAATGAATAATGTTATTTCGATAGTAATTAAAGAGTGTACGCTCTTGCTCTTTTATCGCGACAATATCACCTAATTCATCATGTAAAACATCAAACTTGTTTAGCTGTAACGCATGTTCAAGCAGTTGTTCAGTACTGTCTGCTGGCAGCGTTACTTGATCGTTGTATTTAGCATCACGGTGTAGAGAAAGGTAAAACTCCAGTTGTGAAAGTAGCTTTTGTTTACTCAATGCAAATTGACTATTGCTGAGTAATATTGTGGCGAGTAAATTCACGGCATTCAAAGCGGCAGCACTATTGATGTTAGTCATAATATCGTTCGCTAAGTCGGCCACTCTGCTATTCAGCCATGTTGGCTTTTGCACGTCTGTCGGGTGCACAGCTTGGTGCCAATCTGCTTGATGCTCATTAAGGTATTGGTTGACGTTAATGGGTTCACCAAAATTTAAATAGCCACGGCCATAATTTTTTAAGTTCTTCATTGCTTTAAATACTGCAAATACAGACTCATTCTTTTTGTTACTTCCTGCCAACTCTTTAAGGTAGGTGTTGATCTCCATGACATGCTCGTAGCCGATATACACAGGTACAATAGAAATGGGTCTATCAATACCACGCAACATGGACTGGATGGTCATTGCCAGCATACCTGTTTTAGGTGGGAGTAAACGCCCTGTGCGACTGCGTCCCCCTTCGGTATAAAACTTAACAGAGTACCCTTTAATAAATAGTTGGCTTAAATATTCTTTGAATACGGCAGAATAGAGTTTGTTACCGGCAAATGAGCGTCGAATAAAGAATGCACCTGAGCGTCTAAATATGCCGCCTGCAGGGAAAAAGTTTAAATTCACACCGGCTGCAATATGGGGAGGAACCAATCCTTGGTGATAAATCACGTAGGTAAGCAGTAAATAATCCATATGGCTTCTGTGGCATGGTACATAAATAATTTCGTGGCCTTTGTCGACTAAGTTGTGAACGCGGTCGGCATATTTAATTTCTATCCCATTATAAAGCTTGTTCCAAAGCCACGTTAGTAGCCGTTCACCAACTCTCACCATCGCATCTGAATAATTTGCGGCGATCTCTTCTAATAGGTTTTGTGCATTTAAGCGAGCTTCTTTATGGGTCAGTCCCTTACTTTTTGCTTCTTCAGCAATGGCTTTTTTAATACTTGGCGATGCAAGTAAAGAGTTAAACAGCTGCTCTCTAGAAGGTAGCTTAGGTCCAGTCGCTGCGAGCTTCTGGCGACGAAAGTGCACTCTTGCTACTCTGACTAACTTATGTGGCAATTCTTCAACATCAGCTTTGTCATTGATCAATTGATTAAGTTCAATGGGTTTGCTGAATCGTACCAAGTTGTCGCGACCAGAGAAAATCAGTACAAAGAGTTTGCGCAGCCAGCTGGGCGTTAATGAATGAGAGAATAGGGTGCCGATACCCGGTTTTTCTTTTCCGGGGTTACGGCCCCACAATATGGTGACTGGAATAATTTGTGCTTGGCACTGTGGGTCGAGCTGTAATGCGGCAAAAATCTCTTTGCCTATCTCAAGGGCATTGCTTTGTTTGGCCTGTTTAGCAAACAGTGGCGTCGGGTTTTGTAAGCCGATGAATCGGGGGATCTCTTTTCCAGCAAGTGTTTGTAAGTGTGTTGGACGTGGTAATTGCAACTGTTGGCATACGCTATCTAAAGCTGCTATATCTGAAGGGGCATTTAAACGCGCCACATAAAATGTGGGTAACTCAGGATTGAGTTTAAATTGTTCGACAGGGTTTTCGGGTAACAGTTTAGTTCTAACCAATAATGCATTAGCCCACCGTGAGAGTTGATTTAAACCTTGCGAAATAAGTCTCATAAAACACCACATTTAAAAATTTGCGATAGCATAGCAAGCTTTCATTGGACTGACCATTTCAGCGTGCGGTCTAAGATTGATGAAAGTAAGGAAGCGCTTAGGGGCGCGTAAAATATCTGCATTTATTGATATTTATACGCCTATAAATAACTTAGTATTACTTGTTGCATTTATCACCAATATCATTATAATATGCGGACTTTCTACTGTTGTAGACAGTTAGAAAGCAAATAGAGCTTGGATTTCAAGCTAAAACAGGAACTCCGATTTGGAGTTCAATGGTAGAAATAAGAATCCCAACCGGCAAATAATTCGTTATTTTGTTCTGGTGGTATTTTTATGCTCTTTTTAAATGCTCTTTTAATTGAGGTTGTTAAAGAATGTCAAATCAACGCATTCGTATTCGCCTAAAAGCTTTTGACCACCGTTTGATTGACCAATCAACGGCGGAAATCGTGGAAACAGCGAAACGCACTGGCGCTCAGGTACGTGGTCCAATCCCACTTCCAACTCGCTTTGAACGTTTTACAATATTGACTTCTCCGCACGTGAATAAAGACGCGCGAGATCAATATGAGATCCGCACCCATAAACGTCTGATCGACATCGTAGAACCAACTGACAAGACTGTAGACGCTCTAATGCGCCTAGATCTTGCTGCTGGTGTTGATGTTCAAATCAGCCTGGGTTAATCGGAAGATTAGAGAGGTTTTAGGAAAATGGCATTAGGTCTAGTCGGTCGTAAAGTGGGTATGACACGCATCTTCACTGAAGATGGTGTATCTATCCCTGTGACAGTTATTGAAGCAACTCCTAACCGTGTTACTCAGATCAAATCTGACGCAACAGACGGTTACAATGCGCTTCAAGTTACTGCAGGCGAGAAAAAAGCAAGCCGTGTAAACAAAGCAGATGCGGGTCATTTCGCAAAAGCTGGTGTTGAAGCGGGTCGTGGCCTGTGGGAATTCCGCCTAAATGGTGGTGAAGGCGATTTTGAAGTAGGTAATGAACTTACTGTTGAATTATTTACTGATATCAACAAAGTAGACGTTACTGGTTCTTCGAAAGGTAAAGGTTTCCAAGGTGGTGTTAAGCGCTGGAACTTCAGCATGCAAGACGCTACACACGGTAACTCTTTGTCTCACCGTGCTCCTGGTTCAATCGGTCAAAACCAATCACCTGGTAAGGTGTTTAAAGGTAAGAAAATGGCCGGTCATATGGGTGCTGAGCGTGTAACGACTCAGAATCTTGAACTAGTACGTGTTGACGCTGAACGTAATCTGCTTCTAGTTAAAGGTGCTGTACCTGGCGCTATTGGCGGCGACGTTATCGTTAAACCTGCTGTTAAAGCATAAGTCCTGGAGATTTAGTGATGGAATTAGCAATTAAAGGCGCTGGCGCGCTTGAAGTTTCCGAAGCTACTTTTGGACGTGAGTTTAACGAAGCATTGGTACACCAAGTAGTTGTTGCATATGCAGCAGGTGCTCGCCAAGGTACTCGTGCTCAGAAGACACGTTCTGAAGTTAGAGGCGGTGGTAAAAAACCATTCGCTCAAAAAGGTACTGGCCGTGCACGTGCTGGTACAATCCGCAGCCCAATCTGGCGCAGCGGTGGTGTAAGTTTTGCAGCTAAGCCGCAAGATCACAGCCAAAAAGTTAACCGTAAGATGTATCGCGGTGCAATCAAAAGCATTTTGTCTGAGCTTGTTCGTCAAGAGCGTTTAATCGTTGTTGAAAGTTTTGGTCTTGAAGCACCAAAAACAAAAGAATTAGTTTCTAAGCTTAAAGAACTTGAGCTTAAAGACGTGCTTATCGTGACTGAAGAAGTAGATGAGAATCTATTCCTATCTTCACGTAACCTTTATAAGGTTGACACTCGTGATGTAGCTGGCATCGACCCAGTAAGCCTAATCGCTTTCGATAAGGTACTTATTACTGCAGGTGCTATTAAGCAACTTGAGGAGGCGCTAGCATGATCCGTGAAGAACGTCTTTTAAAAGTAATTCTTGCTCCACACATCTCTGAGAAAAGCACAATCGCTGCTGAAGAAAACAACACGATTGTTTTCAAAGTAGTAAACGATGCAACTAAAGCTGAAGTTAAAGCGGCAGTTGAGAAGCTTTTTGAAGTAGAAGTAACTGGTGTTCGCACTCTAAACGTTAAGGGTAAAACAAAACGTACAGGTCAACGTTTCGGTCGTCGTAGCGACTGGAAAAAAGCCTACGTTACTCTTAAAGAAGGTAGCGAGCTAGACTTTGTCGGCGGCGCCGAGTAATAAGGGGAGTTAGAATTATGGCACTTCAAAAGTGTAAACCAACTTCTGCGGGTCGTCGTCACGTCGTTAAAGTGGTTAACTCTGAGCTACACAAGGGTAAGCCACACGCACCGCTTTTAGAGAAAAACTCTAAATCAGGTGGTCGTAACAACAACGGTCGTATCACGGTTCGTCATATCGGTGGTGGTCATAAGCAACACTATCGTTTAATCGACTTCAAACGCACTAAAGATGGCATTCCAGCCACTGTTGAGCGTTTAGAGTATGATCCTAACCGTAGCGCAAACATCGCTCTTGTATTATATGCAGACGGTGAGCGTCGTTACATTATTGCACCTAAAGGCCTTAAAGCCGGTGATCAGATCCAGTCAGGTGTTGATGCACCTATCAAAGCTGGTAACACATTACCGATGCGTAACATGCCTGTAGGTTCGACTGTACACAACGTAGAGTTAAAACCTGGTAAGGGTGCGCAAATTGCACGCTCTGCTGGTGCATACGTTCAAATCCTAGCACGTGAAGGTCAATACGTGACTCTACGTCTTCGTTCAGGCGAAGTTCGTAAAGTTGAGTCTGACTGTCGCGCTACCTTAGGTGAAGTAGGCAATGCTGAGCATATGCTTCGTTCACTAGGTAAAGCAGGTGCTAACCGCTGGCGTGGTATTCGTCCGACAGTTCGTGGTGTTGCCATGAACCCGGTTGATCACCCACATGGTGGTGGTGAAGGTCGTACTTCTGGTGGTCGTCATCCTGTGTCTCCATGGGGTAAGCCTACTAAAGGTGCTAAAACGCGCAAGAACAAGCGTACGGATAAACTAATAGTACGTCGTCGTACTAAGTAATAGTTGAGGAATTGCCATGCCACGTTCTCTCAAGAAGGGTCCATTCATAGACCTACACTTGCTGAAGAAGGTAGAGAAGGCGTTGGAAAGCGGTGACAAGAAGCCTATAAAGACTTGGAGCCGTCGTTCAATGATCATCCCTAACATGATCGGATTGACCATCGCTGTCCATAATGGTCGTCAGCACGTACCTGTATTCGTTACAGACGAAATGATCGGTCACAAACTAGGTGAGTTTGCACCTACTCGTACTTACCGCGGCCATGCTGCGGATAAGAAAGCGAAGAAGCGTTAATAGGGGAATATGATGGAAGCATTAGCTAAACACAAATTCGCCTCTGGTTCGGCGCAAAAAGCACGTCTAGTTGCAGATCAGATCCGCGGACTTCCGGTAGATCGCGCACTAGAAATCCTGGCATACAGCCCAAAGAAAGCGGCTGTATTGGTTAAGAAAGTACTTGAGTCTGCTATTGCTAACGCAGAGCATAACGAAGGTGCTGACATTGATGAGCTACGTGTAGCTACGATCTTTGTGGACGATGGTCCTACAATGAAGCGTATTATGCCACGTGCTAAAGGACGCGCAGACCGCATCCTTAAGCGTTCAAGCCACATCACTGTTGTGGTTTCAGATAGCTAGGAGATATAAGTAATGGGACAAAAAGTTCATCCTACTGGTATTCGCCTAGGTATCTCTAAACCTTGGGTTTCTACCTGGTACGCGAGTACAAAAGATTTCTCTGGGCAGCTTTTTGGCGATCACAAAGTACGTACATTCCTTACTAAGGAATTGAAAGCGGCTTCTGTGTCTAAAATCGTTATCGAGCGTCCAGCTAAGTCAATCCGTGTAACAATTCATACAGCTCGTCCTGGTGTTGTTATCGGTAAGAAAGGCGAAGATGTTGAAAAACTTCGTCAAGCTGTAACTAAGATTGCTGGTGTACCTGCTCAGATCAACATTTCTGAAGTACGTAAGCCTGAACTTGACGCACAATTAGTTGCTGACGGTATTGCATCTCAGTTAGAGCGTCGTGTTATGTTCCGTCGTGCTATGAAGCGCTCGGTACAAAACGCAATGCGCATTGGTGCTAAAGGTATCAAAGTTGAAGTAAGTGGTCGTCTAGGCGGCGCTGAAATCGCACGTTCTGAATGGTATCGTGAAGGTCGTGTACCTCTACATACTCTACGTGCTGATATCGACTACGCAACTTCTGAAGCTTTAACCACTTACGGCATCATCGGTGTTAAAGTTTGGATCTTCAAAGGCGAAGTAATTGGTGGTTTACCACTAGTTCAAGAGCAAGAGAAGCCAGCTAAACGTGCACCGAAGAAAGCCAAAAAAAGTGCTAAGTAAGGGGTAGCGATTAATGTTACAGCCAAAACGTACAAAATTCCGTAAAATGCATAAAGGTCGCAACCGCGGTCTTGCTACAAGCGGAAACAAAGTAAGCTTCGGTTCTTTCGGTTTGAAAGCAACTGGCCGTGGTCGTATGACTGCACGTCAAATTGAAGCAGCTCGTCGTGCTATGACACGTCACGTAAAGCGTCAAGGTAAAATCTGGATCCGTGTGTTCCCAGACAAGCCAATCACAAACAAACCGCTTGAAGTTCGTATGGGTAAAGGTAAAGGCTCTGTTGAGTACTGGGTTGCAGAAATCCAGCCAGGCAAAGTACTTTATGAGATGGAAGGTGTGCCAGAAGAGCTTGCTCGTGAAGCATTCAACCTTGCAGCTCGTAAATTACCTTTCAAAACAACATTTGTAACTCGGACGGTAATGTGATGAAAGCTAGCGAACTTAAAGACAAAAGCGTTGAAGAGCTTAATGCTGAACTTCTTGAGCTTCTTCGTGAGCAGTTTAACCTGCGCATGCAAACAAGCACGGGTCAGCTAGCTCAGACTCACGAGTTAAGAAAAGTACGTCGCAGTATTGCGCGTGTTAAAACGGTTATCAACCAGAAGGCAGGTGCATAATGACTGATAAAATCCGTACTCTTCAAGGTCGTGTGATCAGCGATAAGATGGAAAAGTCTATTGTTGTAGGTATCGAACGTCAGGTTAAGCACCCGATCTACGGTAAATACATCAAGCGTACAACTAAGTTGCACGTACATGACGAGAGCAATACAGCTAAAGCAGGCGACACAGTTACTATTCGTGAATGTGCTCCTATCTCTAAGAATAAATCTTGGACTTTAGTAGACGTTATTGCACGTCCTAAGCAAGCTTAATTTTAGTTTTAAACTAATTTAAGATTTGTCTTTGAAAGCCCCAGCCTTTGGTTGGGGCTTTTGTTTTATATAGCCATTATTACTTACATAGCGACGATGTTACTGGCCTCTAGATACATATTGCCTTTTCCCTCGTTCCTCCTTCCTATCTTTTCATACCATGATATGTCGCTGTGAGCTTTTATGACTAAGTGTTTTGATAACACGACAAGTGACAGCTTAATTACGTTATATACGCGACCATTTTTTAGACGAGTACAAGCAGCAAAAATGGCCTGAGTTTCCTGTGCCCTGAAAGTTTTGGCTTAAAAGTAAATATCAATGCACGGAGGAAGTTATCGCATCGTCGTTTTGTTTATCAATTTAGATGCGTCTATCGTCAGCGTGGTTTTATTTACGATGACAGCGAGATGACATGTTATGAAGCTTTAGGATTACGTGCCATAGTAGAAAAGCGTTTAGAGACAGTTAAAGAGCATGAATGTGCTGAAAATGTAGCGAGGGTGATTTGCGTTAGTGGTGACCTAAGCGAGAATAGGAAGCCCACTATGGGGCTTCATATTGGCTACTCTTCGTCAATGGTCGGCACTTCTAACCCCATTGATTCCATAATTTGACGCACTTCTTCTGGCACTTTTTCTGGATTATCTTTACGTAAGTCTTCGTCATTGGGTAAAGGTTGTCCTGTAAACGCATGTAAAAATGCTTCACACAGTAATTCACTGTTTGTTGCATGACGTAAGTTATTAACTTGTCGTCGCGTACGCTCGTCAGTTAATACTTTTAATACGTTTAACGGTATCGATACCGTTATCTTTTTTACTTGTTCAGATTTTTTGCCGTGTTCTGCATACGGGTGAACATACTCACCATTCCATTTAGCCATAATGTTGTTGTTGCCTTTATTGTGTAGTGCCTATCCGACGAAACTATTTACTTACCACTGTCATTATATGACATTGTTTACGATGGTCTAGGCAAAAGCCACTTTACTTGCCATAGTAAGTATTTTATTCAATCGTATTCGCGACCATTTTTTTGAAGTGGCGAAATTTTATCGGTTTAAATAAGATAGTCAAATACTAAGTAAATAGCCATTTAGCAGTATAAATGTTTTGACTTCTAGCATTTATTAATCTAACCTTTTAGACGTCTAAACATCCAACTATCTAGGTGATGATATGAGTGAACGTAATAAATCAACCATCGCAGTACGCCATGGTATAGAAGCAGATAAACACCATGGCGCGGTCGTACCACCATTATACCTATCAACTACGTACTCATTCGCAGATTTTGATACCAAACGAGATTATGATTATGGTCGCAGTGGTAACCCTAATCGAGATATTTTAGCTGAAACATTAGCTCAGCTAGAAGGTGGTGAGAGAGGTATTATTACTGCAACGGGTATGTCTGCTGTTCACCTAGTGACGCAACTATTAAATAACGATGATACGTTGGTGATCCCCCATGACTGTTATGGCGGCAGTTATCGTTTATTCACATCATTGCAAAAGCGTGGCTTATTAAACCTTGTCGTACTTGATTTAACACAGCCTGAAAGCTATCAGCAAATTTTAGATATAAAGCCAAAAGTAGTATGGATTGAAACACCGAGTAATCCAATTCTTCGTCTAACAGATATCGAAGCTGTTGTGAAAACCGCTAAGCGAGCAGGTGCATTAGTTGCTGCAGATAACACTTTTTTGTCACCGGCATTACAGAACCCGATTAAGTTTGGTGTAGACATAGTGGTTCACTCAACCACTAAATATATTAATGGTCATTCAGATGTGGTCGGTGGTGCCGTGATCGCACGGACTGCGCAACTGGGTGAGGAGCTAGCATGGTGGGCAAATAACATTGGTATTACGGGGGCGCCTTTTGATAGTTATTTAACGCTTCGTGGCTTACGAACGCTGAATGTACGTTTAAAGCAGCATCAAGAAAATGCCTTGGCGATTGCCAAGTATTTGGAGCAATCGGACTATGTGAGTCAAGTGTATTACCCAGGCTTAGAATCTCATCCACAACATGAATTAGCAAAAAAGCAGCAGGCTGGTTTTGGCGGCATGGTGAGTTTTGACATAAAAGGTGGGTTAGGTGACTCAGCTGCATTTTTGACTTCATTAAAAGAGTTTTCATTGGCGGAATCTCTGGGTGGCGTAGAGAGCTTAATTTGCCATCCTGCAACCATGACGCATGCGGGTATGGATGCGACAGCACGTCTTGAAGCAGGCGTAGGTGATACGCTGATCCGAATTTCTGTGGGTATTGAAGAATTAGATGATTTGGTGGCTGATCTAGAGCAAGCGTTTAAACGCACTTCACCAGGTCAAAGCACAGGATCTGATGAGGCAAAAACTTTTAAATTAACACCGGCTCATACGGTTTTGTGGTAGAAAAATGACAAGAGTAGTACATAAATTCGGTGGCTCAAGCTTAAGCTCTGCGTCACGCTATCAAGCCGTTGCTCAAATAATACTTGGGCATTGTCAAAGTGGTGATTGTGTCGTGGTTTCCGCGGCGGGTAAAACCACCAACACGTTAGTGAAGCTTTGGCAAAGCTATAAACAGCAAGATCAACAAGCGTTTTCGGACGTATTGATTCAGTTGGAAAAGCACCAGAGCGAGCTGGTTGACGAGTTGTTCTCTGGCGATGTGTACCGAGCACTCAAAGGCCAGCTAGACGCTGAGTTAGTTGCCATTACGCAATTAGCTCAAAAATCAGAACTACAAGAATCCCCTTTACTTGCCCATGGTGAGCTATGGTCAGCTCGGTTATTAGCGCATTATCTAAATGAGCTCAAGGTAGCGGCACGCAGCATTGATGCCCGTCAATTGTTTACGTTGCATGATGCACAGTTGTTGCACCAACAGAATAAAGCTGCATGTTACGCTCAGTTGCAAGATGCAGTGGTTTATGTGATTACCGGGTTTATTGCACAAGATTGTGATAAAAATACCGTCACATTGGGTCGTAATGGCAGTGACTATAGTGCCACACTACTCGCCAGTTATATTGATGCCTGTGCAGTTTCAATCTGGACTGATACGCAGGGTGTGTATAGTACCGATCCACGTAAAGTGAGCAGTGCGCTTAAATACCCAAAGGTGTGCCGTGCTCAAGCAAACTTATTGGCAAGGCTGGGTAATCCGGTGCTGCATGCCAAGACACTCTCTCCTTTAAAGGGTAGTAACATCAAGCTACAAGTGCGCAGCAGTTATGATCCTGAGGCGTCACCAACAGAAATAGTTAAAGAAGGGTATAGCAAAGCAAAACGCTTTATTACCACTTTTGAGAACCTTGATTTAGTGCGCGTAGAAAACTTAGCGAAAGGCGAAGTACGGTCGTTAAGTCAGCTTATTCAACACAGTATTCATCATTTTACTGTTAATGGTGAAGCGTATTTATTATTGCCTGCAACATTTACGCATATTGTTGCACAGCAACTCGCTGGGCGCATTAATATTGTAGAAAGTAACCTACAAGGGGGAGCATTGGTTGCGCCTTCCTCAGAGCTCTCAGGGCTTAAGCAGCAAGCTGAGCAATTATTCCATGATCGTGAAGTGGTCGTTCGCTTTGCTCATCAAGACAGTGAATACGCTTTGTTCTTGACTGATCAGGCATTAGACAGTGATCTCTTAGCTGTATTGCACGATAAGCTTATAAATAAAGGTCGGGAGCTGGCGGTCATTATTGCCGGTATTGGTAATGTCGGGGATGTATTTTTACAACAATGCGAGCAACAAATTACCCGTTTACAATCACAATTTGATTTAAAGGTGGTTGGTCTGTTGCGCTCAAAAGAGATGATGTTTTCACCGAGCGGTATCGAGTTATCGGCATGGCAGGCACAATGGAAAAATGAAGCGCAGAGTTACAACAGTAAGTCGCTTGTTGAGCATATTTCAGAATTAGATTATGAACATAAAGTGGTGATTGATATCACTGCAAGTGAAGCATTTAGTTTTTTGTATCCGGATTTTGTCGCCAGTGACTGCAATCTGATCAGCGCCAATAAATACGCCGGAACTGCCGATAGAAATTGGTATCAGTCATTGCGAGAGCAGCAACGTGAGCGTAATTTACATTGGCGTTACAACACCAGTGTTGGTGCTGGTTTGCCTATCAACTTTGCCTTGGCTGATTTACAAAATAGCGGTGATGTGATCACGTCAATTGAAGGAGTATTTTCAGGTACTCTCTCTTGGTTGTGTAGCAGTTTTACAGCGGATCAAAAGTTTTCTGACTTGGTGTTAGCTGCACAAGAAATGGGGTATACCGAACCAGATCCTAGGGAAGACTTATCAGGCAGAGATATGCAACGAAAGTTGCTCATATTGGCGCGTGATTTAGGCTTGGAACTCGATGTTGATGACATTGCATTAGAGCCTTTAATGCCGGTGTATTTAGCGGAAGGTAGTTGGGATGATTTTTTAGCGAAACGTGATGAATTAGACACATTTTATGCTGCGAAATACCAACAAGCATCTGATGAAGGTAAAGCGCTGCGTTACACAGGGCAATTAAGTATTAGTGACAGTGGTAAAGTGACTGCAAAAGTCGGAATTGCCTTTGCTGAGGCAGGCTCCGCGATTGCGAATTTAACACCGGGTGATAATATATTTGTGATAAAAAGTGTGTGGTATGAGCAAAACCCGCTTGTGATCCAAGGTCCTGGGGCGGGTAAAGAAGTCACTGCTGCAGGTATTCACTCAGATTTGTACTGGTTAACACAGCAACTTAAATAATAATGTGTTAATTTTGAGGGCAATGTATGGTGATACACTGCCCTGTTTTATAAGCGCCAAATTATAAAATATCAGTAAGAAGTATACCTACCCCAAAACGTTGGATGTCGGCATCATAATCAATCAAGCTTTCTCCATACCCGTTGAAGTATTGTGTGTAACCACGAAGTCTACCCCAGATAGGAAATGACCAGTCTAACTGTATCGCACCTCGGTTATCACTATTGAGGTTGTTCCGAGTCATAAAACCAAACTCATGCTCTTCATAACGGTATACGCCACGGAACTCAAAGTAGCCCATGTATTTGTGAATATCGGGGTTGTCGTCACCTTTTGCATCTAAAGGTGACGGCTTATCATCTTCAGGAAGTCGATACCAAGGTTTAAAGCTAAATACAAAGCCATTATTTTCCCATATGAAATTGGCATATAGGCGATTCCAAGACCGTGAGTTTGGTTGGCTTCTGCCATTTGATTGATGCGAAATACCCAGTACAATTGCCATTTCGTCACCCCACAGGACATTTTCGTCATCTAAAAAATTCAGCCAAAATAATTCGGGTTCATAATTTGTTTCACGAAAAGGCGAAGAAATATCTTTGTTATAAAACTGCCAATAAGATTGCAAAGTGAAACCCATATAAATGGCTTGGTCGTTATCGGAGAAGTTATTGTAAATGGGGACTTTGAGTGAAAGTTGGTATTTAACTTCAAAGTTATCAAGTGGCTCACCGGCTTCTAGGTCAATGTTTTTAAGGCCGTCAAACAGGCGGTTATTCGGGTTACTAATATAGGAAATAGGTAAAATATAGTTGCGATGATGCGGCGTCAGTACATTGCGGTTTTTTTCACTTACTCGCTCACGCGCAACACGCTTATCTAAAGAGCTGAGCTGTTTGGCGGTATCAAGTTTCGCGCAGCGAGTTCTTAATTGTTCGACGGTTTGGTTTTTATCACCACCAATAATTTCATTGAGTATGCATTGTTTAACGAGGTCAATTACATCCTGATTGTTTGGTGTTTCGGCAAACACAGTGAATGAAAGCCCTGAAAGTAAAGTGCCAAAAACAAATGAACGCAGTTCCATAGTATGTTGTTTCGTTGAGTGTTATTGAAGCAATAAGTATACACAGCTTTGCATTAAATGAGGATTAATAACGGATGGGTTATGTAATTACTGAACAGCCGATATACAATGGTTAAGTTAAAAAGGGTGGCGGCAGAAACCGCCATTCCTTAGTAAGCAAAGTATGCTTTGCTTACTCTCACGCAATATATTACTGAGCTATAACTCAAAGTAGTTGGTAAAGAACTTATACAATTCTGTTCCTTGGTTGACACTTGCTGACGCAAAATGCAAGATGGCGATGGCATCTTGATCTAAAGTGATACTGTGCAAAGGCTGCTCCGATAGGTAGCGTTCCATACGCAGGATATTCGCGATAGTATCGCCCGATTTTATATGGTTGCCCAGTGCCGCTGTGTATTCAACCATGCCCCCCATTGGCGCATAGTAAGTAAGATAATCTTGCAGCATACAAGCGTAACGGGTCATTGTTTGTGGTTTAAATGATGAATCTAACACTGCTTCTTTATGGCTTAAATAGCTAAGCAGGCTTACGGCATCTGCTTTTGCTTCGGTTAAATCAATCTTTTCTTGAGAGCCGAGTTCAACCGTGAATGCCTCAACTAACACGGGAACATCTCGCCCTTGCTTTTTATACGCGTCACTTAATGCCCACCAAGGACAAAAACACGCTTCATCGAGTGCACCATCAAAGTCATTGGGGATGAGCAGTACATGTGGAATATTAAAGTAACGGGCGCTTGCCTTTGCATATTCTGGGCAATATAGGTGTTTAGATGAAATTGGCCCAGTGTGTAAGTCCAATACAATATCGGCTTCATGAGCCAAGCGTTGCAAATTTAAAGCAATGCGTTTACCTGTATTGATGCTATGGGCTGGTCTATCAAGTAGGGTCTGAGTTGCTTGTACCAAAGCTGCGGAGAATTGTTCTTTGATTTCTGTTAAAGGACTATCGAGGTGTTCCGCCACAAAGCTATCAACTAATGATAGATGACTATGATACATACGATTCCAATTGGTACCTGTAATTGGATCAAAGCGGCCTAGAGTAAACTCCCCTGATTTTTGATTACACCCAATTGGGTTGGCGTACGGCACTAATGTAATATCGCTGGCTAAAGTTGAGTGGTGTAATTGCTCTAATAATTGATAGATTACGGCATTACCTTGCACTTCAGCGCCATGCATATTCGCTTGGATATAAACGCGCGGGCCTGTACCATCGCCTTTTAAACGATACACCGGGATCGTCAATGGCAGTCCATTTGCTATTTCACCAACTTGAATGTTTTCATGGGTAATCTTGTTCATATCGAATACTCTATCTTAAATAATCACTGGCACTTTGCATGGCTCGAACTTGGCGCACTTCACCGTGTTCAATTACATATTCCGCAGGTAATTCATGACATAAGAAATACGGCATACTTTCGGTGAAGCCATAGGCGCCGCATTGACTGAAGACTAACCAGTCTTGCGCGTTAATATCACCGGGCAAAGTATGGCGCCCTAAGTGGTCAAGCGCAGTACACAAGGGTCCATGGATTAAATAGCTGTGCGAAGTGGCACCGGAGTTGCGCAGTAGTGTGCATGGGAATGCCTGGGTAGTCACCGCTGGACGCAATAGATGATTGATACCACCAGATACTATAAGTTGATGCTCATTGTAGTTTTGTTTTTTTTCTACGACAGGGTTGGCATAATGGCCAAACTCACCTACAGCATATCGTCCAAGTTCCATCCATAACTCTGTGACACCGGCTGACGCTTTAATTTGCGCAAGTGCATCAATTAATACTGACCAAGTTAATTGGTCGTCGTTTTCAGAATAAGGGATCCCTAAGCCACCGCCTAAGTCTAGTACCTCTAATGTAAAGCCTAGGTTTTCAGCGAGTGCCTTAAGTGGTGGCACCATTTGTGCCCACAGTTGGGCTAGTTTTTCTGTACACAACATGTTGCCCCATTGGAAAATATGTAGGCCAACAAAATTAAGTGCTGGGTATGTATCTAATTGTAGTGATTGCCACTGCTCTGTACCTAAACCAAAAGGCGTTAAGCTGTCACCACCAAGTGGGTTTTTTTCACCTTCAGGCCAACGTAATTGTACTCTAAGTAAAATACGTAGTTGAATATCGTGCTCTGTTGCTGCCTCATTGAGCCACTGGACTTGATTGTGACTTTCCGCCACAAAGGTACGTACCCCTTGTGACAGAAAGTGCTGGATCTGTCTTTTGGATTTGGCAGGACCCGTATTGAGCACTCGGCTTGCATCGATGTCCTGACGTAAAACTTGATCAAGTTCACCGCTACTTGCCACATCGAAATCAAATCCCGCTTTATCTAAGGTTTGGATCACCTTCGATAAAGGATTCGCTTTAACTGCATACCATAATTTTACAACAGATTGCTCTGTGAGTGGTTTTAGGTGTGACAGTAAGCCATCTAAGTCGTAAACAAAAAACGGGGTATGCTCTTGTTCGGTTAACTCAGTAATCGTTTGACGCAATGGTGTGCTCAAAAAAGGCATTATCGTAATACCTCTTCTAATTCTAGAGATGCGTCGCTTTGTTCATCACGATATTTTACGATAAGTGCACATGACATGCTTAAACCGTGATTACGTCCCCACTCACTTGATGAAGGGCGAGAACCAGGGATCACAATGGCATTCTCTGGAATGGCTTCCCCTTTATCTAGCTGGCGCTCGTTGATACAGTCATAGACAGGGATCGTTGCAGATAAACGTACACCTGGTGCAAGTACGGCTCCTTTTTTCACAACAACACCTTCAACGATAACGCAGCCAGCACCGATGAATGCATCGTCTTCAACAACAACCGGGCTTGCGCCAATTGGCTCAAGTACGCCACCTAGTTGCACTGCAGCACTTAAGTGAACATTTTTACCAACTTGTGCACATGAACCAACCAATGCATGGCTATCGACCATAGTTCCTTCACCAATATAAGCACCGATATTTACATAAGCTGGTGGCATAATGATGGTGCCTGAAGCAACGTGAGCACCGCGACGGACACTGCTGCCGCCTGGCACCATACGTACCCCAGCATCAGCGGAAAACCCTTGTGGTGCAAGATTATGTTTATCAACAAACCCCCCCGGGAATTCCGTGTTATTGCCATTTTTAAAGGCTTCTAAGATCCCTTGCTTTACGTCGATATTAGCATGCCAATTGCCTTGCTCATCTTGCGTTGCAGCACGCACAGTGCCATTTTCTAAATTATTTAGTAGTTCTAACCAGCTCATAATAACTGCCTTAATTCCAAGATAAAATTGTGGTGTTTGCACTGTTAATTGCCTGAGTACAAGGCAGCTCCAAGTGCGTTAAAGGGGGGCGTAAATTCGGCGTATTGAGTTTGCCTTGTGCATGCATTAGTACTTTAACCGGTATAGGGTTAGCGACTGTAAATAGGCTATCAACCGCATCGGTCCATGTAGTAAACAGGTTTGGGAAAGTCCCTGCCATTGAACGACGTACAAACTCAGCCGTTTGTTGGGGCCATGCATTGGCTGCGACAGAAACGAGGCCCGTTGCGCCTGCTTGTGCAAAATAAGGCATTAAGCCATCATCACCGCTATAAATAGCCAATTGTGGCGCGGCTTTACGGAATGCTTCAAATACGGCAATGTCACCACTGGCTTCTTTCAGAGCCCATAAATTAGTGTGGTGCGTTAGGTTTTGGAGTACTTGAGGGTCAATAGCAACTGCGCTGCGACCGGGGACGTTATAGAGCATACACGGCAGATCTGAGGCGCTAAGTAATGCATCAAACCAGTGAGCTTGTCCAACGATACCTGGCTTTGCATAAAGTGGAGAGCCGAGTAAAAAGGCATGGATAGGCAGAGTGTTACAAAATTCGACCCACGCGATTTGTTCTTGCAAATTGGCGCCACCGACAGCGACCATTAAGGGGACGTCTAGGTTTAGATCACAGACATACCTTACAATGTGTTGATGCTCTTCTGTTGTAAGCGCTAGACCTTCACCAGTGCTACCAAGGAGTAGAATGCCATTGTTTGCTTGTGCTTGCTCACACACCAAAGTGCGTAATATGTTATAGTCAACCTGGTTATTCGCGTCAAAAGGCGTAACCAAAGCTGTCCATAAGGGATAGTTGGATAAATCGTATTGTGATTTCATCTCTACCGAACTTATATCTTGTTCGGAGTTAAGGAAGGAGCCCAAACTTCGAACAGTTAAAATTCGAAGAGCAATGGACTTAAAAATGACAAGGCAAGTGGCCTTATTATTTTAAGACCAGAAGCTCTCCACCAAACTTACTTGCTTTGTTAATTCACAATGCAATTGGTGACAGTCGCTGGGATTCAACCCAGTCGCCCGAAATAGTGACCAAACAAATAATCACTGTTTCTCGGCGTTAATTCCCCTCACTGCATGTCATTGGAGTTTGCTCTCCTCAATACAGTTACCTGAATAACGCACCTCTTCCAGCCCTAGACCAAGGTCATACGCAAAAGTACAACACTGGCCCTCAAATAGGGTAGGCACGCATTGAAACATTTTAGCCGTCTAGGTGTCAAGTGAACCTACGTGAGTTTTCTCTTTTTTACACTACACTTACTAGTCAACAAAATAGGTGCTCTAGATGCGTCAAATTATTAAATCGATGCGCAGCAGATATGTTCTTGCAGTATTAGCTATGGCTATTTTAGTAACATTGGTAGCGGCAGTAATGTGATTTTTTCTTAAACAAAAACAACAGTATGCAGAGCTGATAAACCGGGCGGGTATGCAACATATGCTATCGCAAAAGGTGCATGGGTATTAATCAGGTCGTGTTGTTTCACCAAGAAGGAAAATCAACGCAATCACTGTTAGCTGAATTAGATAAAAATGTGCTGTCATTTTTAATGAATCATCAATTTATTTTACGTGAAAAATCGGGTGAGTATGAGTTTTTAACGACAGATTTAACCATGCTCTATTCTACCTCCCCAGTGTATTTAGATAAGCGAATTAAAGATTTTATAGCCCTATATGAACAAGGTGATTTTAATAAAGAGATTGCCTACACAGTAGCGCACGATGCGCGCATATTACTCCTGTATCTAGACCAAGCTGTGAAGTTTTTTGAACAAGTGGCGAATCGAAAAGTAGAATTAACTCGCATGTTTGAATTCGTGTTTTGGGTGAGTGCAATCATTTTACTTTGGCTCGAGGTTGTTTATATATTTCAACCAATGGAAAGACAAGTGAAGCGAGTTATTGACTCTTTAGAACAACAAAAGCAAGAGACTCAGCACGCGTTGGCTATGAAACCCCATTTTTTGGCACGTGCAGTTATGAATTAAGAACACCATTGCAAGCGATATTAGGCTTTTTAAATTTGTATCGCCAAGACGGTAAAAAAGAGCAATTGTTACAAGTTGAAGTATCTGCAAAACAGTTAGTCAATCAATTAAATGCAATTCAGGAGTTCAGTCTTTGGGAGAAAGGGGGACATTCCTGTCAGTGTTATCCCAGATGAAATGACCAAAACCTTACTACAAGCTATTTCACCTTATCAACTTGAAGCAAAAAGCAAAGGTGTGAATTTAGTGACGGAATTTGGGTTTGATAAATCGTTAAATGTAGCCTGTGATCATGACCATTTGGCTTGGGTTATTGGTCAGCTGATTGATAATGCCGTTAAATTTACTGAACAAGGTTCAATGATATTACAGGCCTGTTTAGATCATAGTCAATCAACTCTATTAGTAGCGATTGAAGACACTGGGTGTGGCTTTAGTGGAGCATCCCCTTTCTCGACCAATGTGAGAGACACTCATTATCAAGGATTGCAGTTGGGGTTAGTGCGTTGTAAGTGGTTATTGGATGCTATGAGTGGTGAGATCCAGTTTGAAAAAGGGCAAACATCAGGAACTTCAGTCCATATAAAACTACCTATTTACATGGTAGGCATACCACCGGAACAATGCATTACCAAGAACAAGATTACAGGGTTACTCGTTGAAGATAATCCACTCAATGCACAAGTTATTATTAAGGTACTTCAAGGGTTTTCTATTGCAGTTAACCATGTAGAGCATGGGCTTGCTGCAATAGATGATTTAAATACAAATCACTATGATGTTATTTTTATGGATTTAAATATGCCGATTATGGATGGTTTTCAAGCCATTGAATACATACGCAATTCTTTAAACTTAGAAGAGCCCATCACTGTAGTGACTGCTAACAGTGAGGCACAAGAGCTAGAGCGTGCCAAAGCGCTAGGTACGAATACTATGATTCTAAAACCATTAGACGAAAAGTCAGTACGCACAGCGCTTGAGCAGGTAGGGTTAATTTAATGACGAACTTGAATGTTGCCAACGCCGACCTCAACCTCAATATTATGGCTGCCCTTACCTGTGTAATGGGTTTCTGAACGGGTTAATTTTTTATGCTGCGTTGCTGTATTAATCAGACCTTTGACGCTGGTAGTGCCAACCCCAGACTCGAGGGATATAGACTTAAAATCCGCTTCGCTAGTATCAATGCTCACTTTGCCTACCCCGACCTCAATATCTGCCGAATTGGCTAGCTCTGAAATTTTAACATTACCGACGCCTACTTCTATGTCTAATTGCATTGAGCTGGGAACTTTAACTTGCCAATGTTGTTTTAAATCTTTTTCATCAATTTCAAGTGACAGTGTGTCACTTTTAGTGTGGTGATTAAGCGTTATTTCATCAAGGTTGACGTTACTATTAAACCAGCTGTCATTTTGTTGTACTTCTAATCGGATTGACACTTCAATCTTATCACCATCGTAGCTTGTCATGTCTAAGCGCCCAACAGGAAAGTCAATCTCAAGTTGCTGGTTATTATGTGCAGCAAAACTTTGTTTAATCGTGTGGCTTTCGTTTGCCAGTACATTGAAAGATAAGCTTGCAGCAGTAGCTGTCAAAAGTAAAAATTTTTTCATAATATGCATCCTTATTGAGGGTGTTATATCTATTTGACGCAGGAAATTCAGTAACGGTTTAAACAAGTTGAAAAATAATTTTTTGTTTTATCTGCCCCCTAAAAAGTATCTCTATACGTTGCCTTTTTAGAGGGGGATGCGTTACAGCATTTTGTTAACCGTAAATCCTTGTTGTTGAAGTTGGATAAGTAAGCCGTGCTTCTCGGGTAAGTGGAGGGCACCCACCGCAATAAATAAAGGCTGCTTTACAAGCTGGCTACCTAGTTGCTTTATCCAGTTATTATTACGTTCGATAAGCATCACTTTTTCACTAAGTTGACCGTACTCACTGCCATCAAAACTTAATTGATAATATTGGCTTAAGGCGGCCATATCGCCTTTTTTCCAGGCATGAATTAAGTCGAGGAAGTAATGTTCTATATCATCCATTTGTTTAAATGTTTCCGTCAACATGTGATCGCCATGTGTGCTGAGGTGGTTGAACATAGTTAACTGTTGCTCTAGGGTCTCTAGTTCAATAATTGGCATTGCTTTACTTTGCGCATAGTTGATCACTTGTTTATCAATACCAAAATCATCTTTGAAACCTAATTTTTGATATTCCATTTGTAATATCGTGACCATAACCGCCCAAGGTGTAAATTGGCTAAACAGATCAATGCTAATGTTTTTCTTGGCTAAGTAATCTTTAAGTCGTGTGTAATTATGAGAGCTGATCTGGTTTTTTAGGCTCTTAGGTGGTGTTAAAAGCATAAAAGGGCTAGAACGACGCTGAATTTCACTGGGACTAAGTGCGTTGATATCCACTTCTACAACCAAAGCGCTAGTGGCATCTATTGCAGAGGTGATCCGCTGACTTAACCCTGCCATTGAGTGATCGCCAACGTGCACGGTTCCTAATAGGTAAGATGTGATCCCCGCTTTTTCTACTTTATAGAGCGCGGGTGCTGTGTAACCTAGTCGGCTAAATAGTGACAGGCACAATATGAGGCAGAGGGCACTCACCTGAGTAATAGGTTTGGGCATGGTTATCCTTAATAATTAATAGCTGATAAACATCATAATCAATCTATTGGGCAAATCATAAAAGTTTCATATGATTTTTTCGTTGAATGAAAAGTGTTGTAAATAAAATATGAACACTTTAAAAACGAAAGGATAGACAAAATAAAGGTTTTTTTATTCGATTTTTGGCTATTGTTGAATATAGATACCTTTTATTGTTTTTTTTAGTGCTTTTAAAGCATTGTTTTTATGGTTGACTTACATTGTACTTCGGGTTACTAATAGAAAAAGAGCAAGGCACGCTGTGAATAAGCGCGCACTTACAAGTAATAATTTAATTTGGTGATACTGAATATGTTAACAACAGCACTAACTTTAGTCCTGATTATCAACGTGGTGATTATTATTACCGCGGGGGCGAGTTAGTGCTTTAAAAAGTATCAACGAGAAGCCCCCCGCACTGAAAAGTTCGGGGGGCTTCTTGGTTTTAGGGTTAAATTTTTAGAAATCATTAAAAAGATTGGGAATGGGGAACACGATGACAGGCGCACAATTACTTATCGACTTACTTGCCAAGCATGGCGTTCAAGAAGTCTTTGGTTATCCAGGCGGTGCGATTATGCCGATCTACGATGCGCTCTACGGTGCGCCTGTAAAACATTATTTGACTCGTCATGAGCAAGGAGCAGGGTTTGCAGCCGTGGGGTATGCGCGCAGTACTGGCAAACTTGGCGTTTGTTTTGCAACTTCAGGCCCCGGTGCAACAAACCTAGTAACATCGCTTGCCGATGCCATGATGGATTCGGTGCCTTTGCTCGCGATAACTGGGCAGGTGCCCACTGCCGCTATTGGCTCTGATGCGTTTCAAGAAGTTGATGTTTTGGGGATGTCTCTGTCATGCACGAAGCACAGTTACATGGTTGAACGTGCTGAAGATTTGGCTGAAATACTACAAGAAGCGATGCACTTGGCCTTGTCTGGTAGACCAGGACCTGTATTGGTTGATATCCCTAAAGACATTCAGTTGGCACAAGCCCCTTTTAAACCTTGGTTGGCAAGAGAAGAGTCTTTTCCTGAGCTATTAAGCTGCGAAGTGCAAACAGCAGAAGTGTTATTGTCTGAAGCTCAGCGTCCTGTGGCTTATGTCGGCGGGGGCGTACAAAGTGCGGATGCGCAAGCTGAATTGATGCAATTTTTAAACAAAACTCAGATGCCAGCTGTTTCAACATTAAAGGCATTGGGGAGCGTGTTACCTGAGTATGAATATGACTTAGGAATGTTGGGTATGCACGGTGGGCAAGCAGCAAATATTGCAGTACAAGAATGTGATTTACTGGTATGTATTGGCGCTCGGTTTGATGACAGAGTGACGGGTAATTTAGCGAAGTTTGCAGCAAAGGCGAAGGTAATACATTTAGACATAGACCCTGCGGAAGTTGGAAAGCGTAAACCTGCGGCAGCGTCACTAATTACCGATTTAAAAACATCTATTCCAGCATTGGCGTGCTTTGTTACTAACGCACAGTGGTTAAACACCGTCATGGAGCTTAAAACGGCACATGCGTGGCGGTATGATTACCCGGGTGAAAAAGTATTTGCCCCGTATTTATTAAAAGAACTCAGTAGAAAAATGCCTCGTGATAGTGTGGTGTGCTGCGATGTTGGACAACATCAAATGTGGGTTGCACAACATATGAAGTTTACGCATCCGAGTAATCACCTCAGCAGTGGTGGTGCTGGAACAATGGGGTTTGGTTTGCCTGCAGCCATAGGTGCACAAATCGCACGGCCACAGAACATGGTCGTAACGGTTTCTGGTGACGGTTCAATCATGATGAATATTCAAGAACTTGCTACGATTCGCCGTAACAATTTACCCGTAAAAATAGTGATATTAGATAATCAACGCCTTGGCATGGTACGTCAATGGCAGCAGTTATTTTTTGAAGGGCGTTATAGCGAGACAAACTTATCTGATAACCCTGATTTTGTGCAATTGGCCGCGGTGTTTGGTATACCGGGTCAAACAATTACCCATGCAAACGAAGTTGATGATGCCATTGATGAATTAGTGAATTCTACAGGGCCTTATATCATTCATGCCTGTATAGATGACAAAGAAAACGTTTGGCCTTTGGTACCACCTGGGGCCGCAAATGATGAAATGATGACGGAGAAAGCGCAATGAGACACCAATTAACAGTGGCAATTAAAAACCAAAGTATCGCCGTTGAGCGCTTTTTAAGAGTGGCGCGTCATCGTGGATTTCATTTAACCCAATTAGAGTTGGAGGGCCATGATGATTTGTTTCACGTTAAAATGACAGTAGACAGTGACAAGCCTATCTATCTATTAACGACACAACTGAGTAAGCTGGTTGAGGTGCAACAGGTTGATTTGCACACACTACAGCAACAGGCTATTTAAACCTAATTATTAAGAAAAGAACAAGGTATTACAAATGACTAAAACTTCGGAATTAATTTGGCACAACGGCGAGATGATCCCTTACGAGCAAGCAACGACTCATGTACTTAGCCATGCATTACATTATGGCAGCTCAGTGTTCGAAGGAATACGCGCCTATGATACGCCAAATGGCCCGGCAATCTTTCGTTTAACGGATCATATTCAGCGTTTATATGACTCAGCAAAAATTTACCGCATGGAGATCCCATTCACCCCAGAGCAAATTATTCAGGCATGTAAAGATGCTGTGCGTGAAAATGGCTTTAAAGACGCCTACATTCGTCCATTCGCGTTTTTAGGTAATGTAGGGCTGGGTTTAAATCCGAAATCACACCTTGCTGATGTGACGGTTGCCGCAATGCAGTGGGGCGCCTATTTAGGTGATGACAGTTTAGCTGAGGGCGTTGATGTATGTATTTCTTCTTGGAATCGTTTAGCGCCAAACACCATGCCGACGGCAGCAAAGGCTGGTGGCAACTATCTGTCATCACAGCTTATTTCTGGTGAAGCAAAGCGCAATGGGTATGTTGAAGGGATCGCGCTAGATGTCAATGGGTGCTTAAGTGAAGGTGCCGGAGAAAATCTATTTGTTATCAAAAAAGGGGTACTTTATACACCGCCGACAACCGCGTGTATTTTACCAGGTTTGACGCGTGACACCATTATGGAGCTTGCTCGTGCTAGAGGATATGAAGTACGAGAAGAGTCAATTGCGCGTGAAGCACTCTACTTAGCAGATGAGTTCTTTATGACGGGCACCGCTGCCGAGGTTGTTCCGGTGCGCAGCGTAGACCAAATCCAAGTGGGAGATGGCAAGCGAGGCCCTATTACTGAAGAGCTACAAAAAGCGTATTTTGATTTAGTGAAAGGACAAGCTAACGATAATAACGGTTGGTTAGAATACGTCAATCAGGCATAGAACATAGAGAGCCACAATCACGTGGCTTTTTTGGGAATGAGGAAAAGGCGGCGTTATATAAAGTAGCGACGCATAACATGAAGGGGTTTAGCATGGCCAAGTTAAGAAGTAAAACGACAACAGAAGGTAGAAAACGCGCTGGCGCCAGAGCGCTGTGGCGTGCAACAGGCATGACAGATAGTGACTTTGAAAAGCCAATTGTTGCGGTCGTCAATTCTTATACGCAATTTGTACCTGGTCATGTGCACCTCAATCAGCTAAGTGACTTAATGGCTGATACTATTCGTGATGCAGGTGGTGTACCTAGAGAGTTTAATACCATCGCCATTGATGATGGTATTGCGATGGGGCATGGCGGCATGTTGTATTCACTGCCATCACGAGATCTCATCGCTGATTCAGTGGAGTATATGGTTAATGCGCACTGCGCTGATGCGATGGTCTGTATTTCCAACTGCGATAAGATCACCCCAGGTATGTTATTGGCGGCACTGCGGTTAAATATCCCCGTTATTTTTGTGTCAGGTGGCCCGATGGAGGCTGGAAAAACGCGGTTAGCAGACATCGATATTAAATTAGACTTAGTCGATGCCATGGTCAAAGGCGCAGATCCGACCGTGAGTGATGCAGACTCCGAGCAGGTTGAGCGTTCAGCGTGCCCAACATGTGGCTCATGCTCTGGGATGTTTACAGCAAATTCAATGAACTGTTTGTTAGAAGCGCTTGGGTTGGCACTTCCGGGTAATGGTACAACGTTAGCAACCCACAAAGATCGTCAGCAATTATATGAAGCCGCAGGTAAGCGTATCGTCGCTTTGTGCAATGAGTATTATCAAAAGGATAATGACGCTGTACTGCCAAGAAATATCGCCAATAGAGCGGCTTTTATGAACGCGATGACCTTAGACATTGCAATGGGTGGTTCATCAAATACGGTATTACATTTATTAGCTGCGGCGCAAGAAGGTGGGGTTGATTTTGATATGAGCCATATCGATGAGCTCTCTCGCAAAACACCATTTTTATGCAAAGTTGCACCGGCAACTCAGCAGTATCACATCGAAGATGTACATCGTGCTGGTGGCATGATGAGCATGCTGAATGAATTAGCGAAAGGGGATCGTTTAGATTTAACGGTAGGTCATGTTGCGGGCGGTACATTAGGCGAGGTGATAACGCGTTGGGATGCAACAGATCACAATAATGAAAAGGCACAAACCTTCTTTCGTGCCGGTCCTGCGGGGATCCGTACGACCAAAGGTATGAGCCAGGCATATCGCTGGGATACACTGGATCTCGACCGAGAGAATGGCTGTATACGCAGTATTGAACATGCATTTCGACAAGATGGTGGTTTAGCGGTGTTATCGGGTAACTTAACCCCCGATGGCTGTATCGTTAAAAGTGCCGGTGTGCTTGACGAAATGCTTGATTTTACTGGCCCAGCAGTGGTTTTTGAGTCTCAAGATGATGCGGTAGATAGCATTTTGGCTGGTGAGATTAAAAAAGGTGATGTCATCATTATCCGTTATGAAGGGCCTAAAGGTGGTCCAGGCATGCAAGAGATGTTGTATCCCACCAGTTACTTAAAATCAATGGGGCTAGATAGAGACTGTGCGCTACTCACTGATGGGCGTTTTTCTGGTGGGACATCTGGCTTATCAATAGGCCACGCCTCTCCTGAGGCGGCAAGTGGTGGAGCGTTGGCTTTGGTAGAAAATGGCGACTTGATCCATATTGATATCTATAATCGAGGTATTCATTTATTGCTTGATGATACGCAATTACAAGCGCGTCGCGACAAGCAATTGGCACGTGGAAAGGACGCTTATAAACCGTTGGATCGACAGCGTGTTGTGAGTCCTGCTTTAAAAGCGTATGCGCTATTGGCAACCAGTGCGGATAAAGGTGCTGTGCGTGACTTAGCTAAGTTAGAGGAGCTAAGCTAACCATGGTTTCACAAGAGCTAGATTATTTTCGTGCCATCATTCAAGCTGATATGTCACCGTTAGTTAAGGTGACTGAATTAAGTGAAATGCGCGCACTTTCAGAGCGTTTGGGACAAAAAATCTGGCTCAAACGTGAAGACCAGCAACCGGTTTATTCTTTTAAATTGCGTGGCGCATATCATAAGTTACAGCAGCTTCCTGTTGGTAGCCAAGTGGTCACAGCGTCTGCAGGTAATCATGCGCAAGGTGTGGCGCTAAGTGCTGCACATTTGGGTCACCAAGCAACCATTGTTATGCCAGTGACAACCCCTGAAATAAAAGTCAATGCGGTGCGTAATTTTGGCGCCCAGGTTGTTTTACACGGGCACAATTTTGATGAGGCAAAAGCGCATTCGTATATATTAACCGAACAAGCACAAGCGGTATTTGTGCCGCCTTTTGACGATAAAGACGTTATTATCGGTCAAGGGACGGTAGCACGCGAGTTGATGCAGCAAGTAAATGAGTTAGACGCGGTCTTTATTCCCGTCGGAGGCGGGGGGTTACTTGCGGGTATGGCGGTTTACATTAAGTCATTACGTCCTGATATCAAGGTTATCGGAGTTGAAGCGCAGGAAAGTGCGTGTTTAAAAGCCGCTTTAGATGCGGGGGAGCCCGTTACGTTACCACAAGTAGGCAGCTTTGCTGATGGGGTTGCTGTTAAGGTGATTGGCACTGAAACGTTCCGTTTGGCACAAAAGTTTTGCGATGAAGTTGTGACGGTAAGCTCAGATGAAATTTGTGCTGCCGTACAAGATATTTTTGTTGAAACTCGAGCGATTGCAGAGCCTTCGGGGGCATTATCGGTCGCAGGTATTAAAAAGTGGAGTGCGCAAAGTAATCGTGCCGGACTGACGTTAGCCGCGGTACTGTCGGGTGCTAATTTGAATTTTGACCGCTTACGTTACATCGCTGAGCGTACTGCGCTTGGCGCTAAGAACGAGGCTTTGTTTGGTGTGACAATTGCGGAAGAAAAAGGCAGTTTCAAACAGTTTTGCCATGATCTAGAAGGGCGTGCAATTACTGAGTTTAATTACCGTTATGCTGGCGAGGACAATGCCCAGATTTTTGTGGGGGTAGGTTTGCGCGGGGGGCAAGTTGAACTAGATGATGTCAAAGGCACATTAGAGCGAAAGGGGTATTTACTTAAAGATCTTTCTGATAATGAGCTGGCAAAATTACATATTAGATACATGGTTGGTGGTAAGCCTCCAGTTGAACTGCAAGAGCGATTACTACGCTTTGAGTTTCCCGAATACCCAGGTGCCCTAGCGCGATTCTTAGACACATTGGGGTGTAATTGGAATATTACGTTATTTCATTATCGAAATCATGGTGCTGCAGAGGGCAATGTGCTTGCTGCCTTTGATATTGCTCCGAGTGATTATGAGAAATTTGATGAGCATCTGTCACAGCTTGGTTATGCTTACCAAGATGAAACGAACAACCCTTGCTTTAGCCAGTATTTACAAGCGCCTTTTGAAGAGGCGCGTAAGGTCGGGTAATTGGCAAATACAGTTTACTTTCCTATAGTTAATAGCGGCAATTTACTGGGAAAGTAACAAGCGTATATGAATAAGGTTCGACTAGGTTTATTTCTTTTATTCACACTATGTAGCTCAAGTGTTAGTGCACTTGAGCCCGTTGTATTGCAATTAAAGTGGACGCATCAGTTTCAGTTTGCCGGCTATTATATGGCGGCAGAACAAGGTTTTTATAAAGATGCTGGGCTTAAGGTGAGTATTCTACCTGCAAATCCAGGTAATCCTGATACACATTTTAAAGTGCTATCAGGTCAAGCTCAATTTGGCGTGACGCACTCAGGCATATTACAAGCGAAGATGCAGGGTAAGCCCCTAGTGGCAATGGCTGCCATATTTCAATCGTCGCCGTATTGCTGGATGGTGAAAGAAAGCAGCGATATTTTCACGCCAGAAGATTTCGTAGGTAAAAAAGTCAGCCACTTAGGTAAAGATGAAAGCGCTGAGCTGACAGTTATGCTCGCGCGAGCTGGAATAAACATAACAGACTTACCCACGTATGCTGGACTCAATCCACTTGCAGATTTTAAACGTGGTGTGTTTGATGCACTCCAAGTCTATGTGACTAATGAACCTTATAAAATGCAGCAGCAAGGGGTCGAAACTCGGCAGATCTGCCCCAAGCAATACGGACTAAATGTATATGGTGATATTTTATTTACCAGTGAAAATATGCTGTCGCAAAAGCCTGATGTCGTGGAGAGGTTTAAACAGGCGAGCTTAAAAGGTTGGCGCTATGCATTGTTGAATATGCAGCACAGTATTGAAGTGATCCATGAGAAATATGCTCGTCACAAGACGAAGGAGCAGCTGAGCTTTGAAGCAGATGAGCTTGCTGTTTATATTACGCATTCTGGTGTGCCGATTGGCAGTATGTCAGAGACGCGCTGGCAATGGATCGCGCAATTATACAGTTTAGATTTAACGCAATGGGAAGGTATTAAATCCACCTTTATCTATCATCGCACACGAGAACCATCAGAAGATACATGGTCTTGGATGTTAGTGTTAGCTTGTATATTAACCATATTATCTCTGCCTATGTATGGTTATCTGATGTTCTTCCACAAGCGAAAATATCGCATTCAACAACTGCCCTATAAAGACGAAAACACGGTAGAATAGCGTTTTATTTTATGTGTTGTGGTTCATGTCATTACTTTCTCAATTTCAACAATTAGATACTTTTCTAACGAGCACGCGGGACTTTTGGCAGCGTGTGGCGTTTGATCATTTAACGTTACCGTTTAGTGTGCAATTAAATCAGTTTTTGTTGAGCTTGGATGATGCTGAAGTAGCACGGCTCGACGCTGATCAAGCTTGTTTATACGATGTGTTTTCTGATTACATACCTGGTGTTGATTTACTTGCTGGGTTGACAGCATTGCCTTACAGCGAAAAACCGAGAGCAGCTCTGCCATTTTGGCTAAGCAACGGGATAAAAGGCCGCAAATTAACGCAGCTGCAAGATTTTGTGAGTCATGTCCCTGAGCAGCAATTACCGGTGTTAGAGTGGTGTGCAGGTAAAGGTCATTTAGGGCGTTTAATGGCGCATTTAGGTGCACCGCATGTTCATAGTATTGAATTACAGTCCGCTTTGTGTGAACAGGGCGCCCATAGTGCAAAACAGCAAGAATTAAACGTCCATTTTAGCTGTGCAAACGTACTTACTGATGATACAGGCGCTTACTTTAAACCACAACAACATGCTGTTGCATTACATGCGTGCGGTGCTCTTCATCAAACGTTTATGCATAGAGCAACAGAGCACAAATGTGAAAAAATAAGCCTCTCGCCGTGTTGTTATCATTTATTTACTGAGCCGACTTACCAACCAATGAGTGAGGCAGCTAAGCACAGTGCATTACATTTGAATCACAGTGATATGAAGCTGGCGTTACAAGAAACCGTGACGGCCGCGCCACGTATTGCTACTGTGAGGCGAAAAGAGGTCACTTGGCGTTTGGGGTTTGATGCACTGCGCCGCGACTGTACTGGGTCGACGGAATATATTAGTGTGCCATCGGTTAACAAAAGTATATTTTCTGGTGACTTTTCATCTTTCTGCTGTTGGGCAGCAGCACAAAAAGACATTACGTTACCTTCAGGTATTGATTATGCAACTTATTTAAAGCAAGGTGAGCAGCGTAAACGAGTAACAGATCGTATTGAATTAGTTAGGCATGTTTTTCGTAGAGCGTTAGAGATTTGGTTGGTACTCGATAGGGGTTTATATTTACAGCAAGCTGGGTATGATGTCAGCCTGAGTGAGTTTTGTGAGAAGCAGCTCACCCCAAGGAATGTTTTAATACAAGCTACCCGACAATAAATAGAGGAAAATCTGAGATGTGTACGCTCGACCACTTATTAGAAAACAACCAGCAATGGGCTGAACGCGAACGAGCGAGAGATCCTGATTACTTTAAAAAGCTGTTAGGTCAGCAAAAACCAGAATATTTGTGGATTGGCTGTTCTGATTCACGTGTACCTGCGAATGAAATTGTAGATTTAATGCCTGGTGAGCTATTTGTGCACCGTAATGTGGCAAATGTGGTGGTGCATACTGATCACAATTGTTTGTCAGTGATGCAGTACGCAGTTGAAGTACTGAAAGTAAAGCACATTATGGTTGTTGGTCATTATGGCTGTGGTGGCGTCCAAGCTGTACTTAATGAAGCGCGTTTTGGGTTAATAGACAATTGGTTGCGTCATGTTGCAGACGTGAAAGAAAAACACCAAAGTATCATTGATAATATAGCACCGCAAAAACAGTGTGACGCGTTATGTGAGTTGAATGTTATCGACCAAGTGCGAAATGTTTGCCAAACTAACATTGTGCAAGATGCATGGCGACGCGGGCAAAATTTAACGATTCATGGTTGGGTATATGGGTTGGCGGATGGGCTGTTACATGAGCTCAATGCTCTAGCGGCTAAACCAGAGCAAATAGCTGATCAATATGCTCTGGCGATTGCGCAGGTCAAAGACCGTTACGCAGAATAGCCTTATTCTGCGTGTTTGTCGCTGTCTAGCTTGGCTTCTATTTCAGCGACTTTTGCTTCAAGCTCAGCAAGCTTCTCTCGTGTCCTGATTAGTACTTTACTTTGAATATCAAACTCCTCTCTGCTGACAAAATCCATTTCAGCCAGTTTATTTTGAATGGCTTGTTTGGTTTTTGATTCAAATGTATCTGCTAAGTTTTTTACGCCTTGTGGCAAATTGCCTGAGATCTGTTTCGCAATTTCTTCAATTTTTGCTGGGTTAATCATCATCATTACCTATAAAAGTTGCTTATTGGTATAGTAGCAAATGATCACATAACAAAATAGTGAAGTGACTGGCGTATAGCTATTCACTTCACCCAGCCTTGATTAATTACAACGTAGCCATTTTTCACCGTCAGTACTACATTGTGTTACATGTGTACCATCACTTGCATAGGTGTATTTTACCCACTCATTGAGGTGATTGCGCTCAGTGGTAACACGGTTGGCTAAACTGTCATAAGTGAGTCTTTTAAACCATGAAGAAAAAGCAATGCTTGGTTCTTCACTGAACAAATAACCAGAATTCTCTAAGTGCTTGATAAGGTCTTGACTATCAAGGGAGTCTGATTTGTGAGATAAGTTATGCCAGTCGTTTAGGTAGACCTTACTGTTATTACTGAGACGTTGATGTATTTGAGTATGGTGGTTAACCTGGTTCTCATCATGTGAGATGGTGAAAACACGCTGCTCAGTTTCTGTAAAGTCAGTTGATAGTGCAGCAGTGCTGTTTATTGCTAAAGTAGATAAAGTGCTCAACTGCCTGTATTCAGATGCGTCATTGTCAGTTTCTCAGCTTGAAAAAAAGGTTGCACTAAGCGAAAGGCAGTTACATCGTAAGTTAACGTCGGTTGCTGCTGTCAGACCGAATGAATACATCCGTCAATATAGACTATTCCAATCTTTGCCCATGTTACGTCAGGTAAGCAGTATATTTCCAGTATCTCATGAGGTTGGATTTAATTCTCCTGCCTATTTTAGTGCATGTTTTAAAAAACAGTTTTCAATGACACCGAAGTAGTATGTAAAAAGTATATCTGATACTGAGGGTTAAGTGAGTATAGCGGCTAGGCGCATAGTACGGTTTACGTTAAAATGCGGTCATTGATGGTAATTAATAAGCACGATAATGAAACTGAATCCAAAACAAGACGAAGCAGTAAAATATATAAGTGGCCCATGTTTGGTCTTGGCTGGAGCAGGATCAGGTAAAACTCGTGTGATAACGAATAAAATCGCGTATTTAGTCCAAGAGTGTGAATATCAGGCTAAAAATATTGCGGCGGTGACATTTACCAATAAAGCTGCAAAAGAAATGCGAGAACGGGTACTACAGACCCTCGGAAAAAAAGAGTCTAAAGGGCTATGGGTTTCTACATTTCACACGCTGGGCTTAGAGGTAATCAAAAAAGAACTTAAAACTTTGGGTTACAAGCCAGGCTTTTCATTACTGGACGATCAAGATACCAACCAGCTATTAAGTGACCTAACAGAAAAAGAGTTAGAAAAAGACAAAGATTTACTTAACTTGCTGAAAATGCAGATTGGTAATTGGAAAAATGAGCTTATTTTACCTGAGCGGGCAATACAAGACGCACGGGAGCCGCAAAAAGCGTTATTTGCTCAGCTTTATGCCCGGTATCAAATTCAATTACGGGCTTATAATGCATTAGACTTTGATGATTTAATTATGATCCCAACCCTTTTATTGGGCCAAAATGCAGCCGTAAAGGAACGTTGGCAAAGTCGTTTTCGTTATTTATTGGTAGACGAATATCAAGATACCAATACCAGCCAATACCAACTGGTTAAGTTGTTAGTTGGGGAGCGCGCTCGGTTTACTGTAGTAGGGGATGACGACCAGTCCATTTACTCATGGCGAGGCGCAAAACCACAAAACTTAGTTCTACTTTCTAAAGACTTTCCGGGTTTAAGACTCATTAAGTTGGAACAAAACTATCGCAGTGTGAAACGGGTGCTAAAAGCTGCCAATATTCTGATCGCAAATAATCCGCATGAATTTGAAAAGCAGCTGTTTAGTGAGTTAGAGATGGGAGAGCCCATTCGTGTGATTGCTACCCGAGATGAAGAGCATGAAGCTGAGCGTGTGGTAGCAGAAATTATCTCGCATAAATTCATGAAACGCACCAGTTATCGTGATTATGCTATTTTGTATCGCGGTAATCATCAGGCTCGGGTGTTTGAAAAGTCCCTGATGAGCAATCGTATTCCTTATAAAATTAGTGGCGGTATGTCGTTCTTCTCACGCAGCGAGATTAAAGACATTATGGCTTACTTACGGTTATTGGTGAATCAAGATGATGATAATGCATTCCTTCGTGTCGTGAATACTCCACGTAGAGAAATAGGCCCTGTGACGTTAGAGAAGTTAGGTAGTTTGGCCAACGAGCGCCATATTGGCTTATTTGCAGCTTGTTTTGACCCAGAGCTGACACAGCGTTTAGCTGGACGGGGTTACAATGCATTGATGGGCTTTGCCCGTTGGGTTGTTGAGCTATCATATCGAGCTGTTCGGGGAGATACATTGGAGGCGGTTAAAGATATGGTACGTGAAATTAATTATGAAGCGTATTTATATGAGTCTTCACCAAGCCCGAAAGCCGCTGAAATGCGGATGAAAAATGTCTCTGAGCTGTATAAATGGATCACAGATATGTTAACTGGTGATGTGGATAACCCGCCGATGACATTACCAGAGGTAGTAAGTAAGCTCACATTACGGGATATGTTGGAACGCAACGAAGAAGAAGATGACAGTGACGCGGTTCAACTACTGACGTTACATGCATCGAAAGGGTTGGAATACCCTCATGTGTTTATGGTGGGGATGGAAGAAGGTTTTCTACCGCATCAGACTAGCATCGATGAAGAGAATGTAGAAGAAGAGCGTCGTTTGGCTTATGTGGGAATAACTCGAGCACAAGAAACATTAACAATGACCTATGCGAAAAACCGTCGTCAGTTTGGCGATGTGTCTACCCCAGAGTTAAGTCGCTTTGTATTAGAGCTGCCGCAAGACGATTTACAATATGAGGGGAAAAAGAAAACGGTTGCGTCTCAAAATGAGCGCATGGAACAAGGTCAAGCACGAGTTGCTAACTTAAGGGCAATGTTAAAACGTTAGTTTTTCTGACTCAGAGCGGGTACCCCGCTCTGAAATATGTGTGGTCTGTATTTGATTTATATTGTGCTGTTTGCCAAAGAATCGCGTTAGGCCATGACTTTCAAGTAAACTCCTAAAGTTTAAAATAGCAGGTCCTTTGGCAATGATCTGCATATCCTGTAGTTGTGTGACGGCTAATATGCCTTTTAACTGTGCTTCGTAACTGGTCTGCTGTAGTACCCTTTTGCTAAAAGTTGAGCTTAGTAACACATAAGTAAAGGGGATTTTACTGAGTAGTGTCAGATCGCATCGGTCTTTAGCAAAGTCATTGATACCAATTGTATAGCCCAGATTGGTAAGTTCGTTTAGATTTTCTTGCTGTTGATTCGAGGCATAGCGAATGTCCGTTTCCTCAAACAGTAAGCACAGCGAGTGAGGTTGATTGGCTAACTTTTCACATAATTGCGTAAAGACTTGTTGTTCTAATAAAATTGTGGAGCAGGCAAGTAATAAATCCTTCCCCGGTACACTCGCTAATTGCAGTGCTTGTTCTAACAACTGCAATTCGATGGCTATATGCTCTGCTTTCTCGGCCGCAAATTTTTTCAATATATCAAAACTAGTACTGCCTAAAACCGGGTGCTCACCAAATGCTTCTAGCATGGTTATGTCATCACTGACGAGTGTTAAATCACTGATATCGGTGCCTCTAAAATGGGTTGGTAGTGCACTTAAATGATGATACTCCGGTGTTTTATGATTACCTGTGCCGACTGTCAATAATGGGTGATAAAACTCATAGCGACCTCTCCCTGCATTTTTTGCATAGTACATGGCGGCATCAGCATCACGAATAATTTCATCTGTGTTATGGTAGTGTTTATTGCTGTAGGTGATACCTATACTGGCACCACTTTGCATACATACTCCTTTCATACAGAAGGGCTGTTGCATCACTTTGATAATACGTTTAGCCACATCTTCCGCTTGCTGTCGATCACTTAAATGATCGAGCAAAATAACAAACTCGTCCCCAGCTAGTCTGGCCAGTAAATCATGTTCGCGTATGCACTCAGAAAAAGCTTGTGCAACCCAAATTAAAAACTGATCACCCGCTTGATGACCGAGCTCATCATTGATCCGTTTGAATTTATCAAGATCAATAAAAAGCACGGCAAAGTTGTGTTCCGGATAGCGTTGAAACTGTTTCAGTGTTTTTTCTAATTGGGTCAGGAAAAGGCTACGATTGGGTAAGCTGGTGAGTGAGTCATGATGTGCGTCATGATATAGCTGTTGTTCAATCTTTTTTCGCTCTTCAATTTGCATGTGTAAGTGCATATTGGACTGTTGTAGTGCTTTGGTTTTTTCTGCAACTCGATGCTCTAGTTGCGAATGGCTGGCTTTGAGTGCTTGATTTGCTAAATGGGTTTGTAAAACAGAGGCGATTTGGTTTGACACAAATGAAATGAGTTCCATATCGTCATAATTAAATTCATAGTTATGATCATATGCTTGGCATGCGATGAGCCCTATTACTCCATTTGCGGTCTTAAGTGGTGCGCCCATCCAGCTAGTTGCGAACTTTTGAAGGTTATAGTGTTTAGATCGCACCACAATCTGATTATTTACCAAAGCCTGTGCTCTTTCAATATCAATAAGCTGGCTCTGCTCGGTACTAATGACTAACTCGCTATACCCTTTGGCGAAAGGTCGAGGTTTATAATCAGAGACTTCATCAACACAATAAGGAAAGCTGAGCCATCCTGTATTTTTATCATATAGGGCAATAAATAGGTTATCGGAAAATGTGATTGAACGGATGATATGATGAACTTGCTGATAGACCTCGTCAATATCGTTGAATTGTGTCGCTAATTCAGAGATCTTAAAGAGGATCTGTTGCCGCTCTAATGCGCGCTTTCTTTGATCAATTTCTTTATTTAACGCTTCGTTGCTTTGCATTAAAGCACGAGTACGAATTTTCACTTCTGATTCAAGTAATTCTCGTTTTTTTACTCGCTCTATTGCCGTCGCCAAATAGAGTGACATCACTTCGAGCAGCTCAATTTGTTGTTCACTATAGCTTTGCTCTTTTTGATAGCTTTGAGATACCATGACGCCAATAATGGTCTTTTCACGATAAATAGGGACCCCAACCCAGTGTTCAGCGGGACTACCCAGCGCTTTAAATATCCCCAATTCGGCTTGCTTGCGCATTTCATCGAGTGTTAAATAGAGTGTTTTTCCTTCTCTAAACACGTGTCCAGTTACACCTTGTGAAAAATGGTGCGCTTCATGTAACGGCACAGCAATACCATCTTTTTCATCTACAAAATAAGATAATTCAAGTGCTTGAGAAAATTGGTTTTGCAGAACAACATAAAAACTTTTGCAGGGAAGATGTTGAACAAGAATATCGTGAATAGCTGGGTAGAGCAGCGTTAATTCAGCAACCGTACTTGCTTGCTCAGATAATAGAATAAGAGCATGTTGTAAGTGGTTGTTTTGTTTGTACTTTCTTAACAAGGACTCGAGTTTTTGGTTTTTACGAGTAAGCTTGCGCAGTAGTGCTGCGGGATCTTCCAATGATTTAACCCAAAGTTATTATTATTTGCACGAATATTAACCGTATATTTTCATTTTTATCAACAGGGGTCAAGGCAATCTTCATGATAAATTTTGAAGAATGAAAGCAAACAAGGAAAGAGCTGAAGATCTAAGGAGCCTCAGCTCAAAAAATTATTTTGCTGTCATGAAATCAATGGCAGCTGTAATTTCTTCATCAGAACAGTCCATGCACGTACCACGTGGAGGCATTGCATTAAAACCGTTGATAGCATGATCGATCAACACATCGCGCCCTTTTGTTAATCGTGTTGCCCATTCATCAGTTGTTTTTGGTGCGCCAAGCGCGCCAGTACCGTGACAGGCAAAGCATGCAGCTTGATAAACTTGCTCACCAGAGCGAGGGCCACTTGGGACAACTTCAACAGGTGTTGCACCAGCTAAATACACAGTTCCAACTGGAGCTAAGCGTTTTTTAATTGCTTCTTCAGTTAAAGTATTGTCGTAAGGTTGCGCTATTGCTGTTGTAGATAGCAGTAAAAGTGCTGCTGAAAGTTTTTTCATTTGTCTTGCTCACTTCGGTTGTGACGTGATCAATCACGATAGATGACGGAATTTTTAGCAATTATAACGCCACCTACTCATTTATAAAACGTAAACTTACTTATATCACGACAAAAAAGTCATTTTCTTGCGCTGTCGCAATAAAGCACATGATTGATCTATTTTATATGTGTGACGTTAGGTCATATCAATCAGTTGCTGAATTGCTTTGGCAATGCCATGGGACGCTTCTGAGATTGAATTAGCTAACATATAAGCAGGTGTACTCACCACTTTGTTCTGGGAGTCTACGACAATATTGGTTGCAGAACATGCCTCGTGTTTTATGCCGAGTGCCTCAGCGGCAGTGGCTGTATCCGTATCATTACCAATTGTAGCAACGGTTCCACGGGGGTGAATATGGCCTATTAAAGCAGGCGCAATACACAAATATGCAATGGGTTTTTTTTGTATAGAAAAACTTTGGCAAGTTTCTTTAAAGGTGTCTAATATTTTAGAGTCTGCGCCTCTGAAAGCAAAGTCACTGAGGTTTTTCGCGACGCCAAAACCTCCAGGAACAACCAGTGCGTCAAACTCATCAACGTTAAGAGTGGCTAAGTCGTGAATGTCACCACGAGCGATACGCGCAGCTTCAGTTAATATATTACGTGAGTCTTGTTGTTCTTCGCCAGTAAGGTGATTGATAACATGATGCTGGGTTTGATCGGGTGCAAAACATTGGTATTGAGCACCAAGTTGTTCTATGTGAAGCATGGTTAAGACGGTTTCGTGGATTTCTGCACCATCGAATACACCACAACCACTGATAATGATCGCAATTTTTTTCATGAGATAGTCTCGTTTAGTCAAATAATAAGGGGCTTATGCTTGGAGTAGTGTAGCGACAGATAAAAATATTATAAAGGATCTTCTGTGATCTGAGATCGTTTGTGGTAGTATACCCTCCCGCTTGAAAATAACAGCTTGATTTTTGAACGGAGTGTTCTAATATTTTTGCAACACAGAAATTTTTTCCACATTTTATCAATTAATAAGAATAAAAAAGAACTTGTATTCTCTTTTTATTATCAAATACTTAAGTTTTACGGGCGGCGTTTTAATTTATGTCGGTTGCGAATTTCTGTGTTTATCTACAAAGTTATCCACAGTTTACTCTATAAATCAATGACAAATTACCTGTGTATTACTCCTCGTCTTATAGTTAGCCATATGGCATGCTTATGATGTTTTTATTGAAGCTCATTTAGGATCCTCCTTATTATGTCTCAGATCCCAGAAAATCCTTTGATCTTGGTTGATGGCTCGTCTTACCTCTTTCGTGCTTATCATTCACCGCCACACTTAACGAATTCTAGAGGGGAAGCGACAGGGGCCATATATGGCGTGATAAACATGCTGAAAAGCTTGTTGAAGCAATATAGCCCAAGTCACATGGTGGTTGTTTTTGACGCGAAAGGCCCAACATTCAGAAATGAAATGTACAGCGAATATAAAGCAAATCGTCCGCCAATGCCTGATGATCTGCGCACGCAAATTGAACCAATTCACGAAATTATTAAAGCTATGGGCTTACCCTTGGTTTGTATTAGCGGGGTTGAAGCCGATGATGTGATTGGTACTTTTGCTAAAATTGCATCAGGGCAAAAGCGTCATGTACTGATCAGCACAGGCGATAAAGACATGGCTCAATTGGTTGATGATCATGTGACGCTGATCAATACCATGACCGACACCATTTTGGATCCCCAAGGTGTCGTCGATAAGTTTGGTGTTGCACCTGAATTGATCATTGATTATTTAGCGTTGATGGGAGACAAGGTCGATAATATTCCAGGCGTCCCTGGGGTGGGCGAGAAAACAGCCTTAGCGATGCTACAAGGCTTGGGTTCTATTGATAATTTATATGCTAACCTAGATCAAATAGCTGGTTTAGGCTTTCGTGGTTCAAAAACCATGGCGAAAAAGCTGGAAGAGCATAAAGCTCAATTAACACTGTCATATGAATTAGCAACGATCAAATTAGATGTGGAAGTAGAGCAAGATTTAAATACTTTTGCTATCACTGAGACAAATAAAGATCGTTTAATCGAGTTGTTTGCTGAGTGTGAGTTTAAACGTTGGTTAGCGGATCTATTAGATGGCACTGCAGCACCTGTAATAAATCAATCGGTTCCTACGCCGTCAGTACCAGCGATTGAAGCAAATTATGAAACGATCTTAACGCAAGCACAGTTTGATGTATGGTTAGACAAACTCAAGTCTGCAGAGTTAGTCGCATTTGATACAGAAACCACGAGTCTGGATTATATGCAAGCGGATCTCGTCGGTATGAGCTTTGCGGTAGAGCCTGGTGAAGCGGCATATTTACCTATTGCACATGACTATATGGGTGCGCCAGAGCAGCTCGACAAAGCGATGGTTTTTGAAAAAATGGGTGAAATATTAGCTGACAGCAGTATTAAAAAAGTTGGTCAAAATTTAAAGTACGATAAAAGTGTTCTAGCTAGAGCGGGTCTTGAACTTAATGGTATTGCCTATGACACCATGCTGGAGTCTTATGTTTTAAACAGTGTTGGCACACGCCATGATATGGACTCGCTAGCACTAAAATATTTAGGCCATAAAAATATCTCTTTTGAAGAAATTGCAGGAAAAGGCAAGTCTCAGCTGACTTTTAACCAAATTGAGTTAGACAAAGCCGGGCCGTATGCAGCAGAAGATGCAGATATTACATTGAGACTGCATTTACATTTGTGGCCACTGTTAGAAGAGCATGCGACATTGCTATCAGTTTTTAACGACATTGAGCTGCCTTTGTTGAGCGTATTGTCTGATATAGAGCGTACTGGTGTGCAAATAGACAGTGGTATGTTGGCACATCAAAGTGTTGAGATTGCTGCGAGACTGACTGAAATCGAAAAGTCAGCATTTGAGTTGGCAGGTGAAGAGTTTAATCTAAGCTCAACAAAGCAGTTACAGGCGATATTGTTTGAAAAGCAAGGCTTACCAATTATTAAGAAAACGCCAAAAGGTGCGCCGTCTACTGCCGAAGAAGTATTGCAAGAACTTGCTCATGATTATCCGTTACCAAAACTGATAATAGAGCACCGTGGTTTAGCAAAGTTAAAGTCAACTTATACTGATAAATTACCTAAGTTGGTAAATGAACAGACAGGTCGCGTACACACCTCTTATCACCAAGCTGTGACTGCGACTGGGCGCTTAAGCTCCAGTGATCCGAATTTACAGAATATCCCTATTCGAAATGAGTCAGGTCGTCGCATTCGACAAGCATTTGTGACCCAAACAGATAAAGTTATTTTGGCAGCGGACTATAGTCAAATAGAACTGCGCATTATGGCGCATTTATCTCAAGACAAAGGGTTATTAAATGCCTTTGAGCAAGGTAAGGATGTGCACAGTGCCACTGCGTCGGAAGTTTTTTCAGTTGAATTAGACGATGTAACCTCTGATATGCGTCGTAAAGCTAAAGCCGTTAACTTTGGACTTATTTATGGCATGAGTGCGTTTGGTTTAGCGCGACAATTGGATATTCCTCGCAATGAAGCGCAACATTATATGGATAAGTATTTCGAACGATTCCCCGGGGTGCTTGAGTATATGGAACGTACGCGTGAAGCGGCTGCAGATAAAGGCTATGTTGAAACTTTATTCGGTCGTCGTTTACATTTACCTGATATCAGCGCACGAAATGGCGCACGACGCAAAGCTGCAGAACGCGCAGCGATAAATGCGCCAATGCAAGGCACCGCGGCCGATATTATTAAAAAGGCTATGTTAGATGTATCAGCTTGGCTACAAACACAATCACGTGATGATATTCAGCTGCTTATGCAGGTACACGATGAATTGGTATTTGAGATCTCTGCTGACAAAGTTGCGGAGCTTAGCAATAAAATTTGTGAATTGATGTCTGATGCAGTGTCTTTAGATGTGCCTTTAATTGTTGAAGCAGATCATGGTAAAAACTGGGAACAAGCACATTAATTTGTCGTCTTAAAAGAAAAAACCGATAGTAGTTCAGCTACTATCGGTTTTTTTGTTAGTGTGTTTTGCTGTGATTATTGAAAAACCACATTCTGACTGCTTGGCAGTGCTTGGAATTCACTAGCGAGCTTTTCACAATCAGTCATTATGGCATTTTCAAGACGTTCTTCTGCACGCCACCGCTGTTTATCCATTTTAAAAATTTCTTTTTTTGAATACTTTTTACGACTCTCATGGGTTGGCATATCTTTTACCTCTTCATACATCTGATATACCCCAGGATAGGTGTCTGATAATGAAACTTCTTTATCAAAGCTATACTGTGAGATAAGTACCCATATTCTTAAGCAGCCCTCAGAGTACTCACACTGCTTTTCTTTCATTGCGCGTGCAATCAGGTTAATACTATCTGCAAGCTTTGCATTACGTGTTTGACGTGCCTCTTTAAGCTTTGCTTGTTGCTCAACCTGCTTTTTTTCAATTTGTGCTTTTTGTGCTTTTAATTGCCAGAGCAGTTTACCCGCGTAAAAAGATAAACCGGCGATAATGGCTGCACCTATTATTATCGCGATCACCCAAGTTAATGCCATTACTTTTCCTCGTCATCATCTAGCCATTCATCGGCTAGGTCATTACTCATCAATGATGATAATGGATCATCTTCAATGACTTCTTGTTCTTCAAATTCATCATCGATACCTAACATTTCACAAAGCTGCTGGTGACGTGCTATTGAACGGTTGAAGAACTTTGCATCTTTACCTGTGAGTAATTCACCTCGCTCATGACGGTCTAATAAGGCCATTAAGCGTTCATCGTTTTCTAGCTGATTTAGCTCTTGCTCAGGTGTTAAAGTATCTTTGACTTTCTTTAACTCAACTTGCGGCGCTAGATGGCGTTGTAACTTAGGTTCTTCTATCGCTGGTTTTACGTGTTCTGATGTAAGTGCAATGGGCTTTTTACTACCGATACGCTTATCTCTGTTTTTATTGGCTTCAGAACTTGTAGTCTCTATTTTCGCTTCTTGAGCATTACGGGATCCTGGCTTGGCACCTTTATGCTTTTTAATACGCTGTTCTTTAAGAGCACGCAATTCACGTAGTTTATCTTTGCTCAATCTAGCCGGCCCATTGCTCGGCGCTACTTTACGGTTCTTTTTCTCTCTGGTCATAGTATTTCTTCACTCAACGCCTTTGGCGCGATAGGTTTAGTTAGGATAATGACATCACTGCCAATAAATTCGAGCTCGCAGCGATAGTGTGCTGCGATATATTTAAATGTCTTACGGCTAAAAAATGAGATATGGGTCATATCATTTTTATAGTGCCAATTTGCGAAACGATCCACGTCAATAACCAATTTGGTCATGACTGCCAGTGGTGCACCACTTTTTAATAGGGTGAATAGCTGTGTTAATATTTGCTGGGGGTGTGCTAGGTGCTCAATGACCTCAGTGCATGTAATAAAATCGTATGCGTCGTTGAATACAGACATATCGTTTGCGTAGTATAGGTCATACACAGCCATCTTATGGCCTGCTTCGGTGAACATTTTAGCCAGTAGTGGCCCAGGCCCACAGCCAAAGTCTAATCCGTTGCTTGTTGGTTTGAGCCGAGGGAGTAACGGTTCACTTACACGTGATAAAAAATGTCTATAGCCTAGATCCTCTAAGGCATTTTCGTGACTATCGTAAATTGCTTTTTCTTGTGCTGCACTGATGTGTTGGTGCGCGTCGACAAAAACTAAATCGCACTGTGAACACTGCCAGTAATCACGGCGTTTATCACTATAATAGTGGCTCACATTACTCGATGCGCATAAGTTGCAATTAGAGACCGGCTGCACGAAAAAACTCTTGGAAATAAATTAGGATGGGTATTGTAACAGTAATCAAACAATCCATAAATAAAAAGACGGTAGAGATGACTCTCTACCGTCTGCTAATCTGAGCGTCACAATCTGGACACTTCTCCCTTCGACTATTCAAGTCTTTGTTATTTTTATTATGTTGTCATCCGTTTTGTTTTTATTTTTACTTCCTTGCTTCTTTCCATATTGTTTTTATTATTAAACTTCCATGCATTTGTTATTGTCGGTCTTCTTTGACGCTTTATTGTTATTTCCTTTATGGTGATATCCATCCGATATCAATATTGTCACCTACGCTTCCTTATCGACTTGTCCCTTTTATTGTTTTGCCTTGGCGACAGCAATTAATCTACGCTTTATTGAATTAGTTACAACTAATTAATAACAAAATTCTTACTCTTGTTTATATGGGTAAGATTAAAATTATTTAATTACAATAATTTACAAAAAATAACAGAATGAAAATAAGTTAAAGCGCACAAGGTTGTATGGCAAATGTCTTACAAGGTTTTTGAGATATATCGTAGAGTGGCAGAAATCAAAAAAGGTAGCCGTTGGCTACCTTTTTTACACAAATACTATTTTTTATTAGTACATCAAAGTGTTGAATATAACTTTAGTCGCCACTGATTAGTGCAAGCCACCCAAGTATTTTGATAAAACTTCGATGTCTTTATCTGTGAGCTTTTTCGCAATATCGCCCATCATGCCATTCATGTCGTTGTTACGACTACCATCACGGAACTTTTCAAGCTGTGCTTTGATATATTCTGGATGTTGGAATGAAATCTTCGGGAATTTTGCAAGTGATGTACCATTACCACGAGGGCCATGACACGCGGCACATGACGGAATGCCTCGTTCTGCATCACCTGCGCGATATAGTTTTTGCCCCACTTCAATGACATCTTCTGGCGTTGTACCTGCACTCATGTTTAAAGTGGCGAAGTACGCAGCTAGGTCTTTCATGTCTTGATCTGATAATGGCATAGCCATTCCACTCATGACAGGATCCATACGACCTTCACTACCACCTGATGTCATACCAAGTTTAAATTCCTTTAATTGCTTATAGATATAATCGGCGTGCTGGCCCGCAATTTTTGGATAAATATTAACAGGTGCATTGCCATCTGGGCCGTGACACGCTGCACATGTTGCAGACTTTGCTTTACCCGCTTCGGCGTCGCCATCAAATGCTGTTGCGTTGCTTGCTGACAACGTACCAAGCAACACTGTTAAAGTTAATGCTATTTTTTTCATGGTAAATTCTCTGTTTCCGACCCTGTAATCCAAAACTCAGGCGACTCGAAAAGTACTTTTCGTGTAGCTTGAGTAAACAAACTCTATCTTTACATTGCAATTTTCATATTCTACACGATATTGAATTCTCTGGCACGTTTTCTACTCATATTAGACCTATAAATTATGAGGTTTTGACTTAGATTAAGTTTGTGCGGCACGAAATGACGGTTTTTATCATGCCCCAACACTAAATGTTTACTTTTGCGTAGCGACTATCTGATATAAACTATAGAAGTCATTGCTATTTTGTTTTTGTAGGAGAGCGCGTGCTCAAATCTCGTATTAAATATAACACTGCTAGTTTTATTACCAGTGCCCCTGATATTTCAAAGCTGCCTTTAGATGAAGGTATTGAAGTAGCTTTTGCTGGTCGCTCTAATGCGGGTAAGTCTAGTGCACTAAATGCATTAACGGATCAAAAATTAGCGCGCACGAGTAAAACCCCTGGACGGACGCAGTTAATAAACACTTTTGAGCTTGATGAGCAGAAGCGTTTAATTGATTTACCTGGCTATGGGTTTGCTAAGGTGCCTATCGAAATGAAGAAAAAGTGGCAGCGTTCTTTGGGTGAGTACTTACAAAAGCGTAAAAGCTTAAAGGGATTGGTAGTATTAATGGATATACGCCATCCTCTAAAAGATTTAGATATGGATCTGATCAATTGGGCTGTTGATAGCAAAATTCCAATCCTTGCGTTACTCACTAAAGCCGATAAGTTAAAACAAGGTAAGCGTAAAGCTGAAGTGCTACAAGTGCGCCGAAAGCTGGCTGAACTTGATGCCGATATTACGGTGCATGCATTTTCATCTCTAAAAGGGATTGGCTTGAATGAATTAGGCTGGAAGTTAGATGATTGGTATTTGGGGCCATTTGTAAAAGAAGAGCTAATACAAGACTAAGCATGATCTTAGTGGTCTCGGCGCGCGCCGTTACGTTAAGTTAAATAGTACTTTTTATTTGCTGAGAGAAGATAGGCCCCCTGTATATCTTGCTCAGCAACTTCAGCCCATTGATAGTAAACATTTCGCTGTATTCTCGCTGTGAGACCATGAGACAGCACCAAATAAGGTACTGGTTGCCCTTGATATTCTTTGATTTCTAGCGGGAATTGTTCACAGAGTGGCCAATGGCGTCCTAAGTTATCTTCACAAATAATGACCGAACCGATATCTACAGGGTGTGTGTGCCAAGCGGTAATTAAAAATGGCGCATCTTGCACGTTAATCTCACACTGTTCAGAAGGTGTGGTAAGGGTATAGGTGCCATTAGTGTAGTTTAATACCGATGCAAAAAGCTTAAGTAGGCCAATACGTGTGATCTCGCTGCCATGGTGGTACCACTTGGCTTGGCTATCAATCGAAATGTCTATTAATCCACAGGTGCCTGAATGCCACTGTTCGGTGGGCGCATGCGGCGTTGTTAGCGCCGCAATTAGATCATTTAGTGTGTGCATTAAAGACCAGGCTAAATGTGACAGGAACAGTGGTCGCGATGCGATCTAACCCAGCTACTTTTCTAAGCGCTTCAATGCCTTGAGTCAGCTCATGTGAGGCAGCATTAATTAATATTGTACGTACAGGGCTTACTTGTAGCTGGTTTTTGTGTTTATTAACAACCAAATCCATGATGAACGTTTGCTGCTGACCATGTAAGTCTAAAGTCGCTTTTACATTTTTTAGCTGCTGTGTGCCATTTTTCAATGACATTAAGTGTGTTGACACATCGGCACTGACATGGGCTTTTGGAAATTTTGCGACTTCAAAAAGCATCGTTTGCATACGTTGATTACGAATAGGGATCATCGATTCTACACTGCTCAGGTCGATGCTAACTTGTAATGTACCTTCCTTATCAATCTGGCCTTCGAGTTTATCAAAGTGATGATTTTCAGCGATTTGTGCTTTTTTAATAGACGTAAAGCTTAAGTCGCTTTTGCTATTATCCAGTTGCCATGTAGCGAATGCATTAGTAGAGAATATGCTCAGTGCGATCAGTAAAGGTTTTAACACTATGATGTCCTATTTCATAAAGAGGAAAGAACCATACTATCATGCAAGGATGGAGAGAGTGTGTAAAGTCGTTAAAAAACCTATGGTATGTCATAAATGTAGCAGAAAAACACGGCCCACCAATAGCAGTGAGCCGGTATAGCAATCTGGGGAGAAGCTATTAATACGGTGTATCCTCTTGCGAGAGATACATCATCAACAGGATGTCCTACAGGATGAGGACGCGCGCACTCTAACAAATAGTGCAATAGAAATAAATGCTTTCAGCAAATTTCGGGCCAAATTTATATTTAATATACATTCAGTTGTTTTTTTTAACTGTTTTTTTACGTTGGTAGCCTGTGTGGCTCATTATTAAAGGGTGTTCCTGTTTTGATCTTATTGTAATGTGGTAGGTTTTCGACTGGGTTATATTGGCTATTTTACACTTTTTGACATGAAACTAACGGGGAGCATTGCTTAAAATTGTTACATCAATACTGATAATGCTTTAAAATACGCCAGGGTAATAGTAGAAGCGGGTTGGCGTTCATGTCGTCATGAATGATAATCATAGTGTAGGTTTGCCAAGCTAGGCGAGGTCATTGTGTTGCAACAGGTTTGATAAATATATTTTTAACGATACACCTTCTAATAAAGAACAGAAAAATGATTGAAAGAGTAATAACTGAATGCTGTTGATGATAGATAACTATGATTCATTTACATACAACTTGGTGCAGTATTTTCAGCGTTTAGACCAAGAGGTGTTAGTCAAGCGCAATGATGAATTATCTATTGCAGAGATCAAAGCGTTAAATCCAAAGCATATTGTGTTGTCCCCTGGCCCTTGTACACCTGATGAGGCTGGGATATCGCTCAGTGTTGTTGAGCAGCTCAAAGGGGTGTATCCCATTTTGGGCATATGTTTAGGACATCAGAGCATTGCACAAGCATTGGGGGCTACAGTGCGCCGAGCGCGTCAAGTGATGCATGGCAAAACCAGCGTCATACGCCATGGTGATGAAGGGGTGTTTGCTGGGCTTCCAGATCCATTAACGGTGTGCCGATATCATTCATTAATTGTTGATAAATCCACATTACCTGACATGCTTAAAGTCACTGCATGGACAGTAGATGACTATAATGAGGTAGATGAAATCATGGGCCTATCTCATCATGATTTGGCACTGGAAGGGGTACAGTTTCACCCAGAAGCGATTTTGACTGAAGAAGGTTTAGCATTACTTGATAACTTTCTCGGGCGATTCTAAGCTATAAATTTAGCATGCTAAAAGCAAAATTATCCATATATGACTGAAGACACTAAGCAGGTAAGAATTGCTCAAGCTCTTGCGGAACGAGCACATGATTTATTGATTAGCCATAACTTTGCTCAGCAGCAAATTGGCTATATTCATACGCTTGAAATTAATTATGGCGAGAAAATAGCACAACGCACCATGCTAGAGGTGGAAATTGCGGCTGCGGAAAAACGTCAGCAAACCAGCACAAGTCATCATAAGTATATTGCAAAAGCGAGCATTCACTTACACCAAATAATTGAGTCTTCAATTGAATCACAAATCGCCGATATTGATAATATTTATCATGAAGTCGTTGGCATTCAAGATTCTGTGCCTACGATACTCGACTTATTAGCCGTAAAGTCAGCATCCATTGGCCGCTTAGAGCCATTAGTTAACGATTTACCTTGGTTGGGGCGAGATTTAGTATCATTGGTTAATTTACCTCAATACCGCAAGCAAAAGGGCACTGCAATCAAAGTAGATACGCCTGCTTTAGCGCTCAGATATTTGGGGCTAGAAAACTTACAGATGGTGATCCCAACGTTTGCTATGCGCCATTGGATGCCGCATTCAACAGAACCTTTCCCTCTGTTAAAGCGCAAATTACGTGATATGAGTATGTCAACGGCGATTGCAGCAAAGGAACTTGCACCTTTATATGGTGTTAAAGAGCAGCATGCGTTTACATTGGGGATGCTTGTTGATGCTGGGAAGATTGCACTTACGCGACTATATCTACATACTTTTGAAAAGGTTTGGCAAGAAAAAGTACGTATTGCGCGCGATAAAAGTCATAAAGATTTACACACAGCTTTACTGGAACTGGGTCCTGACCCTTTATTTTTAAGGCACCTATTGTTAGAACGCGCGCCCACTCTATCGCGTACGCTAATTGAAAAGATGGCATTTCGATATTTGCCCTTTCATGCCACTATGGAAGAATTTACAGCTGGCTATTTACCGACGACTACAAAGAATGTCACAGACCCTTTACCTCTGACAGAGGTTGTACGTAAAGCGCATGGCTACGCGCAATATTTATCATTAAAGGATAGCCAGCTTATTGAACCAGATGAAGCCCAAGTGTGGTTTTTGCATTTGGGCCTGTCGCAAGAAGAGCAAAAAATACTGGCTAAATGTGCTTTTCAGAGCCTGCAACTGACAATTTTATAAAAATTAAGCAAAGTTTTTTACGACTATTCATTCATGCCTGATTTTTGCCTACTCCCTACGATGACGTTATAGCTTATAGGATCGTTAAACTTTCCGGTAGATAGTTATTCACTGACGATGAAAGTTTACCCCAGCCCCTTGCATAATAGGGTCTGTGCGTAAGTCTTATAAGAGACTTTTGCCTGTTTTTCTGGAATAATAACCGAATGAATTTTGCACCATGTGATGATTTTTGAGCACATTAGCTATGAGGTTTCTTGCTTTTTAATCCACAATATAGCGTGCTGTACTCAACCAAATGAGGAAAAGAAATGACTATTAATCGTGAACTATTTGACCAAGTAATGGTACCTAATTACGCCCCATCAGCTGTTATTCCAGTGAAAGGCGAAGGCTCTCGAGTGTGGGATCAAGACGGACGTGAGTTCATCGACTTTGCCGGTGGTATTGCGGTAAATTGTTTAGGCCATTGTCATCCTGCTTTGGTGAGTGCGCTGAAAGAGCAAGGCGAAAAAATTTGGCATTTGTCTAACGTGATGACCAATGAACCATCACTGCGTTTAGCTAAAAAGCTGGTAAATGCGACATTTGCAGATAAAGTGTATTTCGCAAACTCAGGTGCTGAAGCAAATGAAGCAGCATTAAAGTTAGCTCGTCGCTTTGCACTTGATAATCATGGTGAACACAAGTCACAAATTATCTCATTTAATAAAGGTTTCCATGGCCGTACTTTCTTCACGGTAACAGTGGGTGGTCAAGCTGCATACTCAGATGGCTTTGGTCCTAAACCTGGTGATATTGCACATTGTGACTACAATGATTTGGCAGCATTCGAAGCGCTTATTTCAGATAACACTTGTGCGGTTATGATGGAACCTTTGCAAGGTGAAGGCGGTATTGTGTCTCCTAATGTTGATTTTGTAAAAGGTGTACGTGACCTGTGTTCTAAGCACAATGCGTTACTAATTTTTGATGAAGTGCAAACGGGTGTGGGCCGTACAGGCGATTTATACGCATACCAAGGTTTAGATGTGACACCGGATATTTTAACAACGGCTAAAGCGTTAGGCGGTGGTTTCCCAATTGGTGCAATGATAACGACAGCAGATATTGCAAAGCACCTGAAAATTGGTACACACGGTTCGACTTACGGCGGTAACCCATTAGCATGTGCTGTTGCTGAAGCTGCATTTGATACTGTTAATACCGAAGAAGTATTAAATGGTGTTAAAGCCAAAGAGTTACTATTCCGTGAACTATTAACTGCAATAAACGATAAGTATAACGTGTTCAGTGAAATTCGTGGTAAAGGTCTATTGCTAGGTGGCGTAGTGTCAGAGCAATATAAAGGTCGTGCTAAAGAATTTTTAGTGGCTGCAACGCAAGAAGGCGTTATGTCATTAGTTGCAGGTGCCGATGTGGTGCGTTTCACGCCATCACTTGTTATTCCTGAAACGGACATCCGCGAAGGTATGGCACGCTTTGAAAAAGCGGTAGCCAGTGTTGTTGCTAATAACGCCTAATTCTTATTGGGGCCGACTATATTTGGCCCCAGTTTAATGTCACGTGTTTTTATTTGAGGAGTAAGCGGGCTCATGATGATCCTTCGCCCAATCCAAAAAAGCGACTATCCAGCGCTTTTAAACATTGCTCATGAATCTGGGCATGGTTTTACTTCATTACCTATTAATGAAGAGCTTTTGCAGAAAAAAATTACGCGCTCAGAGGCGTCATTTGAAAAGCAAACGGATGTGCCTTCTGATGAAGGGTATTTGTTTGTCCTTGAAGATAGTGAAACCGGAGAAGTTGTAGGGACTAGTGCGATTGAAGCTGCGGTTGGTCTCGATGATGCTTTTTATCATTATCATTTGAGTAAGGTGATCCACTCTTCACGTACGCTTGATGTCTATAAAGCAGTGGATATTTTGACGCTTTGTAACGATTACACAGGTGCAACAGAATTATGTACTTTGTTTTTAAAAGGTGATTATCGTAAAGGCTTAAATGGTAAGCTGTTATCTAAATCACGTTTTATGTTTATAAAACAGCATCAAAAACGATTTGCCGATACCGTGATTGCTGAAATGCGTGGCGTATCTGACGACTCTGGACAAAGCCCATTTTGGCAGTGGCTAGAGGAGCATTTCTTTTCAATGGATTTCCCAACAGCTGATTATTTAACCGGCATAGGGCAAAAAGTTTTTATTGCAGAGTTAATGCCTAAGTACCCTATTTATGTCAACCTATTGAGTAAAGCTGCTCAAGAGGTGATAGGCCAAGTACATGATAATACTCGCCCAGCCATTGAATTATTGAAAAGTGAAGGCTTCACTTTTAATGGTTACGTGGATATTTTTGACGCCGGACCCACTGTTGAAGCAAAAGTCGACAATATTCGTACTGTGCGAGGTTCGCAGCAAAAGGTAGTTAAGGTTGGAAGTTACACAGGTGGTTTCCCTGTGATGATTGCCAATGATAAACTAGCCGGATATCGCGCAACGATTGCAGATCTTCATATTGATAGCGACAGCAATGAAGTTATCATTGGGGCTGACGTTGCTAATGCACTAAACATCGTTGATGGTGACACAGTCAGCATCGCAACACTCTAATTTGTAGGGACTAATTATGACAACACATCCTGCTCAATTAATTAATGGCGAATGGGTAGCTGGTCTAGGTGGTGAATTTAATTCAGTAAATCCAGCTAATAACGACGTGATATGGACTGCTAATGCTGCGTCAGCAGCACAAGTAGACACAGCGGTTAATTCTGCACGTCAAGCATTCTTTAGCTGGAGTGATTTAGACTTTTCAGAGCGTTTGGTCATCGTAAAGCGTTTTGCTGAAATACTTAAAGCAAATAGTGAAGAGCTTGCTGTTGCGATAGCACAAGAAACGGGCAAACCATTATGGGAAACGCGCACTGAAGCGGGTGCCATGGTAGGTAAAATTGCTATTTCTGAGAAAGCATATCAGGAAAGAACGGGCACAGTCGAAAACGCCATGCCAGTAGGGCGTGCTGTTATCCGCCATAAAGCACATGGTGTAGTGGCTGTATTTGGACCTTACAACTTCCCAGGTCATTTACCTAATGGCCACATAGTACCCGCGCTACTAGCAGGTAACACGGTGATTTTTAAACCGTCAGAGTTAACACCGCACGTTGCAGAGTTAACACTCAAGTTTTGGTTAGAAGCGGGTTTACCGGCCGGTGTGATCAACCTAGTACAAGGTGAAGTGGAAACAGGTAAAGCATTAGCATCTCATAAAGGGATAGATGGTTTGTTCTTTACTGGTTCTTCACGTACGGGGCATATTTTGCATGAGCAATACGCAGGTCAGCCAGGTAAAATCTTAGCGTTAGAAATGGGTGGAAATAATCCATTAATCGTTAAAGATGCGACAGACACAAAAGCGGTTGTGCACGACATTATTCAGTCTGCATTTATCTCTAGTGGTCAACGCTGTACGTGTGCGCGTAAGTTATTTTTACCAACAGGTGCGCAAGGTGATGAAATATTGGCACACCTTATTCGTGCAACTAAAGCCATTAAAGTGGGTAACTTTGATGCAGCTGATCAGCCTTTCATGGGGTCGATGATCTCATCACAGGCAGCTTCTGGTATGGTTGCAGCGCAACAACAGTTACTTGATTTGGGTGCAGAAGCACTCATTGAGCTAACGCATACTGAAGGGACTGGTTTTGTAACGCCGGGAATTTTAGAGTGCTCTAAGGTTATTGATTTCCCAGATGACGAGCATTTTGGTCCATTACTGAAAGTATTCCGTTTTGATGACTTTGATGCCGCAATAGAACAAGCAAATGATACAAGCTTTGGTTTATCAGCTGGCCTTCTAAGCGATAGCGAAGCTGATTATGACTATTTCTTACGTCGTATTCGTGCTGGTATTGTGAATTGGAACCGCCCAATTACGGGTGCTTCAAGCGCAGCTCCATTTGGTGGTATTGGTGCATCGGGTAACCACAGAGCAAGTGCATATTATGCCGCTGATTACTGTGCATACCCTGTTGCTTCAGTGGAGCTTGAAAAGGTTTCTCTGCCAGGTACTTTGAGCCCAGGCTTAAATATCGATTAAAGGTACTGGTAAGCTTGGTTGGCGGAATAAATTACCGTATTATCCAAGTCTTTAGAGTGATAAAAAGCAGCTTCGGCTGCTTTTTTGTCCTTGTCGACGCTACAAAAGTAGCAATAGACGTAAGTTTCTGCTTAAATCAATAGGAGATATCTTTGATAGAATCAGGTGAGCAAAGTATGGTGTTAGATAAGCACGGGTATGATGAACTAGTCATGTACTTAACGCAAAATTTAGCCTTATTTGAAAAGCCAGGAGAAATTATTCCTAGTGCACCAACGGTGATGGAGCTGATCGAAGATGTGATTGCTGAAAATGTGATCCGTATTTGTGAACAACACACAGAGTTAACGACAGAGCAGCGTAGCTTGATTGTGCGTGAAGTAGATGGCATTGTATATGACTTACAAGAAGTGCTATCTAGTGTTACCGATCAGCGCGTGACGCAAGAACAAAATGCATTCATCGAAGAGTTTGCTGGATTAGTGAAGAACTTGTTCGATTCAGCTGTTTAAGCAGACGCTGTAACTAGCAGCACATAATTTTTATAACACCGCCTGTAGGGCGGTGTTATGCTTTATAACGAGGTAGTAGTATGCAAGCAAGTGTTAAGTGGGTAGAAGGCGATACGTTTATCGGACGTTCAGAATCAGGACATAATGTGGTGTTTGATACGGGCTCAGACAGCGCAGCACCCAGCCCAATGGAGATGGTGTTAATGTCTGCGGGTTGTTGTTCTTCTGTTGATGTGGTGAGTATTCTAAGAAAAGCAAAACAACAAATCGAAAACGTTGAAGTAAAGTTGACCAGTGAGCGCGCAGAGTCTGCACCTAGAGTATTTACGAAAATGAATCTACACTTTGTGGTAACGGGCACTAATGTATCAGAGAAACACTTGGCTAGGGCGGTTCAATTGTCAGCTGAAAAGTATTGTTCTGTTGCGTTAATGCTTGATAAAGCAGTAGAAATTACGCATAGCCATGAAGTCATAGCAAGCGATGTAAAATAACACTTTTTCACAGTCCAATTTTCGTATAAAATCCGCGAACTTTTCGTTCTGCATCGCAGATTTACAGTTTATAGGTTGTCTATCGTGAACAAGCCCTTTGATAAAATTAAACTCCATGGCTTTAACAACTTAACTAAGAGTTTAAGCTTTAGTATTTACGATATTTGTTATGCTAAAACAGAGCAACAGCGTAAAGAATATTTAGAGTATATTGATGAGCAATATAGTGCTGATCGATTAACTGATATTTTAAAAGACGTCGTAGATATTATTGGTGCGAATGTGCTGAATATAGCTCGCCAAGATTATGATCCTCAAGGGGCCAGTGTAACTATATTGGTTTCGGAAGAGCCAGTAGAGCAGCAGACTTTCGATAGCAATGAAACACCCGGACCTTTACCTGAATCTGTGGTCGCGCATTTAGATAAAAGTCACATCTGTGTGCATACTTACCCAGAAGCGCACCCAAATGACGGCATATGCACGTTTAGAGCGGATATTGAAGTGTCGACCTGTGGTGTTATTTCACCACTAAAAGCGCTGAACTTTTTAATTCACTCTTTAGAGTCTGATGTGGTTACTATTGATTATCGTGTACGCGGTTTTACTCGAGATATCAGTGGTGTGAAGCATTACATTGATCATGCGATTCACTCAATTCAAAATTACATGAGCGAAGATACCAAAGAGGCATACCAAATGGTCGATGTGAACGTATATCAAGAGAACCTCTTTCACACCAAAATGATGCTCAAAGAAACCGATCTTAATACGTATTTGTTTGGTATTACGACCGATGATTTAAGCAGTGAAGAAGAAGGAGAGATCCGCACTCGTTTGAACCGTGAAATTCAAGAAGTATTTTATGGTCGTAACTTACCTGACGTAGAATAAGCGTTAGGTACGGACTCACTGTGTGATTCATAGAAAAAGCGCTCATTAGATAGAGCGCTTTTTTATTGTAACTTTACAGTTGGTAGCTAAAGGTTAGCCCTGCAACACGCGGTTCGCCATATTGTACAAACGTTTCAGTTGTATAATCCTTTAATGCATTATTACCAAACCTAAATCCTCTTACCGGGACATCCCGGTCTGCTAAGTTGCGCCCCCATGCAGTCAGTGTCCAATTCTCACCATAATAACTGAGACTTGCATTGAGTAAGTTTTGGCTATCAGCTTGGGCATTGTGACTATCTGAGTGATAATAGTCATCTTTACCTTCGATACCAATTTGACCTTCTAGGTTATCGCTAAAGAAATAGTTAGCTCGAATGGCATATTGATACCGTGGCGCTTGCGCCTGCTCTCTACCATTTTGATCTATGCCGCTTTGCGTCACAAAGTCTTCAATTTTCGTATCAAGATAACTGGCACTATAGGTAAAGCTTAAGCTGTCAGTGTATTGCAAGCTACCTTCTAGCTCTAAACCGTAATTACGTCCTTGACTTGCATTGGCAATATAGCCGGTAAATTGCTGATCTTGTACTTGCCATGCTTTGAGTTGCATGTCATCACGATGCATATAAAATGCACTTAAGCTTAATATATGACGCTTATCTTCAGATTGTCCTTTTACGCCAAACTCTGTATTCCAAAGGTATTCAGGTGCAAACGTAAAGTTGTCTGCGGGAATACTTAACCCTTCGTCATTTGCCTTAGCAAGCGCTTCGCCATTGACTCCCCCGATTTTATAACCACGTGATAAACTAGTGTAAATCATGGTACGTGGTACCACTTGGTATTCTAGTGCGACCTTTGCGCCCCACATGGTGTCATCGGCTTTATTGGTGATCTGATTATTATCAAAGTAATCTGTACTATAGCGCTCTGCACGAATACCCGTGATCAGTGACAGGTTGCCAGCAATGGCTGTGATCTTTTGGCCATATAACGCAATTTGACTCACACTATTATGAGAGTTAAAAGGGTTATCGTTATATGTATATACTCGGGTAAGATCTACGTCTCGACGTTGTGCAAATAACCCTGTTACCCAATCATTATTTTTACCTGATAGTTTAAATTCAAAGGTACCGCGCTGATGATCGCGAGCGTAGCTGTCTTTTGAGGTATAACTGTATGGGTGCAGGCCTGGTGCGCATAATATTGGTTGTGCTGTATCATTACAGACCCAATCTTCATCATAACTGTAGAGCGTGTCAGCATTTAAATGCGTGGTAGTAATGTCTAAATTAAACAGTTCGCTGCCACTATATTGTGCACTCAGTGCGACGGCATTACTTTTCTGGTTATCTTTTCCTGGTGCATCGGCCACACTATTACGGCTGTTATCGAGTGTGAAACCATCATAGCCGTTATCAATGTCGATGTTGTGTGCAACCAGTTCTGTCTTTAGAGTATCACTCCAGAGCGTGTGAACTTTTAAACGCGCCACTTGTTCATCTTGTTGGTTGGTTGGGTCGTTAGCATAGAGCGTTTCAACATAGCCGTCTGAGCGTTTCTTGAAAAAGCTAGCTCTAGCTGAAGTATCATCGCTAATCGCTGTGCCCGCGGCTATTCCAGCTTCTTTACCATTATAATTGCTTGCGCCTAACTTTAGATTTAGCGCATGCTCTGTCGTTGGCATATTTGATTGCATGTCAATCATGCCTGCCATGGCGTCAGCGCCAAAACGTGTACCTTGAGGGCCACGATATATAGCTACTTGATCAATATCAAATAATAGTGCACTACCACCAAGCCCTGAATAATTAATGCCATCAATCAACAGACCAACACTCGGAGTGATGGGGTCAACAAATTGAGAGCGTAAGCCGACACCGCGGATCTGAATAAAGCGGCCACGAGATGCGCCTGCGGTAAAGTTCACATTGGCTGCGTTATTGAGAATTTCATCTAAATATGCTGCCCCCCGTGCGTTTACGGTTTTTTGATCAAATACCGACGCACTGGCACTGAGTGTAAGTATGCGTTCTTTATGAAAGTCACCTGTGACTTCGATTGTTTCGATAGATTTATCATCAGCAAAAGCAGGCTGTGAAATTAATCCGAGTAATGCTGTAGCAAGGCAAGAGAGTTTTAGCTTATTCATATTTTTAAGTGGTTCCGTGTTAATTGGCCACATTTTAGCAAATGACTAGCAACTTAGAATCATTATCATCTAGAAATATGCTATAAAATGCGGAAATAGCTATTTTGGAGGTCGACAGTGACATTTTCGGTAGATTTAAAAGTACGTGATTATGAGTGTGATTTACAGGGAATAGTGAACAACAGTGTGTACTTTAATTATTTAGAGCATGCTCGACATGAATTTTTACTGTCTAAAGGGGTGGACTTTGCTGAGCTGGCTGCCCGTAATGTTAACTTAGTCGTGATCCGGTCTGAGGTTGATTATAAAAGCTCACTAAAACCCGGAGACATATTTTCTGTTGAGGTAAAGGCGGAACGTGTGAGTAAATTAAAATCTCATTTTTTACAGAAAATTGTGCGCAAAGCAGATGGCAAATTGATGCTTAACGCGGTGATCACCTGGACGTCGGTGAATAAACACAGTCGACCGTACCTAGCAGAGGAAATAAGCTGCCTTTTTGATTAACGTTAAGTGTTTTAGTGAGAAAAAGTCGGTTTTTTCCATCATTAGCATCTGATATCGGTGTATAATTGACGTAATTCAATTTTATTTGGTTTACCATGAAAATCAGCATGTTTTTATGCGCATTGGGCGCTTTTTTGGTTGGATGTTCATTAACGGGGACTGTAAATCGTGAGCAACTAAAATATACACAGTGGCAGCTTACGCATATAGGGCAAGATGTTATTGTCGACTCGTCTGTATCTTTACGCTTTATTGAAGCAATGCAAGTAAACGGATTTTCGGGGTGTAATCGTTTCTTTGGTTTGGGCAAAATCGAAGAGGGCCAACTCTTTGTGCGTGACATGGGCATGACCAGAAAGTTGTGTGATGAACCCGTGAACAAGGTTGAGCAAATGCTATTGAATATGCTAGAAATTGGTGTACCTGCAAAAATAGAAAAGGGCACATTGATTTTTAGTGGACAGCCACGTTTAACGTTTAAATCTATCATTTCAGTTGCAGGCTGAGCACATCTTAAGTAGACTCAATTCTAATTCGTTACTTGTCGGAGTGCCCTTTGGGCTGAGATCGCATTCGTGCGGGATCCGTGAACCTGATCAGGCTAACACCTGCGTAGGGAACAAGCTGCCTAAATTACAAACGTACTGTTTGTAGGCTGCCATAAATTATCACATTGTTTAAGTGTTGTAATTTAGATCTTCTGAGGGCAACCTCATCTCGCTCCTTTATTGGAGTTCTGACAAGACACCTTAACTAATAATGAGGCAAGTCATGTCAAACAATAGTAGCAAGCCGTCCCGTCGTGAAACTCGTGCAGCAGCATCTGAGTATATTTACAACTTAACCGGCCAACCTTTTCCTAGTTCTCACAAAGTATACGTTGATGGCGATGCACCTGGTGTGCGCGTTGGTATGCGTGAAATCACTCAAACAGATAGTTTTGTTGGCGGCACAGAAGAAAACCCTGTGTATGAAAAAAATGAGCCAATTCGAGTGTATGACACGTCAGGCCCTTACACAGATCCAGATTTTGAATTAAATGTGCGAGAGGGACTACCAAAGTTTAGGCAAGCTTGGATAGACGCGCGTGAAGATACACAGTGGCTCGAGTCAGTGACTTCACAGTTCTCACAGCAGCGTATGGCTGATGAAGGGCTTGATCACTTACGCTTTGAGCATTTGCCAAAAATTCGCTGTGCAAAGCCGGGTAAAAACGTCACACAGATGTACTATGCACGACAAGGCATAGTGACGCCTGAAATGGAATATGTTGCGATCCGCGAGAACATGGGCCGTGCAAAACTACGTGAAGAGATTTTGGCTGAACAGCACAAAGGCAACTCGTTCGGTGCGTCAATTCCTGAGTTTATTACCCCTGAATTTGTTCGCGATGAAATAGCGCGTGGTCGTGCTATTTTGCCAAATAACATCAATCACCCTGAATCAGAGCCGATGATTGTTGGCCGTAACTTTTTGGTTAAAGTAAACGCCAATATAGGTAATTCTTCGGTAACTTCATCAATTGAAGAAGAAGTTGAAAAGCTAGTTTGGTCTACGCGTTGGGGCGCAGATACGGTGATGGATCTCTCTACAGGGCGCTATATCCATGAAACACGTGAATGGGTTGTACGTAATTCACCTGTACCAATCGGGACCGTACCTATCTACCAGGCGCTGGAAAAAGTCAATGGTGTTGCAGAAGATCTTACGTGGGAAATTTTCCGTGACACTTTGATTGAACAAGCAGAGCAGGGTGTGGATTACTTTACGATTCATGCGGGCGTATTGTTGCGTTATGTCCCAATGACGGCAAAGCGTGTGACGGGGATCGTGTCACGTGGTGGCTCTATCATGGCGAAGTGGTGTTTAGCGCATCACAAAGAAAACTTCTTATACACCCACTTTGAAGATATCTGTGAAATTATGAAGCAGTATGATGTGTGTTTTTCTTTAGGTGATGGTTTGCGTCCAGGTTCGATTGCTGATGCTAACGATGATGCACAATTTTCAGAGCTACGGACATTGGGTGAGCTGACTCAATTGGCTTGGAAACATGACGTACAGGTGTTTATTGAAGGGCCAGGTCACGTACCAATGCACATGATTGAAGAAAACATGAAAGAGCAGTTAGAGCACTGTCATGAAGCCCCATTTTATACCTTAGGCCCTTTGACCACGGATATTGCACCTGGTTATGACCACTTTACCTCAGGGATTGGTGCTGCACAAATCGCTTGGTATGGTTGTGCGATGTTATGTTATGTAACACCAAAAGAGCACCTAGGCTTACCGAATAAAGAAGATGTCAAAGAAGGTTTGATCACCTACAAGATCGCAGCACATGCGGCGGATTTGGCAAAAGGTCACCCTGGTGCACAAGTGCGCGATAATGCCTTATCGAAAGCGCGTTTTGAGTTCCGTTGGTATGATCAGTTTAACCTAGGTTTAGACCCAGATCGTGCACGTGAATATCATGATGAAACCTTGCCACAAGAATCTGGCAAAGTTGCACACTTTTGTTCTATGTGTGGACCTAAGTTCTGTTCAATGAAAATTACCCAAGAAGTGCGAGATTACGCTAAAGATTTAGAGTCACGAGGTATTGACCCAAATAACGTGGGTGACGCCATTGAAATAAAAATGGTGGACGTGGAGGCTGAAATGAAAGCTAAATCAGAAGAGTTTAAAAGTACCGGCTCAGAGATTTATCATAAAGCTGTCTAATGTGAAGCGCTTGAGGTGAGGAGTCACACCTCCTCATTATTAACCAATGGCAAGCGAGTACATGTAATGTGCTAACTTGCCTACGGTATACCACAGTCACGTATAAATAAGGCATTTTGATGAACAAACCAAAAGTCGCGATTCTAGGGTTTGGGCTGTTGGGGCGTGTTACTGCGCTGATGTTGCATGATAAAGCACACCTTAATGTTTATGAAGCCAGTGATGAACATGCAAGTAATAGTGCTGGAGCATTAGCGGCAGCGATGTTGGCACCATTGGCAGAGTCAGTCATTTGTGAAGCGGATTTAGCGCAATTAGGCCTTCAATCAATGGCGATGTGGCCGAGTTTGTTGGCAAAACTACCCGATCCTGTTTTTTTTCAACAAGCAGGCACATTGGTTGTAGCGCATACACAAGATAAGGGGGATCTGAATAGCTTTTCTCAGCGTTTAAAGCCCTTGGAAGGCCACACTGCGTATACTGTGGGCAGTGCGCAAATTCATGACTTAGAGCCAGAGTTAGAGGGGCGCTTTCATCAAGGTTTGTATTTATCTTGCGAAGGTCAACTAGATAACCTAGCTTTTTATCGGTCGAGTTTTGCTTATTTGCAAAACAGCGATGTGCAATTTAATTTTAATCATAAGATTGAGCTTTCAACAACGCCAAGTGAGCCTGTGCTTATTGATGGGCATCAGTTTGATTGGGTGATTGATTGTCGTGGGCTTGGTGCACAAACTGAGTCGTCAGATCTGCGTGGTGTTAGAGGCGAAGTGGCACGGGTCTATGCGCCAGAAGTTGAGCTTAATAGACCTGTGAGATTAATGCACCCGCGCTATCCAATTTATATTGCACCTAAACCAAATCATGAGTTTGTAATAGGGGCAACCGAGATTGAATCACAAGATAATGGCCCGATTACCGTACGCTCTACCTTAGAATTACTGTCTGCTGCTTATACCGTTCACAGTGGCTTTGCTGAGGCCAGAGTAATGGCAATGAACGCAGGTTTAAGGCCTGCATTCAGTGATAATAGGCCGCGCGTTGAACGCAATGGGAATGTGATCCGTATCAATGGGCTTTACCGTCATGGTTATTTACTTGCGCCTGCTGTGGTTTCTGAAGCACTTAGTAAAGGGTTGTTATGAATGTAGTTTTTAATGGCGAAACAACACAATTGAATACGCCAAACTTACGAGAATTTATTGTGGCTAAAGGGGCGAAAGAACCTTTTGCTGTGGCGGTTAATGGAGAATTTGTACCGCGTAGCCAGTGTGCTGACACAGAATTAAAAGTGGGAGATAGGATTGATCTACTTTCTCCGATCCAAGGTGGGTGATGTATGCGTGAAAATACCCCTTTAACTATTTATGGAGAAACATTCTCTAATCGTTTACTGATAGGCTCTGCGCTGTATCCATCACCCAAAATTATGCAGCAGTCAATTGTAGCGGCTGGTTCGCAAATAGTGACTGTGTCATTACGTCGACAAAATTCGGTTGCTGCCGGAGAGGATTTTTGGCAGTTGATCAAAGATACAGGGTTGACCGTGTTGCCTAATACCGCAGGGTGCCACAGTGTAAAAGAAGTCGTGACCTTGGCGAAGATGTGCCGCGAAGTGTTTGCCACTGATTGGATCAAATTAGAATTGATCGGCGACGAATATAATCTACAGCCCGATCCAATTGCTTTATTAGAAGCGACTGAAATATTGTTAAATGATGGTTTTAAGGTTTTACCTTATTGCACCGATGACCTGGTTTTATGCCAACGCTTGGCTACATTAGGTTGTGAAGTATTGATGCCATGGGGGGCGCCTATTGGCACAGGTAAAGGGCTATTAAACCCCTATAACTTAACAACCATTCGTGAGCGGTTACCTGACATGACATTGATTGTGGATGCCGGACTCGGTTTGCCATCACACGCTTGCCAAGCGTTAGAAATGGGGTACGATGCGGTGCTATTAAACTCAGCGATTGCTGGGGCGGGCTGTCCTGTATTGATGGCGACTGCCTTTTCGCATGCTGTGAGTGCCGGGCGTGCAGCTTATGTGGCACAAGCGATGCCAGAAAAAGAGGTGGCAGTACCTTCAACCCCAACAATGGGAATGCCATTTTGGCACCAATAGTTTCGGTTTAAACGTGAGACTATAAACATTGAATGTGAATAAATTTTAAGGAGTCTTTGTGGCTGATGTTGTATGGAGTATCGCTGGATCGGATTCGGGCGGTGGAGCAGGTATTCAAGCGGATATAAAAGCAATGCAAAGCTTTAATGTGCATGCTTGTACTGTGATAACAGCGCTAACGGCGCAAAATAGCTTAGGGGTAGAAGCACTAAACGCCATGTCAACGGATGTCATTGAGTCTCAGCTACAAGCGCTTATTCACGATATGCCAGCCAAAGTGATTAAAATTGGTATGCTGGTAAACGTTCAGCAGATTCAATTGGTTGCTGAGCATTTAAGGCATTATAAGCAAACATGGTCAGAGCCACCAGTTGTTGTTTATGATCCGGTGGCAATCGCCACCAGTGGTGATTTACTAACAGAAGAAGATACGGTTGATGCACTGAAAACCCACTTATTGCCTTTGGTTGATGTGATCACACCTAACACCCATGAAACGCAGCTTCTGACAGGCGTGTATTTAATTGGCCCCAGTGCGGTAAAAGAAGCGGCACAAAAGTTACAGTCTTTTGGGGCTAAAGCGGTTGTTATAAAAGGGGGGCATTGGGACTTTCCCAAAGGGTATTGTGTCGATTTTGCTTTGTCAGCTGAGCAAGAAGCATATTGGTTAGGTAATGAAGCCGTTGTGACGCCGCATACTCATGGTACAGGGTGTAGTCTCTCGTCTGTTATTGCCGCTTGCTTAGCCAAAGGCTACCCACTTAAAGATGCATTTATTTTGGGTAAAGCCTATATTAACAAGGGATTAAATATTAGTAGGCGCTATGGTGAAGGAATAGGGCCTGTTGCTCATACGTCTTTTCCTGAAGAGTTACAGTACTTTCCGCAAGTAATAGAAGCCGGAAGCTGGCTAGGCGATGAACTTGAGTTGGAAACACCCTCTGAATTTAACTTTTCAGCCGGGTTTGCCAGTACCGGAGGAGAATTAGGCTTATATGCTGTCGTTGATACGCTCGATTGGGTTGAAAAGTGTTTGGCTGCGGGTGTACCAACAGTACAGTTACGCGTTAAAAACGCTCAGTCGCCGACCTTAGAACAGGATATTGAAACGGCGATTACCTTAGGCAAAAAATACCAAGGGCGTGTCTTTATTAATGATCATTGGCAGTTAGCTATTCAGCACGGCGCATATGGTGTACATTTGGGCCAAGAGGATTTAGATAAAGCCAATTTAGCAGCCATTCAGTCCGCTGGACTGTGTTTAGGCGTCTCAACACATGGCTTTTATGAAATGGTTCGTGCGCATAACTATCGGCCAAGCTATTTAGCGTTTGGTGCTATTTACCCAACAACGACCAAAGATATGACAGGGCAAATTCAAGGCCTAGAGAAGTTACAGCATTTTGTCCCGCTGATGCGTGATACCTACCCGACAGTCGCAATTGGGGGAATAGATTTAACGCGTGCTGCACAAGTTGCCGACACTGGAGTGGGGAGTGTTGCTGTGGTACGAGCCATTACTGAAGCAGATGACTATGAAGCTGCTATCTCGCAATTACAAGTTATGATCAATGGCTGAATCTAGCACTGGAACTCTCTCTTCTTTACATGATGAGCCGTTGGTATTAACAGAGAAAGAGCAGATCCGTTACAGCCGGCATTTACTGCTTAGTGAAGTGGGTTTAGAGGGGCAGTTGGCGTTAAAGAATGCCCATGTGTGTGTTGTCGGCTGTGGTGGGCTAGGGAGTCCTGCTCTACTGTATTTGGCCGCAGCGGGTATTGGTAAATTAACCTTTATTGATAACGACGAAGTTGATTTATCTAATTTACAGCGACAAATTTTATACAAGGTAAATCACTTAGGGCAGGGAAAAGCAAAATCGGCGAGTAAAGTGTTGGCCAGTTTGAACAACCAGATTGATGTGCAGCCAATTAATGCGCGCATTGATGCAGACAATATTATGCAGCATATCGGCTCTCCTGATGTCGTGCTAGATTGTAGTGATAATTATCAAACGCGTTATTTATTGAATCGTTTTTGTTCTAAGCACCAGACCATTTTGATATCAGGTGCTGCAATTGGTACGCAAGGCCAAGTGATGCATTTTGATTTTAGGCGACCATCAGCATGTTATGCATGTGTATTTCCTCAAAATGATTATGACGCACCACTCAATTGTGATAATTTTGGCGTATTAGGGCCCTTACTGGGCATGATCGGGTCGATGCAGGCATTATTGGCGGTGAATATGCTACTTGGACACGTATCCGGCAGTGGTATGCGGCAAGTTGAGGCGATGGGGCTCTCTGTACGAGAATTTCAGTTGCATGTTGACCCTGAATGTCACAATTGTGGGTGACTATCGGGCGCTGACGATATCATTAAAAAAAGCCTGTGTTTTGCAGGCTTTTTTATAAAGAACAGCTAGTTTTAAGCAGACACTTTTTGGGCAAATGGAGCACCCATACGTGTGGTTGTTTCAGGCAACTCGCCTTCTAAGAAATCAGCTTCATTGGCACCCCAAGCTAAAATAACCGTTGAGCCTAATTTAAAGCGACCCATTTCTTCGCCTTTTTTCAAATGAACGGCATTTGTGCCACTCTCAGGGTAATCCCAGCTAAATACGTCTTTACCAGCAGGGGGGGTTACTGTGCCCGCCCAAATGGTTTCAATACTGGCGACTATTGTTGCGCCAACCAAAACCATGGCTAATGGGCCCATAGCAGTATCAAAAATGGCCACAACGCGTTCATTACGAGCAAATAAATTTGGGACATTTTGTGCTGTTAGTGGGTTGACCGAAAATAAGTCACCAGGCACATAAATCATGCGCTTTAGCACGCCATCAACCGGCATGTGAATGCGGTGGTAATCTTTTGGAGCAAGGTAAATACAAGCAAATTTACCCCCTAAAAAAGGTGAAACATCTTCTTCTTTACCACCAAGCAAGGTTTGTAGGCTGTAATCGTGGCCTTTAGCTTGAATAATTTGCCCATCAACGACATCGCCTAATTGGCTAATTGCACCATCAACCGGATGGGCAACGATATGCTCATCTTCTGCAAGGGGGCGGATCCCCGGCTTTAACGGGCGAGTAAAAAATTCATTGAAGGTTTTATAATGAGCGGGATCTTCATATAACGCTTCACGCATATTAATTTTGTATTGCTTGATGAAAAGCTTAATTAACTGAGTGGTTAATGCGCCCGCTTGTGCTGCAGCAAGTTTACCGACAAGGCGTGATATGGCATGCTTCGGCATAGCATATTGCATGGCAATTTTAAATTTATCCAAGTTCACTTTACGATTCCTAAAAAATTTGAATTAGTCTAACATACTTTTCGTTTGCGCTTAGACACGTGGTGCTCTAGCACCTGCTCGGCCATCAGCCATAGACTCAAGTATGCGGTGATAGCTATCAAAACGTAATTGGCTGATTTTTCCTTGCTCAACCGCTTCAATTAACAAGCAACCTGGGTCGTTCAAATGTTTACAGTCTCTAAAGCGGCATCCGCCGATATACTCTCTAAACTCTTTAAAACAAAAAGTCACACGTTCGACATCAAGGTGCCATAAACCAAATTCGCGAATACCGGGTGAATCAATGAGATTACCGCCTGATGGTAAATGATGTAATCGAGAAACTGTGGTGGTGTGCTGACCTAGCCCGCTGTTTTCAGACACTTGTTTCGTCAGAATATCTGCATTGGGTAAAACTGTGTTCACCAAAGTCGACTTACCCACACCGGATTGGCCAACGAAGATACTGTTTTTATCTACAAGTTGCTGCTTTAGTTCATCAATACCTTGCTCTGATTTATTACTCACCAGCAAAACTTTATATCCTAACTCACGATAAATATCGAGGACTTCTTCGATGTTCTGTAGCCCTTCATCATCGAGTAAATCAATTTTATTGAGTACTAAAATAGGCTCAATACCCATATCTTCACAGGCAACTAAATAACGGTCGATAATTTGCGGTGTAAACTCAGGTAAGACAGCAGAAACCATTAATATTTGATCAATATTGGCTGCAACGACTTTAATGCCGTCATAAAAGTCGGGGCGAGTGAGTTGACTACGACGCTCTTCTGTTGCTTCAATTACGCCGGCCAAATCACCTTCGCTGACTTTTGCGCGACGAAATATCACTTTGTCACCACAGACTAAGTTTGATACGGTCCGGCGAATATTACAGCGTAAGACTTCACCATTGTGCGTTTCAATATCGGCATGTTGACCAAAACGGCTGAGTACCACAGCAGATTCGGTCGGGCCTAAATTATCGGCCTGCCATGTCGTATCTGTTGTGTCTGCTTTTTGCTGTTTCGCTTTATGCAAACGCTTTTGATGGTTGGCGCTGATCCGTCTGGATTGGCCTTTACTAAGTTTCTTTTGTTTTGCCATGTTCACTTTGATCTTTCGTTCACAATAGGAAATTTGTTTAAATTTGCCTATTAATGTACTGTTTGTTTTGTGAGCCGCATGTAATTGGTCTATAACTCAATTAAATGCCCCGCTTTTAAAAAAAAAGCTTTAGGTCAACTGATGAAGCTAATATGATATATCTTATTGCACTGGATCTAAAGGAAAGTACCGCTAAGGTAGTTTATGTCTTTTAATGAATCAAATTTGATTTGGCTTGATCTCGAAATGACGGGGTTAGAACCAAAAACAGATAAAATACTAGAAATAGCCACAGTGATCACTGATGGCGACTTAAATATATTGGCTGAAGGGCCAGTAATCGCGGTTCATCAAAGTGATGAGCTCCTTGATGGTATGGACGAGTGGTGTACAAACCAGCACGGCCGTTCTGGGTTAACTGCGCGCTGTAAAGCAAGCAAGTTCACTGAAGAAGATGCTATTAAACAAACATTAGATTTTTTGAAAGCATGGGTACCGCCAGCTAAATCACCAATGTGTGGTAATTCAATTGGTCAAGATCGTCGATTTTTAAATAAATATATGCCAGAACTTGAAGCGTATTTTCATTATCGAAATTTAGATGTGAGTACAGTGAAAGAGTTAGCACGACGTTGGAAGCCTGAGTTATTGAAAGATGTGACGAAAAAAAGCTCACACCTTGCTTTGGATGACATCAAAGATTCAATTATGGAATTAAAGGTATACCAACAAAAATTCTTTAATCTGTAAAAAAGTGCTTGCAAAGCTTTTTTTATCTTGTAGAATCCTGCCCCGCTTAAGACAAGAAGCCTTGCGGGGTTTTTTATACCAGACTTAAGTGCGTAAGTTATGAAGCGGCACTAGCTCAGTTGGTAGAGCGCGACCTTGCCAAGGTCGAGGTCACGAGTTCGAGCCTCGTGTGCCGCTCCAAACATTTTAACTTACACATTGTGATGCGGCACTAGCTCAGTTGGTAGAGCGCGACCTTGCCAAGGTCGAGGTCACGAGTTCGAGCCTCGTGTGCCGCTCCAATTTCATATCAATCTGACCTGAATCAGATCTGCAATGCGGCACTAGCTCAGTTGGTAGAGCGCGACCTTGCCAAGGTCGAGGTCACGAGTTCGAGCCTCGTGTGCCGCTCCATTATTATTTATCTTATTGTTTTATATTCCCTTTTTTTTTGCCTAATTTCCTAAAAAATCTTATTGCGTATTTTTCAATCTACGCGTAAAATACGCGCTCATTTCGGCTATCATATTTAGTTCCTTGCCTTACCCCGACTGGCCGAAACGGGACAAGGCTATATTAACCGTAAGGAATATCCATGCGTCATTACGAAATCGTATTCATGGTTCACCCAGATCAAAGTGAGCAAGTACCTGGTATGATCGAGCGTTATACTGGTTCTATCACTGAAGCTGGTGGTACTATTCACCGTCTTGAAGACTGGGGCCGTCGTCAATTGGCATACCCAATCGAAAAGCTTCATAAAGCACACTATGTTCTTATGAACGTTGAAGCAACAACTGAAGTAATCAGCGAGCTTGAAACTTCTTTCCGCTACAACGATGCAGTACTTCGTAACTTAGTTATGCGTACTAAAACTGCTGTAACTGAAGCATCTCCTCTTGTAAGAGAAGAGAAAAAAGAAGCAGCTACTGCTTAATCGTTATTGACTCTGGATATTGACCGAGGGTTTGCGGTGCAACAACAGGCTGACCTGTATATAAATCAATATGTGCTTTCGGGCATGATTTGTAAAACACCCAAATTTAGTCAAAGTCCTGCAGGTATTCCACATTGTATTTTTGTTCTTGAACATAAATCAATGCAAATTGAAGCTGATCTTAACCGTAATAGTTATGTTCGACTTCAAGTGGTTGCTAGCGGGAGATCATTCCAGGATCAAACTCAGCATTTATACGTTGGGCAGGCAATACAAGTCCGCGGTTTTTTAAACCGTCACGAAAGCCGAAGTGGTTTGAGTCAACTTGTGTTACATGCACAACATATTGAAAGAATTAATTGAGGAATTACTCATGGCACGTTATTTCAGACGTCGTAAGTTCTGCCGTTTTAAAGCGGAAGGCGTACAACAAATCGATTATAAAGATCTAGCTACTCTTAGAAACTATGTAACAGAAAGTGGCAAAATCGTACCTAGCCGTATTACAGGTACTAGCGCTAAATACCAGCGCCAGCTAGCAACTGCTATCAAGCGTGCTCGCTACTTAGCCCTTCTTCCATACACTGACTTACATAAGTAAGCAGCGGATTAACAGTTTTTAAAAGGTGTAGAGATATGCAAGTTATTCTACTAGACAAGATCGCTAACCTAGGTGGCCTAGGTGACCAGGTTGCAGTTAAATCTGGCTTCGCACGTAACTTCTTATTCCCGAAGGGTAGAGCAGTTCCTGCGACTAAAGCAAATATCGAAACTTTCGAAGCACGCCGTGCTGAACTAGAAGCGAAAATCGCTGAAGGGTTAGTTGCGGCTCAAGCACGCGCTGACAAACTAGAAGCATTAGCTGAAGTTACTTTAGTATCTAAAGCTGGTGACGAAGGTAAGCTATTCGGTTCTATCGGTACTCGCGACATCGCTGACGCTATCTCAGCTGTTGGTGTTGAAGTTGCTAAGTCAGAAGTTCGTCTACCTCTAGGTACTATCCGTGAGACTGGCGAATTTGACGTTGCAATCGCAGTACATTCAGACGTAACAGCTACTATCAAAGTAATCGTTATTGCTGAAGCTTAATCTTTATTAAGTACAGCCAGCCGTACATGCCAATGTGCGGCTTTTTAGTTTCCTTCCCCTGAAAAATAAAAAAAATTCATATTTTCAGTGTAAAAATCGGTTGTTATAGCAACAAAAAGATGACTACACAGGATGTACATAACCGCTTAAATTCTTAATACGGGCATGTTGTTCATTTTATTGATTTAGATTGGGCTCGTCATAATTTTTAAATATATGCTGAATGTGATAATTTGGTTAATAAATAATTATTAACAAACTACGACTCAGTCTATACTTGTTCCTGTTATTGGCTTAATGACAGCGCTATCATTTGTTTTGGAGTTTATGTGCAAATACGTTCATTAAAAGGGTTTACCTTAACTGAGTTACTTATCTCGGTGTTGATTGTTGCTGTGCTTGGCAGTTTAGCCTTGCCTTCTTATTTTCAGTATGTTCAAGAGAGCCGCCGTTCAGAAGCGCAGCAAAAGATGTTACAAATTGCGGCGATATTAGAACGTATTTATTCTCGAAATGGGGGATACCCTGATGCCAGTAGCTTTTCGCTAACGCAAACAGACAGTGCATATGACTTTATTTACGTGAATCTAGAAAAGCCCGAAGGCGCAGCGGATTTCCGTAGTCTGGCATTTTTATTATCGGCAAAACCTAAAACAGGAGGGCCGCAAATTACAGATAAATGCAGCACGTTAACGCTTAATCACCAAGGTATAAAAGGGCCAGTAGACAATGATTGTTGGTAAATATAAAAAAGTTCAGGGCTTTACGCTAATAGAGTTACTTATTACAGTAACCATTATTGCAGTACTAGCTAGCTTAGCAGCGCCCTCATTTGCAGTTTTTATCAAACAAGATCGTTTAACAACGAGCGCTAACCACTTAAGTGCTGTTTATAAGTTTGCGCGTAGTGAAGCAGTTAAACGTGTTGAAACCATTACACTTACGCAAGATGAGAATAGTTGGTTGGTACAAGCAACACGTAATGGTGTTGTTGTTACGCTAAAGCGTTTTGAACCGTTGCATGAAAGTATAGATGTAGGCCTGGTTGAGCGAATTGTTCGCTCCACAGGGGAACTAAACTTGGCCAGTAATATCTTAGTAACAGATAAAGATAATAGTACGACAGATTTACGTTTATGTATTTTACAAAGTGGTCAAAGCTGGGTTGATAAGGCTGTGAACAATTGCGCATGAGAAAAAATGGTTTTTCGCTGCTGGAAGTCATGGTGTCTATGCTTATTGCTGGACTTGCCTTGTTAGGCCTTGCTGCGACGCAATTAAAATCATTACAATTTGCTAATAATAGCTTTGATTACACAATCTCCTTAATACAAGGGCAAAATGCGATAGAACGTTTATGGGTACGATGGTGTGAAGTACAAACAAATGATATTGATGTCACATCGCCCGAATTTATGGCCTTTTTGAGCCCTAATTTGTCTATTTCGCATCGTTATACATTGCAGCCTATTGTGATTACTCCTTCTGCAAACCCTGCGAATGTGGTGCAATCAACAGAAATGACGTTTACAGTTAATTGGGTAGATAAACGCACGCTTGAATCAGATAAAGCAACGTATAATATAACTGATCAGGTCAGCTTAAATACCAGTTATATACCACTACCATCTAATATACCAGCAACCTCATCACAGCCAGAAAGTGGGTGTACGATATTATAATGAAGGGGTATACGTTACTTGAGCTAATGGTAGCTATGGCCGCTGGAATGTTTTTACTTGCTGGTGTGAGTATGTCGTATTCAGCGATAAAAAGTACCATTGTGGTGACCCAAGAGCTATCTCATGCACAAGAGGTGGTGCGCTATACAAGTCAGGTGTTTACTCGCAGTATCAAACAAACGAATGCCTCTCCAGTTGTTTCCAATGGATTAACTCAACTGAGCGTATATCAAACCAGTGGCTCCATATCATGCCATGGTGATGAGCCAATATTTGCTTATATTGAAGACTATACATTAGTGGATGGATTTCTGGTGTGCTCTATTACTCCTACAGCGGGAGGTGATGCGGTGACAGTTAATTTACTTAAAGGGGTTAATACTCTGAGTTTTAAAACTTTATATTCGGATAGATTGGTTCGTATTACGATAACGCCTGAGAATGTGCCTGAGTTATTTGAAAATGGTATTGATATTGATATTGCAGTTACCCGGCCAATAATCGGTCAGTTTTAGCGTGAATATGATGAAGAGTCAGCACGGTTTCACCTTAATCAAAGTTATGCTGTTAAGCACCATGGCCAGTGTTGTGGTGTTTGGGACCTTGCAAGAAAGTATTGTTCAAGAGCGTTTAACGGGTAACTTTCAAAAAGAGCTTAATGCACGACTACAAGCTGAAAAAGGCGTCATAGACAGTATCACAGCAATTAAAAACGAGAGCGATACTTCTCCCAGCATGTCAATAGCCCAATTACTCGCAATCCACGGACAGCATGCTAAGGAAGCGAATGACCTGGTTAGTGGTGCGCAATATAGCACCACTGTGACAAATCCAAGTGGCGACATTATTGAGGTCCGGAGTCATGGTTCACGCTATAACCAAGATGCGAACAGCTACTTGGTTGCACAATTTGAATATTTACCAGCAGTAGAAGAGTCATTATTTGCTAACGCAGTCACTGGTTGTAAAGGGGTTAACTTATCTGGCAGTGGTTCGGTCGATAGTTATGATTCTTCGAAAGGCACCTATGAAGAAACGAAAACCAATAATGGCGATGTTAATACGGTTATCGGTGATGCAGATGTAGTACTGAATGGCCATTCACCGATTAAAGGCGATGTAAAAGCGTCAGGTATTGTGTATTTAAAGGGATCTTCTCCGGTTATCGGTAATATTCAATCGAACACGGGTGTAGATATCTCCTCAGGTAGCGGTGTTCGTGTCGTCGGCAATGTATTGTCTCGTGGTTTTGTGATGCATCGTGGTGGCACCGTATCAGGGCATGTACGTGCGCACGGTGATGTGACGATGAACTGGGGCAGTGATATTGCGAACGTGAGTTCGAGTGAGCTTGATATTCGCTATGGTGGCGTTGGGTCATTTCCAAATGACGCGGCTTTTACTCAAAACGGTGTACATTACTCGGATGAAATCTACCAATTCGATCCTGAAGTAGAAGAAGTCGTCGCACCAGTTAAAGTTTATGATCCAAGCTCTTCTGATTATGACCCAAACAACCCTGATAAAGAGTGCGATCCGTTAGCACTGCCTTTAAATATGACTGATGTGCTAGGAAATGTTACTGAATATACTGACTTTTCAGTAGGAGCCCAAGAAAAATATACCTTTTCACCACAGCGAGGCTTCTTTACGCAAAGTACGCGAGATGAAAGTTTTTGGATCGCAAAACCACACGACATATATATTTTTGATACTGTAAAACAACAACATGGATACAGTGATGTCGATACTGAGTATGTATTTGGTATGAAAAACTTTAACCTAGGCAGTGATGGAGAAATCCTTATTGACGCAGGGAGTGATGGTGGCGATATCATTTGGTTAGTTGATGGGGACTTTACGTTATCTGGGCATACGACAATTACGATTAAAGAAGATTCTACTTTGACTGTCTTTGTCACGGGTAAGACAAACTTTGGTGCAAGTGCACAAATTATTACCGAAAAAGAAGGCATTGCTAAAACAGAGCACATGGTCTTTAGCATCTATTCATCTTATGATCAGGCTGATGGCATTATTGTGAATGGCGCTGCGGATCTGTATGCTTCTATTTATGCACCTCTAACCTCTGTTCAGCTCTCGGGTAGCGGCCAGTTATATGGCTCGGTGCGAGGTGCGGTGATTAACTCCTCTGGTGGGAGCGGCGTACACTTTGATGAAATCCTCAAGACTTCTAGAATAGGTGCTGGCAAAACAGGTAATGAAGCCGTGTTAAAGTTTTTAGGCTGGTCTTATAAGCATGCCGGTGCACTTCCGGTAAGTGGTGCTGATGTTTCTAGCAAATAGTAGCAATCATGGCATTGCTTTTTCTTTTCCCCTCGTTGTGTGACATTACTCATGATAGCGATTTCTAATTAATCTGCGAGCTGTGTTTTACCTAACTTGTCCTGCGTATTACTGGATAAAGGCTCAGATATGACCCAGTAATAAGAACAAGGCTCCAGTGTGCTAGTATATTAAAGCCATACTAATTAATTGAGTAATCTGCCTATTTCCCCACCGAGCTTAACAATTCATCTTAATCTTAAAAAATAAATTAATCGTCTTTAAACCTTTTTTTATATGAATGACGTCTAACTTAGTAACTTGAAAGTAATGCTCATTTATATCAAGCTAGTCTGATAATAATAAAGGGAACAAGATAATGTTAATTGATGCCCAGCAGGCATTCTCGAAAACATCAGATGATGGTTCCAGTGAAGCCGTAATACACGGTGCTCAAAAAGGTGATCAAGCCGCATTTGCACAGTTATATCGTGAGCATCATAAGCGGGTTTACGCGCTGTGCTTGCGATTGCTCGCTGATAAAGATTATGCTGAGGATGTGACACAAGAAGTGTTTGTGCAGTTATGGCATAAAATTGCTCAGTTTAAAGGTCAGTCAAAATTTACAACATGGCTGCATAGTGTTACGAGCAATATTGCCATCAGTTACCTTCGGCAGCACAAAAATTGGTTACAAAAAGTGGTGAGCATTGAAGGGGCGGGGATGGATGAAAGCAGTGTCGCGTTATGTAAAGGCTTAAATGGGTTAGATAAGCTGATAGTGCGCCTACCTGAGCGAGCTCGCATGGTGTTTGTACTTCATGCAATTGAAGGTTATCGACACGAGGAGATAGCGGCGATGCTTGGAATGGCTATAGGGTCAAGTAAATCACAATATCATCGTGCTAGGCAGCTGTTAATGGAGTGGTATGACAATGAATAAACCTGATTTTGATACATTTGTTTCACAATCAATCGCAGAACCTAGTGATATAACGCCTGATAAAGATTTATGGCCAGGTATTGAGCGGGCAATTGATGGTGAGGTGACGAACGTTACAAACGCCTTATTTTGGCCAAAAGTCACGGGGATTGCTGCCTGTTTTATGGCTGGTTTAGTTGCGTGGCAAGTCGTAGTCAAACAACCCCACCATAACACGATGGCGTCAATGAGCCACTTTTTTGAACAGCAAAAGCATGTTTTGTTAGTAAAGTATGATACGCAGCCGGCGATAGTCAATGATTGGCAAGTCCAATTACAGGAGCTTGAAAGTGCAGAACAAGCAGTGAAACTCGCCCTAAAAAATGATCCTGAAAACGCCGCATTATTAAAAATGTTAGCACAAGTGTATCAGCAACAATTGGATTTAATTAACAAGGTTCATGAGCCTCGTTGGCAGCAAATTTAGGAGAACAGTATGAAAAATATAGTAGCGAGTATCGCATTATTGCCTTTGGCAGCGTTGGCGGGGGATAAAATTGACCAGCAGGTTGAGGTGCCAAAAGACGGCAAGATATTGATCGAAAATCAACGTGGTGATGTAACGATAAAATCGTGGGATAAAAATGTGTTTAAGGTAACAGGTACTTTAGATGATAAAGCACAAGGCTATACTTTAGAAACGCAAGGATCTGTTACTGAATTTACCGTAAAAATGCCAAAGCGTACACGAGGATGGAATTATGGTGGAGGTGATGGCTCGACTTTGACTATTTATATGCCTAAGACCAGTGAACTGAGCTTTGAAGGCGTAAATGTTAATGTATCAGCGACGGATTTTTCAGCGGGTGCACAGTTAAAGACGGTGAATGGCAATGTTAAAGCAACAAAGTTAACAGGGAAAATCGCATTGGAGACTGTTAATGGAGATGTAGATGCCATTGATTTATCAGGGAATATCCGCTTTGAAACCGTTAATGGTGAGATCAACGATCACAATTCATCTGGAAAATTACGTTTTAATGCAGTGAATGGCGATATCGAAAGTAATACGAGTGCAACTGATATTAGACTAGAAAATGTCAATGGCGAAGTTGAGTTCAAAATAAAAGAGCTGGAAGATTTACGTTTGAACACGGTGAACGGCGAGATTGATATCCACGTGGAAAAAATGGGGAGCAACGCGAGCATTAATATGGACACAGTTAGTGGCGATGTACAGCTATTTTTACCTCGTGATGTATCGGCCCGCTTTGATATTGACGCCCACTCTGGTGGAAATATTTTTAATGACTTAAGTGAACATCAAGCAAAAAAAGCGAAATATGGTCCTTCTAGAGAACTTGAGTTTATTTTAAATGGTGGCCAAGCAGATGTTGAGATTGACACTGTCAGTGGTCGTATAGAGATAAAGAAAAACTAATGTGCTATGTGCCGTTACCCAAAGCGTAGCGGCACACACTTTAAAGATACACTATATATTCCTTTGCAGTTACCTGCCAAAAAGCTAAAATGACAGCCTTATTCGCAAAAACTGTAGTGCTATGTCTAAACCAGATCTTCAAGTCGACTCGTTAAAGGTCCCTCCTCACTCCATTGAAGCAGAGCAATCTGTTTTAGGTGGCTTAATGCTAGATAACCAAGCGTTTGACAGAGTTGCGGAGCATGTCGTAGCACAAGATTTTTACACTCGTACTCACAAGCTGATTTTTGAAGCGATGGAAAAGTTGGTTGAGCTTAGTGAACCAATTGACTTAATTACCATTTCTGAGAACTTGGAAAAGAACAACCAACTGGCAATGGTCGGTGGATTTGCCTATTTAGCAGAAATTGCGAAAAACACGCCCAGTGCAGCCAATATTGATGCATACGCAAATATCGTGCGAGAGCGTGCCGTGGTGCGTGAAATGATTGGAGTCGCCAATGAGATTGCTGAAGCGGGTTTTAATCCAGAAGGTCGAGATAGCCATGAGTTATTAGACTTGGCTGAGAGTAAAGTATTTAAAATAGCAGAACAACGTACCAAGAGCAGTGAAGGCCCACAAAGCTTACACAACATCTTAGAAAAAACGGTTGATAAAATAGAAGAGTTGTATCAATCACCGCAAGATGGCATTACCGGGGTGAGCTCTGGTTATACTGATTTAGATAAAATGACCACAGGTCTACAGCCATCAGACTTGATCATTGTAGCCGCACGTCCATCAATGGGTAAAACCACCTTTGCGATGAATCTTGCTGAGCATGCTGCGATGACTCAAGACAAGCCGGTCCTTATTTATTCACTGGAGATGCCGTCGGAACAGATCATGATGAGGATGTTGGCGTCGTTGGGTCGTATTAACCAAACAAAAGTACGTACAGGTCAGCTTGATGATGATGACTGGGCACGATTGTCTTCCACCATGGGGCTACTCATGGAGAAAGGGAAAATGTACGTAGATGACGCATCAGGTCTAACCCCAACAGATGTGCGTTCTCGTGCTCGGCGTATTGCCCGTGACCATGGGGGGATCAGTATGATCATGGTTGATTATTTACAGTTAATGCGTGTGCCATCATTGTCTGACAATCGTACGTTAGAGATCGCAGAAATATCTCGTTCCTTAAAAGCGTTAGCGAAAGAGCTACAATGCCCTGTCGTCGCGTTATCACAGCTTAACCGTACCCTAGAGCAACGTGCAGATAAACGACCAATCAACTCTGATTTACGTGAATCAGGCTCTATTGAGCAGGATGCCGATTTGATCATGTTTATTTATCGTGATGAAGTGTATAACGAAGACAGTATGGATAAAGGGGTAGCAGAAATTATCATCGGAAAGCAACGTAATGGGCCAATTGGTAAGGTTAGGTTAACTTTCCAAGGGCAATACTCTCGATTTGATAATTATACTGGGCCAGCTGTAGACGACGAGTACTAAAGTTAACAGTACCAAGCTGGCGCATCGCGTAGTAGTGGAGCATTATGAGACTTGCGATTGCTAAAATTGATTTAGTGGCTTTGTCATACAATTTGTCAAAGACCAAACAGCTAGCCCCTCACAGCAAAGTGATGGCGGTGCTCAAAGCGAATGCGTATGGCCATGGTTTAGTGACAATTGCTCAGCATCTGACTACAGCAGATGCCTTTGCTGTTGCACGCATTGATGAAGCATTGGCTCTACGTGCAGGAGGGGTGACAAAGCCCATAGTCCTGCTTGAAGGCTTTTTTAATAAAAGTGATTTACCGATTTTACTGGCCAATAACTTCCAAACTATCATTCATGATGAAAACCAATTAGCGATGTTAGAATCTGCAGAACTTGATGCACCGATTGCTACGTGGTTAAAGGTTGATACTGGCATGCACCGTTTAGGGATTGAACCTAGTCAGTTGGAGGGGTTTTATCGTCGTTTAAAAGCGAGTAAAAATACACACAGTGCCGTGAATTTGATGACCCACTTTCCATGTGCTGATGATCTAAACAACGCCCGTACGCAAAATCAAATTACGGCATTTAAACAGCTCACTAATGATCATAATGAGCAGCTTTGTTTAGCTAATTCTGCGGGTATTTTAGGCTGGACTGAGAGCCACTGTGATTGGATCCGTCCAGGACTAATGATCTACGGAGTATCACCCATGCTACATTGCCAAGGTGTTGATCACGGTCTGAAACCGGTTATGCGTTTAACGACTAAAGTGATTGCAATACGCGATATACCCGCAGGAGAACAAGTGGGTTATGGTGGCCGATGGCAAAGTAACCAACCTACCAAGCTTGCGGTAGTTGCAATGGGTTACGGAGATGGCTACCCACGACATGCCAAACACGGTACTCCAGTTGTTATTAAAGGACATCGTTATGGTATTGTTGGCAGCGTGTCGATGGACATGATCACGGTTGATATTGGCGAGAATAGTGAGCAAATAGCAGTGGGCGATGAAGTTGAAATGTGGGGGCCAAATTTAGCGGTAGAGGAGATAGCTGAGTGTGCAGATACCATTGCGTATGAGTTGCTTTGTAATGTTACACCACGCGTGGGCTATCAATATATTTCGTAACGTAAAACATTCATTTAATTTTGGTGCCTTGTAGTGTTGCGACAACACATCGGCTTGAAGCATGATCTCTATGCTCACCTAAATAAATGCCTTGCCAAGTCCCTAATTGCAATTGGCCTCGTTTTATTGGGATAGTTAATTCACAGCCCAAGGTACTTGATTTAATGTGCGCAGGCATATCATCATCTCCCTCATCGTCATGCTTATAATATTCCTGACATTCAGGTACAAAATGATTAAAGTGACTTTCTAAATCCATGCGAACAGTGGGATCAGCGTTCTCATTAATCGTTAAGCTGGCTGAAGTGTGTTGAAGAAATAAATGCAACAAACCGACTTGGTAGCTTTTGATCTGTGGTAGATGTTGCAGTATTTCGTGATCTATAAGATGAAAACCTCGGCACTTTGCCGAGAGTTTTATCATTGTTTGTTGCCAGCTCATAAGGTGTCGAAGCTAACCTCGATGTGTGCGTTACCATCTTCAGAAGTGAACGGCATCATGAGTTTTGCACCATCGCATTTGTGCGCAATAGTATGCCCAGCACCAGAGACGACAATAGGCGTGGCCATTTCAAAGTCATAGCCTTTTTCACCTAACAAGTTTTTTGCACCACCAGTGACCATGTTAGTTATTTCCCCGACCATATCAGTTACTTCTTCATTGATTTCATCAGGGCGTTCGCCAAGCATTCTCTCCATAATGGTCAGTGCTAAGCTCTCGTCAAAAGAAATAGAAAATGAGCCTTTAGTTTGTGGACCCACCATACCTATTAATCCGGATACATCACCACGAGCAACTTCGTCTTTTTTGATTTTTGGCTTCCCTGGAGTCAGCTCTGTTTGCGCCATTGTCGATAGCACGTTAATTAAAGACGCCAAAAAAGGATTGATGAACTCTACCTTCATTAGTGGTTCCTTTGTTCTTTATATTTAATAATGCACTTTGTTAATATATCAGTGTAGTGCTTTTTAAAGGCTATTGCCTCTACTGTTTGCATTTTTCGCATTGGCCATGAGCTTCTATGGTTTGAGCACTGACAATGAATCCTTTTTCTGCTGCTAAGTTATTTAATTCATGAGAAATAATACTAGAGTGCAATTCATCAACATGGCCACATGTATCACAGATCAATAGCTGAACTGGGTGAATGTGATCAAAATGGTGGCAGAGCATAAATGCATTTGCGCTTTCGATTTTATGAATGAACCCCAGTTCAGATAAAAAGTCGAGTGCGCGGTAAATAGTGGCTGGCTTTGCGCCTGCTTCTGTAAGCTTTAGCTCTTCCAGCAAGTCATATGCGCCAACGCCACCTTGTTTACTCGCTAAAAGGCGAAACACTTTTTCACGAATTGGTGTGAAGCGGGCCCCTTTGTTATCACAAACTAGCTTAGCTTTACTTACCAATAATTCAATATTCATAATTTAAATCCTTACACTGCTTAGCAATACTAACATATTCTTTTTAATAGTCTTGTGTTGTTAAAAATTATTTTTAAGTCAACAAAGTAGAATCATATTGCTATGTAGCACTGTTGCTGTGGATAGGATTACATTGTAAGTGAATCAGTGCAAATGTGCGAGTTTTAGTGAGAGATTCAATAATGTTAGTCAATGGTGTTAGAAAGCGAAATAGACAGGCATAAAAGGATGTCACTGAGGGCCTCATTAGTGTATTCGTGACTTGTATCTTTCGTTGAACATTTATCTATGGCATTTGCATCTATATTTTTAGGCGAATTTACCGAGTATGAACATATTTATATTGTTTGGAGTATAGTTTTACAGATTAATAATTGCGCGATTTGTTCTAAAGTTATGAACAAATTACGACTACTAACGCAAATAAATGAGAAATTAGGCTCGAAAAAGCATTGAGAGGTGGTTATGTTTCAAGGTGCACAGATAAAATTGAAATGCTGGTTTCATAATTTAGCTCACAGGCCTAATTATCGTCGTTATACGAATAGTGATATGGGCATTGAGCAAGCGTTAAAGAGCAATATACCTTCGCCGCACTGGTTACTTATTGATGATGTAAAAACAGAAAAGGTGACAGACCACGCAGTAGAAGATGTCTCAAAATACACATTAAAAACACGTTCTGTCTTCATAAAACATGTGTTTATAAATGACATAAAAAACCAAGTAAAGCCCACAATTTCAGCGGTAGATATTGATTTTTTTCGAGCTTTAGATCATATGTCCATGTATTATTTCGTATTAGTATATGTGAAAAGCCAAACTACTCAGCAATATGATAGTGCGTTCTTCTTAGATGATTATGAAGCTATTCAAGGGATCGGAAAAGCAGAGGCGCAAAGCCGAGCAACTGATTTGGCATCCATTTCTAAGATCATAAGAACATTTTTGCTATAAATGAGGCAGTATGTAGTGTAAAGGGCCGCTCCAAACATGTCATCGCTTACCGGATCTTATCTTCCTAACTGCTCTTGTTAATATTTTACTCAGCGCTCGATCTTACAAAGCCATTTATTTATCGGTCGGAAACGTTCTTAATATTAGCTTTAATAACATTAAGTTTCTATGGTGTGGAGGTGTGCCTGATTAGCAGTGGTAAAGCATAATACGAGTCGGGTGGTTAAATCGCTTAAAATTGTAATACTTTATGAGGTAAGATTATTTTAATAAAGAAACTAAAAAACTAAATGGTGGCCCCTCCCAGACTCGAACTGGGGACCTAACGATTATGAGTCGTGTGCTCTAACCAACTGAGCTAAGGGGCCATCCACAATATGACAAGACATGTCATATTGAATTTTGCTTTAAAGTATTAACAAGCGGGTGCAGTATAAAAACTTTTAAAAGCCTTGTCACTAGGAAATGTCATAAATTTAACTATCTGTAAATCAAACGGTTAATTTTTATTCTATTTTAGTGAAATACCTATATTTCGAACAGAAAGTCGGCTATGAACCGACTTTCTGATTTGTGATGTAATTAGGCAATGCCCAATTTTTTCTCTAAATAGTGGATGTTTGTGCCACCATTATGGAAGTTTTCATCAGCAAGAATTTTCTTATGCAGTGGCGTATTGGTTTTGATCCCGTCGATAACAAGTTCATTTAACGCATTACGTGCACGTGCAATAGCCACATCACGGTTTTCACCATAAGTGATTAATTTACCAATCATAGAGTCATAATGAGGAGGGACTGTGTAATCAGCGTAAATATGGCTGTCCCAGCGAATCCCTAGACCGCCAGCAGGATGGAATCGGGTGATTTTACCTGGTGATGGAATAAACGAATCTGGGTCTTCAGCGTTGATACGGCACTCAACGGCGTGACCTCTGATCACTACGTCATCTTGCGTGAATGACAAAGGTTGTCCCGCTGCGATTTTCAGCTGTTCTTTAATTAAGTCGACACCAGTTACCATTTCAGTAACAGGGTGCTCAACCTGAATTCGCGTATTCATTTCAATGAAGTAGAACTCGCCATTCTCATACAAGAACTCAAATGTCCCCGCACCGCGATAACCAATTTCAATACATGCACGGGTACAGCGTTCACCAATAAACTTACGCATTTCTTCAGTAATACCCGGCGCAGGCGCTTCTTCAACGACTTTTTGGTGACGACGTTGCATAGAGCAGTCACGCTCACCTAAGTGAACAGCATTACCTTGGCCATCGGCTAATACCTGAACTTCGATATGACGTGGGTTTTCTAGGAATTTCTCCATGTATACCATGCCATTACCAAAGAACTGCTTTGCTTCTTGCTGTGTTAACGCGATTGAGTCAATAAGCTCTGCTTCATTGCGTACTACACGCATACCACGACCACCACCACCACCAGCGGCTTTGATGATAACTGGGTAACCAATACGCTTCGCGATTTGTACGTTACGATCTTTATCATCAGTTAATGGGCCGTCAGAACCTGGTACACAAGGTACACCCGCTTTTCGCATAGCCTCAATTGCTGCAACTTTATCGCCCATAATGCGAATTGTATCGCCTTTAGGACCAATGAAAATAAAGCCACTTTGTTCAACTTGGTCTGCAAAATCGGCGTTTTCCGATAAAAAGCCGTATCCAGGGTGAATTGCAACAGCATCGGTTACTTCTGCGGCTGCAATAATACGTGGAATATCTAAGTAGCTTTCAGTTGCTGCTGGTTTACCGATACAAATGGTTTCATCTGCAAGCAAGACGTGCTTAAGATCACGGTCTGCTGTTGAATGCACAGCGACAGTTTTGATCCCAAGTTCCTTGCAGGCACGCAATACGCGAAGTGCAATCTCACCTCGGTTTGCAATGACTACTTTATCTAACATAGCGTTTGCCTTCTAAAAGTGCGTGATTATTCGATGATGAATAGCGGTTGGTCGAATTCAATTGGTTCGCCATTTGCTACTAGGATCGCTTTAACAACACCCGCTTTGTCAGCTTCGATTTGGTTCATCATTTTCATTGCTTCAACGATACATAACGTGTCGCCAACATTTACTTTAGAGCCAACTTCTACATAGGCCGGTGCTTCTGGCGAAGCTGCTGTGTAAAAAGTACCAACCATTGGAGAAAGTATTTGATGGCCAGCAGGTGCTGCTGGAGCTGCTGGTGCCGCTGCTACAGGCGCTTCTGGAGCTGGCGCTGGTGCAGCAGGCGCTAAAGGCGCTGCGAACTGCTGTGGAGCAGCCACTACAGGTGCGTTACTGTAACGATTAATGCGTACTGATTCTTCACCTTCGGTGATCTCTAGTTCTGCAATGCCTGATTCTTCTACTAATTCGATAAGTTTTTTGATCTTGCGAATATCCATACAATGACCCGCCTGTTAGTTAATTTGAGTTATTTTCGCTTTGCAATGTACTTATTGCAGCTGTTAACGCTGCTTGATAGCCCATTGCGCCTAATCCACATATAACGCCTTGCGCCACATCTGAGAAATAAGATTTATGGCGAAAGGGTTCTCGTGCATACACATTGGTGATATGCACTTCATAAAAGGGTATTGAAACGCTTAATAATGCATCGCGTAGCGCTATACTGGTGTGTGTAAACGCTGCAGGGTTAATGATAATGGCATCTATTTTTTGCCATCCATCATGAATTGCATTTATAAGCTCTGCTTCGCTATTACTCTGCAGATGCGTGAGTGTCACATTATGTTGCTGTGCGTAGTTAGTTAAGGGTTGCATAATGTCAACAAGTGTCTGCGTACCGTACTTATTTGGTTCGCGTCGTCCTAACATGTTCAAGTTAGGTCCATTTAAGACTAAAATCTTTAACTGTGTAGACATAATGCGTGAAATTCCCTTAAATATTAAACTAACGAGTAATTTAGCTTGTTCTATAAGTTAACTTAAGCTGTTCAACAAGAAATAGCAAATTTTTCTCACGTTCGCGGACTATTATAGAGAGTTCGAGGTAAATAGCAGCAAAATACTGGTCTAATGAGCAGGTATTAGAAATGAATAAAAATAAGTAAAAAGAAGAGGAAGTGACACTTTCTCTTCTTTTTTATTCGACTTTACTGAAGAGCGGTGCGGACTTTTTGAAGGTGAGCGGCAAAATCATCGGCATCTAAAAAGCCAGTGACTCTAAGCTCGGGCACCTCATTGCCTTGTTTATCAAAAAATAAAATGCTCGGCAGACCAAACACCGTATATTCTTCCATGATCTCAATGCTGGTCTCGTTTGTTTCGGTTAGATCAAGTTTCAATAGTGAAAAATGTTTAAACTCAGCTTGGACGTTCTCTGCTGGGAAGCTATATTTTTCAAACTCTTTACAGGCAACGCACCAGTCAGCGTATAAATCAACCATGGCAATTTGACCATTGTCGTTTGCCTCGCTGGTGGCTACTTTCAGCGCAGCAAGGTCTGCTAGCAGGCTAAACTCTTTTTTACTGATTGCGTCAGCGGACTGTACGGTGGTATTTTGATTCGGCAACAATACTTGTTTTGTTGTCAACGCACTAACCAGCAGTAGCATACTAGCGCAAGCCCATAATAGTGTTTTGAGTTTTCCAGCAGTTTGCGTGCTTTGCCAATAGTGTAAATACAGCGCTGTTGCAGCCATCAAGCCTGAAGCCAGCAGTAAAATAGTGTTAAAGTCCAAAATACGTTCAAGTAATATAAGGGGTACCACAAGCATGATAAATCCGAAGAGGGTTTTAACTTGCTCCATCCAACCCCCTGCTTTGGGTAGTAACTTACCACCTGATGTGCCGAGCAATAATAAAGGTAATCCCATACCCAAGCTTAATACATACAAGGTAACACCACCGACAACATAGTCGCCGCTTTGAGCAACGTAGAGCAGTGCCGCCGATAAGGGCGCTGTAGTACAAGGAGATGCAATTAAGCCTGATAGTACCCCCATAGAAAAGACGCCAAAGTAGCTGCCGCCTTGTTGTTTATTGCTGACAGAGGTCAGCTTATTCAGCATGCTGCTAGGCAGCTTTATTTCGTACCAGCCAAACATCGACATGGCGAGGAGTACAAACAGTAAACTAAAGCTAATTAGTACAGCTGGGTGTTGAATATACCCTTGTACTTGGCCGCCCAGAGCTGCAACAACTAAGCCCAACGCCGCATAGGTAACCGCCATACCCTGAATATAAACAAATGATAAGCGAAACGCTTTTTTGGTCGATAACCCTTGTTGACCCGCAATGAGGCTCGAAAGGATAGGGAACATGGGGAACACACAAGGCGTAAAGGCTAAGCCAACCCCAACAGCAAAGAAAATAGCTAAATTCGTCAAAAAGCTTTGTTGTGCAAGTTGTTCAGTGAACGATAATTCTTCTTTTTCTCCACCTGTCATGGTGGTATCTTGGGCAACTGGAGTGCTATTATTCCCTGTGCTGGTTTCAGCATTTGTATTGACCAGTTTAGTCAAAGGTAGTGTGATTACTTCCGGCGGGTAGCAAAGCCCAGCTTCTGCGCAGCCTTGGTAACGCACTTTCACAACGGCATCATCTTTTATATCACTCAGTTTTGATACCACAGAAAATGAATCAAAATACACAGGGGTTTTACCAAAGAATTCATCCTCGATAATTTCACCGTCGGCGAAGTCTGGTATTTTTATCTTTGCTTCTTTGGCGATGATCTCCAGCTTTTTTTGATAGATGTAATATCCAGGCTCGATGTCCCAGCCAATAAATAGAATGTTACCTTGTTGATCAAAATCAAACTTAAATGCCTCATCAACGGGTAAAAAAGTGTCTTGTTTAGGTGCAAGCAAGCTATCGAGTACATTGTTGCTTGCATGTATAGGGCTTAGCCACAATAAAGAAAAAAGAAAAACCAACAATCTCATTAATTGAATACCTCATCTATATCAGAAATCGCCGCTTAGTTTATGTACCGTAATGGCTAAGCGTCGATGTAATCTGACTGTGTATGAACAACAGTATTGTTGTTCCCTTATATATTACTTACTATTTACGCTAGTTAGGCAGACCGCATCGCCCGCTGTTTGTTCCCGCAGACGGTGGTTTTAGTTACATATATAGGGAGTCTACATAGTAACGTGCGCTGATAAGCGCATTTTGTTAAAACAACCTCACAATTGTGGCATCATACAGACATCATATGTGTGAAATTTAAATCAAGATCATAGTAGCGGATTGACTCAAAATTCCCAAGCGGATTGCGCTGGCTTGAAATGAGACCTGATCACCCATATTTATCTTTCATAAGCGTTAGGAGAAAGTATGTTTCGTATTTTATTTGTACTGTTTATTGTCATTCCAATTATAGAAATAGCTTTATTAATTCAAGTCAGTGATGTTATCGGTGGCTTTGCAACCATTGCATTGGTCGTGCTGACGGCGGTCATTGGTGCGAAGTTGGTCAAAAAACAAGGCCTCAGTGCATTTACCAATGTACAAGGGCAAATGGCCCAAGGGCAAATGCCAGCCAGTGAGCTGTTTAGCGGTTTATGTGTGATAATTGCCGGTGTTTTGTTGATGACCCCCGGGATCATGACAGATGCAATTGGCTTTATGTTATTAACACCTGCTATTCGAGTGCATTTAGCCAATGCGTTGGTTAAGCAAATTGGCGCACAAATGCATGCCAAAATGTCGGCTCAGCAAGGTGGTTTTGCACATCATGCGCAACAAAACCCATTTGAGCGACCACAATCACAGTTTGATAAAACCGAGAGTGTGCAAGAGCAATCAAGCACCATTGAAGGCGAATATCAGCGAAAAGATTAAAAAAATTACAATTTTTACTTGGGTTTTAAAAATGCCATCCCCATTAATGATGGCAACTGAAAATTAACTTTTTTTCTGTTATTTGCAGAAACTGTTAGGAGAACAAATTTTATGAATATTCGCCCTTTACATGATCGTGTAATCATCAAGCGCCTTGAAGAAGAAACAAAATCTGCTGGTGGTATTGTATTAACTGGCTCTGCTGCAGAAAAATCAACACGCGGTGAAGTAGTTGCTGTTGGTAATGGCCGTGTTTTAGACAGTGGTGAAGTAAGAGCATTAGAAGTAAAAGCAGGCGACACTGTGCTGTTTGGTTCTTACGTTGAAAAAACTGAAAAGATCGAAGGTCAAGAGTACCTGATCATGCGTGAAGACAACATCTTAGGCATTGTAGGCTAATCCTACTTTTCAACTTTCAAAGCATTCAAATTTAGAGGAATTTAATCATGGCAGCAAAAGAAGTATTCTTTGCAAACGACGCACGCACAAAGATGCTTGCGGGTGTAAACACGCTAGCAAACGCAGTACGTGTAACTTTAGGTCCTAAAGGCCGTAACGTTATTTTAGACAAGTCATTTGGCGCACCAGTGATCACCAAAGATGGTGTATCTGTAGCAAAAGAGATTGAACTTGAAGACAAGTTTGAGAACATGGGTGCACAAATGGTTAAAGAAGTTGCATCTAAGGCAAATGATGCAGCGGGTGATGGTACAACGACAGCGACAGTATTGGCTCAGTCTATCGTAAACGAAGGTTTAAAAGCGGTTGCTGCGGGTATGAACCCAATGGATCTTAAACGTGGTATCGATAAAGCAGTTATTGCTGCGGTTAATGAGCTTAAAGCATTGTCTGTGCCATGTGCTGATACAAAAGCCATTGCTCAGGTAGGTACTATCTCTGCAAACTCAGATAAAGAAATCGGTGAAATCATTGCCAATGCAATGGAGCGTGTAGGCCGTGAGTCTGGCGTTATCACAGTAGAAGAAGGTCAATCTCTAGAAAATGAACTAGATGTTGTTGAAGGTATGCAGTTTGACCGTGGTTACCTTTCTCCTTATTTCATTAACAACGCAGAAAAAGGGGCTGTTGAACTAGATAGCCCACTTATTCTTTTAGTTGATAAGAAAATCTCTAATATCCGTGAATTACTTCCTACATTAGAAGCGGTTGCTAAAACAAGTAAGCCATTACTTATTATTGCTGAAGACCTTGAAGGTGAAGCACTGGCAACGCTCGTTGTAAATAACATGCGTGGTATTGTTAAAGTTGCTGCGGTTAAAGCACCAGGCTTTGGTGACCGTCGTAAAGCAATGCTACAAGACATCGCAACTCTAACGGGTGGTACAGTTATCTCTGAAGAGATAGGTCTAGAGCTTGAGAAATCAACGATTGAAGACTTAGGTACTGCTAAGCGCGTTGTGATCACCAAAGATGACACAACAATCATTGATGGTGCAGGTGAGCAAGACGGTATCGACGGTCGTGTTTCACAAATTAAAGCACAAATTGAAGAAGCAACGTCAGACTATGACAAAGAAAAGCTTCAAGAGCGCATGGCGAAACTTGCTGGCGGTGTTGCAGTCATTAAAGTTGGTGCAGCGACTGAAGTTGAAATGAAAGAGAAAAAAGACCGCGTAGAAGATGCATTACATGCAACACGCGCAGCGGTTGAAGAAGGTGTGGTACCAGGTGGTGGTGTTGCGCTAGTACGTGTAGCGAACAAGCTTACAGAACTACTTGGTGACAACGAAGATCAAAACCACGGTATTAAAGTAGCACTTCGTGCGATGGAAGCACCACTTCGTCAAATCGTATCAAATGCGGGTGATGAAGCCTCTGTTGTTGTAAACAACGTAAAAGGTGGTGAAGGTAACTACGGTTATAACGCAGCAAACGGTGAATACAGCGATATGATTGCAATGGGTATCCTTGACCCAACTAAAGTAACTCGCTCTGCACTACAATTTGCAGCATCGATTGCGGGTCTAATGATCACCACAGAAGCAATGGTTGCAGAAATTCCACAAGAAGCAGCACCAGCAGCACCAGATATGGGCGGCATGGGCGGCATGGGTGGAATGGGCGGCATGATGTAATCATCCTCTGAGCACTTAAATGCGCAAAGAAAACCCGCTACTCAGCGGGTTTTTTGCTTTTACGTTAATCGAAAAGATAAAAGCGTCGTAGTTGACTTAATTGTTCTAAATATTGCTGTGTGTTTGGTGTAAGTGGGTTGTTGCCTATGTTTAAAATGAAGAGCTTTTGGTTAAGGCTTAAGTTAAGTATTTGAAAGTTATTATTATGTAACTTGAGTTCTTCAATGTTGGGTAACCTAAATGTATCAAGCTGTTTAAGGTTGTTGTCGTTAGCTTCGAGTATTTTTAACAAGGGGTGTTCTGCGAGTGATAAATAGTTGATTTCATTATAGCTGATCCCAAGATATCGTAACTTGGTTAAGTGATCAACATTTAAGTATGATAACTGATTTTTTGGAATATTGAGCTGTTGTAATTTCAAGTTGTAAGTGGTGTCAAGCTGACTAATGTGAGTATTAAAAATGTTTAGCCGTGTTAGCTCTGTGTTATATGTTAGGTCTATTGAATTCAGTGGCGTATCAGAAATAGTTAAATGTTCTAATGCCTTTAAACTACTTAAATCAATTGTAGTAAAAAGGTTTTTGGAGAAAGCTAACGTGCGTAAATTCTTAAACTGCTGTAATTCATCCAGGCAGGGTGAGATCGTGAGTG
>NZ_PNBY01000001.1 GCF_005886875.1 Pseudoalteromonas aurantia | reverse complement strand
AACTGACTGGCATTAAGCTTTGGCTACCCTTTTTTGTCGTCTAACTCACTATCGAAACGTTATCCATATAGAAACCCACTCACCATCCCCTTAATTACCTCACATCACATAAGGTGTACATACTTGTGATTCATTGCGCTGTTCATCCTATAAAATAGGAGCATCACGTCGAGACAATTGCTATAATCTGACCTTAATTTTATGCACCCGGGTACAACAATGGTATACAAAGCAAAGTCGCCAGCTCGGCATACTTCAAAGCTCTCAAGAACAAACCACAGAAAATCAACCAAGCCCAAAGTTGCACCAGAAGATGTCAAAATTGTTTTATTTAATAAGCCATTTGATGTGTTATGTCAGTTCACCGATGATCAAAACCGAGAAACCCTCGCACAGTATATAAAAGAGAAGGACGTCTATGCTGCAGGTCGACTTGATAGGGACAGTGAAGGGTTATTACTGCTAACGAATTGCGGTAAATTACAGCATACACTGACAGATCCTAGTAAAAAAACCGATAAAACCTACTGGGTTCAAGTTGAAGGTGTACCAGAGCAAAAAAGCCTTGATGCGTTATGCTCAGGTGTCGAACTCAAAGATGGTTTAACTCGCCCTGCAAAAGTGAAAATCATTGCTGAGCCAAATATTTGGCCACGTAACCCGCCAATACGCGAACGTGCCAATATTCCAACCACATGGTTAAGTGTGACAATTAATGAAGGAAAAAATAGGCAGGTTCGAAGAATGACTGCCCATATTGGCCATCCTACACTGCGATTAATACGCTACAAAATTGGCCAATATTCGCTCGGCGGGTTAGAAAACGGACAATATAAAGTGATAACTAGCCGATGAATTTCATCTCGACTTTTAGCCACCCGCATTTGCATGCTATAATCACGGCCTTTCGAAATCACATAGATTTACAGCAAAAATTATGAGCGATAATAGTCACATTAAAGTCATCGTTGGTATGTCCGGCGGTGTTGATTCTTCAGTTTCAGCTTACCTTTTAAAAGAACAGGGGTATCAAGTTGAAGGCCTGTTCATGAAAAACTGGGAAGAAGATGACAATGATGAATATTGTGCTGCTGCCGAGGATTTAAAAGACGCGCAGGCTGTGTGCGATAAACTCGGTATCGAGCTTCATACTGTTAATTTTGCCGCTGAATATTGGGACAACGTATTTGAATATTTCCTCGAAGAATACAAAGCGGGCCGTACTCCTAATCCCGATATTATGTGTAACAAAGAAATCAAATTTAAAGCATTTTTAGAATTTGCCGCACAAGCACTTGGCGCAGACTATATTGCAACTGGGCATTATGTGCAACGTGAACAGCGTGATGGAAAGTTTGTTATGTGTCGCGGACTTGATGACAACAAAGATCAAAGTTACTTCTTGTACACGTTAAGTCACGAACATATCGCACAGACACTCTTCCCTGTTGGCGAAATTGAAAAACCTGAAGTACGTCGTATCGCTGAAGAGCAAGACTTAATCACCCATGACAAAAAAGACAGTACGGGAATTTGCTTCATCGGTGAGCGTAAATTCAAAGACTTTTTACAAAAGTTTTTACCAGCACAGCCTGGTAAGATTGAAGACACTGACGGTTTAGAAGTTGGCGACCACGAAGGGTTGATGTATCACACATTAGGCCAACGTAAAGGCTTATTAATTGGCGGTATGAAAGAAGGCAACGGAGAACCTTGGTACGTTGTAGGCAAAGATATTGCACGCAATGTATTAGTCGTTGGCCAAGGTAAAGATCACCCTCGCCTATTTAGTAATGGCTTAAATGCGGATCAACTGCATTGGGTAGACCGCGAAGGTCCTAAAGGAACGTTACGCTGTACTGTCAAAACACGCTATCGTCAAACTGATATCGCCTGTACCTTACTAGTGGGTCAAGATGGATTTGCTCGCGTATTATTCGACGAACCACAAAAAGCCGTAACGCCGGGCCAATCAGCAGTATTCTATTTAAATGATGTCTGTTTAGGCGGTGGTATTATCGACTCGGTGATCAAATAATGGCCACTGAATATGTAATGCCTTTAGCGGCAATGTGTCAGATCACAAAACTGGTTCAAAAAGCATCGAAATATGGCCAGTTTTCTGAACCCGAAGTTGAAAGTTTTCTAAAAAGTATTGTCAACCTTTCACCCAATAACCCATCGGATGTTTATGAAGACAGCTCTGCTCTAAAATCAGGGTATCGCACCTTGGTTGAGCAATTAACCCCAGCTGGTGATAAAGATGTTGAAATGGTGAAGTACGTTGGCAGTTTAATGCAATTAGAAAGAGCTTTAGCAAACAATAGCCAAGCGTTGGATGAGTTAGCACGACGTCTAAAAGATGTTGAACGCCAGTTACAGCATTTTGATGTGTGTGACAACACCATTATTGCTGTATTTGCCGACATCTACAGTGAAGTATTAAGCCCTTTGGGTCAAAAAATTCAGATTTTTGGTAAACCGGAACTATTAAAACAGCCTGGGATCCAACAAAAAATTAGAGCGTTGCTTTTAGCCGGTATACGCAGCGCAGTGCTTTGGCGACAACTAGGCGGTAAACGCCGTCAGTTTTTCTTTGGTAAAAAGAAAATTATCGCCGAAGCACAAAGTAGAATTTAAATATCGTTCAAAACCAATTAGTTTAGGAGAAATTATGGAGCTTTCAGCGTTGACCGCTATCTCTCCAGTAGATGGTCGCTACGGCAGTAAAACTGCTGAGCTTAGAAGCATCTTCAGTGAGTTTGGCTTAATTAAGTACCGTGTAACGGTTGAAGTACGCTGGTTGCAAGCTTTAGCTAAAGCTGAAGGTATTGCAGAAGTACCTGCTTTTAGTGATGAAGCAAATGCGCTTCTAGACAGCATAGTTACAAATTTTAGTGAAGCTGATGCAGCACGCGTAAAAGAAATTGAGCGCACAACTAACCATGATGTTAAAGCCGTTGAGTATTTACTAAAAGAAAAAGTAGCTGATAACGCTGAGTTACATGCCGTAAATGAATTCATTCATTTTGCATGTACATCTGAAGATATCAACAACTTATCTCACGGTCTTATGCTTACAGAAGCGCGTGATGAAGTTTTGTTACCTTATTGCGACAAGCTACTTGCTGCAATCAAAGAAAAGGCAATTGAATACCGTTCAATCCCAATGATGACTCGTACGCACGGTCAACCTGCGTCTCCCTCTACCATGGGTAAAGAGTTTGCAAACGTGTACGTGCGTTTACAACGCCAGCGTGATCAAATTGCAGCCGTCTCTATACTAGGTAAAGCTAATGGTGCTGTAGGTAACTACAACGCGCACCTGAGCGCATACCCAGAGTATAACTGGCATGAACATGCTGAGCAGTTTGTTACAAGCCTAGGTTTAACATGGAATGCCTTCACAACTCAAATTGAACCGCATGATTACATTGCAGAGCTTTTTGATGCTGTAGCGCGCTTTAATACTATTTTGCTTGATTTTGATCGTGATGCATGGGGCTACATTGCACTCAATCACTTTAAGCAAAAAACCATTGCTGGTGAAATTGGTTCATCAACTATGCCACATAAAGTTAACCCGATTGACTTCGAAAACTCAGAAGGTAACTTAGGCTTAGCAAACGCTATTTTCTCGCACCTTGCGCAAAAATTACCAGTATCTCGTTGGCAACGTGACTTAACGGACTCTACCGTGCTACGTAACCTAGGTGTGGGTATGGGTTATACGCTAATTGCATACCAAGCAACACTTAAAGGTGTTAGTAAACTTGAAGTTAACGCTGACCGTTTACTGGAAGAACTAGACCAAAACTGGGAATTGCTTGCTGAGCCTATTCAAACCGTTATGCGTAAATACGGTATTGAAAAACCCTATGAAAAGCTTAAAGAGCTTACTCGCGGCAAGCGTGTTAATCAAGAGATCATGGCTGAGTTTATCGATAGTTTAGAACTGCCTGATCATGCTAAAGCTGAAATGAAGCTCATGGCACCAGCAAACTACATTGGTCGTGCCGAAGCATTTATTGACGAACTTGTATAACTCGCTCGTAAGTTAAATTTTAAAGCGAAAGAGTTCCTCTTTCGCTTTTTTTATGGAAATACCATGTACGAATTGACAATTAATCAACTGAGCCACGCCGAGTTTCTCTCACAATATTGGCAAAAACGTCCTTTACTGATCAAAGGTGGCTTTACTGACTTTGAAGATCCTATTGAGCCTGAAGAGCTTGCAGGGCTCGCAATGGAAGAGAGCATAGAGTCACGTTTAATCACTAATCATAAAAATGATTGGCAATCTTATCATGGGCCATTCGAAGACTTCAGTAAGTTAACAGAGCAGCACAGTACCCTGCTTGTTCAAGCCGTTGACCACTGGCACCCTATCGCTGCGAAGCTACTAGAACCATTCAGGTTTATACCTAATTGGCGCATTGATGATTTGATGGTCAGCTACTCGACACCTCATGGTGGTGTTGGACCACACTTAGATCAATATGACGTGTTTATTATTCAAGGCCAAGGTAAACGTCACTGGCGTGTCGGTTTGCCTGATGTAAACCTCAAACAATTTGCGCAAAATAAAAGCCTGCTTCAAGTGGAGCAATTTGATGCCACTATTGATGCCGTGCTAGAACCTGGCGATATTTTATATATCCCGCCAGGGTGCCCCCATGAAGGCTATGCACTAGAAAATGCGTTAAATTACTCTGTTGGATTTAGGGCCCCAGATCAGAAAGATTTCTTGTCAGGTTTTGCTGACCACTTAATTGACTCAGAGAAAGGTCTCACGCGTTATTCTGATCCAACGTTGTCTATTCGTGACTCAAAAGGCGAACTAACGGCTCAAGAGGTTGTGCAGATTCAAGCTCTTATGCAAGATACACTAAACGACCCTGAGCAGCTAAAACAGTGGCTTGGTGCCATGCTCAGTCAACCCAAACATGATATGGATCTAGCGCCACTTGACCCTCCTTTATCAACTCAAGACCTCGCGATGTACGTCAGCTCCAACGAGGTAATAGAACGTGCGGGTGGTGTTCGTGCCATGTATCAAGTTTTGCCTGAGTCGATAGTAATAAGTGTTAACGGAGAGAATTATTCTCTGGCGGAAAAACACTTAGAGTCCATTAAATTACTAACTGATTTACCTCACTTTTTAGGCTCTGAAATAGAAGATTCACTAAAGTGTATTGAATTTGCACAAATGTTAACTAAACTATTTAATGAAGGAACATATTTCTTACAAGAAGATGACTGATCTAGTAGTACGTCGTTGTATACAGATCAAAGGTTTCCCCTGCTCTTGAGTTTAGCTAATCTACCACGGTAGATTAGCGTAGCTGTTCGCACTCAGTAAGCAGGCTAAAGCCATTGTTTTTGTACTTTGCGGAGGAACCATGAATTATCACGTCGACAGAGTCAATTGGTACCAAACCCAAAAGCAATTAAAGCAAATAAGAGAGCGCGTCTTTGTCTATGAATTTCATATGCCAATGGAAGTTGAATTTGATGGATTAGACTCACACTCGGAGCATGTCATTATTAGTGATGACCAACACGAACCAGTGGGCACAGGTCGATTATGTCCTGACGGTTTAATAAGTCGAATAGCCCTTCTTCAAGCCCATCGAAATCGCTCAGCTTATAGCTCCCTGTTAAATTATCTCGTTCACTTAGCTAAGGAAAAAGGTTTACATGATATATACGTCAATTGTGTGTTACAAGAAGTTCCCAGTTTTGTTGAAAATGGTTTTCTAAAACAAGGCTGTGTGTTTATGGAGGCAGGGATCCCAAGACAAAAGCTCAAGTGCCCTATTTCCTCATTTAAAACCGACCTATTTACGATGCTTCATTAACCCATAACTGGTCATTTTCAGCTATGTCATACAAACCATGGGCACGATTAATCAGTAAGTTAGCAAATTGAGCTTGCGATTGATCATGACCCGCATTGGCTAAAATAGCATCCGCTTTTAATTGCCACTGATATGAAAAGTGTTTTATCGCAGCACGAGCGGTCGTTGCTGCAACAACTTCAACATGATCAGTTGGTAACTGGCCCGTTATAACCCAATACGTCTTACCATTTTGCGCTTTCATTTTCCATACAGCACATGCAGGCGCTAAAAACCGACTGTCTTTATCAATAACAGCATTTGGAATGATACCTTTTTCGGCTAAATGCTTTTGAGCATTTTGGAAACACTCTCTTTGCCACTGAATGTCTCGTTGCTGCTTTTGTTCTTCTGTTAGCTCAGGTTGCTGTTGTTCGCTCATAGTATTACTTCTTAATGCTAATTTAGTGACATTAATGTAAGGGTTTGGCTAGTTACTTGCAACCAAAAACGGCACCATATATTTAACAGAATTTCATTTTGCACAATATTTATACTTTACTGGGCTTATAGGTATTATTAACACTCTCGGCCTTAATTATGCTAAAACCTGATTTACTGCAATATTTAAGTCATGTTGTCGTTGTATCGCTGTTTTTTATTAGCTCGGATAAGTGCGTTAAGTTGGATAGTTGTAGGCATTATTATGGTATCGGACATTTCTTTAAGCAAAATGTATAAGCAGATTTCTGCTAACAATAACTACAAGCAAGAAATGCAAAACGACGTTCATATCGTCTTTCAACCAATACACGATACCAGTACAGAGTGTTTAATTGGTGCTGAGTGCCTTATGCGTTGGAGTATGGGCGGAAACGGTATCACCTGCTACATTTATCCCGATTATTGGAAGTCCTGGGGAAATAAATTCACCCTTTTTCCCCTTTCGCAAATAAGGCGTCTGCTCAGTGAACTTGATACTGAGGCAATTATTTATGGGTTTTATCCCTTCTTAATCAATATTAGCGTCATTGAAATATTAGACATGAATTTTGAGAAGAAGCTACTCTCTGTTTTAGCCGAGTATCACCTCTGACCAATGAAATTAAATTAGAGCAAGCCTAATCAGCACTAATAGATTATTTTGACTATGTAAACGAAGTATTTATGTCACTCTAGCGCCAAGGGTTTATTATTTCTCTCGATGACGTTGGTATCGGATTTCCAATTTAAGTAACTTGTGTAAGCTAAACCTTAATGAGATAAAAATTGACTGTTCATTTGTAACTAACGGGGTTAAAGATGACCGTCTGCAATCCGTGTTTAATTCTATTGTGTCGTTAGCTAAAAACCTAGATAAGCCAATTGTGGCAGAAAATGTTGAAGACATGGAGCAGATGATCTATGCCAAAACCAAGAGCATCGATTATATTCAAGGTTACCATTACAACAAGCCACTCTCCTTAGAGGAATTCATCTGTTATGTGGTTGCGGATAAATCTAGCTATTTACACTTTGATCCATAAATAAAGTAGCAGCCTACCAAATTATAAACTGCTGAAAAGTTATCAAAAACGGGAGTTAACTGTTGCCTAATACAGATGCAGGCTCCGTCTTAGTCGCTTGCCAAGCGGGGTAAACACTCGCTAGCACAGCTAAAATAAATGTCACACCGAGCGTGATAAGAATATCAGACCAAACTAACTTCGAGGGTAAAAACTCAACAAAATATACACCTGCCAATGGGTTACTACCCGATTGACTAAATATAGCATTAAATAAATCTGGTAGATTAATCGCAAGTAGCACCCCAATGACGGTACCAAATAGAGCGCCAATGAGTGCATAACCAACACCTTGCATCGCAAAAGTTGCAAATATTGTGCGGTCTTTGGCCCCCATGGTTTTCAGGATCGCTATATTGGCTTGTTTTTCTTTTACTTCCATTACCATCGAGGAAACAATATTAAAACTGGCAACCGCAATTATCAAAAACACCACTAAAAACACAATGGTACGTACCATCTGAATATCCTGATATAAACTTCCTTGGGTCCTGAACCAACTATTTACATAGACTAAATCAGGCAAACGGCTCCCCGCTGTCATCGCTATTTGATGGGCGTCGAACACGTCTTGCACTTTGGCTCTGAGCCCCGTCGTTTGATTTGGCTTCAACCCCAGCGCACTTTGTAAATCAGCCAAATTAACCAATGCAATAGACTCATCAATGGGGCCCCCCATGTTAACCACACCAATTAAAGTGGTACTCATACGCTTTGGTGCAGCCAAAGGCTGTTTAGCATGTTTATTTGCGACAAGAAGGGATACTTTATCACCAATATTCAAATTTAAACGTTCAGCGATACGATTACCTAAAATCAAACTGCCAGGCGCTAATTCATCTAAGTTGCCACCTTGAATATAGCGTGATACCGAAGAAACCTCAGTGTGAATACTTGGCTGTACACCTTTGAGTTGTGCAGCTTTGAGTTGCCCTTTGAACTGCACCATTGCTGTTAAATTAATTTCTGGGGCAGCTGCAACAATCCGAGGATGTTGATTAAGCAGTGAAACTTTAACTTGCCAATCATCAATAGGATCATACGGCGCTTGATAGCTCACTTGTGGCACAACCGACAGCAATCGCTCTTCCAACTGCTGTTCAAAACCATTAATCACTGATAATGCAATGATAAGTACTGCGACGCCTAACATCACACCTAAGGTTGATGCTTTGCTTAATAGACTCACAAAGCCAATTTTTTGCTTAGATTGACGAAACCGCTTACTTAAATAAAGACTAAGCATGTTCTGCTCCGGGTTTAACCGTAGCCTCTGACAGTACCCCATCATCGAGTTGCACACTGCGACCTAACTTGGCTGCGAGGTCCAAATCATGTGTCACCACCACGAAACTGGTTTGTAATTCTTTATTTAATCGCGATAAAAGCTCATATATCTTCATGGCATTATGTTTATCTAAATTACCCGTAGGCTCATCAGCTAAAACTAAAGCGGGTTTAGTTACCAGTGCCCGTGCAATCGCAACACGCTGGCGCTCCCCACCAGATAATTCTGATGGTTTGTGATCAGCCCTGTGTGCAAGCCCTACTTTATCGAGCATATCGGTTGCAGTAACCTTTGCTTGCTGTTTGTTAACTCCCTTGATAAGAAGCGGCATCGCAACATTTTCTAATGCGGTAAACTCCATTAATAAATGATGAAACTGATAAATAAACCCTAAATATTGATTTCTAAATTCGGCTTGGTTGTTACGAGACAAGGCGGCAACTTCTTCGCCTTTGATTTTCACGCTACCACTCGATGCTTTATCGAGAGTCCCTAAAATATGTAGCAATGTACTTTTACCGGATCCAGAGCTGCCTACAATGGCCAGCATTTCACCTTGGGTGACGGATAAATTAACGCCTTTTAAAACCTCAACTTGGTTCTTCCCATCTTGGTACGATTTGCCCAACTGTTTGCATTCAATTACTAAATTACTCATATCTTAAAACCTCAGCGGGTAAAACGTTAGCTGCTTTTTTTGCAGGGTATAATGTCGCCACAAAACTCATCGCAATACTTGCGATGGCCATCGAGCCTAAACCAAATGGTGAAAATAAGACGGGAAGTTTTGCTCCGCCCAATAAAGATAAGCCTAAAGAGTCAAGTATGATGTTAATGTTACTTGCTACGATTAAACCCAGGGCTGTGCCAATAATAGTTCCAACTAACCCATTGTATAGACCTTGCACCATAAACACCCGCGCGATCATAGTTGGTGTAAACCCTAAGGTTTGTAAAATGGCAACTTCTCCTTGCTTTTCTCTCACCATCATTGATAAAGCCGACAAAATATTAAACACCGCTACAATGACAATTAATCCTAATAGCATCGACATAACACGCTTTTCCATAGCAACAGCGGCAAACAACGCGCCTTGTTGCGTTTGCCAATCATCTTTTTCATATTCTGCGTAACTGCTGGCAGTTGCGGTATAAAAGGGTTGTAATGCAAAGGCATCTTTTAATGTGATACTAATATCGAATGCATGTGTATCATTGCGTCTCATTAAGCGCATCAAGCTCTTACCGTCAGCAAAAGCCAAGTGCATATCTGCTTCACTTTTTGAATTATATAAGGCTGCGACCGTAAAAAGGCGCTGCATTGGCACCCGCCCTAATGGAGTATAACTGGTTACTTCTGGTAACATAACACGGAGCTTATCACCGACCCCAACACCGAGTTTATTGGCTAGGTATCGGCTGATCACCAATTGGTATTTTTGCTTATCGATCGTTTTAAGATGACCTAATTCTATGTGTTTGCTGACCGCATTATCGTATCCAGAAAAAAGCCCTTGTAAACGCACGCCCATTAATTCTTGATTGGTCTGTAATATCACATCAGAGGTGATGTACGGTTGTACGCGTTCAACCAAGGGGTGACTGTTTAACTGTTTGAGTAATTTTTCTGTATCAGCATTAGCGGCGTTGTGTGTTTTCAATTGCACATGGGGGATTAAGTCAAGCATCGCACTTTTTAAAGACTGCTCAAACCCATTCATCACAGAGCTCACAGTGATCAACGACATTAAGCCTAGCGCAATACCTGCGATAGAAAAAAATGAGATGAAAGAAATAAAGGCATTTCCCTTTGCTGCTTTGGCATATCGTAACCCGACAAAGAGGCTAACTGGTTGAAACATGGTTAATTATAACTACTTCCAAGACTAATAGTTAGGGATACTACCACAAAGCTATATCGCTTGGGTACGCGGCAAATTGTAAAAAATATTGAAGTTCTGATAGTTAAAGGAACAAATTAGTGTAAAATGCGTGAAATCTCGCGGTATGGAAGTCCAATGTTGTCTTTATCTCGATTTAAACACATGAATTTAAAAGGAGATTTATTCGGTGGTGTGACCACTGCGATAATTTCTCTGCCACTGGCATTAGCGTTCGGTGTCGCCTCTGGCGCTGGCGCTGAAGCTGGTATGTGGGGCGCGATCCTTGTCGGCCTCTTTGCTGCCCTATTTGGCGGCTCCACATCTCTGATCTCTGAACCTACAGGTCCGATGACTGTTATCATGACAGCCGTTTTGACCACCATGATGGCCAATTACCCCGAAACTGGGTTAGCGATGGGTTTTACTGTCGTGATGATGGCTGGGGCATTTCAAATACTGCTTGGAACCCTTAAATTAGGTAAGTATGTCACTCTCATGCCCTACAGTGTCATATCAGGATTTATGTCAGGTATTGGCGTTATTCTTATCATATTACAATTAGCGCCTTTACTTGGTCACAAGGCGCCTTTGGGTGGCGTCATTGGCACGCTCGAAGCACTTCCTGAGCTGCTGCTCAACATCCACTTTTCAGAATTATTTCTCGGTATTTTAACATTAGGTATTTTGTTTTATCTGCCAAAAAAATATCGTCAATATGTCCCAGCCCAATTAGTTGCATTAGTTGCAATCACGCTACTTTCTATCATCATATTTGATACTGACAGTATTCGACGTATTGGCGAAATACCCAGTGGCCTGCCTTCTATTGTGTGGCCTACATTTACCAGTGAGCTCTTTACTGAGATGGTCATTGATGCACTTGTTTTAGGCACGCTGGGCTGCATTGATACCTTGTTAACTGCCGTCATTGGTGACAGTTTAACGCGAACAGAACATGATTCAGATAAAGAACTACGTGGTCAAGGTATTGCAAACATGATATCTGGCCTATTCGGTGCACTGCCTGGGGCAGGTGCCACCATGGGCACCGTGGTTAACGTGCAAGTAGGCGCACGTTCTCCGCTCGCCGGTATTTTTCGGGCGCTGATTTTAATGGCGGTCGTATTTGTTGCTGGCAGTCTAACTGAACCGATCCCCATGGCTGTTTTAGCCGGTATCGCAGTATATGTTGGATTTAATATCCTCGATTGGAGTTTTATCCAACGCGCCCACAAGCTCAGCTTAATGCAGATGGCTATCATGTACGGGGTGATGCTATTAACTGTATTTGTTGATTTAATTGTCGCGGTAGGACTCGGTGTATTTATCTCTAACATTATTGTTATCGAGCGCCTCAGCCAAGTTCAAGCAGAGCAAGTTAAAGCCATCAGTGATACTGATGGCGATGTACCAATGAGTGACTCTGAACGTCTCTTATTCGAAAAAGCTAAAGGTCAGATACTATATTTTTACTTATCTGGCCCCATGATATTCAGTGTCTCAAAAGCAATCGCACGTCAACATAGGGACATCAATAAATATCAAGCAATGGTGTTAGATTTAAGCGACGTGGCAATGCTTGATGTGACCGTGAGTTTGGCGCTAGAAAACGCCATTAAGGATGCGTTAGACGCCAATTGTAAGGTTTATATCTTTTCACCTAATAAAGAAACCTGTGACAGGCTACATCGCTTCAATATCCGTGAAAAGCTCGGCGCAGATGCATTTTGTGACAGCCGTGAAGATTCACTTAATCAGGCGTTAGCTGCGATGAACCTCGCTGATCAAAATGTTCAGCCAAATGGTCAAGCAGTAAACGTAAGCTAGTTGGCATATATTGTCTGGGCGGATAGACCGCCCAGATCCCTTCACTTTTTGGCTTAAAACTAGATAACACCTCAACGAGTTCTCCTGCACAAATCGCTTTCTCAACGTAATAGTGCGGGAGTTGAGTTAATCCTAATCCTTTACAAGCAGCATCTAACAGCGCCCAGCCACTGTTACAGCTCAAAGGACCTGTTACTTTGATATTACGCTCTTTATTTTTATCAAAAAAGCGCCAATAACTGCTGTTGCCGACCAAACAAGTATGTTCTGATAGTTCACTCAAACTGTGTGGCTGCCCATAATGACTTAAGTAAGTCGCAGAGGCACACACCAAAGTATTGCGCCACGATAACCTGCGCGCCTTTAAACTTGAGTCCTTTAGATGACCTAACCGAATAGCAATATCAAACCCCATTGCCACCAAGTCGAGTTGCTCATTTGAGAGATGCATTTCAACTTTTACTTTGGGGTATTTCGCCATAAAGTCATGAACGACAGGCATAATATAGCGCTCTCCATACATAACTGGGGCTGTCAGCTTGAGGGTACCGGTCGGTTGCTGATCTCGCTGGCGTAACGCAAGTGCTGCGTCATCGTATGCATGCTGCAAATGGCGCGCATGTGTTAAAAACACCTCCCCCTCTTGTGTTAACGCCAATTTGCGTGTGGTACGCGTTAAGAGTTGATGATCTAACCGTTGCTCTAACTCTTTTACTCTTCGACTTACTTGTGCAACCGATGTATCCAGTAATTTAGCAGCTTGCGTGAAAGATCCACTGCTCGCTACGGCCACAAATTCATCAATGCCAACCCATCTGTCCATTATTACAAATCTGTAAAAGTATTTTCTTATAATTAAAGATTATCAAAAATAATAAAGTAATTATACTGTTTGTAAGATCAAAATAGATGGAAGTAATTATGTCAGAGTTTATAAAATCTAAAGCCGCAATCGCTTGGGGACCCGGTCAACCACTGAGTATTGAAGAAGTCGATGTTATGATGCCAAAAGCAGGTGAAGTATTGGTGAAAATCATCGCTTCAGGGGTGTGCCATACCGATGCATTTACCTTGTCGGGTGATGATCCCGAAGGCGTCTTCCCGGCTATTTTAGGTCACGAAGGTGCAGGTATTGTCGAAGCTATCGGTGAAGGCGTAACGAGTGTTGCGATTGGCGATCATGTTATTCCTTTATATACACCGGAATGTGGGGAGTGTAAGTTCTGTACATCAGGTAAAACTAACTTGTGCCAAAAAATTCGCGAAACCCAAGGTAAAGGCCTAATGCCTGATGGCACTACCCGTTTTTATAAAGACGGTGAGCCAATTTATCATTATATGGGCACATCAACGTTCTCGGAGTTTACCGTACTACCTGAAATATCGTTAGCCAAAGTAAACCCTGAGGCACCTCTTGAAGAAATTTGCTTACTAGGCTGTGGCGTTACAACCGGTATGGGCGCTGTAATGAACACCGCCAAAGTACAAGCTGGCGATACTGTTGCCATTTTCGGTCTTGGTGGTATTGGGCTTTCAGCCATCATTGGGGCAGCGATGGCCGGTGCTAAACGCATTATTGGTATTGATGTCAATGAAGATAAATTCGAGCTTGCCACGAAATTAGGCGCAACAGATCTGGTCAACCCAAAAAACCATGATAAGCCAATTCAGGAAGTCATTGTAGACATGACAGACGGAGGCGTTGACTTCTCATTCGAATGCATTGGTAACGTCGATGTGATGCGCTCTGCACTAGAGTGTTGCCACAAAGGCTGGGGCGAGTCAGTAGTCATTGGTGTGGCAGGCGCCGGACAAGAAATTTCAACACGTCCATTTCAACTTGTGACAGGACGCGTTTGGCGTGGCAGTGCATTTGGAGGGGTTAAAGGCCGTTCTGAACTGCCTGACATAGTTGAACGTTATATGGCTGGTGAATTTCAACTCAACGACTTTATTACCCACACAATGGACTTAAATGGCATCAATGATGCGTTTGATCTGATGCATGCTGGTAAAAGCATACGTTCAGTCGTGCATTTTTAATAAGGACTAATTATGGAACTTGTCGCCAACAATAAAGTCGCTGGCGGTTGGCATAAGCGTTATCGCCATGCGAGCCAAACAACCGACTGTGAAATGACTTTTGCAATATTTTTACCTGATATTGCAAGTTCAGTGAAAAAAGTCCCCGTTCTTTATTGGTTGTCAGGCCTCACCTGCACCGATGAAAACTTTATGCAAAAAGCAGGTGCCTTTAAAGCGGCTAATGCACTAGGTATTGCCATTGTCGCCCCAGATACCAGCCCTAGAGGTGAGTTAATCCCTGACGACAATGAAAAAAGTTACGATTTTGGCTTAGGTGCTGGTTTTTATCTGAATGCGACGCAAGCCCCTTTCGATAAGCATTACCAAATGTATGATTACATCGTTAAAGAATTGCCAGAAATCATCGAAAGCCACTTTCCTGTTACTACGCAAAGAGCCATCAGCGGACACTCTATGGGTGGCCATGGTGCGCTTACTTTAGGCCTTAAAAACAGCGATCGCTATAGCAGTATCTCTGCATTCAGCCCTATTGTGCACCCTATGCGTTGCCCTTGGGGTATTAAAGCCTTTACTGGTTATTTAGGTAATGACAAGTCTCAATGGGAAGATCACGATGCGGTATTGCTAATGCAGAATAAGCAATACATGACTGCACGGCCGATGCTGGTGAGCCAAGGTAGTGCCGACAACTTTCTCGATGAGCAATTACAACCATGGCACTTGCAAAAAGCAGCAGAGGCGCACAATTACCCGCTGCAATTCGAGCAACATGACGGCTATGATCATAGCTATTTCTTTATCGCCAGCTTTATAGATCAGCATTTAGCGTTTCATGCTAAATATTTTGCCTAACATTACAAAAAAGTAGTCATAAAAAGAGTACAGTCTGTACGTGTACTCTTTTACTTTGAATTTCTAATTACTCATTCATAGTTACATTGATATTTTTTATTGGTATCTGTGCTATTATCTCAAGTTGTTTTATCTTAAAGATTTATCCTTATTAGGCTCTCACAACACACTGCAGAGCCTGTCAGTAATACACACGGGGAACACTATGTCTGAACATGACGTCAAAGCAAAGTTGAATCCACCGGTTTTCTACTGTGCGTCAGGTTTGATCATTTTACTGGTCATTTTTACCGCATTTATGCCCAAAACCGCAGATGCTTTATTTCAATCTCTACAAGCCAGTATTGTGCATACCGCAAGCTGGTTTTATGTCTTAACAGTCGCCATTATACTTATCACAGTGGCATACTTGGGACTCTCTCGGTTTGGTAACATCAAACTGGGTCCAGACCATTCAACACCAGATTACAGCCACACAACATGGTTCGCTATGCTCTTCTCAGCAGGCATGGGAATTGGCTTAATGTTTTTTGGTGTAGCAGAGCCGGTAATGCACTTTCTTTCACCGCCAGTTGCCGAATCAGGAAGCGTTGAAGCTGCCCGAGAAGCCATGAAAATTACCTTTTTCCACTGGGGGTTACATGCCTGGGCGATTTACGCCATTGTTGCTTTAATTTTGGCTTTTTTCAGTTATCGACATGGATTACCTCTCACGCTTCGTTCTGCACTCTACCCATTGATCGGCGATAAAATCTACGGTCCGATTGGTCATGCGGTTGATATTTTTGCTGTGATAGGCACCGTCTTTGGTGTGGCAACCTCTCTGGGTTACGGCGTATTACAAGTTAACTCTGGTTTAAACTATTTATTTGACGTCCCTGTTGGATTAAACACTCAAGTCGTGCTCATTGCTTTAGTGACAGGATTAGCAATATTATCAGTCACCACGGGCCTTGATAAAGGGATCCGTCGTTTATCTGAGCTGAATATGGGCTTGGCAGTGCTTATGCTGTTATTTGTTTTAATATTAGGCCCAACCATCTATTTACTTCAAGCATTTGTACAAAATGTAGGTGCGTACACCGCAGACATAGTGCGTAATACCTTTAACTTGTTTGCCTATGAAAAGACTGAATGGTTAGGTGGCTGGACAATCCTATATTGGGGTTGGTGGATGTCATGGGCGCCCTTTGTTGGTCTCTTTATTGCGCGAGTTTCACGCGGGCGGACCATTCGAGAGTTCGCGATGGGTGTGTTATTTATTCCAACCGGTTTCACCTTAATGTGGATGACTTTCTTTGGTAATTCAGCCATCGATTTGATTATGAATCAAGGTATTGCAAGCCTAGGAGAAGCCGTGTCAAAAGATGTGGCGGTCTCTATTTTTGTTTTTCTGGAGCAATTCCCCTTGTCCGGCGTGTTATCTTTTGTTGCCACTTTAATGGTGATCATCTTCTTTGTTACCTCATCAGACTCAGGCTCAATGGTTGTTGATATGTTATGTTCTAACGGTAATAACAACACCCCTCTTTGGCAGCGTATTTATTGGGCTGGTGGTGAAGGCGTGGTTGCTGCTGTATTACTTGTAGCTGGCGGATTGGGGGCTTTACAGACCATGACGATAGCCAGTGCATTGCCTTTCGCTGTGATCTTATTGATCGCAACTTGGGGCTTAATAAAAGCACTCAGAGTTGATGCTGCAAAACGGGAAAGCTTACAAATGAACGTTGCCCCTGTCGCTCCAGCAAATTGTAATACTGCGAGTAGTTGGCAAGAACGATTAGGTAACATAGTAGACTTCCCAAATAAGCCAAACGTCAATAAGTTCATTAACAATGCTGCGTCAGCCGCTATCAATTCAGTTGCTAGTGAGCTCAATCAACACAATATTGAAACGCAAGTTGATCAAGATGAAAAGCTCGGTCGGATCAGCTTACTGGTACTGCTTGGTGAAGAATTAGACTTTAAATATGAAGTCCGCCGCAGAGCATCCGATAAGCCAAGCTACGTAGAAGAAGATGATGACGATAGTGAAGAAAAGTATTATCGGGCTGAAGTCCATTTACGTGAAGGTGGCCAAGACTACGATGTTATGGGCTGGTCAAAAGAAGCGGTGATCAACGATATTGTTGACCAATACCATAAACACATGCACTTTTTACACACAGTTCGTTAATTTATCGTTTTATTCCAATCAACAAAAAGGCGCTCTAAATGAGCGCCCTGCTTTGCTTAACATAGCTTTTTAAAGGTTACTTTAAATCACCATATTGATTATTTACATTGAGCTTAACGGCTTTGTTAAAGCCTGGTAACGTCAATTTATCTGTCTCTATTTTTAAACCCGCTTCATCTAACATGCCGTTACCAAACTTATAAATAAGCTCGTACTGACCTAAATCAGCCGCGTTTTGATAGTTACGTTGCATAGCCGTTGTTTGCACTAACCTGTCGGCATAGCAGTTCCATGTTTTATCATCATAACGTTTACTTAATAGTTGTTTTGTCAACGACGGAGAAAACACCGTCGCGGTCGCATTGTTTCCACCAAACCCCTTTGAGTTAACAAAGGCAATATCCATGGGCTGGCACTCATAATGTGCATTGCGTATATCCAAGTGCTCAGCGTGTACGTCATCAGCTACTTTGTCTATCGTTGTGATACCAGGCATAATATTGTGACTGAATACACCTAATGCCATTGCTAGCTGATCGCCACTTGCTGGGGCAATCGTGTGACCTACGAATGCTTTAGGTGCAGCGACTTTCCAGCCATTAATAGCAAATGCTTCAGCGACTTTGTGGTAAATCAAAGATTCGGTTACTCGGTTCTGAGGTGTACTTGAGCCATGGGCTAAAATAAAGCTTCGCTCTTTCAGTGCCTCTGTTCCCGCTATTTGCTCAGCCAAGGCGACCGATTTAGCCATGGTAATATAGTTACCAGGACCTGGCGCTGTTATTGACTTTTTAACACCATCGGCATTAACAAATACATCAACAACAGCGCCCATTATCTCCGCGCCGAGCTCGATTGCTAAAGCATCATCCATTAGAATTACAACTTGCGCACCTTCCCCAATTGTAAAACCACAGTTATCACCAAATGGACGACTGGTTTTTCGATGGTCAACGCTGTCGGTATTATCCAGTTTGCGCAAGCCTTCTTCATTAGCCAACGCCCCCATGGTACCAAATCCTTCAATCACCTCTGGTGTTAAAGCACATTCTACACTTGCCACTACCGCAATACGGGTACGGCCAGCTTGAATATCGTTTACCGCAGCACGTAAGTTGTACAAAAATGTGGCGCATGCGCCGGAAGCCGTAAAAGTAGTCCCTACACTGCCTGTAACGTAAGCATTGATAAAGTCGGTCGACATGGTGTTTAACCCCAATGCCAGTTGCTTTGTACTCACGCGCTCACCTTTCATTCGGCTTCGCACTAACCCCCCAAACCCTTCATCATTCATTTGTCCGGCAATTGAACCCGAATATGTACCAATTTTATCCGGCTCAACGCTGTTCATCACGGCTTCCCAGTTAAGCCCTGTAGAACGAATGGCATCAGTCGCTGCGAATATAGTGGCTTGTAAACCTCGAGGTTGATAACGGCTGTTATACATTGTCGATGGCTCAAAGCCAGTTGGAAACTGACCCGCAGCTTTAATTGGGTTGTCACGGTAACTGTCGTGTTTCACATCGAGTTGATCAGGCACAATGACATTGACCGTCTTGTTATCGATTTCATTAACCTGCCAAGATGATGGCACTGGGTTTGGTAAATCTCTTAAACGACAAGTAAAACGCAAGCCTTCATCGCTGTTAGCTTTGATCGCAAGCTTTTTCTGCCAATGCGTCGCATCAACATCAAAGTGGTTCTTTTCTATTTTGCGGATCAAGGTACCCGCTTTGATTTGATCACCAAGCTTATCTTCAATATCTGACGCTGAGATTATTTCACCATCGTTAGTAACAAGGTCTTTGCCATCATATTTTGCTAAGTTCATCAATGTCGCAAGACCTAAAAACGTCTCTTGACGGGCTTTTTGCCCTAGCTTATCTAAAACGATGCGTCTAAAACCTTGATGAAATGAGGTACGGCCAGAAGCGTTAATACCGCCCATACCGACGATAATTGGTAATGCTGTCATGATGTTCTTATCTATATAACTGCTAATGTCTTGATTCTAGTTGGAAGTGAGATATAAATTTTATAATATTAGCCATATAAAGTGTAATATTCGCCAAACTGTGGTGGTCAGTCCAGATGAAACAAGAAATAAATATCGCATTTACCTTATATGAGCACATGTTGTTCACCAGTGTCACACTTCCAGCTGAAATGCTCAGAGCTGGTGAAGCCTACGCCAAAAGACATTTAGGAGAAAAATTCATTCCTTTAAAACTCAATTGGCTGGCGCAACATGAGCAATCGGTTGAAAATAACTTGGGTATGCAGCTTAGTCCCAATGGCGATTTGACCAAACTTGCTCAACAAGACTACGTCATTATGCCCAGCATATGGCGTAACCCTCGCCCTGTTGTCAGAAAAAATAATGATATCGCCAAGCAACTAGTCATGACTTGGCAACAAGGTGGCACCCTGATAGGGGTTGGAACCGGCGTCTGCTTTTTGGCCGAGTCAGGGCTTTTAAATACTCACCCTGCCACTACTCACTGGCATTACGCAAAGCAATTTCAACGTGATTACCCTCAAGTTGTCTTGAAACCCGATTTTTTCATAACGCAATCAGAACGCATCTACACAGTGGCTAGCCTCAATGCCTTGGCTGATGTCATTGTGCATTTGATCTCTCAGCTTTATGGTCCAGCAGCGGCCAATCACGTGCAACAAAACTTTTCTCATGAAATTCGTAAACCCTATGAAGAGCAACGATATTTAGAAGGCGCTGTCGACAAACACCCTGATGAACAAATTGCGGCGATACAGTTTTGGATGAAGCACAATTTTGCCAATGAGATCACACTCGCAGAAGTCGCTCAACAATTTGATATGAGCTATCGGACCTTTAATCGCCGTTTTAAAGCCGCGACAGGCCAAACTGCTGCTGACTACTTACAAGTCCTTCGCTTAGAAAGCGCAAAGGAGCTTCTAGCAAACAGTAATTTATCTTTGCAGGATATTGCGGTTTCTGTTGGCTTCAGTGCACAAGGTTTATTAACGCGGATCTTCAAAACTCGGTTACAGCAAACCCCCAGCGAATATAGAAAAATCGTAAGGAAAAAGTTATTTTCATAATTGTTCAGCAATACAACAAGGACATATATTATGAAATACCTTGGATGGTGTTTGCTTTCTCTATCATCATTGTTAGTACTTCCAAGTGTCGTGCCCGGTGCGATGTCGTTACTGGCATTCTATTTTTCACTGTTTTCTATATCAAAACCATTAAAACCCATGGAGGTAAGTTTTTTAAGATGACAATGTCTTTTACCGATATTGGACTCTTTATATTTAACGACTATCTCAGAGTGTATGGCGCTTATGAAAAAACAACCTGGGTTGAAAAGCTATTTCTGTATGCAATTTATCTTACTCTTTCTTTATTCAGGCTCTATAAAATTAGCCAGCACAAAAAATCGCGCTAGGTGATCACTGAGCGTTAAAGTGCTATCTATCTCTCGTTTCAAACACCAGAAAAATTGAAATTATACCAAACCTCCGCCCCAATGTTATTTTTTAGTAAAAAAAGCGTTATTTAAGATGGTTTTATTTACAACATGAATAGGAAGGATCACCGTGAAACAATTTATAACCACACTCGCCTGTGTCGGTATGCTAAGCGCATTCAACTCCTTGGCAACGCCCATAAAAAACGTAAGCTACAGTCCATATGTCGACTTTGAATGGGGTGAATGCCCGACGCAATTTCAAAGTTACGACAACAGAAACCAATGTAGTTTGGCTGAAGTGCCACTTGATTGGGATACACCACATGGCAAAAAAATAGATGTTTTGGTCTCTAAGTACCCTGCAAAGTCGGGCAATAGCCAAGGTCAAATTTGGTTTTTACAAGGCGGCCCGGGGGCATCTGGCAGCTTTTACGTTGATGAATATGAGACACACCTCAATCATTTTACTCGAGACTATGACTTATACGTCCTTGAGCATCGAGGTGTCGGATGGTCAACACACTTAACATGCAGTAACCCGCTATTAGTAGACTACGCTGACTATGCGCAAACCTGTTTTAATGACCTCCACCAGCAATGGGGTGAAGGTTTGTATAAATTCACCACAACCTCAGCCGCCAAAGACCTTGAATACGCAATCACAAAAAGTAAAACGCTCGATTGGCAACCCACTTATGTATATGGCGCATCATATGGCACTCTCTGGGCGCAGAGATTTAGTCAAGTCGCCCCCACAGGGGCACAAGGGATCATTTTAGATTCGGTCGTGCCTAGTGAAAAGTTTGGCCTAGATTCATGGGACAAAAACTTCAATGACATCTTCGCCGATATGTTTGCCTATTGCCAAAGTGACGAATTCTGTCGCAGTGAATTAAGCTTAAGCTCAGTAGAAGAACTCAAAACCTTAGTCAACCGTGTTTATGCTTCAGAGCATTGCCCTGCGACTGATTTAAAACGTTTCGAGTTACAGGTTATATCCTTGCTTGCATTAAGCCGCTCAGTTGAGCAAATATTAATGCCCATGTATCACCGGTTAGCTCGATGTAATGATAACGATGTAATCGCACTCAACAACTTGCATAATTTTATGTTCAAAGGCGTAGGCAAACAGTTTATTGAACTCGCCGCTAAAGATCCGTTTAACTCATCGCCCATCGTGTCAAAACTTATTGTCCAAAATGAGATTAATTACAACGAAATCGATCTTCAATCCAAGCTGGCATATTGTAAAGATGCTATTTCATGTATTCCGGGGTACCTGCTGCACCAAAGACATATAGATAAACAAGTGTGGGGAAATCGCTACACAGATCCGTATATCTACCAGCCAACAAGACACTACATGCCAACTCTATTACTCAATGGCGATTTAGACCCACAAACGCCGCATTATTATGTGCCTATTGTTCAAAGCGCGTTTACCAACAACAACCAGCGCTATGTTGAATTGCCTGAAACAGAGCATGGCGTTATTTTTGTTTCTTATAGCAAAAAAGACCATGCAAATACCTGTGGCGTAGATATTATGCATAGCTTCATCAATAATTTATGGTCACAACCAGACACAAGCTGCATTGCCGACTTGAAAGGACTCAACTTTGCAGCAACCCCCTTTGAAAGCCAAGTCATCTTTGGCAGCGTAGAAGCCTATAATGGGACAGCCACCCCCCAATCTTTAACTGATCTAAATACACTAAAGCAAATCAACCCTACCGCGTACACACGTGCATATGGGGCGTTTTTACGCTTAGCTGATTTTTAGAGTCAAACATACACGACTAAACATAGTTGGGCTCCTCTAATATTTGGACTTAGAAGAGCCCTAATTGCCAATACTGCTCTGCCAAATCACTAAAAAACATCCTCTGTAACGCTTTTTGCAGCAATCATACCTAGAGTTGAAACTTAACTAGGATATAATCACATTGTCTTTAATCAAATAACTAAACAGATCCTTCGCCTATGTACGAAACTATCAAACTTAATCTGAACAATTTAAAAAACAACAAAATATTTGAGCTCACAGTCGTAGCCGTGATCATCATTTCCGCTCTGGAAATTGGCGCAAAAACTTTTACATTGTCTAATACTGCAGTCTCAGTCACCTATATTCTCGACATATTTATCACGCTATTCTTTCTATTTGAGATCTCAGTACGTTTTATTGCCGACGATGATAAAAAAAGCTTTTTCAAAAAAGGTTGGAATATTTTTGATACCTTAGTGGTTGCGATTAGCTTGATCCCTATCAACGATAGTGAAATGGCTTTGCTTGCAAGGCTTATTAGGATTTTTCGGGTACTTAGAATGGTATCGGTCGTCCCTGAATTGCGTGTACTGATCAACTCATTAATTAAAGCAATGCCGCAATTAGGCTATGTCATTCTATTAATGTTTATCATTTTCTACATTTATGCCGCAATCGGCAGCTTTGTGTTCGCTGATATAAACCCTGTTTTATGGGGAGATATTGCGATTTCAATGTTGACTTTATTTAGGATCATGACGTTTGAAGATTGGACCGATATTCAATATGAAACAATGGAAGTGTACCCAATGTCATGGGTTTTCTATTTATCATTCATCTTTTTTACTGCATTTGCATTTCTAAACATGGTGATTGGTATTGTGGTAAATGTCATGGAAGATGAGCGTTCAAAATTACGTCAAGAAAAAGAAAGTGCCAAAAATGTTCCAACGATTGAAGACTTGCACAACGAAATCCAAGAATTGAAACATCTGCTCAAACAACAAAATAGTCAATCCAACACTCGCGAATAAAGAAAGGCTACTTATAAACTATGTGACTGAGCTTAGGTAATTCATCTACCGTCGCTCAGTCACTGAATAAAAACCGTGATGATATTCACATCAACTGAAAAAATCATTACACTATTGCTTTAGATTGTCTCGCGAACTTTATCACGAACGTTCACATACATTAATGAGATTGACATGTTCAAGCCACTTTCAAAAACCTGCATCGCTATCATGATGATGGTTGCCTTCATCGGGCAAGCTATGGCTTATCACACTTCATTTTCTATTGAAGCCTCTTCAGACGTCCACATAGTAACCGAACATGTTGAACAACCACAACACATAGAAAGCGCTGACAGTGACTGTCAATTAACAAACTGCTGTGACACTAACTGCTGTGAAATAGACTGTATTTGTCCTGCAAATGCTTGTACGTCAGCACTGTACATACTCAATGAACCACAAATGATCGGCTTTATGTATGTCAATGGACCAATTTATTCGTCTATAAATAAGCAGCCAATTTCCATTTTATCACTCCCTTTTCGCCCCCCAATTTTTACCTCATAAAGAGCACAGCTCCGTCTGTTTTCTGACTTATTAAAAAATAAAAGCGAACTCTGCGCAACGCGCACCATTTTTAGCATTCTTTGAGGTAAATAATGCGAACTAAATTAACTAAGCTGGCCACAGCCATATTACTATTTCCATCACTTTCTCAGGCTGGCGAGCACCATGATGAACATAATCATGACGCCCATGATGATAAAAAAATAGAAAAAATTCAGGTGACAGCATCCCGTTTGGGTCGGATAGTGACCGAGTCTGCGACACGCACCGAAATTATTAATGGAGAAGAAATACAAGAAAAAGCCTTAATGCGGCCAGGAAATATTTCAATGCTCGTTGCCGAAACCGGTGGTGTAAGGGTACAAAACACCTCACCGGCATTAGGTAGCGCAAATATTAGATTACAAAGTTTATACGGCAGATATACTCAGCTTTTAAGTGATGGACTCCCACTCTATGGTGGTCAAACAGCCTCCATTGGACTACTACAAATTCCGCCCACAGATTTAGCTAATGTAGAAATTATCAAAGGCTCTGCGTCTTCTTTGTATGGTGGGTCTGCACTCGGCGGCGTAATAAATCTTATCTCGCGTACACCGTCTGAAGAATTTGAAGGCGAAACGCTATTCAATGCAACGTCAAAGAATGGTCAAGATATCACCGCGTATTTTTCCTCACCGTTAACCGACACACTGAGTGCGTCAGTTACCACGGGGGTACACCATCAAAAAGAACAAGATTTAGACGATGATGGCTGGATAGACTTAGCAGGATATGAGCGAGCAAGCGTGCGACCGCGCTTATATTGGTCTGATGACAGTGGTGCAAATTTATACCTCACCTTTGGTGCAATGACCGAACAACGCCATGGTGGAACATTAAATGACGCCTTACTACCCGATGGCAATCCGTTTGCACAAACGCAAGACTCTGTGCGATTAGACAGTGGTTTTATATTTGATAAACCCTTGGATGACACTCTCAATCTCAATGTGCGAGGCTCTGCCATGCACCAAGAACATGATCATCAATTCGGTCAAATACAAGAAGATGATACACACGAAAGTTACTTAATCGAGTCCAGTGTTTCAGGGTTTAATGAGGCAACTGCTTGGGTATTAGGTATTGCCTATCAATCTGATAAATTCGACTCTGTTGACTACCCAGTGTTTAATTATACCTATGATGTACCTGGTCTTTTCTCGCAGATAGATTATGAAGCCAGCGAAACGACTTCACTGTCACTCAGCGCGCGTGCCGATTGGCACAGTGAATTTGGCACCCAAGTCAGCCCCAGACTATCTGTGCTATACAACCCTGAAAGTTGGACGATAAGAGGCTCATACGGTAAAGGATTTTTTGCGCCAACGCCGTTTATCGAAGACATAGAAGATGTAGGGCTATCACGCCTCGCACCGCTAGAGAACTTAGAGGAAGAACGCGCGACAACAGCATCAATTGATATAAGCTATGTCGTTGATAGTATTGAAGCAAGCGTTACATTATTCGCCTCAGATGTTAAAGGTGTCACAGAGTTACAGCTCATAGACAATGCGCCAGAAAACGCACTACAACAAGTTCAAATTATCAATGCCACAGGTCAAACAGAGATCCGAGGCGCAGAATTGCTGTTACGATATCGCTGGCGAGACATCAAATTGACCGGGAGTTATTTATATACTGACGCCACCAAAGGCGATGGTGGCTTGCTTACACGTACCCCGCTTTCACTCACCCCAAAACACTCAGCGGGTGCAATAATTATGTGGGAAGAACATGGCAGTCATTTAGTCGGATTTGAAGCATACTATACTGGCACACAGCACCTCACAAACAACCCTTATCGTGAAAAAAGCGACGCCTATTGGCATTTAGGCTTATTAGGGCAAATCACTTTGGGCAAAGTCAGCTGGTTTATTAACGCCGAGAATTTACTGGACGTACGACAAACCAAAGAAGACTCGCTCTTATTACCAACACAGTCTCCAAGCGGCAGATGGACGACTGACATATGGTCAAGAAATGATGGTTTTACCGTTAATACCGGATTTCGCTTTCAATTTGGCAGCTAAACCACGTTACAGTGGTGCGCCTTCACGATAAATGAAGTCGTTAGGTTATAAATAATTTTCTGCCACAAGGGATGAGTTTATAACCTAACACTGTGTGATTGCTAAATGTTTATAACATTCTTTTTGCCGCTCTTTGTGCAAGTCAAACTTCCAAACATAGCGGTGTGTTAATGCTTGATGCGTCTTAACTGTTGATCGCTGCGCGCGTCTTATCTTCTTCTATGCTTTTTGTTTTTGATATATGGCTGAATAAACAAAATAATCCCAGTCACCGAGATCACGAGAACAATAAATGAAAGAGGCAACATAAGCCACAGGTTGGCATTTTTTTCAAAGAAAGTGCCATCATGTATCGACTCAATCAATTCTGAATTACGTTCAGCAACATGCAAAATTTCCCCTGTACTGCTGTCTATTTGAATTTCGACGCTGTTATTACTACGAATTTTAGTGATCCCTTTACTCGGTCTCACATCTAATCTATTGATGTCGTTCCAACTTAATATTTGCGCCTCTTCTACCGATTTTGCAATTATCAATACCTGCTCAAAAGGGATGCTAGGTTGGGTGCTTATACCTTTTGCTGTTGGAGGCTGAATAATACTAAATTCTTTTTTTACCAGCAGTAAAATACCGGTAATTAACACTACAAGTAAGGGTAATGAAATGGCAATGCTTGCCCATTTATGAATGGTTCTATTGGTTTTTTTAAAACGCATACTGTCCTTCAAAACTGCCAACGGGTTGATAATTTAACATGTCGTTTTGGTTGAAATGGGGCATCATCATCCAAACTGGCATAATACGCTTTATTGGTAATATTATGCGCACTCAAGCTAACCGATTGTGTGGTATTAATTTGATGCTCAAAGGAAATGTCCCATACCATAAAACGGTCTCGCGCCAGTTCAGAGTCGCCTACTTTCTTGGCCGGTAAATAGTAACGAATAGCATTGACGACGGTCCAATCTTGCAAAGTGAGTAACATATTCCAAGCTAACTTTCTCGGGTGTAGCCCCGCCAATCTTTGTCCCGAATTGTCATTCCCTGATTGCTGCTGATAACTTAAGGTGTGCTCAATCATACTATTTTGATACCACTGTAACTCTGTTTCAAAACCATAAAGCGCTGCTTTGTCGAGATTTTTATAGCTGATTTGTTCGTCACTTGGCTCATAACCTTCTATGTAATTATCTAATTGATAATCATATACAGCACCATATACCCGAACCTGCTCATGCGGGAACCATGTCACTGCCAGTTGGCTTCCTATGCTACTCTCTGGTTTTAATTCATGCTTGCCCGCAATAAGACCGCGCGGTGTTTTGCCAAGGAAAAAGCGCTCCGTCAGTGTTGGATAACGAAAGCCAGTGGCAATATCTAACCCTATCGATAACTGCTCTGACACCGGCTGTAATATAGCAAAAGAAGCATTTAACTTCCTATCAATGGTACTGTATGCCAATTGATTGTGTTGTTTTATCCAGTCATATCTAACACCCAAATCAAACGTGGTATCTCGCCATTGCCAAGCCGATTTACCATATAAACCGAGGTTGTCTTCTTTGCCTGCCATCTCGTTGTTCATTCGTTCACTCTGAGCAGTTAAGTCTGCATTGAATAGGCGATAATCGCTGGTGATCTTTACCCCTTTTCGCGAGAGCCAATCAACTCCCCAGTGCGTTTTAAAGTCGTCTATCATTACTTGCTGCAACCATTGACCACCCAGTGTATGGCCCTGATACTGTGTAAGGCCATCATAGCGTTCTAGCCTCAGCGTTTTGCTATCCCAATTTTGATAATGATGAAATAGCTTAGCAGACCATTGCTCCCCTGCATTCATTTGCAGTTGCGCCAACGAGTGACGTTCTTTTGGGTAACTACTCACTTGTTTTATTGGGAACTTTCGATTGCTTTTACCAATATTTTTTCCATAGCTTGGGAGCCAAGAAACCGTTGTGGTGACGCCATTATGCACGTTTTTATACCTGAGCAACCCAGAAGCTCGCTCAAAGTGCGAATTTAACGATGTGCCATCCACGGCTTTATCATTGTTGGCATGTTGATAGGCAAACGCTGAGGTAAAGTCATGTAGTTGATGATTCACCGCAAAACTCATGCCTTCACCCGCTGTTTTACCTGATAGCGTCAGTTGCGTTTGATCTGGCGCCTCGGTGCTTAAACTGACTACGCCCCCTAACGCTTGAGAACCATAAAGGGTTGAACTTGGCCCTTTGATCACATGACCTAAACTAAACAATTCTGGGGCAATAAATGAAGCTGAATTACCAGCTCGTCTATCTGTAATAATAGGAATACCGTCAATCTCAGTTCTTATTCTACCTCGACTGAACCCTCGAATGGAATAACTCTGAAATTGTCCACCTTGCCCTGATAGATTGACTCCTACCAATGTGGCAAGTTGATCGGCAATCGTTCTGTTTAAAGAATAGTTAAGCTGATCGTCAATATCTGACACAGCTTGGCCAGCCCCTGCGATTGCCAAAGGCTGTTTCGGTAATAAAATCTCCATGATTTCAAATTCACGCTCGTTGGCATTACTGAGCCAAGAAAGCGTGCATAATAAAATGGAATACATCGTTTTCATGTTGAGATACTGCTTTAGTCGTTGGTTATTACAAAAGGAGGGGCACTAAAATATTGCGATAAAACATAGAGGCAGCCATCAGTGCGAGGCTTTACTCTCACTGATGGCTTCCCGTTAAACTTAACGCTAAACTTAGCCTTGAATACAAGATAAACAGCATCACAACATGCAATGCTGTTTATCAATCGCGTTAGCGAGTGATCAGTGGTGCACCTGTTGTCCAAGGACCACCTGCGTCAATCACTGATTTTTGCAAGTTAGGCACGGTACTTTCTTGTAACTCTTTCACACGTTTACTGACACTGTCTAACCGTTTAATCGCATAAGAAAACTGCTCTTTATGCTGTTGCGTCGGCCCATAAGATGACCAAGCTGCCGTCATCGCATAACCCAATCGGCTCGAAATATTTGCCGGTTTTGTGCCCATACGATTACGAGAGTTTAAGCCATTTAGGTCAAAGTGGATCTCATTAGCTTCGCTCTGAATATCTGCATAGCTCGTTTCTAATGATTCAATGTTACCCGGTGTACGATCTATTGCAGTACGCAAGGTTTTCATCGTTTTTTTCAACTCACCCAATACTGCATTTACCGCTGTAATTCGCTTCTGAGCCTCGGAGACTTGTTTGCCAAATGCCAGTACCTCTTTGTTAGTCGCAGTAGAAAATGCACTGTCCGTAATTGGCTTTAACTCAAATTCAACTGGGCTGGCCAGCTGAGACACAACACCATTTACACGTTTGTGCAAGGTCGCAGTATATTTACCCGGAATGGCCATTAAGCCGGCATTGAATGGGCTCCACCCCGATGACTCGGCACCGGTAACCGCTTTACCTGACGCATAAGTCATATCCCATGTAACGCGATGTAATCCTTTTTTCGCTTTACCTGATACACGGTTTACAAACTCACCTGACGCATCTCGAATTTCAAGGTAGACCACTGGCTTGGCTTCTTGATTTTCTTTCTCAATATCTTCCCAATCTGGGTATTTAGGGTAGTTTTTCTCTTTAACCATCTCTTTTTCAGCTTCTTGACGCGTTTCTTTTGCCGTTAATAAGCTCTCTTTTAAGAAATAAGTTAACGTTGCGCCATGTTCTGGGTTTTTCGCTGAAAAACGATCATCGCCGTCAGTATTGGCATGATTACCATCTAATTGAAACCATTTAACTGGTCGGCTCGGCGCGATCAATAGTGCATCTTGCTCCATCGACTGTTCGGTTAGTTTTCGCAGTGGGGCATAATCATCAAGAATATAAATACCACGACCAAAAGTCCCAGCAACCAAGTCGTTTTCACGACGCTGTATTTTTACATCTCGGGTGGCAATCGTTGGGATCCCACCATCTAATTCAGTCCATTTCTTACCCCCATCTACGGTGAAGAAAATACCAAATTCTGTACCAATAAACATAAGATCTTTTTTCACATGATCTTGTACGATACGCCAAACCAAGTGTTTCTCAGGCAATGTATCTGCCAATGATTGCCAACTCTTCCCTAAGTCAGTTGACTTTATAAGGTAAGGTTTGAAATCCCCATATTTATGGTTATCCAGTGCAACATAAACGGTTTTATCATCAAATAAGTCAGCCCGAATATCATTAACATACGCGGTTGCTGGCACACCATCAACATTACTCAAATCAATCTTTTTCCAATTTTTACCACCATTGGTTGTGACTTGAATAAGGCCATCATCCGTGCCTGCCCATAGAACGTCTTCGTTCACTGGGCTTTCTGTGAAATTTGCAATGGTATGATATTCAGACATTGCATAAATATCCCAGCCCGCTTCTACTGACCACGTTCTGCCCATCATCGGCATGTGCATGCGATTACCATTTTTAGTCAAATCGCCTGATATTGGGTTCCAACTATCACCTCGATCGTCTGAACGCCAAACCCGTTGTGATGCAAAATATAGTCGCTTGGCATCGTGACTGGATACATTAATAGGTGCATCCCAGTTAAAGCGCTCAGCAGGCTCGCCCGGACGCGGTTGCGGTTTTATATAAACACCTTCACGGGTTTTTAGATCATGACGTGTTAAATTGCCTTGTTGCCACTGTGAATACATAATATCTGGATTACCCGGTTCTACCGCAGGTTGATGGCCGTCACCACCTAGCGTTAAAAACCAGTCTTTGTTTTTGATCCCTTCAGAGCGAGCGGTACGTGAAGGGCCACCTTGCGTAGAATTATCTTGCGCCCCCGCATAAACCGTATAAAACGGTTCGGCATCATCTGGGGCGACTTTATAAAATTGCGTCAGCGGTAAATTTGCCATGAAACGCCAGTTCGCCATGCGATCATGTGACATGTAAATACCACCATCAGAGCCTATAAGGACAAAATCTGGATCTGTCGGGTGAAAAGCAAAAGCATGGTCGTCTACATGTTTGCGTTTTGTACTGATTGGTGTCCACGTTTTACCACCATCGTTAGACACTTTACTGTAGTTACTCGCAATGTAGACCCGATCAAATTGATGAGGGTCTGCAAAAATTTCTTGATAATAATGAGGGCCGGTGCCACCACCTACTTCGTCAGATTCTTTACTCCAACTCGCGCCTTGGTTCTGCGAGCGATAAAAGCCACCTTTACGGTTATCAGTTTCAATTGTTGCGTATAGCACATCGGGGTTTGTCGGCGAAATCGCCATACCAATTTTACCCATGTTGCCAGTAGGTAATCCTGTTTTTAGCGCCTGCCAAGTTTCACCACCGTCATCTGAGGTATGAATGCCCGCACCTGGGCCAGTACCAACATAAGAGGCCACCGTTCTTTGACGAGACCATGTAGCAGCGTAAAGCTTGTTTGGGTTCCTAGGGTCAATTAATAACGAAGTAACACCGGTCCACTCATTTTCAGGTTTCAAAACTTGCTTCCAAGTCTCACCGCCATCAGTGGTTTTGTATAAACCCCGCTCACCGCCACTGGTCCATAATGGGCCTTGTACCGACACCCATACGGTTTTTGAGTCTGTTGGGTGAACAATAATATCGGAAATACGTTCAGAGTTTTTCAGCCCCATGTTTTTCCATGTTTTTCCACCATCTAGTGACTTATAAACACCATCACCAAAACTAATGTGACGACCACCGTTATTTTCGCCTGTGCCGACCCATATAATGTTCGAATTGCTTGGGTCTATCGTTACATCACCCGTCGAATATACAGCTTGCTTATCAAAAATAGGCGTCCAAGTCGTCCCCGCGTTTACCGTTTTCCATACCCCGCCAGAGCCAACTGCGGAATACCATGTTGACGGGTTATTCTGGTCAACTGCAATGTCTGCGATACGTCCAGACATGTAAGCAGGACCAATATTACGAAGCTTCATCGCTTCAAACGTTTCACTACTAAAAATTGATTTTTCTTGTTCACTATTTTCTGCGAATACATGAGCAGAAGCCAATGCTAAGGAGACAGCTAATGCTGTTTTTGCGAGAGTTTTCATTTTCACACCAAAGTCTGTTTTTATATTATTCAATTCGAACATTAACCTAACAAATAAAACAAGTGTGTAAAAAATCGCTCAAGTTACAAAAAACACAGTCGAAATGTGATATTGTAACGATTTGTGCAATTATCATCCTAACTAACCAAACCGTTGAAATATTCAGTGTATTTCTATCTCAAAAAAATAACTCACAGGTTCAACTTGTTGTAATCAATCAGAACATTTCGATATAAGTGGATAATTTAAACGTTAAATATTAAATCGGCTCACAAAACAGTGCAGAAAAACAACAGGCAGATCTAGCTATAAATTAATCAGCTGAATGGCCTAGTCGCAACGTGTAACGTGTTCACCGCTCTTTAGCAAAATAACTGCTTAATGAAAAGTTGTCTGTAAAATGGTCAAAATAAGCCTGCCCAAATACGCGCATTGTGGTGACTTGAGAGTAAGAAAGTAAGATATATAGACAAGCCCAGTGTGGCACTTAGGATTTCACAGATATTGAAATTGGCTTAAAGCAGACTCGACAACTTCTAAGCAGATATTTCATAGCCTTATGTCAGCGAACTAAAGTGCTTACCGAGCTTGGCAAGAATTTATATCAATTAAAGGTATAAACACAACGTTAGCCCATGTTTATAAGTTCCATAGGGGGTTAAACATTCGTATTTTGAAGTGGATAAACAGCTTAAGATTCAACTTTTTCAGCTTTTTTTTTCTTCAATTTTTTATCTTGATCAAAATGCCATTTAATGGCAAAAAAGCCAGCCACACATAACGCAATAACTTTAATCGCCATAAAAACATAAGGGAAAAAATCTGACCAATGTGTCATTAATATCTCCATACTATTACTGTTGTCTTTTAATCAGGAGAGAGACTACAATTACAACATTGAAATAGACCTAACTTTAAAATAAAGCAATATGCTTGCAATACCTATGAAGGTATCCGTTTCTCTCTTAAGCAAAATACTCGATCCATGAATATTGAGCAACTAATATTTAAGTTGTACTTAGCAAATCAGGAATATGACCTAATTAAGTAAAAAATGCTATAAGCAAGTGGAATATCAAGCCCAAATATCACCCAACAATAGAAACGAAGACATATCCAACTTCATATCAGCCTGATATTTTAGTGATACTACATTCAATCGGAAATATTCGGTCGCACAGAAAATAAAAAATTAACTTTAATAAGCCGACATCTACAAAAATGACAAAACAGGGTCATGCATTTAAAAATAAATTAAAAAACGAGCTTTTATAAAAAAATCAATGCCAGCACACAATCATTACTAACACACTATTTGACTATCAGAATGCACAGAATAGGGAACTGGCTAAATTAAAAGCGATCGTCAAAAAAATAAAAGCTAATATAATTTGTTGTCGCCTAATGGTACTTCCATTTCATTATTAGTTTTAACTGGGCCACCGATCATTTCATCATAGGCACTTGATTGTCGAATAACTTGGTTATTTGTACGAACATGTTGAAGCTTTTTTTGCAGGCTTAGTAAATTGTGACTTTTTAGTCTTTCACCTTTTTCATCCGTTATCATGTGTTCTTCACCTTCAACAATAGCACTTACATTGTACAAGGCTAAATCAAGGCTGTGAAAAACCACTTTTTCAACTTCAAAGAATTTCTCTAATTTACTTAATTTCATAAACACTCCTAAACAAATACTATACGGACTGTAAGCTAACTTAGATCTGTTCGACTCAATTAAACTCAGGGCGGGATCACACTTTGTAAACAAGGCAAATCTATGATCTAATAGCATCAGTTTTTCCTATTTATTTATCGCAATGTCTTTATTTTCTCATCTCGAACTAGTCAAAGAAAACCGCTCAACGATTAATCAGCACTATAACCTGGTTGATATCATATTTCTGATAATAAGCGCCATAACCTCAGGCTGTGAAGGTTGGCAAGGTATTGAAATATATGGTAATAAAAAACTCCCATGGTTAAGACGTTTTCGCTCTTTTGCACACGGTATTCCCACGCGGCACAGTATCGCTCATATCTTTCGAGGCCTTGATAACGACTCATTACTGCTAGCTCTGTACAGCTGAGTAAATCAACAACGAGAAAAGTCAGGCATGCCAGTCATCGCTTTTGACGGCAAGACTATTCGTGGTGCGAGCAAACGCGCGACGGATAAACTTCATTTGGTTTCGGCTTACGATTGCGATTCAGGGCTGACCTTGCTCCATAACTGTGTCGATGGCAAAACGAATGAAATCCCAGCAGTACGTGAATTACTTCACATGCTTGATATTACTAGTGCGATGGTCACATTAGATGCAATGCATTGCCAAAAAGAGACGCTAAACCAACTTATCAGCCGCAAAGCAGACTATGTGGTGCAAGCTAAGGGCAATCAGAAAAAACTATATTCGGCAATTTCAAATGTATTCCAACAACAATTTGATGCTGGCGAGCTGGGGATGGACACGCAAGTCACTTCAGATAAGGGGCATGGTCGAGAGGAAATACGAACTGTTTATAGACTTGATGCGACTTTATTAAATAAAGACATTAGGCAAGACTGGCCAGGCATTCAATCTATTATTGGTGTTGAGCGCACTCGGACGAAGGGAAATAAATTGTTCAATGTCTTTATTTAAAAAGGTTTGCTGCGCTGAGTCTAGCCGCTCACCTTGAAGGGACTTATGAGACAGTATGGTGCCTTTAAACAGCTTATGCCATCTGATAATCATCGCTTTATCACTCAGTCTTTTAGCTTTTATATCATCTACATAAAGTACAATATGCGTATGGTTACTCATCACCGCATACGCACACACATCAATACAAAACACTTTTGAAAGTTCTAGCAGCTTTGCTTCTATCCACCCTCTTCTATGTTCATACGATTGCCCTGTTACCTTATCTTCACCACACAAATAGGCACGACGAACACACCGTGAAATACAATGATAGTATTTGGTATCCGTTAAACTCACTTGTCTTTTACGTGCTGTAGCCATGTGGTAAAACGCCTATCTTTTAAGCTGAATTTAAAAGATAGGAAATGAATGAAAAACAATCAATTTTGAATGGATGTCAATTAAAACTTTTAAATGGATGTCAATTAAAACT